>NZ_AP027142.1:1740000-2340000 GCF_027925385.1 Methylocystis iwaonis
GTCGAGATTGTCGAACACGCCGACGACCTCGCGCAGCTCGCCACGTTGCTCGGGCGTAAGAGCTTTTTGCGTTTCCATTCCCGTGCTCCCCGAGCGCGGCGCGACGAAGCCGCCTGAACCAACCGCGCTCTCGCTTTGTTAAAGGGAGCGGAGAGGGCAGGGTGGCAAGGTTCGGGTGGGGGATTTTGGGGGGGTGCGAAGCGCACGTTGATGCGCTGGGCGCACCCAACGTTACCTCTTGAGCGGGGACCTCTTCGTCATGCCCGCGCTTGTCGCGGGCATCCACGCCGCGCCGCTGCGCGCGCCTTGAAGCGTTCGCGCAGCCTCTCGGCGTGGATGGCCGGGACGGAGCCCGGCCATGACGGTTGAGAGGTTGTCGGGCGGCAAGCCCGGGCTTGAGCGGCATGGCCTTGGCGATATCATCGCCAGATGCGCGGCGGCTGGGTTTACATCGTGACCAATCGGCCAAACGGGACGCTTTATCTGGGCGTGACGAGCAATCTTGCGCGCCGGGGTTGGGAGCACCGGGAAGGCGTCATAGACGGCTTCACGAAGCAATATGGCCTGAAGCGGCTGGTTTGGTACGAGCCGTTTCGCACGGCTATTCAGCGCGAAAAGACAATGAAACACTGGCCGCGCGCTTGGAAGGTGCGGCTCATTCTGGACATGAACCCCGAGTGGCGCGATTTGTACGAAGACTTGGCGAACTGAGTGTGTGAGCGGCAACTTCTCGGCCGTCATGCCCGCGCTTGTCGCGGGCATCCACGCCGCGCCTGTGCGCGCCTTGCTGCGTTTGCGGAGCCTCTCGGCGTGGATGGCCGGCACAAGGCCGGCCATGACGGTCGAGAGGTTACGCACGCACACGCACGCGTTCAGCTGCGGTCAGCTGCACCCCGTCGTACTTCCGCACGTCTCGCACTTCAAGCACGTCCCATTGCGCACCAGTGTAAAATTCGCGCACTCCGGGCAAGCCTCGCCGACATAGCCCTTCATCCGCGCCTCGGCGCGTTTTTCCGCCATGCCTTGCACCGATTTCGTCGGCTCAGTCCAGCCGAGCTGCGAGAGCGGCTCGCTGGCTTCCTCGCGCGTTACTTCCGGCGTTTCGCGCAGCGCCACGGCGCCGCCGTGCACGACCATCAGCTTGTCGGTCTTGGAGCGCAACAGGCCGCGCGAGACGATGGCGCTCGTCTCGGTGGCCTTGCCTTCGTGCTCGCCCTTGCCCAGCACGTCGTGGCCGATGTCGTCGGGCGAGACATGGGCGAGGTCGCTGCGGCCGAGATAGGAGACGGCAAGCTCGCGGAACACATAGTCGAGGATCGACGTCGCGTTCTTGATCGCGTCATTGCCCTGCACCGGGCCCGCGGGCTCGAAGCGGGTGAAGGTGAAGGCGTCGACATATTCCTCGAGCGGCACGCCATATTGCAGGCCGAGCGAGATGGCGATGGCGAAGTTATTCATCAAGCTGCGGAAGGCCGCGCCTTCCTTGTGCATGTCGATGAAGATTTCGCCCAGACGCCCATCGGCATATTCGCCGGTGCGCAGATAGACCTTGTGGCCACCGACCGCCGCTTTCTGCGTATAGCCCTTGCGGCGATCGGGGAGCTTCTCGCGCTCGCGCACCAACTGATGAATGACGCGCTCGACGATGCGCTCGGCGACATTGGCGGCGCGCGCCGGCGTGTTTTGCGCGATGAGCTCCTCGACCTTGTCGTCCTCTTCGTCCTCGCCCTGGATGAGTTGGGCCGACAAGGGCTGCGAGAGCTTGGAGCCGTCGCGATAGAGCGCATTGGCTTTGAGGCCGAGGCGCCAAGAGAGCAAGTACGCCTGCTCGCAATCCTCGATCGTCGCGTCATTCGGCATGTTGATGGTCTTGGAGATCGCGCCCGAGATGAAGGGCTGCGCCGCCGCCATCATGCGGATATGCGAGTCGACCGAGAGATAGCGCTTGCCCGTGCGCCCGCACGGATTGGCGCAATCGAAGACGGCGTAATGTTCGCCCTTCAGGAAAGGCGCGCCCTCGAGCGTCATGGCGCCGCAGGCGTGAATATTCGCCGCCTCGATCTCTTGTTTGGAGAAACCGAGATGCGTCAGCAGATCGAAATTCTTGTCGTCGAGCTGCTCGGGGGTCACCTTCAACACGCCGGTGAGGAAGTCCGGCCCGAGCGTCCATTTGTTGAAGACGAATTTGATGTCGAAGGCGCTCGGCAGGGCGGCTTCGACCGCCGCGATCTTCTCATCGGTGAAACCGCGCGCGCGCAGCGACGCCGTGTTGATCGCCGGCGCATTGGCGAGCGAGGCGTGGCCGACGGCATAGGCCTCGATCTCCGCGATCTCGCTTTCGCGATAGCCGAGCGCGCGCAGTCCTTCCGGCACGGCGCGATTGACGATCTTGAGATAGCCGCCGCCCGCGAGCTTCTTGAATTTCACCAGCGCGAAGTCGGGCTCGATGCCGGTGGTGTCGCAATCCATCACGAGGCCGATCGTGCCCGTGGGCGCGACGACGCTGACTTGCGCATTGCGATAGCCGTAGAGCTCGCCCTGCGCGAGCGCCTTGTCCCAGGCGGCCGCCGCATGTTCGGCGAGCCGCGCGTCGGCGCAGGCGGCGATGTCGAGCGGCACCGGATTGACGGAAAGGCCCTCATAGCCCGCGCGTTCGCCACGCGCCGCGCGGCGATGATTGCGGATGACGCGCAGCATCGCCTCGCGGTTTTCCATGAAGCGCACAAAGGGGCCGCGTTCCTTCGCCATTTCGGCGGAGGTGGCGTAGCAGACGCCCGTCATGATCGCCGAGAGCGCGCCGGTGATGGCGCGGCCAGCCTCGCTGTCGTAAGCGACGCCCGAGGACATCAGCAGGCCGCCGATATTGGCGAAGCCGAGGCCCAGCGTGCGATACTCATAGGAAAGCTGCGCGATTTCCTTGGAGGGAAACTGCGCCATCAGCACCGAGATTTCGAGGACGATGGTCCACAGGCGCACCGCGTGCTCGTAAGATTCGACGTCGATGCGCTTGGTCGTCGGATCGCGGAACTGCAGCAGGTTCAGCGAGGCGAGGTTACAGGCCGTGTCGTCGAGGAACATATATTCCGAGCACGGATTGGAGGCGCGGATGTCGCCGCCGGCCGGGCAGGTGTGCCAGTCGTTGATCGTGGTGTGGAACTGAATGCCCGGATCGGCCGACGCCCAGGCGGCGTAGCCGATCTTCTCCCACAGATCGCGGGCGCGCAGCGTCTTCGCCACCTTGCCGTCGAGGCGCTTGATGAGGCTCCACTCGCCGTCGTTCTCGACCGCATGCAGGAATTCATCCGTCACGCGCACGGAGTTGTTGGAGTTCTGGCCGGAGACGGTCAGATAGGCCTCGCTGTCCCAATCCGTGTCATAGGTGTCGAAGGAAATATCCTTGTAGCCCTGCTTGGCGAATTGAATGACGCGCTTGATGTAATTGTCCGCCACGTCGTTCTTGCGCGCGAGCTTGATCTCGCGCTTCAACGCCGGGTTCTTCTCCGGATTGAAGCAATCGTCGCCCGAGCCCTCGCAATTCACGCAGGCGCGCAGAATGGCCTTGAGATGCTTCTTGACGATCTTGGAGCCGGTGACGAGCGAGGCGACCTTCTCCTCCTCCTTCACCTTCCAATCGACGAAGGCCTCGATGTCGGGATGGTCGACGTCGACGACGACCATCTTCGCCGCGCGGCGCGTGGTGCCGCCCGACTTGATGGCGCCCGCCGCGCGGTCGCCGATCTTGAGGAAGGACATCAGCCCCGAGGACGAGCCGCCGCCCGAGAGCTTTTCCTTCTCGCCGCGCAGCTTCGAGAAATTCGTGCCCGTGCCGGAGCCATATTTGAACAGGCGCGCCTCGCGCACCCAAAGGTCCATGATGCCGCCGTCGTTGACGAGATCGTCCTCGATCGACTGGATGAAGCAAGCGTGCGGCTGCGGATGCTCATAGGCCGACTTCGACTTCACCATCTTACCGTTGGCGAAGTCGACGTAGAAATGCCCCTGGCTCGGGCCGTCTATGCCATAGGCCCAGTGCAGGCCGGTGTTGAACCATTGCGGCGAATTGGGCGCCGCCATCTGCATGGCGAGCATGTAGCGCAGCTCGTCCATGAAGGCCTGGGCGTCTTCCTCTGCGTCGAAATAGCCGCCCTTCCAGCCCCAATAGGCCCAGGCGCCGGCGAGCCGGTCGAAGACCTGCTTGGCGGAGATTTCGGAGACGTAGCGCTGATCCTTGGGGAGCGCGGCGAGGGCTTCCGTGTCGGCGACGCAGCGCCACAGGAAGGAGGGGATGGAGGTCTCCTCGATCTTCTTCAAGCGCGCGGGAACGCCCGCCTTGCGGAAATATTTCTGCGCGAGCACGTCCGAGGCGACCTGGCTCCATTGGGCCGGCACTTCGATGCCGTCGAGCGAGAACACCACGGACCCGTCGGGATTACGGATCTCGCTCTTGGCCGTGCGGAACTCGATAGACGCGTAAGGAGACTCGCCCGCCGTGGTGTAACGCCGCTCGATTTTCATGCCCTTCAATCTCCTTCAGGCGCGAGGCCGCGCTCGCGCGCAGCCGTTCGCCGGCCCGCGACGCAAATATCCGCCAATACGAACTCGGTTAGAGGCGCGCCGTCGCCCGCGGCCGAATCTGCTCGCGAGGTTGGAACGCCGGATACGAGGATTACGCTCAAGGAAAATGACGACATCCGGCGGAAGCCGGACACAGCCAGACGTTGGGAAGAACGCTCGCCGTGACGTCATGATCTTGTGCCTCCACACTGCGCGAGTCTGAAGATGTCGTCAAGATATGGTGGTGGATATTAACAGGGAGACAACATGTGGACAAATCGGTGAATTCTGGGGATAAATCCAGAGGCAAGGCCAGAAAAGGGCGGCGCTACCCCGTCATTGCGAGCGAAGCGAAGCAATCCAGGGCGGCGGTGCGGCTGTGGATTGCTTCGTCGCTTCGCTCCTCGCAATGACGGGGACGACTGAGCTAGCAGCCTATTTACACCGTTCCGCCGGCGCGGGCTTCAGCAGAAAAACATGGTTCTCGGCGTTTGCGGGGCTAAGATAAAGATAGGTTCCGCGCGCCTCGGGGCCCGGAAGCTCCAGCCGCTCGCGGATCGTGAGCATCAATCCTTCGGACTTCTGCTCCAGCTTAAAAGAGCCCGAGTCGTTGAACGAGACCCGGCAGGCGCGCACGCCGTCTTCCTTGCTCTTGCACCGCTCGGTTTCCTGCGCGGAGAGCGCGGCGTTGCAGACGAGGCCGGTGCGCTCCCAAAAACAGGCGCCAATCGTGCTGAAGGCGGTCTTGCCCGACCACATGGCGAGCATGGCGTCGGCGAGGATGCGCTGCTTTTCGCCGGGCGTCTCGGGCACGGACGTCTTGGCGACCGAGAGGGCGATCTTGCGCACGATCTGCCCGCGATGGGCCGCGAGCCAAGCGGCGTCGTAGACGCGTTCGTAGCAGCCCGCGAGCGGGACGATCTCCTCGGCGTAGGACGGCGCCGCGAGCGCGATCGACGCCGCGAGGAAAAGCGCCTGCCGCCCAAAAATCATGCTTTGCCTCCGGAAGTTCGCGGGCAAAACTAGAGCCTGGCGGGGCTTGTGTCACCAATCGGCGCGTCACAAAAGCTTTGTGGAATCGTGATGAAAAAATTTCTGTAATCGCGGGGGAATTATCGCGGATGTGGACCAGCCACGCGGATATTGGGCGGACGATCGCCGCTCTGACAAATCTTCAGCCGCCGTCGCCACAGAAAAAGACCATTGTTGAAACGCTTGGCCGCATGGGCTCGCTCGAGGCGCGGCTCGCGTGTCGCAAGGGCGAGATCCGCAAGGCGCAGCGCCTGCGGTATGACGTCTTCTACAAGGAAGGCGGCGCGATCCCGGACGCCAAGACCGCCTTCACCCGGCGCGACGCCGACAAGTTCGACAAATATTGCGACCATCTGATCGTCATCGACCACGCCTGGACGAACAAGCGCGGCAAGGTGAAGCCGAAGATCGTCGGCGCTTATCGGCTGCTGCGTGGCGACATGGCGCAGAAGGCCGGCGGTTTCTACTCGGCCGGCGAATATGACATCGCGCCCTTGCTCGCGCGTCACGCCGGCAAGCGGATTCTCGAGCTCGGCCGCTCCTGCGTGCTCGAGTCGCATCGCAGCAAGCGCACGATCGAGCTGCTGTGGCGCGGCCTGCTGGCTTACATCCGCGCCCATCAGATCGACGTGATGATCGGCTGCGCGAGCTTTCCGGGCGTGAGCCCGCTCGCCCACGCCCAGGCGCTGAGCTACCTCGCCCATTACGCTGGCGCGCAGGGCGAGTGGCGGGTGAAGGCGAAGACCGATCTTTATGTGCCCATGGCCATGGCGCCGAAGGACAGCCTCGACGCCAAGGCGGCGCGCGAAGCGCTCTCGCCGCTCATCAAGGGCTATCTACGCCTCGGCGCGCGCTTCGGCGACGGCGCGGTGGTGGATTTGAAGTTCAACACGACGGATGTCTTCGTCGTGATGCCGGTCGCCGAGATCGGCGCGCGCTACATCGAATATTTCAGCGGCGTCGAACGCCGCGCCGCTTAATTCTCTTGGCCAGCAACGCCCGTCATTGCGAGCGGAGCGAAGCAATCCAGGGCAGCGATCACGGCCCTGGATTGCTTCGTCGCTTACGCTCCTCGCAATGACGGCGAGCGAGGGGCCTTACCCGCGCATCTCGTGCAACATCGCCCGCACCTGCGCTTCAGTCTCCGCCGCCAGCGCTTTGCGATCCTTGCCCTCGAACGCGATTGCGTCGCCAAAGGCGACGCGGCAATGGACGCCGCCGCGTTTCATGAGGCTCCACAGATGCGGCAGGAAAGTCATGTCGCCATACCAGCCGACATCGACCGGCCGCGCCCCGTCCGTGTAAAGGATGGCCGCCGGGGCAATAGCCGCAGCGCCGTCATACGCCTGAATGGCGTCGAAATGCGCCGGCTTGAACGGCAGAACGTCGACGCCCGCGCTCGATGTGCCTTCCGGAAAGACGACGAGATCGCGGCCCCCGCGCAAAACGCCGCAGAGCGCGGCGTTGACCAGCGGAATGTCCTTGCGCGAGCCCCGCGGCACGAAAACCGTGCCCTGCAGCCGCGCCAGAAAGCCGAGAACCGGCCACCCCGCCACTTCGCTCTTGGCCAGGAAGACCAGCGGATAAAGGCTCGCGAGCGCGATGATGTCCGTCCAGGAGACATGGTTCGAGACCACGAAACGCGGGCGCGAGGCGGGCAGGGCGCCCGCGGGCGCAACCTTGATGCCGATCACGATGCACATCAGCCGGCAGAAGCCGGTTTGGATCGAGTGCTGAACCGCCCAGCCACGCCGCCGCGCGATCGTTTGGATCGGAACGAGAAAGACGAAGGCGGCCGCCATGGCGGCGACGAAGGCGAAAGCGCGGATGTAAGGCATCGGCGCGCTGATCGCGCGAGCGTGAGACAAGCGTGTGACAGCTTGGCCGAAAAATCGGCGGCTGCTAAGCTGATGCAAGTAGCTTCGTTCGGGTCTGCGTGCGAAGCATTTTTCTCCGTTGATTGCCTACTGGAGCGATGTTGTGCAGCAAATTGAAGTCAAAGTTGAAAACGACCATATCGAACGCGTAACAACTGCGAAGCCTCTAGCCGCAATTTCTGAATTAGTTTGGAATTCATACGACGCCGATGCGAACGCTGTCATCGTTGAAATTTCTGAGGGGCCACTCACAAAGCTTGGCTCCATAAGAGTAAAGGACGACGGCAGAGCTGGCCTCGCTTGTCTGGACAGCTCCCCGCGGATTTTGAGTGGATCTCTGCCGGGGTTTGCCGAACGCGGGGCGTTTCGATTTTGTCGCGGCGGCGGGAGGGCCTAGGCCCGACCAGAGCTGCGACAAAATCGACGGCGATGGTCATGCGGCCATCGCCGTTTCCTTGATGCCGAAGTAGGCCTCGTCGGGCGTGCGCCCGTCAAGCGCCGTATGCGGGCGCCCCTCGTTGTAGAAGGCCAGATAGCGGCCGATCGAGGCGCGCGCCTCGGACATGCTGTCATAGGCCTTGAGATAGACCTCCTCGTATTTCACGCTGCGCCACAGCCGCTCGACGAAGACATTGTCCCGCCACGCGCCCTTGCCGTCCATGCTGATCGATATTTTCGCATCGAGCAGCACGCCGGTGAAGTCGAGACTGGTGAACTGGCTGCCTTGGTCCGTGTTGAAAATCTCTGGCTTGCCGTATTTCGCCAGGGCCTCCTTCAAGGCTTCGACGCAGAACTCCGCCTCCATAGTGATCGACACGCGATGCGACAGGACGCGCCGCGTGAAGACGTCGACGACCGCTGCGAGATAGACGAAGCCGCGCCGCATCGGGATGTAGCTGATGTCCGTCGCCCAGACCTGGTTCGGCCGTTCGATCTTCACCCCGCGCAGCAGATACGGGTACACCTTGTGTCCCGGCGCAGGCTTGCTCGTGTTCGGCCGCCGATAGAGCGCCTCGATCCCCATCCGCTTCATCAATGTCGCGACATGCCGGCGGCCCACGGCGACGCCCTCGCGCCGCAGAAGATCGCGCAGCATCCGCGCGCCCGCGAAGGGGTGTTCGAGATGCAGCGCGTCGAGACGGCGCATCAGCTCGAGGTCCTCGGCCGAAACCGGCCGCGGCCTGTAGTAGACGGAGCTGCGGGCGACGCCCAGCGCCTTCGCCTGCCGGGCGATCGAAAGATCGTGATCGCGGTCGATCATCTTTTTGCGCTCAGCAATCCCGCTTTTGTGAGCGCGCCGGACAAAAAATCGTTCTCCAACGTGAGTTCGCCGATCTTCGCGTGAAGACCCTTCAGGTCGACGGCGGCCTCTTTCGGCTCCGTCTTATCCTGCCCGAAAACGCCGGCCGCGCCTTCCAGCAACTGGCTTCGCCACGTCGTGATCTGGTTCGGGTGGACGTCAAACTGCTGCGCCAGCTCGGCCAGCGTCTTCTCGCCCTTGATCGCGGCCAAAGCCACTTTCGCCTTGAAGGCCGGAGAATGCGTCCGGCGGCTTCGCTTCGTCATCGAATGCTCCTGATTCGCAGCGAGAATCCTCGCCGCTGTCAGGCAGAAAATCCACTCAAGCTACTGTCCGAATTCGTGAGGCCGGCTCTGGCGTCGGGATTGCGTTTGAGCAGGCTGCCCAAAGCTTCAAGTCACTCGGAGGGTCATGGAAAAAACTGGCCGCCAAGACTCCCTCTGGCCGTATTATCCACGGTAAAAAAGGACAGGGTAGATTTAAGGCATTTTCATTGGGAGATAGTGTCTCCTGGGTTTCATCTGCGGAGGGAAAACAGTTCTCTATCTCAGGAAAGCGCAGCAACCTGAAAACCTTTACGGTTTCAGATCCTATCGCCACAAAGGCCCGTGGGTGCATCGTTGAAATCTGTGAGATTAACAAAGACTTCGAAATAAGAGCTACTCATGGATTCGTTGAGAAGCTGCGTGATGTTTTCGCTTTACAGTTATTTCAAGACCCCACTTTCTCTATCGTATACGACGGCGAACGGGTCGATGCGCGCGAGTCGATCCGACGTGTGACTCCTTACAATATAACTGCCTTTGTTGAACAAGGAGACGAACTCACGGGCGAGCTCGAGGTGGTCGAGTGGAATAAGCGCGTCGAGCGTAAGCTAATGTTGTGCCTTCCCGGTCGCTTCAGCTTCCATGATATGGCACCAGGAATTCATGCTCGCGGTTTCGAATTCACCGCCTATTTGACGTCCGACTACTTTCAAAAGTTGGCAGACGAAAACACTGAAGAGCTAGTTGAGTTGGACAAGGGTGCGTCTGCCTTGATTGAGGCATGCAAAGCGAAATTGCGAGAGCATTTTCGGGCGCAGGAGGCCCAGCGGTCGCGCTACAAGATACAAGAGTGGCAGGAAGCCAAAATTTACCCTTATGAAGGCCATCCTATTGATGCGATTGAGATTAACGAGCGGCAGCTCTTCGATGTGGTCGCACTTAACCTATCCGACTACAGTCAGGACTTTGAAAGGTCGTCTCCAAAACAGCAAAAACTGGTATTGCAGCTTGTAAAGGCCGCTATTGAAAGCGGTCCGACGTCTCTCAAATATATTTTCGAAAATGTAATTGAATTGCCGCAAGCAAAGCAAGATGAGATGGCAGAACTGCTGCGTAAGACGTCTTTGACGGCTGTTATTAATGCGGCGAAAGCAGTGACGGACCGCCTTGATTTTCTGAAGGCCCTGCAAATCCTTGTGTTTGATCCAAAATCGAAGCGGCAGCTGTTGGAGCGTTCGCAATTGCACCGGATTTTGGCGCAGGAGACTTGGATATTTGGCGAACAGTTCAATCTTATGAACGACGATGAAGACCTTACTTCTGTTTTGAGAGCCCATTTGCGGATTTTAGGAAAAGACCGGGATAATCTTGCGCCCGTTGAGCCTGTTGTCGATGCTGATGGGAACACCGCAGTGGTCGACCTTATGCTTTCGTGCCGTGTCCCGACTCCGACTGATAACGAGAGAAGGCATTTGGTGGTCGAGTTGAAGCGACCTGCGCAGTCAATCAACGAGGATGTTGTCACTCAAATTAAAAGGTACGCAAAAGCTGTAGCTCTTGATGACCGTTTCAAGCACCCCGGTGTGGAATGGGATTTCGTTGCAGTCTCAAACAGAATGACCGAGGATGCCCAACTTGAAGCGAGACAGAGCGGCAAGCCGCGGGGCCTCGTATTTGAATTGGATGACCCAAAAATGCGAGTCTGGATAAAACCTTGGTCTGAAATAATTGCTGAAGCGGAAGGCCGCTTAACTTTCTACAAGCGGCGTCTCGAATATGCGGCGAACGATACTGAGGCCATACGATACCTCAAGACAATTAAAGCTGATTATTTGAGCGAAGAGGTAAAGGCCAAAATTGCCGCGCTGGAAGACGCTGGCTGATTGCGCCGCCCTTGACGCCGCCGCTTGCGGCGCCCTTATGTGCTCAGCCGCCGCGCTGGCGGTGGAGGAAGGTTCCCCAGGAGAAATTCCCATGTCCTTTGTGATTGCGCGCCGCGCTGTCGTCGTTGCGGCCCTGTCGCTCGTTTCCGCCGGGCTGGCGACGGCCCCCGCCTTCGCGCATGGCCCCTCGCGCCAGAAAGTGGTCGAGAAGATCGAGATCAATGCGCCGGCCGACAAGGTCTGGGCCATCGTCAGCAATTTCCAGGACATCAATTGGCTGCCCCCGGTCGCCAAGACCGAAGGCACGGGCGGCAATGAGGTCGGCGCCAAGCGCAAGCTGACGCTCAAGGACGGCGGTGTGATCGAGGAGTCGGTCACGAAATACGACGCGGCCGGCAAGTCGATCAGCTATAAGATCGACAATGTCGACGTGAAGGTGCTGCCGGTGAACAATTATTCCTCGACGATCACCGTCAAGGACGCGGGCGGCAAGACGGAAGTCGAATGGAAGGGCGCCTTCTATCGCGGCTTCATGAACAACGACCCGCCGCCGGAGCTCTCCGACGAAGCGGCGATCAAGGCCGTCACGGGCGTCTATACCGCCGGCCTCGCCGGGCTGAAGGCCAAGGCCGAAGGCAAGTAACCCGATAGCCCAGCGCGAGAGGGGCGCCGGGAGGATTGTAAAATGTCCAACCTGTCCCGCCGCGCCGCGCTTCTCGCGCTGGCGGCGTTCGCTTCAATGGCGTCGGCGGCCGTCGCCGGCGCCGAGCCCCCCACGCCGGGGCCCAATTCCTGGGCCGCCCATGGCGCGGCCCCGCTCAAATCGGTCGAGACCATCGTCATCGACGCGCCGCCCGAAAAGGTTTGGGCGGTGGTGGGCGACTTCGCCCATTACGACTGGCTCCCCGGCGTGAAAAGCGTCGAAGCGAGCGGCGGCAACGAGCCGGAGAAGGCCAAGCGAAAGCTCCTTATGGCCGAT
This sequence comes from Methylocystis iwaonis, assembly GCF_027925385.1. Taxonomy (NCBI): domain Bacteria; kingdom Pseudomonadati; phylum Pseudomonadota; class Alphaproteobacteria; order Hyphomicrobiales; family Methylocystaceae; genus Methylocystis; species Methylocystis iwaonis. The sequence continues at coordinate 1,751,892 of NZ_AP027142.1, forward strand.
GGCGGCGCGGTGGAGGAAACGCTCGTGCGATGGGAAGCGGAGCGCATGACGATCGCCTGGCATCGCGACCATGACGATGTGAAGCGCCTGCCGGCCATCAATTACATGACGCATGTGACGGTGAAACCCACGGGCGAAGGCAAGTCGCTCGCCGAATGGAAGGGCCGGTTCTATCGCGGCCATCCTTTCAACGACCCGCCGCCGGGCCTCGACGACGACACAGCCCTCGTCGCCGTCACGGCGCTGCACCGCGCCGGTCTTGCGGCTCTAAAGGCGCGGGTGGAGGGGAGATGAAGCGTCCGAGCCTCCCTTCTCCCGCTTGCGGGAGAAGGTGTCGCGCCGAAGGCGTGACGGATGAGGGCCGCCCTCACCCGACCCCTGCTGACGCAGGGGCCACCCTCTCCCGCAAGCGGGAGAGGGTAATGGGCGCGGTTTGGCTTGCTGCAATGCTTTTCTCCTCCGTGGCCCACGCCGACGAAGCCTTCGTCACATCACAAGGGGCCGATGCGCTCGATATTATCGACGTCGCAACCATGACGCCGCTCGCGCGCCTCCCCATCGGCGGAAAGCCAGCGGGGATTACCGTCAGCCGCGACGGCGCGCGCGCCTATGTGACGAGTCCGGAAGGCAAGTTTCTCACGATCGTCGACGCCAAAGCGCATAAGGTCGAGCGGCGCATCGCGATTGCCGGTGGGCCGCTCGGCGTGGCCGCAGCCCCGGATGGCAAGCGCGTCTATGTCGCCGACCTCTACGGGCGCCGGCTCGTCGAGATCGACCCGGAGCAGGGCGAGCTGCGCAGCGTCGGCGTCGGCGCGATGGCCTCGGGGGTCGCGGTGACGCCGGACGGCAAGACGATCATCGTCGCCGATCGCGACGACAACGCCATCTCCTTCATCGACGCGCAAAGCTTCGCCCGCGTTGCGACGCTGCCGGTCGGCAAACATCCGTTCGGCGTGACGATCGACGCCACAGGCGCCCGCGCCTATACGGCCAATGTCGAATCGGACGATGTCAGCGTGATCGACATCGCCGCCCGCAAGGTCGTCGGGACGCTGAAGACGCAGAGCCGGCCCTATACGACGGCGCTGGCGAGCGGGCGGGTTTTTGTCGCGAACCAGCACGCCGATAGCGTGAGCGTCTTCGACGCGGCGACATTCGCGCCCCTCAGCGTCGTGAAAGTCGGCGAATATCCGGAAGGAATTGCTGCGGGCGGCGATGGTTCGCGGGTTTACGTGGCGAGCTGGTTTTCAAACGAACTCTGGTCCATCGACGCCAAAACCCTGAAGGTCGAGGGCAAGGTCGAGACCGGGGATGGGCCGAGAGCTTTCGGGGCGTTCGTCAAGACGATGGAGTGAACTTTGGAAATCTGTTTTCCTTTGGAATTTATTGTTGAAGGCGCGCCGGTTTCCCTACAGACGAAAAGAGCGGCTTCTAAGCGTGATTGGCAGGACAGGGTGCGGGCGGCAATCCGCTTCGCCTTACCCTCCGATTACTTCGCGAGCGACGACCGGATCGCCGTCACGCTCTATTATTTCCCCGACAGCGCAATGGACGGCGACATAGACAATATCGTCAAGCCGATCCTGGACGCGCTGAGCCAGCAGGTTTACCTTGACGATGGACAAGTTGAGCGGGTTGTCGTGCAGAAATTCGAACCTGACGGCATATTCCGTTTCGCCGCGCCGAGCTCCACGCTGGAAAAAGCTCTCACGCAGACGAAGCCGCTTCTCTATGTAAAGCTTTCCGATGATCCGTTCGAGGAACTGGCATGAGAGAGCCCGAGCATTCGAGACGGCTCATTATCGACCAGCTTGCGCCCCGGCTGGAGGCGGAGGGTTATTCGGTCGTCTATGAACCGCCCCGGCAACTGCTGCCTCCGTTCATGGGGAGCTACGTGCCCGACGCAATCGCGCTAGGGCAGGACAAAAAAATCGCAATCGAGGTCATTGTCGAAGGCCAGTCAAGTGAGGCCAAGGAGCGCGATTTGCGGCGGCTCTTCAGAGATGCGCGCGACTGGGAGCTCAATGTCTATTTCGTGCGGCCGGGCGAAGCAGCAGAGCTTTCTCCGGTCTCCCTCCACGCGATTGAGGACGCCATAGAATCGCTCGAGAGCTTGGCGCAGGCAGGCGCTCTGGCGGCGGCCTTGATAATGGGCTGGGGGATTTTCGAGGCGTTGGCGAGGTATCTGGCGCCCGATAAATACCGGAAGCCGCAAACGCCGGCGCGGCTGGTCGAATCTCTCGCGAACAGCGGCTATGTCACGCCCTCGGAAGCGGATTTCCTCCGTGAAGCGGGCCGGCTTCGCAATAGCTTGGCGCACGGCGATTTGGAGCGGGGCGTCAAGGAAGGCGATGTTCGGCGGCTTATCGCCGTGCTGCGTGAGCTGCGCACCTTGGCCGTCGATGGGGTGCACTGAATAAGCTTGGCCCGGCGCCCCTAGACACCGCCGCGCCGCAACGCCATAAGGAGCGCAACGACGCCGACTGGCCGGCGCAAGGCGCGCCGCAAAGAAGAGGCCGAACGCATTATGTCCATCTTCACCCGTTTCTTCACCTGGTGGGATCGCGCGACCCTCAACACGAGCCTGTGGACTGCGCTCTATGGCGAACGCGTGGGGACGGACGAATTCGGCAACGTCTATTATCGCCGCCGCGGCGGAAAGAAGGACAAGGCGCTGGGCATCGAGCGCCGCTGGGTGATCTTCAACGGCTATTGCGAGGGCTCCGCGATTCCGCAGGGCTGGCACGGCTGGCTGCATCACACGGTCGACACCCCGCCCACCAAGGAAAACTACGCCCGCAAGGAGTGGGAGCTGCCGCATCAGGCGAATTTGACCGGCACGCCGCTCGCCTACCGTCCGCCGGGATCGCAACTCTCGACCGGCGAGCGAACGCCGAGCGGCGGCGATTATGTCGCCTGGCGGCCGGAGGGCTGATTCCCCTTCCGTCCACGGAAACGCCTTTCTTGCCTGTTTATGTCGGTCCAGCGTTTTCCTCTGGCCGCTGCGCGCGGCGCGGTGACATGATGATCTCATCCCTTCGTTACGGCTTGGCGCTCGGCGCCTTCATGGCCGCGCTCTCTGGCGTGGCCGCCGCCGAACCCATCCGCCATCCCACCGCGATCTTCGCCGGTCTCGACAAGACCACCGGCCGCATCATCAACTTCGACGTGGCGATCGACGAGACCGTCCAATTCGGCTCGTTGAATGTGACGCCGCGCGTCTGCAACACGCGGCCGCAGACCGAAGCGCCGCAGACGACGAGCTTCGTCGAGGTCGATGAGGTTGCGAGCCGGCTGGAGCGGCAGGCGAAGGCCGAGCTGAAGGACGCGCGCGCGGACGCCAAGCCCGAGACGCGACAGGAGGCCAAGCGCATCTTCTCCGGTTGGATGTTCGCGGCGAGTCCCGGCCTCCACGGCGTCGAGCATCCGGTCTACGACGTCTGGCTCGTCGATTGTAAGGGCGGCAAGGAGAACGCGCCGGCGCCAGTCGCCGCCGAGGAGCCGTCCGTAGACGGCGCCGCCGCGCCTGCACCGGAAACGGGCCGCAAGAAGCGCTCGCGCAAGGTGGAGCCCAAGGCTCCGGCGCCGGTGGAGAACGCGCCGATCGGCCCGTCCGATTCTGTTCCGCCGCAGCCCGCCATGGACGGCGCCCCCGCGCCCGACGCTGGCGCGGCCGAAGCCCCGGCGCAGCCTCAGCCGCAGAAGAAAAAGAAGAGGCGGTCGTCGCCCGCCGTGACGCCTGTGGAGCCACAGCCGGGCGGGCTTCTGCCGTTCTGATCATACGGGATCCGCTTGATTAGTTCGCTGTCATTCCCGACGCTCGCGCAGCGAGCGATCGGGAATCCAGAGCAAAACCAGCTCATCTGTGGCTCTGGATTCCCGGTCGGGCTTTCAGCCCGCCGGGAATGACAAATCCTCACGCGCGCTGTTCAAACGGAAATGCAATCAATCCTCGAGCGCGGCGAGCGCCTGTTGGCCGGAGACCTTCTCGTCCGGCTTCCAGACGTGGAAATTCGCCACGACGCAGAGCGCCTCTTCCAGCGCGCGATGATAGGAATCCCGCGAGATCTCGATTGCGCCCAGCGAGGCGAGATGCGTGGTCATGAACTGCGTGTCGAGGAGCTGGAAGCCGCCGGCGCGCAGCCGCGCCACGAGATGGGTGAGCGCTACTTTGGACGCGTCGCGCTCGCGATGGAACATGCTCTCGCCGAAAAAGGCGCCGCGTAACGCCACGCCATAGAGACCGCCGACGAGCTGACCGTCGCGCCAACATTCCACCGTATGGGCGAAGCCCATGTCGAAAAGCTGGCGATAGAGGCGGCGGATTTCGTCGTTGATCCAGGTCTTCTCGCGATCCGGCGTGGGGGCGGCGCAAGCCTCGATCACCGCGTCGAAGTCGCGGTCGACGACAACCTCGAAACGATCCGAGCGCACGGTCTTGGCGAGTGAGCGCGACACGATGAATGTGTCCAGCGGAAAGATCGCGCGCTTTTCAGGGTCGACCCAGAAGAGCTGGTCGTCCTCGGCGCTCTCCGCCATGGGAAAGAGACCGATGGAATAGGCGCGCAGCAAAAGCTGCGGCGTGATGGCGTAGGAGGCGCCGGGTTTCGACATAGGTAAAAGGATAGCGCCTTATCTCGAAAAATGCAGCGGTCGCTATCTGACAAACTTTATCAGGTCGTCGCCGCGGACGCCACTTATGCGGAGACGGCGGGTGGGGGGAGAGTTCGGTCCTTCCGGCGGTCTCCGTCATTGCGAGGAGCGCAGCGACGAAGCAATCCAGAGCCGCGATGACGCTCTGGATTGCTTCGCTCCGCTCGCAATGACGGACTTCCCTTCGCTTACTCGGGCGTCCGCAACTCGGTGAGGATAATCAAACCTCCGGCTCGATCCCGCCTGTCGCCAGGAAATGCTCGAGCCAATGGATGTCGTAGATCCCGTTCTGCACGTCGGCGTTGCGCACCAGCGTGCGGAACAGCGGCAGCGTCGTGTCGATGCCGTCGACGATGAATTCGTCGAGCGAGCGGCGCAGGCGCATGAGCGCCTCTGTGCGGTTGCGGCCGTGGACGATCAGCTTGCCGATGAGCGAGTCGTAATTCGGCGGGATCGAATAGCCCTGATAGACAGCCGAATCGACGCGCACGCCGACGCCGCCCGGCGGATGGTAATAGGCGATGCGGCCCGGCGAGGGGCGGAAGGTCAACGGATGTTCGGCGTTCACGCGGCACTCGATCGCATGGCCATAGAACTGCACGTCTTCTTGTTTCATCGAGAGTGGCGAGCCGGCCGCAACCCTGATCTGTTCGCAGACCAGATCGACTCCCGTAATCGATTCGGTGACAGGGTGCTCGACCTGAATGCGCGTGTTCATCTCGATGAAATAGAACTCGCCATTCTCGTAAAGGAACTCGACCGTGCCCGCGCCGGCATATTGCAATTCGCGCATGGCCTTGGCGCAGACTTCGCCGATCTCGCGGCGCTGCGTGTCGTTGAGCGCGGGGGAGGGGGTTTCCTCGAACACCTTCTGGTGACGGCGCTGCAAAGAGCAGTCGCGCTCGCCCAGATGAATGGCCTGGCCCTTGCCGTCACCGAAAACCTGGATTTCGATATGGCGCGGCTTTTCGAGATATTTCTCGATGTAGACCGTGTCGTCGCCAAAGGCGGCCTTGGCTTCCGTGCGCGCCGTCGCCATGGCGACGCCGAGGTCATGCGCGTCGCGCGCGACCTTCATGCCGCGTCCGCCGCCGCCGGAAGCCGCTTTCACCAGCACGGGGAAACCGATCTTCTGCGCGACCTTCAGCGCCTCCTTCTCGGAGAGCACGGGGCCATCCGAGCCCGGCACGCAGGGAATGCCGAGGCGCTTGGCGGTGGCCTTCGCCTCGATCTTATCGCCCATCAGCCGGATATGCTCCGACTTCGGGCCGATGAAGGTGATGTTGTGTTCTTCGAGGATCTCTGCGAAGCGGGCGTTCTCGGAGAGAAAGCCATAGCCGGGATGCACGGCGTCGGCGCCTGTGATCTCGCAGGCCGACAGCAGCGCTGGGATATTGAGATAGGAATCGCGCGCCGCCGGCGGGCCGATGCAGACGGACTCGTCGGCGAGCTTCACATGCATGGCGTCGGCGTCGGCGGTCGAATGCACCGCCACGGTGGCGACGCCGAGCTCCTTCGCCGCGCGCAAGACGCGCAGCGCGATTTCGCCGCGATTGGCGATGAGGATTTTGTCGAACATCCGCGCGCCTTATTCGATCACGAGGAGAGGTTCGCCATATTCGACCGGCTGGCCGTCCTCGACGATGATGGCGGTGACGACGCCCGATTTCGGCGCGACGATGTCGTTGAAGGTCTTCATCGCTTCGATCAGCAGCAGCTTGTCGCCGGCCGAAACGCGCGAGCCGATCTCGATGAAGGGCTTGGCGTCGGGGTTGGGGCGCAGATAGGCTGTGCCGACCATCGGCGATTTGACCGCGCCAGGATGTTCGGCGAGGGATTCTTCGGTCGGCGGCGCAGCGGGCGCTGGCGCTGCGATGGCGGCGGGCGCAGCGACAGGCGCGGGCGCATAAGCCGTCTGCGCCGGGGCGGCGATGGTGACGGTCGCGGGCGCGGCGAGCGGCGCCGGCGTGCGGGCGGCGCGAATGCGCAGATCGCCCTTCTCGACCTCGAACTCGGTGAGATCGCTCTGCGCGACGAGCTCGGCGATGGTGCGCAGCAGCGCAGGGTCGATCAAAGGCGCGGGCGCGACGGCGGCGCGAGGCGCGGCCGTACGGGTCGGGGCGGGCGTGCGAACGGGGGCGGCGGCGGCCGAGGAGCGGCGGCCGCGCGTGGTCTTGGTGGGCTGTGCTTTGCGCGCCATGGTTTTTCCCAGGTCTTTCTCAGATGTTTTGGAGAATGGCCTCGAGGGCCAGCAAATATGAAAGCGGGCCGAAGCCCGCGATGACTCCCCGCGCCGCCGGGGAAATATACGAGTGATGGCGGAAGCTCTCCCGCGCATGCACATTGGAAAGATGGACTTCGATGACGGACGCCTGCGCGCCTTTGATCGCGTCGTAAAGCGCGATCGACGTGTGGGTCAGGGCGCCGGCGTTGAGGATGACCGGCGCGCCCGCGGCGCCCGCCTCCTGAATCCAAGTGACGAGATCGCCCTCGAAATTCGATTGCTTGAAGACGAGCGAGACGCCCTTCGCGCTACAGCGTTGGTCGAGCTGGGCGCGGATGTCGTCCAGGGTCGCTGATCCGTAGATCCCGGGTTCGCGCTTGCCGAGAAGGTTGAGATTTGGACCGTTGAGCACGTGTACGGCTGACATTGCCTTCCCGAACGATCGATTTTCTTCAAAGGGCGAAGCGCGTCTCTCTTAGCCGCATTGGCCCCGCAAAGGAAGCCCGGCAGGAAAGGGCGCGCCGGACCGCGCGCCTTCAGGCGCGCTCTTTAATCCGAGCCTGAAGGCTCGCGGTCCTCGCGTCCTCAGCAGGTCGCCTTGCCGCATTTGCGAATGTTGTCGACCTTCGCCTTGAGCTGCGCAAAGGGCAGGCCGCCCACGACGGCCTCCTTGCCGATGACCCATGACGGCGTGCCGTCGAATTTGAGCTGCTCGGCGAGAGCGGCGACTTCCTTCAGCGCGGCCTGCGTCTCGGCGCTGTCGGCGTCTTTCTCGAGCCGGTCGATATCCGCGCCGACCTCCTTCGCCGCCGCGATGGCCTGCTGCTTGCCGATGTGCCCGCGCGTCGAGAGCAGCTTCTTGTGGAATTCCCAGAATTTCGCGGGTGAGAGCTGCATGCGGGCGGCGGTCGCGATATGCGCGACATCGACCGAGTCCGCCCCGAGAATCGGGAAATCCTTGAGAACGACGCGCAGCTTCGGATCGGTTTCGATGAGCTTCGCGACCGAGGCGAGCGATTGCTTGCAGTAGCCGCAGTTGTAGTCGAAGAATTCGACCAGCGTGACGTCGCCGTCCGGATTGCCGACGACGGCCTGATTTGCCGAATGGACGATCTTCTCGCCGTGTTCCACGACGGCTTTCTCGCGCGACGCCAGCTCCGCCGCTTCCTCGCGTTTCTTGAGCGCCTCGATCGCCTCGCGGATCACTTCCGGATTCGAAACGAGATAGTCGTGGATGATTTTCTGGATGCCGGCCTTTTGCTGGTCGGAAAAGGCGTCGGCCGCCCGCGACGGCGTCGCGCCGGCGAAAATGACCCCTGCAAGGGCGCCGGCGACGGCAAGAGCGCGCCAGGACGCAGCGAGGGACGGGGAAAGGCGCATCGATTTCTCCTTCATGCGCGGGGCGATAAAGCGCCTTCCGCAATTCGGGGCGTGTTCTGGAGTGAGGCCGCTTTTAACAGACGGCCTCGCCCCTGTCATTCAGGGGGCCGAGGCCGTCGTTTGATCAGCGCATGTAGCTTCCGCCGTAGCCGCTCGAATAGGAGCTGCCCGACGTGGCGTTGCGCACGCCGTCGTTCACGAGCACCGAGCCGAGGCCGTAATTGAAGCGCGCCTCGCCCAGCGTGCGGAACTGCAGGGACACCATGACGGCCTGGTTGCGCGCCGGCAGGCCGGTGTTCGCCTGCGGCTGATAGATTTGGGAGTAATTGATCGACAGCGTCGTGCATTCGTCGTGATAGCCGACGCCCGCGCCCAGCGCCGCGACCGAGAAGAGCGGCGCCGTGCCGTTGAGATTGGCGCCAGTATAGGCGGTGTAGAGATACGGGTTTTGAGTGAGATTATTGTAGAGATAACGGCTCATGTCGAAAGTGACGGTGCCGTTCAGGAAATAATTCTTCGTGATGTCGTAGCGGCCAGTGGCCGAAAGACCCTGTCGGCGGACGTCGAAGCCGATCGCCGGCTGGGACGCGTAATTGGCGTATTGCAACTGCAGCGACAGCGGATCGAAGTTGAATGTCGCGAACAGATCGATGCGCTTCGCGATCAGGCTTTCCTTGTCGAAGCGACCCTTCGCGACAAAGCTCATGAAGGAGGCGGGCGCAAAGGCGAAACGGCCGACGATGTCGGACGTGCGCCTGTTGAGGCCCGAGTTCAGGCCGACATTGGCGGCGTCGGCGGTGGCGTAGCCATTGGCGCCGGCGAGCTGCGTCGACTGGCCGACCATGGCGTTGACGAAGCCGCCATTGCCGAGCGTCAGCGTGGCCTGCCCGCCGTAGTTCAGGCGCGTGCCGGTCTCGAAGCGGTCGTAGCCCGAGAATTTGTTCCATTCGAACAAGGTCGAATCGTCGAAGACGAGGCTCTGCGCGTCCATATTGACGAGCGAGGGAATCGACGTCTGGTTCGGGCGCGCGACAATTTGTGCGATGGGCTCGACGACAAAATTGCCGATGGGGCTGCGCGCGAGGATGGGATAGCGCCATTCGGCGCCGAAGCCCGGCGTCGCCTGACCGCGGAAACGCTGATCCAGGCCGTCCAGAAACAGGCCCTGATTGGCGTTGGGGATCGGTTGCCAGGAACTATTGTAGATCGGGTAGAGGCCCTGCCGGTCGTAATCGAGATAGCTGCCGGTGAAACGCGCGAAGGCGAAGGCCGTCCAGACCCCGCCGACGGGGTCGATGACCTTGCGTTTCCAGTCGCCCATGACCGTGGCGTGCTGGTAGGCGCCGCCGATGCCGCGCAACAGGCACGTGCTGCGCTGTGGAACGACGTCGCGATTGTAGGACTGACAGACGTTGTAAAGGCCGTAGATCCTGTCCAGCGTGCGCGGGTTGATCGACTCGTAATTGGCGACGTCCGCCGAGGTGCTCGTGAAATTGGCGTCGATTTCGATCTGGCCGCCGACGCCGGCGGTCTTGGTCGGATCGACGTCGAAGACACGATTATAGTCGATCACCGGATGCACGAGCGGCTGCTGGGCCTGCACGTCGCTGGGCGAGAGACCCTGGAAGTAATAGCCGCGCATGTCGAAATAGCTGCGCGGACCCTGGCCGTTCAGATAGATCGTCGAGGACGATTCGCGGAAGTAATAGTTCTGCAGGAGATAGTTGAACTGCTTGTAGTCCTGCAGAAAATAGCGATCCGAGAGCGCCGTTATGTCCCAGCCGGCGCGCCAGCGGTCGTTGAGCCAGAAGTCGCCCTGAGTCTGGAGCGCGCCGCGCCATTCCCGATTGCGGGCGCCATAGGGAGCGATGGCGAAGGCGCTCGGATCGCCGACATGCGTGCCTTCGGCGCGGACCGAAAATCCGCCGTTCTCGAAGCGCTTGCGGAACTCGCTCGTCAGGAAGGGCCCCTGGCGGGAGAAGATGGTGGGCGTGATCGTGAGGTCGGAGTCGGGCGAAATCGCCCAGAAATAGGGAACCCCGACGCCCGCGCCGAGCTGTGAGCGATAGGTGAAGACGGGCGTCAGCAAGCCGGACTTGCGCTTCACCGTCGGATCGGCGGAGGACCAGAAGGGCACATAGGCGATCGGCGTTCCGAGGAACTCGAAGGTCGCGTCCTCGTAGTAGATCGTCTTCTCGGCGTTGTCGTGGATGATCCGCTTGGCCTTCAATTGCCAGGTGCGCGGCTTCGAGGGGTCGTCCTTGCAGGCCTCGCAGGCCGTATAGGCGCCCATGTCGAAGGTCGTGACGCCATCCGTGCGTTCGGCGCGCGGCGCGCTGAAATGGGTGTCGTCGGCCGTGTCGACCTGGAGGCTCTCGATGAAGCCGGCCTTGAAGTCGTCGGTGAGATCGAAGTGCTCTGCGCGGGCGATCGTGCCATTGGTCTCGGTGAGCTTGGCGTGGCCCTCCGCATAGACCCGTGACGTGTTGCGGTCATAGACCACGCGGTCCGCCTCGAGCAGGCGGCCTTTGTAGAGAAGCTGCACCTGGCCACGCGCCGTGACGGTGTTGGCTTTCTCGTTGTAGATCATCTCCTTGGCCTCGACGACCATGCGCGCGCCGGCGCCTTCCGGCGCGGCCGAGGCGAGCGAAGCAAAGACCGCCGCGCCGCCCGTTAAGGCGGCGACGCTGGAGAGGAGAGCCGAGAGGCGGCGAAGGCGGCGAGACATCAGCCGTCCTCCGAATAGAGCAAAGTAAGCGTGCCCAACATGCTCCCGACGAGTGCAGGCGACCATGCGGCGACGAGTGGAGAGATCATCCCGGCGCCCCCGAGGTCGGAGAAGATTTTAGTGGCGATGTAAAGCACGAAGCCAGCCACAACGCCACCGGAAAGCGTCCTGGCCACGCCGCCGAACCGAAAGAACCTTAACGAAAAGCTCGCGGCGACCAGGACCATGGCGACGAGAAGCAGGGGGCGCGCCAGAAGGGTTTGGAACTGCAGCTTATATTCTGTCGCGTCGAGTCCAGCCTCGGTCGTGCGGGCCGTCATTTCCGGGAGATCCCAGAAGGGCGTGCCCTGCGCCGGCGTCGTGGCGGCGGCGGCTTGCTCGGGGGTGATGTCGGTCGCGAGCATATAAGAATCGACCTGGCGGGCGGGTTCGCCGGGCGCGCTGACCGTCGCCCCTTGCAGCACCCACACGCCCGGCTCGAGATGCGCCTTGCCGGCCTCCACGCGCTCGACGAAGCCCCCGTCGGCAGAATAGATATTGACGCTCACGCCCTCGAGATCGACGCCGCTGTTGGCCGTCAGATTCGCGTGAATGACGGCAAGGCCGTCGACGCCATGCTGACGCAGCCATACGCCGCGATCGACGCGAACGCTCCCCTCCCGCCCGAACAGCTCGAGCTCCATCTGATCCGAGCGCTGCTTCATTTTGGCGGAGAGCGGGTTGTAGATCGTCACCGAGACGATCCCGATGAGAAGCGCGGCGAGCGCCGGCGCGGCGACGAATTGCCAGACCGACATGCCGGCGGCGCGCGCCACGATCAGCTCAAGCTTGCGGGTCAGGTCGACGAAGGTCGCCATGGAGCCGAAGAGGACGGCGAAGGGGAGAATCATCTCCGCCGCGGCAGGCACCTTCATGACCGTCATCAGCGCGATCATTCCCGCTCCGGCCGCCGGATTGTCGCTGGCGCGGCGCAGCGTCTCGACGAAGACGACGACGAACATCAGGCAGAAGATGGCGAAAAAAATCGCCAGAATGGCGCGCGTGAAGCGCATGCCGAAATAGCGGGTGATGGTCACGCCGATCACGACCGCGCTCCGGCGCGGCGGACGGGGGCATAGGCCGGGGCGCGGCATCGCGTCATCGTCGCCATCGGCCTCGGTTCGCTCCTTCTCAAGTGACTCAAAACGCAGCGTTAAACGCTCATTAACGATCGCTAGACGCTCCCGCGCGTCCAGGCAAGCGCCGCTCCGGATACGGTCGAGGTTCAGACTAATTCATTTCTCGAGCGTTGCTTTTGCGCAACGTCGGCATTTTCTGGCCCGATCGCGGCGATTTGGGGGCGCGACCCGGCGAGGCTATTTGACCGGGGCCCTTGGCCGCGATATTGCGCGACCAATGTTTTCTTCAGCGCGGCCAATTCTAGCGCCGCGCGACCCTCCAGCGAGGCGGCAATGTCTCTCAATGCGAAATTCGAGGCCCTTTCCTTCGATGAGGCGGAGGCCGCTCTGCGCGCGCCCGAGGACGCCGCCCGCCCGCGAACCCTCGTCGTTTTCGCCGGAAACGAGCTTGCCATGTCGGAGCGCGTCAAGGCGCTGCTGAAGGAGGCGCAGGCGCAGATCGAGCGCGCTGCGGGCGCGACGAAGTTCAAGGGCAAGGCCGGTTCGGCGCTGGAGATCCTCGCGCCTGTCGGCGTGGCGGCGAGCCGGCTCCTTGTTATCGGCGTGGGGGCCGGCAATTCGGACGATTCCGACAAGCCCGCCAAATTCGAGGACTATCTGTCGCTCGGCGGCCAGACGGCTGGGAAGCTGGCTGTGGGCGCGGCGGCCGTGGTCCTGTTCGACCTGCCGGAAGCGCCGTCCGAGCCAGCCGCTGCGGCGGCGCAATTCGCGCTCGGCGGCTGGCTGCGCGCCTATAAATTCGATCAATACAAGACGAAGAAGAAAGACGAGGACAAGGACGGTCCGATCGAGATCCAGCTCGGCGTCGCCGACGCGGAGAGCGCGAAAGCGCATGTGCTCGAGGCTACGCACACCGCCGAGGCGGTGGTTCTGGCCCGCACGCTGGTCAATGAGCCCGCCAATGTTCTGTCGCCGACCGAATTCGCCCGCCGCGCCTCGGAGCTGATGAAGCTCGGCGTCGAGGTCGAAATCCTCGACGAGAAGGCCATGGCGGAGCTCGGCATGCGGGCGCTGCTCGGCGTCGGGCAGGGCTCCGAGAATGAGAGCCGCCTTGTCGTGCTGCGCTGGAACGGCGGCGCGGCCGGCGCCGCGCCCGTCGCCTTCGTCGGCAAGGGCGTCGTCTTCGACACCGGCGGCATTTCGATCAAGCCCGCCGCCTCGATGGAGGATATGAAGGGCGACATGGCCGGCGCGGCGGCCGTCACCGGCGCGCTCTACGCTATCGCCGCGCGCAAGGCGAAGGCCAATGTCGTCGGCGTGCTCGGCCTCGTCGAGAACATGCCCGACGGCAAGGCGCAGCGGCCCGGCGACATTGTGAAATCCATGTCTGGCCAGACCATTGAGGTCATCAATACCGATGCGGAAGGCCGCCTGGTGCTCGCCGACGCGCTCACTTATGTGATCGAGAAGCACAAGCCCGCCGCGGTCGTCGATCTGGCGACGCTGACCGGCGCGATTCTCGTGGCGCTCGGCCAGGAATATGCGGGGCTGTTCTCGAACAACGACGATCTCTCCGAGCGGCTAACGAAGGCGGGGACGGCGACGGGGGAGAAGCTGTGGCGCTTCCCGATGGGCCCGTACTACGACAAGCTCATCGACTCGAAATTCGCCGATATGAAAAACACCGGCGGGCGCCATGGCGGCTCCATCACGGCGGCGCAGTTCCTCCATCGTTTCGTCGGCAAGACGCCCTGGGCGCATCTCGACATCGCCGGCACGGGCATGGGCTCGCCTTCGAGCGACGTGAACCAGAGCTGGGGCTCCGGCTTCGGCGTGCGGCTGCTCGATCGGCTGGTGAAGGATCATTACGAGGGGTAAGAACCGGACCGCGAGCCTTCAGGCTCGCTCGGAGTGCGGGCCTGAAGGCCCGCGGTCCGGCCGGCCGCGCCCAAGCACATGATTTTTATTTGAAAACCTTTGGCTCCGTCCCACCTATCGGCCCTGAGGGAATGCGCGCATTCCCGGTCGATCGGCGCATCCGTTGGATGCGGCAGAGCGAAAGGAACATGAAATGCAACGCAGCATTGCCGGCCAGAACGTGAACGCCGACACGCTGGCCAAGATCATCGGCGGCATCTTCCTCATCGTGGGCATTCTGGGATTCTTTCCCAATCCGCTCGTGTCCTGGCGCGGCCTTTTCGACGTCAACACCGTCCACAATGTCGTCCATCTGGTGAGCGGCGGCATTCTGCTGGCGGCGCCCTCTTACAACTCTTCCGGCATGGCGCTGCGCGTCATCGGCATCGTCTACGGCATCATTACAGTCATCGGCTTCATCTCCACCGACGCGCTGAGCTGGATGGCCGTCAACGGGCCGGACAACTGGCTGCATCTCGCGATCTCGGCGCTGATGATCTGGGGCGGCTACATGCTGCCGTCGGAGGGAGCCGACCGCGTGACCACCGCTCACATGTGAGCGTTTCGGCGCAATCACGTCGCGCCGCGGCTTGGCTGCGGCGCGCCATCGGTTCCGGAGTCGAGAACATGACGGCGGCGCTGCCGAACGATGTGAAGACCGCGATATTGGAGGCGATGCGGGAGAACGCGGTCGATGTGTCGCGCATCCGCGTCGACGTCCATGGCGACGAGGTCGTGGTGAAGGGCGCCGTGAACACGCAGGAGGAAAAGCAGGCGGCGGAAGAGGCGATCGAGCGCCTCTCGCGCCGCGCCAAGATGCGCTGCGAACTCGACGTCGCTCTAATCTATGAGGGGGAGGAGGACACGGTTTACGAAGCGGGCGTCGAATCTTTCCCCGCTAGCGATCCGCCCTCCTGGACCCCAGGCTCCGGGCGGGCGTGACCGCTCAGAGGCGTCTCAGGACCACGACTTCGCCGGCCACTGGGGCGCTGGCCTCCAGCCTTAGCGTCGTCGCGACGCGGGTGAGCGTTTCGAAACGCGTTCCTGCGACGGCGGCGACATAATCCGGCGCATGCGCAAACCGGCCGCAGGGGCGCAGGCGGTAGTCCGCGCCTTCGCCAGTTTCGAAGCTCGTGACGAAGAGACCGCCCGGCGTCAGACGCTGCGCCGTTTGTTCGAAGAGGGTCGACAAATCGCCGAAATAGACGAGGACGTCGAGCGCCGTGACGAGGTCGAAACGCGCGTCGTCCGCCGCGAGAAAGGCGATGGCTTCGCTCTCGACAAGCCGGTGATAGAGACCGCGTTCCTCAGCTTTTTCCAGCATGCCGGCAGAGATGTCGACGCCGGTAAGTTCCTCGCCGAGCCGCGCCAGGAAGGGCGCCGCAAGTCCGGTCCCGCAGCCGAGGTCCAAGACTTTACCGAAGCGCCGCCCGGTTTCGGACAGGAGCTTCTCGCAGGTGGCGGGGAGGCTGTAGCCCAGCACGTCGATGAGCTGCGTCTCGAAATTGGGGGCGAATTTATCGAAGCAGGCGGTCAGATAGGCGTCGGGCGCGCGCGCATGGGCCGTCCCCTGGAGCGCGTCGAGATGATAGCGGATGACGCGATCTTCCGGCGCGAGATCGAGCAGCGCTTCGGCCAGCCGGATGGCGCCGGCCTCATGACCGAAGCCGCAGAGCATCTGAAAGGCGTCGCGCAAGACAGTTTCGACGTCTTCCGCATGGTCGCCTGCGGCCGTTTCATAGACTCTCAACGCCGCCTCGACCGGTTCGTCGATCGCCGCGGCGACGAGCGCAACGCGCGCATATTTGCGCTGGATCCCGGCTTCGAGAGGAAATCCGGCGGCGGCTTTTTGGAAGGACTCGCGCGCCTGCGAGAATTGCCCGAGCATGCGCTGCGCTTCGCCGAGACAGGCATAGATTGCCGGCCCGGTGGCGGCCTGGTCCGATGCGACGGCGGAGAGCAGGCGTTCGGCGCTCTCGAAGCGACGCAGCTCGAAATGGAGCAGCCCCAGGCCCGTCACGGCGCCCGGCAGATTCGGCGCAATGTCGAGCGCGGCGAGAAAGGCCTGTTCCGCGACATTCATGTCGCCGAGCGCGTGAGCGGCGTTGGCGAGCATCAACCAGGTTTGCGGATGGGCGGGGTCGATCCTCAGAGACGTCGAGAGGTAATGGACGGCCTCCGCCGGCCGGCCGGTCGCGTAGAGAAGGCTGCCAAAGTCGCTCAGAATGCGCGCATCGGCCGGCGCGAGACGCGCCGCGCTTTCGAGGAGTTCGGTCGCTTCGACGAGCGCGCCCACCGCCCATAGGGACAGACCCTGGCGCCTGAGGTTCGCGGCCTCCCATGCGGCGGGATCGATCGGGCTCGCGGCCGGAAGACCGGCGTTCTGGACGTTCGTTGCAGGCGCGGCGGGGCGTTCGAAAGCCATCTCAATCAATCCCTCTTCAGGAAAAAACTGAGGAGGAAGATTGCGCGCCGGTCTGGTGCGGGGCTGGCCATCCGCTCGGCTCTTGCGCGCGGCCGCCGAATTGGCCATCAAAGGCCCCGCCGCCGGTCGCGAGGGGCCAATGGTCGATATCTCCTTCTACCACCACCAGACCCGCAAGATCGAAGACACGCTGCCCACGCTGCTGGAGCGCTCTCTCGCGCGCGGTTGGCGCGTCGTCGTGCAGGCGACGAGCGACGCGCGGGTGAATGCGCTGGATCAGCGGTTGTGGTCCTATCGGCCCGAGAGTTTTCTACCGCACGGAACGAAGCGGGACGCGTCGCCCGAGACCCAACCGATCTACCTCACCAGCGGCAACGATAATCCCAACCACGCCGATGTGCGCTTCTTCGTCGAAGGCGCGCATATCGCGCCGATTCTCGCGGGCGAAGCCGCGCCGATAGAGCGAGCGGTGCTGCTCTTCGACGGCGAAAACCCGGAAGAGCTCGCCAACGCCCGCGCGCAATGGAAAGAGCTGCGCGACGCCGGCCAGACGCTCGTCTATCAGCAACAGGACGAGAGCGGCCGTTGGGTGGAGAAGGCGCGCGAACCAAAGGCAAAAGCATGAGAGACGCTGAATTCGGCGACAGACGCGCGCGCGCCAGAGAACGGCTCGACGCGATCGATCCCCACATGCGCGAGGGCGGCGCCGAGGCCGATCCGCAGCGCAAGGGTTGGTTCGAGGCGGTCTATGAGCTTGCCGCCGACGATCCGGCGGGCGTGCCCTGGGCCAATCTCATCCCGCATCCCTTGCTCGCCCAATGGCTGGAAGGGCATTCGATCGAGGGGCTACGCGCGCTCGACGTCGGCTGCGGGCTCGGCGACAATGCCGAGGCGCTCGCTGCAGCGGGGGCGGAGGTCACGGCCTTCGATCTCGTGCCGCGCGCCGTGGAATGGGCGCAGCGCCGCTTTCCGCAAAGCGCGGTTCGCTATCGCGCGGCAGATCTCTTTGACGCGCCGGCTGAATGGCGCGGCGCTTTCGATCTCGTCCACGAGCTTTACACATTGCAGGCGCTGCCGGCGGCGCTCCTGCCGCAAGCCGCGCGGGCGCTTGCGTCCTTCGTCGCGCCGGGCGGCAAGTTGCTCGTGATCGCCCGCGCCCGCGACGAAGGCCAGCAGAGCGCCCGCCCACCATGGCCGCTGACGCAAGCGCAGATCGAGACGCTCGCGGTCGACGGGCTGCGTCTTGCCTCGTTGCAGGATATTCCCGCCACTGACAGCCTTGTGCGGCATTGGCGCGCTGAATTCGCCAAGGAGGAGCCCGCGAAGTGAGCGCGCCGCTCCTCTCGGTCGAGGGCGTATCGAAGCGATACGGGGCCGTCGTCGCGCTCGACGAGATCACGCTCGATGTCGGCGCCGGCGAATTCTTCGCGCTGCTCGGTCCATCGGGCTGCGGCAAGACCACGCTGATGCGCTGCATCGCCGGCTTCGAGGCGCCCGACGCCGGCCGTCTGACGCTGCGCGGCGAAAATCTTGCCGGCGTGCCGCCCTATCGGCGGCCCGTGAATATGATGTTCCAGTCCTACGCGCTATTTCCGCATCTCGACGTCTTCGAGAACATCGCCTTCGGCCTGCGTCGGAAGGGCGCGCGCGAGGACGCGATCCGCGCGCGGGTCGGCGAGCTTTTGGAGATGACGCAGCTTGCGTCCTTCGGCGCGCGGCGGATCAATGAGCTCTCGGGCGGCCAGCGTCAGCGCGTCGCGCTCGCCCGCGCGCTGGCGCCGCGGCCGGCGCTGCTGCTTCTCGACGAGCCGCTCGGCGCGCTCGATCGCAAGCTGCGCGAGGAGACGCAGTTTCAGCTCAAGGAAATCCAGCGCAAGACGCAGACCGGCTTCGTCATCGTAACGCATGATCAGGATGAGGCGCTGGCGATCGCCGATCGCATCGCCGTGATGCGGGCGGGCAGGCTGGAGCAGATCGCGTCGCCGATCGACATCTACGAAAAACCGGCGACGCGTTTCGTCGCCGGCTTTGTGGGCGAGACCAATTTCATCGAGGGCGTGGTGGCGCGGGACGGCGGCGCGGCCTTCGTGACCTCCTTCGCGCGGCTGCCGCGCGAGGAATGCGCGCTTCCCGAAGGGGCGCGCGCGACGCTCTCGATCAGGCCGGAGCGCATCGAGATTTCGCGGGAAGGGCAGGGCATCGCGGGCCGCGTGGAGGATTACGTCTTTCGCGGCGAATATACGCTGCTGCGCGTGCGCGTGGCGCCCGACGCCGTGCTGCGCGTCGGCGCCTATGACGGGCGCTTCGCCATTGGCGACGAGGTGAGGCTGACGATCGCGCCCGAGGCGGGCGTTCTGTTTGCGGAGGCGGCATGAGCGCTTGCACAGGCGGTCAATGTCATTCCCGGCGGGCTGAAAGCCCGACCGGGAATCCAGGGCAGCTTTCTCGAATGCTGCTCTGGATTCCCGATCGCGCTCCGCGCGTCGGGAATGACACCCGCAACCCGCCGGGTCGCCGTCATTGCGAGGAGCGTCAGCGACGAAGCAATCCAGAGCCACATCACGGCTCTGGATTGCTTCGCTTCGCTCGCAATGACGGTTCTGCCCTATGAAAGCGTCCCGCCGCCTCTCCCTCGGCCAGCGCGCCGCGCTCGCGATCCCCTATCTCTGGATCGCCGCCTTCTTCCTTGCGCCGATGCTGCTCATTGCGAAAATCTCGCTCTCGAACTCGGTGCTGGCGCGCCCGCCCTATGAGCCGCGCTTTCTGCCGTCCGATACGCTCGGCGACATCTGGGCAAAAATCCAGTCGCTCACATTCGCCAATTATCGCGCGCTCGTCGGCGACAGCCTCTATTTCGACGCCTATGTCTCGTCGCTTCTCATTGCCGGCGTCTCGATGCTCGCGACGCTGCTCGTCGCCTATCCTTTCGCGCTCGCCATGGCGCGCAGCCCGCGCAAGTGGCGCCCGTTTCTCATCGGCATGGCGGCTGCGCCGTTCTGGACCAGCTTTCTGATCCGCGTCTACGCCTGGATCGCGCTCTTGCGCGACGAGGGCCTCATCAACAATGCGCTGATGGCGCTTGGCCTCATCCACGCGCCGCTCGAAATGTTCGCGACGACCGGCGCGGTCGTGGTGGGCATCGTCTATTCCTATCTGCCCTTCATGCTGCTCCCCATCTACGCCGCGCTCGAAGGTCAGGATGCGAGCCTGCGTGAGGCGGCGGAAGATCTCGGCGCCTCGCCCTGGCAGGTCTTTCTGCGCATCACTTTGCCGCTCTCGCGTGACGGCGTGATCGCCGGCGCCTTGCTGGTTTTCATTCCGGCGGTCGGCGAATTCGTCATCCCCGAGCTGCTTGGCGGCTCCGATACGCTGATGATCGGCCGCACGCTGTGGAACGACTTCTTCGCCAATCACGATTGGCCGGCGGCCTCCGCAGCGGCGATCGCGCTGGTGAGCATTCTGCTCGCGCCCTTGCTTTTATGGGAGCGCGCGCGGTTGCGCGAAGAGGAGCGGCGCGGATGAGCAACATCTTCCGCATCGGCGTTCTAACTGCCGGCTTTGTCTTCCTCTACGCGCCCATCGCCATTCTTGCGGCGATGAGCTTCAACGCCTCGCGCCTCGTCTCCGTCTGGGGCGGCTTCTCGACCAAATGGTATGCGGCGCTGCTGGAAAACGAGCCGCTCATCGAATCGACGAAGATCAGCCTCGCCGCCGCCGTTCTCTCCGCAGCCATTGCGACGTTCCTCGGCCTGCTGGCGGCGGTGGCGTTGGCGCGTTTCGGGGCTTTCCGCTCGCGCATGCTGTTTTTTGGCGCGGTGCATGCGCCGCTCGTCCTGCCCGAGGTGGTGCTGGGGCTCGCCTTGCTGTCCTGCTTCGTGGCGCTCGGAATCGGACGCGGCTTTGCGACGCTGGTCATCGGCCATGTCACGCTGACCATGTGCTTCACCACCGTGGCGCTGCTCTCGGCGCTGCGTAGCTGCGATCTCGCATTGGAGGAGGCGGCGATGGACCTCGGCGCGACGCCGCTTCAGGCCTTCGCGCTCGTTGCGCTCCCGCAAATCGCGCCGGCCTTGATGAGCGCCTTTCTGCTCGCCTTCACCTTGTCGCTGGACGATCTCGTGATCGCGAGCTTCGCCACCGGCCCGGGCGCGACGACGTTGCCGATGCGTATTTTCTCCCAGGTCAGGCTCGGCGTTTCGCCGCAGATCAACGCCATATCGACTTTGCTTCTCGGCATGGTCGCCCTTGCGCTGGGCGGCTCCGCGCTTGTCATGCAGGCGGGCAAGCGCCGGGGATTGTGAAAGCCCTGTAACGCGCCACATAGGGCTCATGGCCTCTCGTTGGTTTGCGTCCCTGCCCAATCTCATCACTATTGGCAGGCTGGTCCTCACGCCGGCCATCATCGGCTTTGTGATCGACGAGAAATGGGGCGCAGCCTTTGCGCTCTTCGTGGTCGCGGGCGTCTCCGACGCGCTCGACGGCTGGCTGGCGAAGACCTTCCATCTCCAGTCCGATCTCGGCGCCGTTCTCGATCCGCTGGCCGACAAGACGCTCATCATCTCCATCTATGTGTCGCTTGCGGTTGGCGGTAATCTGCCGGCGTGGCTCGCCATTCTCATCGTTTCGCGCGACGCGCTGATTCTGGGCGGCGTCCTCGTGGCTTGGTTTCTTGCCCGCCCCTTCAAGATCAGGCCGCATTTCTCCTCGAAAATAACGACCGCCGTCCAAATCGTGCTTGCCGCCGTGATATTGGCGGGCCAAGCTTTTGGCGTCCGGATAGGGGCGCTGGAAGACGCGCTGATCGCGAGCGTCGCTGCATTGACCATTGCTTCCGCCAGCGTCTATCTGTGGCTCTGGGTCCAGCATATGAGGCCTTGAGAATGGCGAAGCAGACGCGGCCGGCGGCCCCTCGCGCGCAAGGCGCGCGCGCGCCCCGGAATTTGTCCTCGGCGGCAACCGCCGTCGAGGCCCCACCGACGGAGCCCGTACAGCTTGTCGCCGTGAAATGGGCGGGCTTGAGCCTCGAACGCCAGCTCGGCCTGTGGGCGGCGACGCTTCTCGTCTTGTCCGGCGTTCTCTATGTGCTGAGCCCCGTGCTTGCGCCCTTCGTGGCGGGCACGGCGCTCGGCTATCTGTTCGATCCGATCGCCGATCGCCTGCAGCGGCTGGGGTGCTCGCGCCTGGGCGCCGCGCTGTTGCTGCTCGCGATCTTCATCGCTTTTGTGGTGACGGCGCTTGTCGTGCTGCTGCCGATTTTCACCCATCAGCTCACTGGCTTGCTTGCGGCGCTGCCCGGCTATCTGCAAACGCTGCACGGCCTCGCCACCGATTGGGGCGGACGTTTCTCCAACGAATATCTGAAGGAGTTCCTGGAGAAATACGGGCTCGCGGGGACGAGCGTCAGTCTCGACGTCGAGAAATATTTCAACGATCTCGCAGGCCAGAGCGCCGCCTATGCCGCCGATTTTCTCAAATCGCTGCTGTGGCGCGGCTACGCGCTCATCAACGTGATTTCGCTGGTGGTCATCACGCCGGTCGTCGCCTTCTACATGCTGCTCGACTGGGACAATATGGTGAAGATCATCGACGATCTCGTCCCGCCGCGGCATCGCGAGGATGTGCGGATGCTGGCGCGCGACATCGACCGCGCGCTCGCGGGCTTTGTGCGCGGGCAGTCGCTCGTCTGCGTCTTTCTGGGGCTTTGGTACGCCTTGGGCCTGTCGCTGATCGGGCTGAATTTCGGCTTTCTGATCGGCGTCATCGCGGGCTTTCTGAGCTTTGTCCCTTACGTGGGCACGCTGACGGCGCTCGTTTTCTCCATCATCATCGGCGTCGTGCAGGCCTGGCCGCAGATCGATCTGCCGCTGGAGGCCATTGTCGTCGTCTCCATCGGCCTGGTCCTGGACGGCTATGTGTTGTCGCCACGGCTTGTCGGCGCCTCGGTCGGATTGCATCCGGTGTGGATCATGTTCGCGCTGCTGGCGTTCGGCGCGCTCTTCGGTTTCACGGGCCTCATCGTCGCGGTGCCGACCGCGGCGGCGATCGGCGCGCTGATGCGTTTTCTCGCGCGCCGCTATCGCGCCAGCGCGCTCTATCGCGATTCCGCCTACGCGCAGGACCGGGCGTAAAGACCCATGGGCGACGGGGGACCGGCGCAACTGCCTCTGGAGCTTTCGCTCGCGCCGCGCCTCGGGCGCGCGGATTTCCTTGCGGCGCCGTCGAATGAGGCGGCGCTCGCCATGGTCGAGCGCTGGCCCGATTGGCCGGACCGCATTCTGACGCTCATCGGCCCGCCCGGCAGCGGCAAGAGCCACCTCCTCGCGATTTGGGCCGAGCGCGCCTCGGCGTTGCGCGCGCAAGGCGGGGCGCTGCCCTCTCTGGAGGCGCTCGTCGCCGCCGCCCCGCAGGCGATCGCCATCGACGAGATCGACCGCATCACCGACGAGACGGCGCTTTTTCACTTGCTGAACTTCGCCGTCGAAAACCGCGTTTTCGTGCTGATGGCCGCGCGCCGCGCACCCTCGGCCGCCGAGGTGCGCCTGCCGGATCTCCTGTCGCGGCTGCGACGCGCGCCCATGGCGGAGATCGGCGCGCCGGACGACGATCTGATGCGCGCGGTGCTGGAAAAGCTGTTCCGCGACCGGCAGCTTCTCGTCGAGCCGCCGGCATTGGCCTATGCCGCGCTGCGTCTCGAACGCTCGCTCGACTCGGCCCGCGCCTTCGTCGCCGCGCTGGATCGCGAAGCGCTGGCCCAGCGCCGGCCTGTCACACGCGCGCTTACTGCTGAGGTTATGGAGGCCTTCGCAGCGTCCGCCAATGGGGATGAGTGAGCGGTCGATCGCCAAGAAGCGCGCCTGAAGGCGCGCGGTCCAGGGGGACGCATCTCGGACCGCGCGCCTTCAGGCGCGCACGCGGCGACGAGCGCAGTCCTTCCCCATGCGGCGCTTTCGCCCTGCCGCCGGCGGCGCGATTGTGGCATAAGAATAGAAACGATCAGGAAAGCGGCATGACAGCCAATATGCGAGAGACGAGCGAGCGGGCGTCGACGGCCATCGAGGCCGCGACGATCGAAGTGATGGACCGGGCCGACGAGATTCTGGTACGCCCGGAAGAACTCGCCCTCTCGCCGCGGCGCTTCATCAATCGCGAGCTGTCCTGGCTGGAATTCAACCGGCGCGTTCTGGAAGAAGCCTCCAACAAGAGCCATCCGCTGCTCGAACAGGTGCGCTTCCTGTCCATCTCTGCAAATAATCTCGATGAATTCTTCATGGTCCGCGTCGCGGGCCTGCGCAGCCAGATACGCTCCGGCCTTACCGCCGTCTCGCAGGACGGGCTGAGCCCTTCCGAGCAGCTCGCCAAGATCAACGAGCGCGCGGTGCTGCTGACCAACGAGCAGCTACGCCGCTGGCGCGAGCTGCGGCGCGAGATCGAGGAAGTCGGCATCGTCATCGTCGAGCCCGCCGACGTTTCCAAAGCCGACCGTGAATGGCTGGAAGACTATTTCCTCAGCCGCATCTTCCCGGTGCTGACCCCGCTCGCCGTTGATCCGGCGCATCCTTTCCCCTTCATTCCCAATCTCGGCTTCACTTTGGCGCTGGAGCTGGTGCGGCCAGGCGACCGCAAAACATTGCAGGCGCTGGTGCGTCTGCCGCCGAAGATCGAGCGATTCGTGCGCCTGCCCAACCAGGGCGGCGCGCGTGCGCGTTTCATGCAGCTCGAAGCGCTGATCGGGATGAACGCGCAGCGGCTCTTCCCCGGCTATCTGCCGCGCGGGCAGGGGCTCTTCCGCGTCATTCGCGACAGCGACCTCGAAGTCGAGGAAGAAGCGGAGGATCTGGTTCTCTTCTTCGAGACCGCGCTGAAGCGCCGGCGCAGAGGTTCCGTGATTCGTCTCGAAGTCGCCGCCGACATGCCCGAGTCGCTGCGCGCCCTCGTCGCCGACGAGCTGGACGTGCAGGAGGGCGAGACCTTCGAGATCGACGGCATGCTGGCGCTGAACGATCTCTCCGAGCTTGTCGCGCTCGACAGGCCGGATCTGAAGTTCAAGCCCTATAATCCGCGCTTTCCCGAGCGGGTGCGCGACAATGGCGGGGATTGCTTCCTCGCCATCAAGCAGAAAGACCTCGCGGTTCATCATCCGTACGAGTCCTTCGACGTCGTCATCCAATTTCTGCAGCAGGCGGCGCGCGACCCCAACGTCATCGCCATTAAGCAGACGCTCTACCGCACCTCGAACAACAGCCCGATCGTGCGCGCGCTCGCCGAGGCGGCGGAGGCCGGCAAATCCGTCACGGCGCTGGTGGAGCTGAAGGCGCGCTTCGACGAGGAAGCCAATATCCGCTGGGCGCGCGATCTGGAGCGCGCCGGCGCGCAAGTGGTCTTCGGCTTCATCGAGCTGAAGACGCATGGCAAGCTGTCGATGGTGGTGCGGCGCGAGGGCGCCGGGCTCGCGACCTACTGCCATATCGGCACAGGCAATTATCATCCGGTGACGGCGCGCATTTATACGGACATCTCGGTCTTCACCGCCGATCCGGTGATCGGCCGCGACGTCTCGCGCATCTTCAATTACATCACCGGCTATGCGGAGCCCGCCGGGCTCGAGCGCATGGCGGTCTCGCCCATATCGCTCAAGAAACGTCTGCTCGAACATATCGAGCAAGAGGTCGAGTTCGTGAAAGCCGGAAAGTCCGGCGCGATCTGGCTGAAATGCAACGCCCTCGTTGATCCCGAGATCATCGACGCGCTCTATATGGCCTCCAAGGCCGGCGTCTCGATCGATTGCGTGGTGCGCGGCATCTGCTGCCTGCGGCCGGGCGTTCCGGGCCTGTCGGAGAATATCCGCGTGAAATCGATCGTCGGGCGCTTTCTCGAACATGCGCGCGTCTACGCTTTCGGCGGCGGCCATCCGTTGCCGCACCCGCGCGCGCATGTCTATATCTCTTCGGCCGATCTCATGCCGCGCAATCTCGATCGCCGCGTCGAGGTTCTTCTGCCCATCACCAATCCGACGGTGCATCAGCAATTGCTCGATCAGATCATGCTCGCCAATCTCATGGACAATGAGCAAAGCTACCGCGTGCTCCCCGACGGCTCGTCGCAGCGCATCTGCCCGGGGGAGGGCGAGGAGCACTTCAATGCGCATCAATATTTCATGACGCATCCGAGTCTCTCGGGCCGCGGCAAATCGCTCAAAGATTGGCGCCCGCGTTCGCTTCTGAAGCGCAAGCAAGATGTTTAAGGGCATTCTTCGGCCGCAGCGCATCGCGCAGCCGGCGCCGAGCTCGACCCGGCCTGTCGCGATCGTCGACATCGGCTCCAACTCGGTTCGTCTCGTGTCCTATCAGGGGCTCGCGCGCGCGCCGACGCCGATCTTCAACGAAAAGGCCATGTGCGGGCTCGGCAAGGGCGTCGTCACCACCGGGCGGCTGCCGGAAGAGGGCGTCGAGAAGGCGTTGAAGGCGCTGCGCCGCTATCGCGCCCTCTGCGAGACGATGGGCGTGCTGGACATAGAGGTCATCGCCACGGCGGCGGCCCGCGACGCCGAGAACGGCCCGGCCTTCATCGCCGCGGCGCGCGACGTGATCGGACGCGAAATCTCGCTGCTGTCGGGCAAGCGCGAGGCCGAGCTGTCGGCGCTCGGCGTCGTGTCTTCGGTGCATGAGCCGGACGGCGTCGTCGGCGATCTCGGCGGCGGCTCGCTTGAGCTGATCGACGTGACGGGCGACCAACTGGGCAAAGGCGTCACTCTGCCGCTCGGCGGCCTCGCTCTGATGGACGCTTCCCGCCGCAACCCGCGCGAAGCGACCAGGATCGCCCGCAAGGCGATCGCAGAGGCGAAGCCTCTGGAGCATCTCAAGGGCCGCGCCTTCTATGCCGTCGGCGGCACCTGGCGCTCGCTCGCCAAACTCCACATGCGCCAGCGAAACTATCCGCTGGGCGTCATGCACAACTACCGCATCCAGACCAGCGAGGCGTCGGATTTCGCCGCGCTGGTCGAGCATGTGGACAGTACGGCGATCGAGGACATCAACATTGTCTCCGCTGCACGCCGGCCGCTTCTCGCCTATGGCGCGATCGTGCTCGACGAAATCATTCGCCGCGCCAAGCCGCGCGAGATCGTCATCTCGGCCGCGGGCGTGCGCGAGGGGATGCTGTTCGAGCGGCTCTCCGAGGCCGAGCGCAAGATCGATCCGCTGATTTCGGCCTCGCGCGAGCTGGAGACGCTGTTCGCGCGCGCGCCGGGCTATGGCGACGAGCTGATCTCCTGGACCGACGCGCTGATGGCCTCGAGCGACATAGACGAAACGCCGGAGGAGAAGCGCTTGCGCCACGCCGCCTGCCTTCTCTCCGACATCGCCTGGCGCGCGCATCCCGAGTATCGCGCGCAGCGCGCCATGAACATCGTCACGCACGGCCCCTTCGTGTCGGTCGATCATCCGGGCCGCGCCTATCTCTCGCTTGCGATCGTGATGCGTCACGAGGGAACGGAAGCGGGGGAGGGCATCGGCGCCGTGCGCAGCCTGCTGACGACCCGCCTCTTCGTGCGCGCCCGCGTGCTCGGCGCGGCGATGCGGGCGGCCTATCTGCTGTCGGCATCGATGCCGGGCGTCCTGCCGCGCACGAAGATTCTCATTCGCAAGGATGCGCTCGTTCTGACGCTTCCGCGCGACTTCGCCGATCTTGCAAGCGACCGCGTGCTCAGCCGGCTGAAAACGCTTGGCCGGCTTGCGGGGGTCGATGCGCAGATCGAGATCGAGGCTTAGCCCGCAAAACCTCGCAGGCGGTCTCGTCCTTCGAGACGCGAGCTTCGCTCGCTCCTCAGGATGAGGCCTAAGTGTTTTGCGCGAATGCAGAAGCCCCTCATGCTGAGGAGGCTGCGCAGCAGCCGTCTCGAAGCACGAGGGGCGTCAACGCCACCTTGTCATCGGTTCGCTGTCATTCCCGACGCTCGCGCAGCGAGCGATCGGGAATCCAGAGCAGAACCGGCGCTTTTGCGGCTCTGGATTCCCGGTCGGGCTTTCAGCCCGCCGGGAATGACATTCCCCAATGCGAGCTGTTCAAGTGGAAATCGCGTCAGCATCGCCAAGCGTTGTTCCGCGCATCGCTCTCGGCGGAACCAAGGCTCGCCCCAGCCGTTCCGGAAGCTGCGTACGCCCGTGCGAGGCTGCGCCGCTGGAATGGGGAGAGCGCCGCATGAGAGCCCTCGTTTGGCACGGCAAGGAAGACATTCGCTGCGACAGCGTCTCCGACCCCGAGATCGAGGACCCGCGCGACGCGATCGTCAAAGTGACGAGCTGCGCCATATGCGGCTCCGACCTTCACCTCTTCCATAATTTCATCCCGGCGATGCTCCCAGGCGACATCATGGGGCACGAGATGATGGGCGAAGTGGTCGAGGTCGGCTCGGGCATGAACGGCAGCCTCAAGAAAGGCGATCGCATCGTCGTGCCTTTCACCATCATTTGCGGCGAATGCGAGCAGTGCAAGCGGGGCAACTATTCGGTCTGCGAGACGACGAACCGCAACAAGCAGCTCGCCGACAAGGTCTACGGCCACGCCACGGCGGGCCTGTTCGGCTACACCCATCTGACGGGCGGCTATCCGGGTGGTCAGGCGGAATATGTGCGCGTGCCTTATGCCGACAAAACGCACATCAAGGCGCCGGAAGGGCTCAGCGACGAGCAGCTTCTTTTCCTGGGAGACATTCTCCCCACCGGCTGGCAGGCCGCCGTTCAATGCGACATCGAGCCGACCGACACGGTTGCGATCTGGGGCTGCGGGCCGGTTGGGCAGATGGCGAGCCGCAGCGCGATACTACTGGGCGCGAAGCAGGTCGTCGCCATCGACTATCTGCCGGAACGTCTGGAGATGGCGGAGGCCGGCGGCGCGATCACGATCAATTTCGAGGACGAGAGCGTCATCGAGCGCCTGCAGGAACTCACCGACGGCAAGGGCCCTGAAAAATGCATCGACGCCGTTGGGCTCGAAAGCCATGTCGGCTGGTCGCAGCCCGACACGCTGGTCGATCGCGCCAAGCAAATGGTTGGGCTCGAAAACGACCGCCCGCATGTGCTCCGGGAGATGATCTATGTCTGCCGTCCGGCGGGGATAATCTCGATTCCCGGGGTCTATAGCAGTCTGATCGACAAGATTCCGATGGGCCTCGCGATGAATAAGGGCCTCACCATCCGCACTGGCCAGACCCATGTGAACCGCTGGACCGACGATCTCTTGCGCCGCATCGAGGAAGGCCAGATCGATCCGTCCTTCGTCGTCACCCACACCGCCTCGCTCGATGAGGGGCCCGATATGTATAAGCTGTTCCGCAACAAGCAGGACAGTTGCATCAAAGTCGTTTTGACGCCTTGAGAGGGGAGGCGGTTATGACCTTCGTCGCAAATCTCTCGAACATCGTGCGGTCCAAGGGCGATCCCAGGGTTCTCAGCACCGGTCCGAGTTCGCTCTCCGGGTCGGACCGGCTTGCGCGCGGGCTCGGCTGGTTCAGCATCGGCCTTGGAGTCGCCGAGCTGTTGGCGCCGCGGATGTTGACGCGGATGATGGGCGTGCGGGGCAAGGAGACGCTGCTGCGCGCCTACGGCCTGCGCGAGATCGGCGCGGGGATCATGTCCTTGTCCGCTGACAAGGGCGCCGGCCTGCAAAGCCGGGTCGCGGGAGACGCACTCGACATTGTGACCTTGATGGCGCTCAAGCCGCGTAGCTCGAAGCAAGGCAATCTGGGCCTCGCCATGTCCGCGGTCTTGGGCGTCACTCTATTGGATATCGTCGGGGCGATGTGGGTGAAGAGCAACGAGAGCCGAAGCCGCGGCGCACAGCGTTCTTACCGCGATCGCAGCGGCTACCCGCAAGGCATCGCGAAATCCCGGGGCGCCGCGCGTGATTTTCTGAAACCGCCGGAGGCGCGCGCCGCGCCGACCGCCGCAGCGCCTCGTGCGGGCGCTCGGCCGTGGTGAGGGCGTCTAACCCGCCGGCGTGAAGGCGTCCGACCGTATCGCCTTCATGCTCGCGCCCGCCATGAAGAGATCGCGCTTGAGCCGCTTCACGAGGTTCTCGCCGCCGCACAGGAAGAAGGCCGTATGCGCCGCGCGCGGGGCTTCGGCCGCGAGCGCCAGCGTCGCCACATCGCCGCCTGTGTCCAAGGTCGCGGGGATGTAAGTGAAATCACGGGCGCGCGCGAAGGCCTGGAGCTCGTCCGTCAGATAGAGCCCCTTGCTGTCCCGGGCCCCGTGGTAAAGCCGGATCGGCCCGCGATGGCCTTGGCGCAGCGCGTCGCGAAGCACGCCATAAAGCGGCGCGAGACCGGTGCCCGCGCCAATGAGCGTCAGCGGCTGATCTGCGGCGACGCCCTCGTAAAAGCACGTCCCGCGCGGGCCGGCGATATGGAGCTTGTCGCCCGCGCGAAGGTCGGCGGAGAGACGCCGGCTCATGCGGCCGTTCGGATGCAGGCGGACATGCATTTCGAGAAAAGGGTCTTCCTCGGGGCAGCTCGCCAGCGAATAATGGCGGCTGAGGCCAGGTTCGGCGATCAGCTCCAGAAATTGCCCCGGTCGGTAGGCGAAATTTTCGGTCTCGATGCGCAGCCGCACGACGTCCTCGGAGAGCGGCTCGATCGCGCGGATCGTCGCCTCCTGCGGGGCCCCGGCGTCGTCTGGCGGGACGATCTTCATCGGAGCAGTCGGGCGGCAGATGCAGGGCAGGAAGAAGCCCAGCGCCTTTTGCGCTTCCGTCAGGCCCCGTTGCGATTCTTCCGGCGGCGCGCCCTCGATCGCGCGCAGCATGCAGCATTGGCACTGGCCGGCGCGGCAGGAATGCGGCGTCTCGACGCCGGCCCGCAGCAGCGCCTCGAGGACAGTCTCGCCCGGTGACAATGTCACCGGGCGATCCTGGAATGAAAGAGACGGGGCGCCCGTCACCGGCAGAGCACGTCGTCGCGTACGGAATTGGCGATGGCGGCGACCTCCCTAACTTCCTTTTCGGGGACGCCGAGCGTGCGCAGCGTGCTGTCCAGATTCTCGATCACGGCGTCGACATGGGAGTCGTTGAGGCCCTTGGCGACGAGGCGCTTGTGGGCGTTGCGCATGTCGAGGCCGGTGTAGCTATTGGGGCCGCCGAAGGCCATTGTCAGAAAGGACTTCTGCTTGGCGATCTGATTTTCCATATCTACGCCGTCGAAAAAGCGCGCGATGCGCCCATCGGCGAGAACCTTGCGATAGAAGAGTTCGACAGCGGCGTTGACGGCAGCTTCGCCGCCGAGACGTTCATAGAGGCTGGACATCGGGTTTCCCTCCCTAAAGAAGTATTTTTGATGCTTCTTTTTGTAAACGGGATCCACGAACCTTGCAATGGGACCACAGATGCGGCTGACAACGCACAGCGACCTTTCATTCAAAACACTGATTTTCCTGGCAGTTGCTGGGGAGGATGGCGCCACGATCGCGCAAATTGCGTCCGCTTTCGGCGCCTCGGAGCACCATCTTCGTAAGGTGGCGCTGGAGCTCGTCCGCTTAAATCTGGTGACGGCGACTCGCGGCCGAAGCGGCGGGCTGCGCCTCGCCGCTTCGCCGGCTGAACTCACGATCGGGGGGCTGTTGCGCCAGTTCGAGAGCGTTTTCGCCGATGCGCACTGTCTGGGCGCGGCGCAGAATGGCTGCGTCATTTTCGGTCTCTGCGGCCTGCAGCGCGTCTTCAACGAATCTCTGGGCGCGCTCTTTTCCGTGCTCGACCGCTATACTCTGGAGGATGTCGTGAAATCCTCCCCGGGCGTCGCGGCCAAGCTCGGAATCGAGGCCGCGCCGCCGCCAGTGTGAGTGTGGCGGATCAGCGCTCAGGCGAGAGCGCGACCCGATCGACGCGGATGACGTTCATCGCCTCGGCGCCGTAGAGGCAGGTAAAGCGCGAGGATTTGCCGTCGGCGTCATCCACATAGGCGGCGCGGCCCGGCTCCACGGTGAGCTGCACGCGGGTCGGCGCGCCGCCCTTGGTCTCCATCTCTCGGTCCGCAATCATCATGGTCAGACGGCAGGCGCCATTGGCCGGCTGGAAATAGCTCACGACATGGGCGCCGCCGGCGTCCAGACTGGCCGCCATCAGCGGCTTCATCTTGGTCTCCGACCAGGCGTCCGCCGCCGACACGGGCGTCGCAGCCGCCAGGGCCAGAACGCCGCCGAGCGTCAGTGCGATATTCCGTGTTTTCATGATCTATTCCTTTCTTCTATGAACCAGAGCAGCGAAGGGCTAGGCTCGACCTCTCCAAAACGCGGACGACAATGTGTCAAACCCGCTGTCTCCTTCGCTGAGGCAAAGGTATCACTGCGCCGCAGCATTTCAATACCGCGTTGCAATAAAATCGCATATTGCTTTGTTCTATAATGTGATCGTAAAGTGGCGACAATGGCGCAGCTTCCGGGTCGGGTGCCTCCCCTGCGGGCAAATCCAGATTATGCTCAAGAAATGCAAAAGCCCCATAGAGACAAGCATGTGTGGGTCTTTACGATAGAAAAATTCTATTAATCTGCCTAGAAATTGCCCTGCCGAAACCGCCTCATTCGACGCTCCCGGCCCCTGAAAGGCCGTCGTTTTTCCAGACGCGCATCCGCTGCGCCCCATTGTCGCAGGAAAAGGAAAGGCTGGACTCGGGGTCAGATTGGAGACGCGCGACCCCTCCGCCGCCCACTGTCATCTCGACATGGGAGACGCTTGCCTGCTGCAGATCCCCCGCGCCGACGACGGTCAGGACCAAGGCGCACTGATTTCCACGATCGATGAAATAGCCGGCGATATGCGTGCCGCCGACGTCGAGGTTGAGCGCGTGGCCAGGGGATAAGGTCAGAGCGGCAAGCGCTTCCGCCCGGGCGAGCGCGGCGGACGCGGCCAGCCCGACGCCGGCGAGCGCCATAATGCGAAGGTTTCCCTGCTTCACGGCGCTTCCCTCCAGTGCTGGCGACAGAGCGCACGGCCCGGACGCGACCAAGCGCGGCGCGCGCCGAAAGCGCACGGCCGACTTCGGTCAGACGCCGAGAGGCTTGCCCCGGCGCGCAATGGCTAGTTAGGGCGAGAGGCTGGGATGTCAGCCCGAGGCGGAAGCTTCTTCGCGCGTTTCAGCCGAGGCTTCCGCCTGCGCGGGGGCTTCGCCGGCGTCCTGCCAATCGAAGGTGACGACCCTGCCGTTCTCGATGGCGAGCGCGAGTCGGCCGCTTTTCAGCTCCAGCGCCTTTTCGCCGAAAATGGCCCGCCGCCAGCCCTTCAGCGCTTGCACGTCGGCGCGGTCGTCAGCGGCGATCGCCTCGAGGTCTTCGACCGTGGCGATCATTTTGGCGGCGACGCCGGTCTGCTCCGTCACCTGGCGCAGCAGAACCTTCAGCAGCTCGACCGTCGCGCCGTTCGAGCCGCGCCGCTCGCGCTCGATGCGCGGAACGCTCGCAGGATCGCGGGCGAGGCCGCGTTCGACGGCGGCGACGATGTCGGCGCCGGCGCGCGAACGCTCCATCCCCTTGGGGAAAGAGCGCAGATTGGCGAGCGCCTCGGGGCTGCGCGGGGCCGATTGCGCGATCTCGATCAGCATGTCGTCCTTGAGGACGCGCGAGCGCGGCACGTCGCGGCTCTGCGCCTCGGACTCGCGCCAGGCGGCGAGCTCCATCAGCACGGCGAGATCGCGCGGCTTGCGGGCGCGGTGACGCAGCCGCTCCCAGGCGTTCTCGGGATGCTGCTCATAGGTCGCGGGCGAGGTGAGCGTTTGCATCTCGTCGGCGAGCCAGTCGAGCCGGTTCGAGCGTTCGAGCCGGGCCCGCAGCGAGAGGTAGATGTCGCGCAGATGGGTGACGTCGGCGATCGCATATTCGATCTGCGCGGCCGAGAGCGGCCGGCGCGACCAATCGGTGAAGCGCGAGGATTTGTCGAGATTGGCCCGGGTGATCGCCTTGACGAGCTCGAGGTAGGAGGCCTGCTCGCCGAAGCCGCAGACCATGGCGGCGACCTGGGTGTCGAAGAGCGGCGCCGGAATGAGGCGCGCGAGCCGCCAGATAATCTCGAGGTCCTGCCGCGCGGCATGGAACACTTTGACGACCTCGGGGTTCGCCATCAACTCGAAGAAGGGCGAGAGGTCGACGCTGTCGGCAAGCGCGTCGATGGCGACGGCCTCCTCGGGCGAAGCGATTTGGATGACGCAGACTTTCGGCCAGAAGGTCGTCTCGCGCAGAAACTCTGTGTCGACAGTCACGAAGGGGTGACGCGAAAAGCGGTCGCAGACGGCTGCGAGTTCGTCGGTAGTGGTTAGAAGGCTCATCGAGCGCCAGTTTACTCAGTTTCGCTGGAAGGAAGAAGCATTTTCGCGGTTTATGCGCGTTCGACGATCACAGCCGTGCCATAGGCGAGGACCTCGGTCACGCCGTCCATGATTTCATTGGCGTCGTAGCGCATCCCAACGATGGCGTTGGCGCCCGCGTCGGCCGCATGCGCGCACATATGGTCGAAGGCCTCCTGCCGGGTTGCTTCCGCCAGATTCACATAGACGGAAAGCTTGCCGCCGAAAATAGTCTGGATGCCCCCGAAGAAATTTCCGACCACCGAACGCGAGCGCACGGTCACGCCGCGGACGAGCCCGAGATGCCGGACGATGCGATAGCCTGCGATGTCATTGGTCGTCGAAACGATCATTACTCCTCCGGCGGCAAAATTCGATTCGAAATCGTCGCTAGCCTAGCGGCCCGCGCGATTAGCGCAAACAGCCGAGATTTGCTGGTTGCAGAAGGCCACCAGTGCGGTAGGATTAAGCACACTCTAGACCGACGGAGCCAATCCGGGACATGTTTTCTTATTCTTTCAGCGCCGCGCGCGCCGCGGCGGCCTTCGCGCTTGCCGCCGGCCTTCTGACAGGCTCCCAAGCGTTTGCGGCTCCGCCCGCGCTAAATCCGGGCTGGAAGCTCTGTAAGTCGACCAATCCCGACGAGCGCATCGCGGGCTGCACGCAGGTCATCGCCGAGATCGCCAAGGAACCGAAGAAAAATCAGCTTGCCGCCTATGTGAACCGCGCCGGCGCCTATCAGGCGAAGGGCGATTATGCCCATGCGATCGAAGACTATGGCAAGGCGCTGGAGGTCGAGGCTTCCGCCGTCGTCCTGTTTGCGCGCGGCGCCGCGGAGCACGCAAAGGGCGACCTCGACGCGGCCATCGCCGATTATGGCAAAGCCATCGCGAAGGACAAGAAAAACGCCGCCGCCTTCATGGCCCGCGCGTCCGCCTGGCGCGTGAAAGGGGAGGCGGATAAGGCGCTTGCCGACATCGAAGAAGCGCTCAAGCTCGACAAAAAATCCCCGGCCCCGCTCGCGGCGCGCGCCAATTACTATCATGCCAAGGGCGACCACGACCACGCGATCGCTGATTATTCCGAGGCGCTGAAACGCGATCCCAAGCTCGTGGCCGCTCTGATCGGGCGCGGCGGCTGCTATTACGCGAAGGCCGAATACGACAAGGCGCTCGCCGATTTCGACGCGGCTGTGAAAGCCGACGCCAAGAACGCCATCGCGCTCCTCGACCGCGCCAACGCCTGGCGCGCCAAAAAGGATTTCGAGCGCGCCAAGGCGGACTATGAGGCTGCGCTGGCGGTGAAGCCGGACCTCGCCGCGGCGAAGAAGGGCGCGGACGATATGGGGAAAATCATCGCCAAAAAGGCCACCGGCGCCGCGCCGGCCGACGCCGCGCCGGCGGGCGCGGAGCATGAGCATAACTGACGATTTAGCCGGAAGCGTCGTTTCCGGCTGACCCCCTCCCTGTCCCTCCCCCGCTTCGCGCAGGGCTGTCCGGGGAATGAGTCGAAAGGTCGCGGGCGCATGCCCGGTTTTCCCGACGGTTGTCGGGTATTTTCCGGTTGTCGAGACTGGAAAAAAGGACCGGACATGCCCGTGCACTCTACTGTATTCGCCCAACTGCTCAAGCCGGTCGATCGGCGCGCCTTCAAGCAGATCGTCGAGCGGCATGGCGGCGACGCCTACGACAAATCCTTCAAGAGCTGGGATCACCTCGTCGCGCTCATCTACGCCCAGCTTGCCGGGGTCTCCAGCCTGCGCGCCCTCGTTCCCGCCTTCAACGCCGACGCGCGCGCGCATTATCACCTCGGGACGCGGCGGCTCGCGCGCACGACCCTTTCCGACGCCAACGCCCGCCGGCCCGTCGCCGTCTTCGCCGATCTCTTCGCCATGCTCTCCGGCGCGCTCGACCGTCATACGCGCCGGGAGGGCGCGGACATGATCCGCCTCATCGATTCGACGCCCATCCCTTTGAGCAAATTCCTCGATTACGCCCGCTCCAACGGCCGCACTCACGGCCTCAAAATGCACGTGGTCCATGACCCGCGCGCCAATCGGCCCCTTCGCGCGGAAGTCACGCCCGCCAATGTGAACGACATAGAGATCGGCAAGAAAACCGATATCGAGCCGGGCGCCGCTTATGTCTTCGACAAAGGCTATTGCGACTATCGCTGGTGGACCGAGATCGCCGCGCAAGGCGCTTTCTTCGTCACCCGGCCGAAGGCGAACGCCCGCTTCCGGGCGATCGCCGCCCGCCCGCTCGACCCCGAAAGCGCGCGGGGCGACGGCTTCGCCGTGATCGCCGACGAGGAGGTGGCGCTGGCCAGCAAAGGCGATTCCAAGCTGCCCATGCCGCTGCGGCGCATCACCGTGGAAAGAGACGAGGCCAAAGGCCGCATCGTCCTCATCGTCAACGACATGCGCCGCCCGGCCGCGGAAATCGCCGCGCTCTACAAGGGCCGCTGGGCAATCGAGCTGCTGTTCCGTTGGATCAAGCAGCATCTCAACATCAAGAGCTTCATCGGCGAGGCCGAAAACGCCGTGCGCCTGCAGCTCTTCGCCGCGATGATCGCCTTCACCCTGCTGCGCATCGCCGCCTGCGTCCACAAGATCGACATGGCGGCACTGCGTTTCGCCGAGCTCGTCGGCCGCTTCCTCTTCGACCGCCGGCCGATCGCGCTTATCGACAAGCCGCCAATCAGGCCCAAGCCCGGCCGAGACTTCTCTAGTCTGCAGCTCCAGCTCGCGGCCCTATGATTTCCCCGGACAGCCCTGCGCTTCGCGGGAGAGGGGACGCTCACGATCAACATCTCCGATGAAGGTTGCCATCTGCTCCCTCTCCCGCGAAGCGGGGGAGGGTTGGGGAGGGGGCCCTTAGGTCGTCGATCTGCGAGGGGGGCTACAGCCCCTGCGCCGCCGCCAACACCTCCTCGGCGTGACCCGGCACTTTCACCTTGCGCCAGATTTTCGCGATCTTGCCATCCGCGCCGATGAGGAAGGTCGAGCGTTCGACGCCCATATATTTCCGGCCGTACATGCTCTTCTCGACCCAGACGCCATAGGCGGAGAGCGTCTCCTTGGTCTCGTCGGCCGCGAGCGGGAAGGCGAGCTCATATTTGGTGCGGAATTTGTCGTGGCTTTTGGCCGAATCTGGCGACATTCCGACAATAACCGCGCCCGCCTTGGCGAATTTGTCGCGCAGCGCGTTGAACTCGATCGCCTCCTTGGTGCAGCCGGAGGTGTCGTCCTTGGGGTAGAAGTAGAGAACGATCTTCTTGCCCGACAGCGCCGCCAGCGACAGCGTCTCGCCGCCAGCGCCGGGCAGCGTGAAGACGGGCGCCGAATCGCCTTCTTTCAGTTGCATAAGAGAGGCCGCTGGAGCCGGGGCCGTCTTCGGCGCCGGCGCCTCCTTGGCGGGCTTTGCAGCCGTCGCTTTGGCGGTTGTGGCCTTCTCCGCCGGCTTTTTCTCTGTGGATTTAGCCGCCGCAGGTTTCGTCGTCGACGCTTTCGTCGCCATTGCGCCTTCCTTTCGTCGCAAGCGCATTTAGAATCCGGTTGGACAATGCAGAGACGGCGCCGGTCGGGCAAGTGCGCGTCTCGAGGGGACGCGCCATTTTTCGACGCGTCGGAATGACAGGGCGAAGCGAGGGTATTTGAGCGACCAGACAGGGCGCGAGCATAGCGGCGATCGGCCGGCCGTCCCACGGCGGCCGCCGAAACGGCGCCGGCGCGTGCGCGTCCCGAGGGCGGTTCGGACCGGGGCCTCCTGCGGGCTCGGCGGATTGGCGCTCGTTTGTCTCGCCATCGGCGCCTTCTTCCTGGCGCTGTCGCATGGGCCGATCGACTTTGGCTGGCTCACGCCGCGCATCGTCGCCGCGCTGGACGAACGCTTCGCGGGGCAGTTCGCCTTTCAGCTCGCGGGCGTCTCCCTGGCCAACTCGGACCATGGTCCGACCCTGACCGTCAACGGGCTCGTTGTAAAATCAGGCGACCGGGCCATTCTCGCGGCGCCGCGCGCCGAGCTCTCCCTCGATTGGCCGTCGATCTTGCTCGGCCGTCTCCAGCCCCGCCGCTTGGAGGCGCTCGACCTCGACGTGCGTCTTTCCGTCCAGGCGGACGGCGCCATCGCGGTTTCGGCGGGCGGAGACCCCGTGGCGACGGCCAGGGTCGCTCCGCCGCCTGCGGTCCCGCAAAGCCCCAATGATTCACCGCTCCAGCCAAATCCGGACGCGCCGGCGCCGGTCGAACGCGTGGCCCTGCTGAAATCCGCCGCCGGCGCCCTGCGCGCCCTGATGGATCTCGCGATAAGCCCGGACAGTCCGATCGGCGGCTTCGACAAGCTCGGCGTGCTGCATGGGCGGCTGACCATCGACGACCGCACCATCGACCGCACGATCCAATACAAGGATGTTTCGCTGAGCCTCGCAAAGGCTCAGGGCAGCATGCGGTTCAGCCTGGCCGCGACGGGACCGTCACAGCGCTGGAGCGTGACGGCGGCGGCGAAAGGCGCGCCGGGTCGCAACCGCGCCCTCGTGGCCAAGCTGCGCAACATCACGATCGACGAAATCTCTTTGGTGGCGGGCGCCCGCAATCTTCATTTCGACACGGACTCGCCCCTCGGCGTCGATCTGAGCTTCTCGCTCTCGCCCGACGGCATCGTGCTCGAAGCGACCGGCGGCCTGGAGATCGGCAAGGGCTTCTTCCGTTTAGAGGAGCCCGACTATGAGCCGGTCATGGTCCAGCGCATCGCGGCCCAGGCCCGCTGGAGTCGGCGCGAGCGCAAGCTCGTCGTCGCGCCTTTCGAACTCAAGGCCGGCGGTTTCGATCTGGCCCTTGCCGGATCGGCCGAGGCGCCGGCGGAGCTTCCTCCCGGCGCCGATCCGGGGGCCGACGCCTGGCTGATCAACGCCAAATTGGTGAAGCCCTCTCAAATCGCGCCGGATCGCGCCGGGGAGAAAAGCGTCCTTATAGAGGAGGCCGCGCTCCAGGCGCGCCTGATGCACGGCCAGGGGCGCTTGCTGCTCGACCGCTTGGCTGTCTCCGGCCCGGACTTGCACGCATCCGCGAGCGTTGCGGCGACCTATCGCGGGGCGCCGCGCGTGATCTATACGCTCGACGTCGACGACGTCGAGGCGCGCGCCCTCATGCGGCTTTGGCCGACCCATGTCGCGGCGCCCGTGCGCGCGTGGTTTATCGACCACATTCCCGTCGGCGTGGTGAAACATGCGCATGCCACCGGCGACTTCGACGACGACGCGATTACCGCCATGCGCTACGAGCGTCCGCCGCCGGAGAAGTCCCTCGAGATCGTCGGCGACGTCGCGAATTGTACATTGATCGACGTCTTGCCAGGCTTGGCGCCGATGACCGGCGTCGCGGGGAAGCTCCGCGTCACCGGCCGGACCTCCGCCTTCGACGCGACATCCGGCATGATGGAAACCGCGCCGGGACATCGCCTCACTCTCTCCGAAGGGCGTTTCTCCGTCGCCGATAATGCGCTGCTGCCGACCCCCGCCGTGCTCGATCTCAAGGTTGCGGGCAACATCGAAGCCGCCGCCGATATTCTCTCCATGCCCATCGTCGCGGCGCATGCGACCGTTCCCGTCGACGGCGCAACGCTCAAAGGGCAGATCGACGGCCGCGTCAGGGTCGATTTCGAAATCGGCGACACGGCGCGCGGGGACCGCACTACCTTTGGCGTCGACGCGAACACGACCAATCTCGTCGTCGAGAAACTCATCGGCAAGGAGCGGCTCGAGGGCGCGGCCTTACATGTGCTCTCCGATCGCAGCGGCCTGCGCGTCAATGGGACGGGGCGGCTCTATGGCGCGCCGGCGACGCTCGAACTCAGGCGCGGCTTCGGCGAAAAGGGGCCGGCGCAGGCGCAATTGACACTGACCTTCGACGAGGCCGCGCGGCAGCGGGCGGGCTATGCCGTCGCGGGGGTGAGCGGGCCGGTCTCGGCGATCGTGAAAACGCAGCTTCCTGTCGCCGACGACCTCAACGCCCATGTCGAACTCGAC
Organism: Methylocystis iwaonis; assembly: GCF_027925385.1. Taxonomy (NCBI): domain Bacteria; kingdom Pseudomonadati; phylum Pseudomonadota; class Alphaproteobacteria; order Hyphomicrobiales; family Methylocystaceae; genus Methylocystis; species Methylocystis iwaonis. The sequence continues at coordinate 1,791,681 of NZ_AP027142.1, forward strand.
CTGACGCGCGCCAGCTTCGACAATCCCATTCCCGGCGTCGCGAAGCCGGTCGGCAAGGCCGCCAAAGCCACCTTTCTCGCGGTGAAGCGCGGCGAGTCCATCGCGCTCGATCAGTTCAACTTCGACGCCAACCCCATGCAGGCGCAGGGCGTGATCGAACTCGCCAAAGAAGGCGGCTTCCGCAGCGCCCGGCTCGCTCCGGTGCGGCTCTCCACCGGCGACGACATGAAAGTCGATGTCTCGCGCGGCGGGGAGGCGATGAAGATTGTCGTGCGCGGCGCGAATTTCGACGCGCGGCCGATGCTCGCCTCGCTCATTCGCTCGGGGAGCGGCGGCGCCGACAAGCCCTCCGGAAGCCAGCGGAACGCCGGCGACGACGTCAGCGTCGACGTCAAACTGCCGATCGTCACCGGCCACGGGAAGCAAATTCTCTCGGGCGTCGTCTTCGAATATGAATCGCGTGGCGGGCGCCCGCGCACCGTGGCGCTCACGGGCAATTTTGGCCGCGAGGACCTTGCCGTCGCGATGACGCGCGGTCAAAACGGCGCACAGGAGCTCGACATTTCAACGAATGACGCGGGCTCCTTCCTGGCCTTCCTCGATCTCTACCGCAAGATGGAGAACGGCGTCCTGAACGCCAATGTCGCGCTCGGCCAGAACCGCGCCGACGGCGCCATCCGCATCCGTGATTTCTTCGTCAAAGGCGAGCCGACGATGCGTCAGCTCATGGCGCAGGGTGGAACGGCGCGCGCCGACGACCGCGGCAATCTGCGCTTCGATCCCGATCTTGTGCGCGTTGGCCGGTTGCAATCCAATTTCACATGGAGCGGCGGGCGCCTGTCGGTGCGCGAGGGGGTGATGTCCGGCCCCGAGATCGGCCTCACCTTCGACGGCTTCATCGACTTCCCGCGCGACCGGCTCGACCTTTCCGGCTCTTATGTGCCGGCCTATGCGCTGAACAGCCTGCTCTCCAATATTCCGGTGCTCAATCTGGTCATCACCGGCGGGCAGAATGAGGGGATTTTTGCGCTGAACTACCGCGTGGCGGGGGCGCTTTCAGCGCCTGTCGTCAGCGTCAATCCGCTGTCGGCGATCGCGCCCGGCCTGATGCGCAAGATCATGGGCGTGCTGGATGGAACGGCGCGGATGCCGGAGACGCGGTAGCCGAGAACATCCAAAAGGCTTTGCGAGTCTCTCATATGAGATCCGCCTGCTGGGGTTCAGTCTCATTCCCGACGCTCGCGCAGCGAGCGATCGGGAATCCAGAGCAAAACCAGCGCTTTTTGGGCTCTGGATTCCCGGTCGGGCCTTCGGCCCGCCGGGAATGACAGGCGCCGATGCGAGTTGTTCAAACGGAAATGGTGTGGAGGAGGAGGCCCACCAAGCCCTGGTTTGTCACTGGAACATCGTCGAATCCAGCTCCACATTGATCGAGCCGACCACGCGCGAGTCGCACCAGTCGGAATAGCCCTGGCCCCAGACCGCGGCGGCGAAATTGCCGGCGGGATTGGCGACGTTAGTGAAGCAGCCGCGGCGCGTCAGCGTATTGTCGTGATAGCGGACGTCCAGCGTGATCGCCTTCCACTTATAGGAGGCGCCGATGTTCCAGGTGTTGTAGCTCGACAGCTTGAAGCCCTGGATGCCTTTGACGCCCGGCTGAATATAGCTCGGCCCATAGGTGGGGTCGCCCATGCCAAGGAAATAATGGCCGAAGGCGCCCGAGATCGAGGCGCCCGTGCCGGGCAGGCTGAGCTTGGCGTTGCCGCCCGAATAGAGCGCATGGGCGTTGTAATTCGCCCAGCTCGGATTGTAGCCGATCTCCGCGCCAATGGTCAGATAGTCGTTGAGCGCCCAGCTCGGCTTGGCATAAATTTCCACGAAGCTCTGGTCGAAGGGCGTCGTCGGCATGCCGCCCGGCGTCAAGTACGTGAGGACCGGCGACAGGCCGCCGAGGAAATATTGCTGCTGATTGCCCGGGCGGCCGTGATAGACGGCGCCGAAATCGAGCGTCAGCGGCCCCAAGTTCGGGCGCACGCCGCCATAAATGTCGAGCTGCGCGGCCGGCGACGTCGGCAGCGTGACGTTCAGCACATCGCCGCCAAGATAGAACCAGCCCTTGCCGATCTCGCCATAGGCCATCGCGCCGGGGCGGTGGTTGGTGATCGAAATGCCGCGCCAGATATTCTCCGACATGAAGGTGACGCCGGCTTTATATTGGACAGGGCCGCCCAGAACGTCGAAATTGGGTTGCGGAAGCGCGAGAAGCGGGGAGGGGGCGAGGCTTGGCGGGGCCTCGGGGGCGGGCGCAGGGGCGCGGACCGCGCGGGCCATTGCTTCCGGCGCGGCGACGACGGCGGCAACGCCCAGAACATAAATCCACTTTTTCATTAGATAACTCCCGAATCGGATTCCCGTCGCGGGAGAGAGTTAGCGGCAGCTCTGCCGTTGGATAATGGCGAAAGTCATGCCCGCAGCCGTTTTACACGGGATTCGCGGCGCCATTCCCGACGCTCGCATGAGCGAGCAATCGGGAATCCAGAGTAAAACGCGCGCTTTCTGGCTCTGGAATCCCGATCGGGCCTTCGGCCCCTCGGGAATGACAAGCGTCAATGCGAGCTATTCGCGCAAATTTACTTAGTCGCGGGTCAGCAGCACGTGCTTCTTCTTGCCGAGCGAAAGTTTCGCTACGCCGTCCTTCTCGAAGTCCTTCTGCGAGAGCGTCGCGCGTTCGTCGGTCACGACGGCGTCATTCAAACGCAGGCCGCCGCCCTTGATCTGCCGCCGCGCTTCGCCGGTCGAAGCGACGAGGCCGGCCTTTACGAAGGCGGAGAGCACGCCGAGCCCGGCGGCGATCTCCTCAGCCGAGACGGGAACCTTCGGGAGCGACAAAGCCAGCGCGCCCTCTTCAAAGGTCGCGCGCGCCGTTTCCGCCGCTTGGTCGGCGGCCTCGCCGCCGTGAACCAGCGCGGTCGCCTCTGTGGCGAGGGTTTTCTTGGCCTCGTTGATCTCAGCCCCGCCGAGCGCCGCCAGCCGGGCGACTTCCTCCATGGGCAGGAAAGTGAAGAGCTTCAGGAAGCGCGCGACGTCGGCGTCCTCGGTGTTGCGCCAAAACTGCCAGTAATCGTAGGGCGACAGCATGTCGGCATTGAGCCACACGGCGCCCGCCGCCGTCTTGCCCATTTTGGCGCCGGAAGCCGTCGTCAGCAGCGGCGAGGTCAGCGCGTAAAGCTGCGGCGTTCCCATGCGGCGCCCGAGATCGAGGCCGGTGACGATATTGCCCCATTGGTCGGAGCCGCCCATCTGCAGCAGCGCGCCATAGCGGCGGTTGATCTCGACGAAATCATAGGCCTGCAAGCACATGTAGTTGAATTCGATGAAGGAGAGCTCGTGCTCGCGCTCCAGCCGCAGCTTCACCGAATCCATCGTGAGCATGCGATTGACGGAGAAATGCCGGCCGACGTCGCGCAGGAAGTCGATGTAATTGAGCCCGGCGAGCCAGTCGGCGTTATCGAGCATCGAGGCGTCGGTCGGCCCGTCGCCGAAGGTCAGGAAGCGCTCGAAAACGCGCCTGATCGACGCCTTGTTGGCGTCGATCTGCTCGATCGTCAAAAGCTTGCGGCTTTCATCCTTGCCCGAAGGATCGCCGACGCGCGTGGTGCCGCCGCCCATGAGCGGCAAGGGCTTGCCGCCGGTGCGCTGAAACCAGGCGAGCAGCATGATCGGCAGAAGCGAGCCGACATGAAGCGAAGAGGCCGTGCAGTCGAAACCGATATAGGCCGCCAGTCCGCCGGCAGCCGCCTTCTCGTCCAGCCCCTCGAAGTCGGAGCACTGATGCACGAAGCCGCGCTCCAGAAGAACGCGCAGAAAGTCGGATTTGGGGGAGAATGCGTCGGCCATAGGGCAGGGTGATAGGGTCTGGGGCGCATACGCGCAAGACGGGTCCTGTGGGTGGGCGGCAAATAGGCACAAGCAGAGACTTCCGCCTCGGTCGGCGAGTGTGTAAAAATGAAAGGAGAGCTTAGCTATAAGAGGAGAAAAATAATTTGAGACTGGAGCCCCGACTTTCGAATTTTCTCGACGGCGGCCGCTGGCTCTTCGCCTTTGTCGTCTTGATCGGGCACGAAACGCCGCTCTTCAATCGTTTTAGCGGTATGATGATTACGCCTCAGAGCGCGACCAATTACATTTGGTGGTTTGTCAGCCACTTTCAGTTCGCGCATTTTGCGGTCATCGGCTTTTTTGTCATTTCGGGTTTTCTCGTTGGCGGCAACGCTTTGACCGCGATCTTGCAAGAGAAATCCTTTTTGAAAAGCTATCTCATCAATCGTGTGACGCGCATTTACGTCGTCTTGATCCCGGCTTTATTGGTAACCTTCACTTTCGACACGCTCGGCCGCGCGCTGTTCCGCAAGTCTTTCTACGAGAACAAGCTCTTCGATGGGCATTTCGGCCTGAACCTGATTCCTCCTAATCTCTTGAACTTGCAGGAGATCTATTCGCCCTTTTATGGCACGAGCGCCCCTTTGTGGTCGCTGGCCTGCGAATTTTGGAGCTATATTGTTTTCCCGCTGCTGCTTTTGCCCCTGCATCGCGGGCTGAGCTGGCGGGCGAAAGCCGCGGCTTTCACGGCGGGGGTCGCCCTATTTGCGGCGCTTTGCGCGCCCCAGACGCTGTTCGCTTTCTATTTCCTGATCTGGGTCATGGGCGCCGTCGCCCGCGTCGCGACACGTCCGCTCATTGGGAACTACAAGCTGGCGCTGGCGATTCTCATCGTATCGGTCGTGGTTACGCGTCTGACGGTGAGGGGCCCGGCGTTGGAGGCGGTCCCTCAGCTTCAACAATTCGTCGATGTGCTCAACGCCTTCCTCTTCGCCAATGTGATCGTCGCCCTGCGTTTCGACCGATCTCCATTCCAGGAGGGCCGCGCGGCGGAGATCAATCGCAAGCTCGCGGATTTTTCCTATTCCCTCTATGCGGTTCACAATCCCGTCGTCTTCCTGGGCGCTGGCGCAATCCGTGGTTTCGCTGGCGAGGAATGGATGCCCCACGACTGCCCGGGGTCGCTGCAAATCCTTTCCTTTGCCTGCCTGACTGGGCTCGCCGTGGCCTTTGCATATGGCTTCTCGCGATTGACGGAGGCGCGGACGGAGGATGCGCGTCGCGCCTTGCGCGCGCTGGTCGACAGGGTGACGGCGACGCACGGGCAAAGGATGGCGGACAAGATGGCGGTTCGGGAGACCGTGTCCTAGGCGTTGAGCGGCGCGTCCCAATAGCCTTCTTCGCGGGCGATGCGGGCATATTGGGCGCGCACCAGCGCCGGATTATAGATGCGCTCCAGGCGGCGCACCGCAAAATGGCCGCGCGCCAGCGTCTGGAAATGCTCGGTGAAGGCCAGATTGATCGCTGCGCCGCTGACCGCGCCGATGATCGGCACCGCCTGGGCGGCGACTTTCTGCGAGACGACGACGCCGAAGCGCGCCGAGAGCTGTCCGACCAGCCGCACCAGCGCCGGCCCGGCCTCCTGCGAGACCCCGCGCGTCGCCACATATCGCGCCGCGTCGCTGACGGACTTGGCGAGCAGGCCGCGGACGGCGAGATAACCGCCTTCGAGCATATTGTCGCCGGCATGGCCGCCCAGCGCGAAGACCTCGAGACAGGCGAGCCCCGTCTCAGGGTTGCGCAGATTTTCGCCGTGACTACGCGCGATGTCGGCGATCGAGCGCAGCATGATGGTGGTCGAGAGAGGCAGCTCCACAGGGAGGCTCGCCAGGCCGACCGCGCCGCCGACGCCGCCTGTGAGCGCAGCGAGGCGGCGGTGAAACCGCGTGGTGTCGCCTGGCGGCGCGCCTTCGAGGCTCGACAGCGCCACTCGCAAGGCGGTCGTCAGCGCCTTCTGCGCGGCCAATCCAGCCATTTCCTGAAGCTGCGGGGGCAGGGGACGGCTGACGAGCCCCATGCGCCGGCCGGCAAGGCGCGCGACGCGTCCGGCAAAGCTCTGGCGCTCCAGTGCGGCGACGGCCGCGCGCAACGCCTCGATGTCGGCGCTCGAAAGCTGTGATTCATACAAAACAGGGGGTTGCGCGCTCATCGCTCCGTCTCCGCCGCCGCGTCCAAGCGCCGCATAACAGGCCGCGTTGGCTTACCTCAAGATCGCCCGCCCGATCGCCGTTTGCAAGGGGCTGCAATCAAAGGGATTACTGGCGCGATCGTCGCTGCGTGCGACGTCGCACGTTCGAAATGGCGCCGTTCTCGTTACCACTGTAGCGATCCAGCCGGTTGTCATATACTGCGCCTTATGCGTAGCATTCTGCTGAAGTTTGCGATCGCGGTAAGAGCTTTAACGGCTCGAAGAGAAAAAGAGGAGGAGTTCTATGTCTGTCCGTTTCAAACTGAGCCACGCGCTCGGCGGCGCCGCGATTTTGGCGCTTCTGGCTCCGGCAGCGGCTCTCGCCGACGGCCGCGTTGGCACGCTTCAGTGCAGGCTGCTCGGCAACGATCTGAGCGTCATCGTCGAGAACCAGCAGATCGACTGCGCCTATAGCGACGACGAGGAAGGCGCCCTCCCGGTCCATTACGTCGGCACGCTGACCAAGGTCGGCCCGAACATCACCATCAACGGCCAGGGCGAGCTCGCCTGGGGCGTGATCGCGGCCACCGGCAAGGTCGGCCCCGGCGCGCTGGCCGGCAACTATGTCGGCCCGGGCGTTTCGGCCAAGATCGGCGTCGGCGGCGGCGGCGCGGTCCTCGTCGGCGGCTCGGACAACACCTTCTCGCTGCAGCCCTTCCAGATCGAAGCGGGCGCGGGTCTTGGCTGGAACGCGGGCGTCGAGAGCCTCACGCTCGCCTATGTCGCGGCGCCGGCGCCCGTGTTCCATAGGCACCACCACGGTCATCACCATCACCACCACCATCATCATCACCACCATCATTGATGGCGAAGCGCGGGGGCGACCCCGCGCTTTTCACGCCGGCGGGCGGAAGTCCATCAGCCGGTCGGTGGGAAAGTCATAGAGCCTCCCGGTCTCGCGCCACTCGGGCGCCAACAGCGGGAGGCATTTTTTCGCAAAATCCTCAGGCGCCGGCAGCGTCATGGGGTCTTCGCCCGGCATGGCCTGGGCGCGCATGCGGGTGCGTAACGGGCCCGGATTGGCGATCATCACCGTGACGCCGTCATCCTTGACCTCCGCCGCATAAGTGCGCGCCATGGCGTCGAGCGCGGCTTTGGAGATGGCGTAGGGGCCCCAGAAGGGCTTCGCCTTGTGCGCCGCGCCCGAGGTGACGAAAAGAACCCGCCCGGCGCCAGACGCCCGCAGCAGCGGATCAAGCGAACGGATGAGCCGCCAATTGGCCGTGACATTCACCGCCACGACGCGGTTCCAATCCTTGACGTCCACATGGGCGAGCGGCGACAGGGGGCCGAGCACGCCGGCGTTGCCGACGAAGACGTCGAGCTTGCCCCAGCGCTCGAAGAGCGCCGCGCCGAGACGGTCGAGCGCGTCGAAATCGGTGACGTCGCAGGGAACAAGCGTTGCTTGCCCGCCGAGCGCGCGAATTTCGTCGTCGAGCTCCTCCAGCGCGCCCTGCGTGCGGGCAAGCGCCACAATATGCGCGCCCTGGCGCGCGAGTTCGAGAGAGATGGCGCGGCCGACGCCGCGGGAGGCGCCGGTGACGAGAGCGATGATGGGGGAGGCTTCCAACTGATAATCCGGTTAGGGGAACATGTCGGCGATCTCGATGGAGAGACCGGGTGGGATCAGCGCGATCGCGCCTTCCTTGACGAAGGCGACGGCGATCCGATCGCCGTCGCGGGAATAATGCAGGACGAGACGCCGTTTGGAGTCGACCACCAAATAATGCGCAATGGTCGGCACGCGAAAATAGTCCGAAAGCTTTGCGTTGGTGTCGAGACTTCGCGAGGAAGGCGAGATCACCTCGACAACGACAATCGGCGAAGTTGCGAGAAGTGAATCGGGCGCGACGGCGTCGCCGCAGTTCACCAGGGCGTCGGGCTCATAGACAGTGTAATCGTCGACCGCCACGCCGAGGCTATCGATAAAAGCCTCGCAGTTTGCGCCTGTGCGTTCGACGGCGTCGGCGAGCGCGCGCCAGATCCGCGCCTTGATCCGGCTGTGCTCCGCGCGCTCCGGCGCCATAGCGATGATCTCGCCGCGGACCAGCTCGCAGCGCTTGCGCTCCGTCTCCTGCGCCCATTGGAGAAATTCGGCCGCCGTCATCGGCTTTTTTGCGGGTGCGGCCATGAGTTTGCCTCTGTCGATAAAAAGGCCTCAGCTCGCCTCCGCCAGCAGCGAGAGCTGCGCGCGGTTCTCCTCCACGAGGTCCGTCAGCGACGTCGGATAGTCGCCCGTGAAGCAATGGTCGGTAAATTGGGGATGCGTCTTGTCGCGGCCGTCGAAGCCCATCGCGCGGTAGATGCCGTCGACCGAAAGGAAAGACAGCGAATCGCAGCCGATATAGGCGCGCATCTCCTCCAGCGAATGCGTCGCGGCGAGGAGCTTTTCCTTCTGCGGCGTGTCGATGCCGTAATAGTCCGGATGGGTGATGGGCGGCGAGGAGATGAGGAAATGCACCTCGGTGGCGCCCGCGTCGCGCATCATCTGCACGATCTTCACCGAGGTCGTGCCGCGCACGATCGAGTCGTCGATGAGGATGACGCGCTTGCCCTCGACCACGCAGCGATTGGCGCTGTGCTTCATGCGCACGCCGACCTCGCGCACCGATTGCGTCGGCTGAATGAAGGTGCGGCCGACGTAATGGTTGCGGATGATGCCCAGCTCGAAAGGAATGCCCGACTCGCGCGAATAACCGATCGCCGCCGGAACGCCCGAGTCCGGCACCGGCACCACGACATCGGCCGCGATGTTCTGCTCGCGCGCCAATTCGCGGCCCATGGCCTTGCGGACCTCATAGACGGGGCGACCCTGAACCAGAGAGTCCGGCCGAGCGAAGTAAATGAATTCGAAGATACAGGGCCGCGCCGCCCGGGCGGGGAAGGGTTCGATGCTCTCGATCCCCGACTCCGAGATGATGACGATCTCGCCGTTCTTGACGTCGCGCACGAAGCGCGCGCCGATAATGTCAAGCGCGCAGGTTTCCGAGGCCAGGATATATTTGCCGTCCAGCTCGCCGATCACCAGCGGGCGGATGCCGAGCGGATCGCGCGCGCCGATAAGCTTCTTGTTTGTCAGGGCGACGAGCGAATAGGCGCCTTCGATGGCGCGCAGGGCCTCGATGAAGCGGTCGATAAGCTGCGGCTTGCGGCTTCGCGCTACAAGGTGAAGGATGACTTCCGTGTCGGAGGTCGACTGAAAGATCGAGCCTTCCTTGATGAGGTCGCGGCGCAGCGCCTGCGCATTGGTGAGATTGCCGTTATGCGCCACGGCGAAGCCGCCGGTGTTGAGCTCGGCGAAAAGCGGCTGAACATTGCGTAAAATGGTTTCGCCGGTCGTCGCATAACGGACATGACCGATCGCGGCGGAGCCGGGGAGGCGCTTGATCGTGCTTTCCTTGGAGAAGTGATCGCCGACAAGCCCGAGGCGCCGCTCGGCGTGGAAACGGCCGCCCGCGTCATAGGTGACAATGCCGGCGGCTTCCTGGCCGCGATGCTGGAGCGCGTGAAGGCCGAGAGCGGTGATGGCGGCGGCGTCCTCGAAATCGAAGACGCCGAAAACGCCGCAATATTCGCGCAGACGATCGCCGTCGAGATCGTCGGTGGTTTCGATCGGGCCGGCAATGGATTGGCTGTCTGTCATTGCGCTGTCTCCCCTATCGAAGCGCGGTGCTGCGCTCTAGCATCATCTTTGCCAATCGGCGCGAACGCCGGCAAGTTTTTCGGCCCTTTGCGCGTCATCCCTCTTACTGCTTCTCGCTCGGCGGCAGCGCCTTCTCGAGCTCGGATTCGGCGGGCGGGGTCTCTTCGACAGGCGCGCCGCCCTTCTTGGCTTTGATCTTGGCGACGATGCTGTCCATGTCGTCGGGAAGCCATTCGCGCAGCTTCTCGCCGCCCGCCTGGAGCAGCGGCTTGGCGCGGGCGCTGCGGACCCATTCCGGCTGATTGGGGTCGGGCACCAGCCAGCCGTAGAACAGAAAGGCCACCACCGCGAGAAGCATGCCCCGGACGGCTCCGAAGACGAAGCCCAGCGAACGGTCGAGCGCGCCGATCTTGGAGTCCAGAATCACGTCGGAAAGCTTCACGGTGAAAATCGACACCAGCACCAGCGCCACGAAGAAAACGGCCGCGACCGACGCGGCGAGCGCGAGCTCGTCCTTAGCGAGGTAAGGTTTTATATAGGGCAGCGCCATGGGGTGCAGATAGTAAGCCGCGAAGGCCGCCGCCACCCATGAGAGGATCGCCAGCACTTCGCGGGTGAATCCGCGCAGCAAGGCGAGCATGCCGGAGACCAGAACGATAATAATAACTGCCAGATCAAGGTACGACGGCATCGAAGTCCTCTTCGTTTCGCCCTGACGCTCGGAAATCCCAACGCTTCGCCGGCGCGCTTTGCGCGCCCGATACGCCATTCGCTTTCGCAAGCGCGCTCTGCTGATCGAAGGCGGCTGGGTCGATGGCCGCGGGAACGTACGACGGCTTGCTTCTAGCGCAACTCAGCCGTCGGCGGGAAGTAGAAAGCTTAAATTTCAGCCTTAACGTGCCCGGGGCGCAGTTTGAGCAATCGCCGCAACGAGCTGGGCGACGTCGGCGCAGGGCCGCAAGATCAGCCCGGCGCGCCGCTCGTCGTCATTGATCTGCTGGCTTTGCGCCAGCACCGCCTGGTGAAAGCCGAGCTTGGCGGCCTCGCGTAGCCGCATCCCGGCGTGGATGACGGGCCTGATGGCGCCGGAAAGGCCGATTTCTCCAAAAAACGCCTGATCGGCCGGGAGAACGGCGCCCGTCAGCGAGGAAACGAGCGCCGCCGCGGCGGCGAGATCGCCCGCCGGCTCGTCGGCGCGCAGGCCGCCCGCGACATTGAGATAAACGTCGTGCATCCCGAGCTTCAAACCGCCATGCGCCTCCAGCACGGCGAGAATCATCGACAGGCGATTCTGGTCGAAACCCACGACGGCGCGCCGCGGCGTGCCCAGCGAGGTCGGCGCCACGAGCGCCTGGATTTCGATCAGCATGGGGCGCTGGCCTTCCATGCCGGCGAAGACCGCCGCGCCCGGCGCGGAGGCGTCGCGCCCCGCAAGAAAGATCGCCGAGGGGTTGGCCACCTCGGCGAGCCCGAGCCCGGTCATTTCGAAGACGCCGATTTCGCCGGTGGCGCCGAAACGGTTTTTCGAGGCCCGCAACATGCGAAAGTGATGCGCCGCATCGCCCTCGAACGACAGCACTGCGTCGACCATATGTTCGACGACGCGCGGTCCGGCGACCTGACCGTCCTTGGTGACGTGGCCGACAAGGATGATCGTCGAGCCGCTGGTCTTGGCGTGGCGGAGCAGCGCCTGCGCGCTCGCCCGCACTTGTGTGACCGTGCCGGGAGCCGAGGGCGCGACTTCCGTGTGCATGGTCTGAATGGAATCGATGACGATCAGCGCGGCGCGTTTGCCCGTCGCGCAGGTGGCGAGAATATCCTCGACCTGCGTGGCCGAGGCGAGTTCGACCGGCGCGTCGGCAAGGCTGAGGCGGGCCGCGCGCAGCCGCACTTGCGCCACGGCCTCTTCGCCGGAAATGTAAATGACCCGCTCCCCGCGCCGCGCGAGCGCCGCGCAGGCCTGGATGAGCACGGTCGATTTACCGATGCCGGGCTCGCCCCCGAGCAGCAGGACCGAGCCCGGCACGAATCCGCCGCCCGTCACCCGGTCGAATTCATCGATCCCGGTGACGATGCGCTCGGCCGGCCGATCCGACCCGGCGAGCCCTTCGAGCTCGATCGCGCGCCCGCGCGTTACGCGCAGCGCCGTCGGACCCGGATCGCTTTCCTCGGCGATCGAGTTCCATTCGCCGCAAGATTCGCAGCGTCCCTGCCAGCGCGCGGCGACGGCGCCGCAGTTTTGGCAGACGAAGAAAGAACGGGACTTGGCCATAGGCGCTTGGCGCATGCGCCGGGAAGTCTTGTCAAGAGGCGCTTGCGCCCTCGCCGTCGCGAGGCGTCATACGAGATCCGCTTGATTGGTTCGCTGTCATTCCCGACGCTCGCGCAGCGAGCGACCGGGAATCCAGAGCCAAACCAGCGCTTTTGTGGCTCTGGATTCCCGGTCGGGCTTTCAGCCCGCCGGGAATGACAAGTCCCCGTGCGAGCTATTCAACCGGAAATGGTATCAGACCGTTCTCTCGTTCGGGGGGCTTTTCCCATTCGGCTTCGGGGCTTGGCCATTCTTGCCGGGCAAGGCCGCCGGCTCCTCCAAACCATTGTTGATGCGCGCGCGCAGCACGTTGGAGGGCTTGAAGGTCACGACCAGCCGCGCCGTGATTTTCGCCGACTCTCCCGTCTTGGGATTGCGGCCCTGCCGCTCCCGCTTGGCGCGAACGAGAAAAGCGCCGAAGGACGACAGTTTGACGTCTTCCCGCGAGACGATGCTTTCGAAAATCTCGTCGAGCACCATTTCGACATATTTGGAGGCTTCACTGCGGCCTAGACCAGTATGCTGATGAACTGCCTCGGCGAGATCCGCGCGCGTCGTCGTTCTGATCGATTGGTCGCCGTAGACAAAAGCGCTAGCGCCATCGCCGTTCGGCAAGAGGATTTGCTCCTGGGACATTTGGAACCTTGTAATTCTTCGTTGCAAAAATATTGGAGGCGGAGATAGTTTGCGCGGATAGTTGCTTTTACTGCAATCGGTCGGAGCGCAATCAGCAAATACCGCCAAAGAACCATTAGCCGTCGCCGAAGCCCGGCTCGCTCATCCGTTGTCGGAATTATTCAGAATTGCTGCAAAAAATCAAGCGCAAGTTGCAGCGCCCGAGCGTGAATCGGGCGCATTTCGGGGCCGAAAACAATTGCGTTGTCGTTTCGCCGACTTACCAGCGGATCAAAGCCGATCCCCAGGTGAATCCGCCGCCGACCGCCTCCAGCATGACGAGATCGCCCTGCTTGATGCGGCCATCCGCCGCCGCGACCGAAAGGGCGAGGGGAATGCTGGCGGCCGAGGTGTTGCCGTGCAGATGGACGGTGGCGACGATCTTTTCCGGCGCGATGCCGAGCTTTTGCGCCGACATGTCGATGATCCGCCGGTTGGCCTGATGCGGCACGAACCAATCGAGCTCCGCGGCCGAGAGGCCCGTCGCGGCGAAAGCGTCGACGACGACGTCGGTCACCTTGCCGACGGCGAATTTGAAGACTTCCTGACCGGACATGCGGAGATGGCCGACCGTCTGCGTGGCGGAAGGACCGCCGTCGACATAGAGCTTCGTCCGATGCCGGCCGTCGGAGCGCAAATGCGTCGTCAGCACGCCGCGCTCGCTCAAGGCGCCGCTGGAGGGCCGGGCCTCCAGCACCATCGCGCCGGCGCCGTCGCCGAAGAGGACGCAGGTCGTGCGGTCTTCCCAGTTGAGGATGCGAGAGAATGTCTCCGCGCCGATGACGAGGGCGCGCTTGTGCGAGCCCGAGCGCAGGAATTTATCGGCGGTCGAGAGCGCGAAAACGAAGCCTGAGCAAACCGCCTGAAGATCGAAGGCCACGCCATGGGCGACGCCGAGGGCCGCCTGAATTTGCGTCGCGGTCGAGGGGAAGGTCCAGTCGGGAGTGGAGGTGCCGACGATGATCAGGTCGATGTCATCGGGGGTGAGGCCGGCGTTTGCGAGCGCCGCGCGCGCCGCCTTCTCGCCGAGCATCGAGGTGGTTTCACCCTCGGCGGCGATGTGGCGTTCCTTGATGCCCGTGCGCTGGAAAATCCACTCGTCGCTGGTGTCGACGATCTTGGCGAGGTCGTCATTGGTCAGCGTCTTGGCGGGCAGATAGGAGCCCACGCCGAGAACGACGGAGCGGAGCAGGGGATGTGACGTCACTGAGCGGTTTCCTGCGACGGGCTGGCCGGATCGGCGGCGCCGCTTTCGAATTGGTGAGCGAGCGCGATCGTGTCGCGAATTCGGTTCATGAGATCGTTCTTGGCCATTTCGTAGCCGATCTCGATCGCGCGGGCGAAGCCCACAGAGTCCGTTCCGCCGTGGCTCTTGATGACGATGCCTTCGAGGCCGAGAAACACGCCGCCGTTGACGGCGCGCGTGTCCATCTTGCCCTTGAGCTCGGCGAAGGCGCCGCGGGCGAAGAGATAGCCGATTTTGGCGAAGAGCGAGCCGCTCATGGCGGCTTTGAGATAGGCCGCGATCTGCTTCGCCGTGCCTTCGGCGGTCTTGAGCGTGATATTGCCCGTGAAGCCTTCCGTTACGACGACGTCGACGGCGCCCATGCCGATGCCGTCGCCCTCGACGAAGCCCGCATATTCGAGGCCAGGAAGGTCGGATTCGCGCAGGATGGCGGCGGCGGCCTTGACCTCCTCGACGCCCTTGATCTCCTCGGTGCCGACATTGAGCAGGCCGACGGTCGGCCGCTCCAGGCCGAGGATGATGCGCGCCATCGCCGAGCCCATGATGGCGAGATCGACGAGGTGGCTGGCGTTGGCGCCGATCGAGGCGCCGACGTCGAGAACGATGGACTGGCCGCGCAGCGTCGGCCACAGGCAGGCGAGCGCCGGCCGGTCGACGCGGGCCATGGTGCGTAGACAGATTTTCGACATGGCCATCAGCGCGCCGGTGTTGCCGGCGGAGATTGCGGCGTCGGCCTCGCCCTTCTTGACCGCTTCGATCGCCATCCACATCGAGGAGACGCGCCGCCCATAGCGCAAAGCCTGGCTTGGCTTGTCATCCATGCGGATATTGACGCTCGAGTGGCGGATTTCGGCGCGCTCTGCGAGGCGCGGATGGTTCGCGAGCTCGGCGCGGATCGCCGTCTCGTCGCCAAAGAGCAGAAAATGGCTGCCGGGCATGCGTTCGAGGGCGAGGGCGCAGCCGGGGATCGTCACCGACGGGCCGAAATCGCCGCCCATCGCGTCGACCGCGATCCGAACTTTCTCCGCCATTGCTTCCTGTTTCCCTCGCATGCCGGCGATGCGCCGGCGCGCCCGCGGACGGCAGGCGAATGATCAGCTCGCGGGCGCGAGACTGTGACCGGCGACGCCATCTGGCCGAACCGACGATTCCGCCATGGCTCCGCGTTCTGCGCGGGTGATTGCCATTTGCTGCGCGGCCGCGCAAGTGCCACGTCGCGGCGCTTGCTTGACCGGGGCCAGGCGTACGGCTGATTCATGCGCGCCTGAAGGCGCGCGGTCCGGGCGCCGCAAAGGACCGCGGGCCTTCAGGCCCGCGCCATACTACTTCCCCGCGGGTCGCAACTTCGCGAAAGGCGAGACCACGCCGCCTTCCTGCTCCGCCTCGGGAGCAGGCTCGATAAATTCGGCGCCGGGCTTACGCGGATAGGGATCGAGCGTCAAAGTGAGGAACTCCGAGACCACCGCCCCGAGATCGACCGCGCCGCCGAGCAGCGGGTCGGGCGGATCATCGTCGAGCATGTTCTGTTCGATCGCCTCCGGCTCGGGCTCGTGGCGGCGCGAGCGGGGCTTGGGGGCCTCCTTTGGCGGCGCGAAGCGCAGCTCGATGGGCTCGACGACCTCGGAGTCGAATTCGTCGAGCGTGACGACGCAAGTCTGGCGCACATGAGCGCGCAGCTCGCCGGTCACCTCCAGCCCGTCGCTGCGCCAGCGCCGTGCGCGGAGCGCCGCTTCGAGCGAAAGAACGGCGGGCAGGCCGTTCATCTGCGCCAGCGCCGCGCGCTCGGCGTCCGTGGCGGCGATTTTTATCTCGAGACCTTCCGGCGGAACTTCGGTCAGGGTCAGCGGGCGCGAGAATGGCGGCTTCTCGCCGAGGGCCATATTATGTTCGTCAATCATTTTGCCCTCTCTTCTCTCCTTCAGGCGCATTCATGGCTTTTAGATACGTTGGCCGCCTCATTGGCGCCAGTTCTCTGATCTATCCGGCCACGATCGTCTTGCTTTCGCGCCAATCGAAGGCTAGGCAAGCCGAATTGCGATGCAGGATACCGGCGCGCGTCGCGTCGCCGGCGGGAAAGTAGCTTGGAGATCGATATGGCGGGGCTGGGCTTGCGCGGTTTTTCGAGGGGCTGTTTCGGTTCGTCGGCCGTGAGAATGTTGGCGGCCTTCGGCGTCGCGGCCTCGCTCTCCGGCTGCCTGGGCTATGACGGCGTCATCAATCGCGGCGCGGTGATCGACTCGCGCAAGGCCATGCAGGTGAAGCCGGGCATGGCGGCGCCGCAGGTCATGCAACTGCTCGGCACGCCTTCCACGACGTCCACGATCGGCGGCGACGCCTGGTATTACGTCAGCCAGCGACTCGAGCGCTCCATGGCCTTCATGCCGCAAAACATCACGGATCAGCATGTGCTCGCTGTCTATTTCGACAAATCGAGGAAAGTGACCCGAATTGCGGACTATGGGATGGAAGACGGCAAGCCCGTCGATTTCCTGGCGCGCACGACCCCTGTCGCCGGCCCGGATTATCACCTGATTCAGGCGTTGCTCTCGAAGGTGCCATTCTAACAAGGAAGCGCCTGCTGGTTTGATGGCGCAAATAAGGCCGCACGCGCGTTGTCGCACCTAAAGCGTCCGGAACACACGGGTTTTTGCTGAATTTTCTCCAGCACGCCGCCGCGCCGAATATGGCGCGGGGGTGGCGCGCGCCGTCGCTCTTTCGCCGTTCCTTCTGCGTAACTTCTTGTTAAGGCCGCTGTTGCGGCGCAGGGAGTCGACGAGAAGAATGACGGAGTATTCGCAGCCCGCATTGGGGTCCGCGCCCGGCATGAGTTTGGGCGACCGCTGGGCGTCGATCCTTGAAGGCCGCGCTTTCCCGATCATTCTTCGCACGGCTTGTGTCGGCGTCGTCCTTTCGACGCTTGCGGCGCTGAGCTTCTCGGCCAAGCGCGTGGCGGCGCCCCGCTATGAGCGCGTCGCCCGCGCCGCGAAGCCGCATGCGCCCCCGACGCCTTTCATGCAATTGACGCGGGGTGACGACGAGGCCGCGCTCGATAGCGACTTCTCGCTCGAGCAGGCGGCGCTGACCTGGGCGCATCGCCTCGGCGCGGAGGGCGAGACCGCCTCCGACGCGCCCGGCGTGATGCGCTTCGGTTCGGTGAAGGTGCACAAGTCGATCGTCGAGCGCGTCGTGAAGGCCGCGAACCAGACCGAGATGGACCCGGCGCTGCTCATGGCGATCGCCGACAAGGAATCCGCCTTCTCGACCACCGCCAAGGCGCGCACCTCCTCGGCGAGCGGGCTCTTTCAATTCGTCGAGAAGACCTGGCTCCAGGCGGTCAAGAATTTCGGGCATCTCTACGGCCGCGAGGAAGAGGCGAACGCCATCGCCGACGGCGCAGACGCCATCGGGCGCGTCGCGCCGCAGCAACGCGCCAAAATCCTCGGCCTGCGCAACGATCCCTATCTCTCGGCGGCGCTGGCGGCGCAGATGCTGAAGAAGGACGGCTCCAAGATCGCCGAGAAGATCGGTCGCCAGCTCACCCCGGGCGAGACCTATCTCATCCACTTCCTCGGGCCGGAGGACACCGAACGCTTCATGCAGGCGCTGATCGAGAAGCCGACGATGTCGGCCGCCGCTTTGCTGCCCAAGCCCGCCCGCGCCAACAGGCCGATCTTCTACGCACAGCAGGGCCGCAAGCTCAAAGCCAAATCGGTGAGCGAGGTGCATGAGGCCTTCGAGACCATGATGGGCACGCGCACCAGCCGCTACGAGGATGTGGCGCAGAAGCTGCCGGCGGGCGTGACGGCCTATACCGAGTGAGTTCGATGCGCGCCCGAAGGCGCGCGGTCCGACGCCGCTATGGACCGCGGGCCTTCAGGCCCGCTTGCCGCCGCCGATCCATCAGATCGAGACTCTGCACCGCCGCGCCTGACGCGCGCTTGCCGAGATTGTCGAAACGCGCAACCAGCACGGCGTGGCGCCGCGGCTCATTGGCGAAGACGAAAACCTCCATGTCATCCGTGCGTTAGGGAGTGATGCCCGTGCGCGCCTGAAGGCGCGCGGTCCGGACGCCGCCATGGACCGCGGGCCTTCAGGCCCGCTTGCCGCCGCCGATCATCAGATCGAGATTCTGCACCGCCGCGCCTGACGCGCCCTTGCCGAGATTGTCGAGACGCGCAACCAGCACGGCGTGGCGCCGCGGCTCATTGGCGAAGACGAAAACCTCCATGTCATCCGTGCCGTTGAGCGCGAGCGCGTCGAGGCGGCCGGCCGCCGGCGCCGGCACGACGCGCACATGCGGCGCGCCCTCGTAATGGCGCCGATAGGCGGCCTCGACATCCGCCGCCTCGGGCTTGCCCGGCAAAGCGTCGAGCGCGAGCGGGATCGACACCAGCATGCCCTGGCGGAAATTGCCGACCGACGGCACGAACAGCGGGCGCACGGAGAGCTTCGCATAGGCCATGATCTCGGGCAGATGCTTGTGCTCGAGAGAAAGCCCGTAAAGCTCGAAGGCCGGAGCCTCGCCCTTCTTGTAAGACTCGATCATCTGCCGTCCGCCGCCCGAATAGCCGGAGACCGCGTTGATCGTGAGTTGCTGGTCGGGCTGAATGAGGCCGGCGTCGACGAGCGGGCGCAGCAGTGCGATGGAGCCAGTGGCGTAGCAGCCGACATTGGCGACGCGCGCCGCTTTGGCGATCGCCTCCGGCTGGCCGGCGCAGAGCTCTGGAAAGCCATAGACCCAGCCGGGCGCGACGCGATGCGCGGTCGAGGCGTCGAGCAGGCGCGGGGCCTTGTCGCCGAGCGCGTCGCAGAGCGCGACGGTCTCCTTGGCGGCGTCGTCGGGCAGGCAGAGAATGGCGATCTCGACGGCGGCGAGGATGGCGCGCTTGGCCTCGACATCCTTGCGTTTTTCGGCCGGAATCGCGACGATTTCGATGTCGGCGCGGCCGGCGAGCCGCTCGCGGATTTCGAGGCCCGTCGTGCCGGCGTCGCCATCGATGAAGATTTTGGTGGTCATTGGCCGTTTCGTCTCGCGGAAAGCGCGCGTTTATGCGCGGCTTGGATGATGGCTGCGTGACGCCTTGTCAACATAGAGTGTGTTCAGGTGAAGAAGCAGCTCCTTCTCATCGCGCATGCGCCTTCCGCCAATCTGCAGCGCATGCGGGACGCGATTGTCGAAGGCGCGAGCGCACCCGAGATCGAGAACGTCGAGACGCGCCTTCTAAGCCCCTTCGAGGCGCAACCCGAAGACGTGCTGGCGGCCCAGGCGGTCGTTCTCCTGACGCCTGAGAATCTGGGTTACATGAGCGGCGCCCTCAAGGATTTCTTCGACCGCTGCTACTATCCGTGCCTCGACCATTCGCAAGGGCTTCCCTACGCCTTGTGCATCCGCGCTGGCAGCGACGGGACGGGCGCGCGGCGGGGCGTCGAGACGATCGTCACGGGGCTGCGATGGCGGGCGATCCAGCCGCCGCTGATCTGCCGCGGCGACTGGCGCGAGGATTTTGTCGAGCAATGTCGGGAGTTGGGCGCGCTGGCCGCGGCGGGATTGGACGCCGGGGTGTTTTGAGCCGGCTGCACGAAGACTTTGGGGCGCAATCCCCATTACGACAAAACCCCCAGCTTCGCTTGCGCGAAAGCCGAGGGTTGCGTTGAAGAGAACCCGGCCGGGAGGTCGGGTTCTTGTCGGCCGGAAAGCCGTATCAGTATTTCGCGAGGACCGGAGCCGACCCGCCGAACAGGTTGAAGTGATAGTTCACGCCCGCGCGAACCGTGTGGAAGCGGGTGTGGTTGTTGACGTTGTTCAGCCCGAAGCCGGGGTTGAAGAACTGGTTCTGGTTGTTGCCGCTGATATCCGTGTAGAGATATTCGGCCTTGGCAGACCAGTTCGGCAGGAACAGCCACTCGACGCCGCCGCCGGCGGTCCAGCCGGTCTGCACGACGCTGTTCTGGTTCCACCAGAAGTTACGCTGCACGTCGCCGTAAGCGAAGCCGCCCGTGCCATAGACCAGCAGGGTGGGCGTAAAGAGCCAGCCCAGACGGCCGCGAACCGTGCCGAACCAGTTGATGCGGGCCGTAGCGTTGAGGCCGCCCCAGCCGCCCCAGGGACCGAAGCCGCCCCAAAGCCAGGGGTTGTTGTTGTTGCCGCCCGAGCCGATGCTCGTGCCCTGGAAGTCGGTCTCGATGCCGACGAGGAAGCTCTGGCCGAACTGATAATTATAGCCAATCTGGCCGCCGCCGACGACGCCGCCGGTGTTGTTGCCGCCATTATTCCAGCCCCAGCCCCAGACATTGGAGGAGGTGTGGTCCTGCCAACCGCCGCCTAGGTTCAAACCGGCGTAGAAACCCGTCCACAACGGCGGCGGGGGCGGCGGCGGGACATAAACGGGGGCTTCCTTGCGGGAGGGAAGATCCGCGGCCAGCGCCGACCCGAGCGCGAGGAGTGAGGCCGTCGCAATTAAGAATATTCTTTTCATTTTATTGCCCTTTCTCTGAATTTGAGGAGGCGGTCCGCTTGGGGGCCGAACACTCATGCATCCGTTTCTTAGCCCAGAATTGGTTTGAATGGTGTTTCCAGGTGAGGGACTCGGTCAGTTATTGTATTGATGTGGCATATTTGATACAGATAGCCTGTGGCTTTGCTATTCGTTTTAAAGCATTACTAAGTAACAATCCGTATTGCGACCGTGACCTTTGGTTTAAACAATCGCAAGATTTGCTGCTAAAGCATTACGAATGCACAGAATCACGGTCGCGCGGCGGCCTCTGGAAATGTACACGAAGCCGGCTGTCTTCCCGGCCATCCGCGCAGGCTTCCGGGCCGCTGGCGCCGCAGGCTCGAGCCTATTTTCTCGCCGGGCGCTTTTACTGGATCTGCTTCTTTTTATTCCATCTCGGTTTGAATAGCTCGCGTCGGGCGCTTGTCATTCCCGACGGGCCGAAGGCCCGATCTGGAATCCAGCGCCGCAAAAGCGCTGGTTTTGCCCAGAACCCGTCATTGCGAGCGAAGCGAAGCAATCCAGGGCAGCGATGCGGCCCTGGGTTGCTTCGTCGGCTCCGCCTCCTCGCAATGACGGCGGTGATTTCCTGTGCGTCGAAACTGCGCGAGCGTCGGGAATGGCGCCTAACAGCGGACCTCGTATTATACCTATGAAGTCGCTGCACAGCCTTATCGTTGAAAGGAGATCAACGCGCGCTCATGCGGGCTCCCACGCCTGCTTGGACGCAAGCTTTTCCGCCTGCGCGGCGGCGCGCCGCCGTGCTGGGCGATTTTCCAAGCCGCTCCAATAAGCCTCGAACTCCGGACGCTTGTCGATCACGCCAACGCGCATTCCAAAGCCGATCATCGAACCAACGTAAGCGTCCGCGGCGGTGAAAGCGTCGCCGGCGATATAACGACGACCCGCCAAAGCCTTTGCCAGCGTTTCGATCACGGCGTCGTAAGAGCCATAGCCAAAGCGCGCCCGCATGTCCGGCGCTGGATCCCAGCCGGCAGCGTGATTGCTCATCGCCGGCTCCACGCAGCCGGCCGCGAAAAACAGCCAGCGATAGTAGTCGCCGCGCGCCTCAGGCGCCGGCGCGAGCCTGGCTTGTGGGAAGGCGTCGGCGAGATAGGCGCAGATTGCGGCGGTTTCCGTCACCACCGTATCCCCGTGCCGGATAGCCGGGACTTTGCCCATCGGATTGATGGCCAGATACTCCGGCGCCTTCATCGTTGTTCCGTATTCCTTCACGTCGATCGAATAAGGCGCGCCGATCTCCTCCAACACCCAATGAACGACCATGCCGCGCGATTGCGGATGGGTGTAGAAAACAAGCTCCTTCGTCATGGCTGATCCCTTCGCCTGTGCTGAGACGCGGCGACCATAAGCAAGCACACTGTCAGCTTCTGTCAGCATATTTTGCCGCCACTCCTTCAACAGCGTTTGACGCCGTCGCGGTGGGCGTTCCTCTAAAATCCGCGCGGATTCGATCCGGTCGGAGCGGAAATGACGGAATGCTTCCCGCAACTCGCACCAGCCGGCGAGAACGCGGGCGGACTCGAAAAAGCCGAGCGCCACTGGCCACACGACGCGCTCGGTACGCAGACCTTTCTCGTCGCGATAGGACAGGGCGAGTTTGCGCTCTTCGCGTAACGCCCGCCGTAGCGCCGCTAATTCGACATGCTGCGGTCGTTCCCTTCCTGAGCCGACGATAAGCGCGTCGTCGTCCAATCGGGCTTTTAGGTCTCCAGGCAGAACGGCCGAGATTTTAGCTATGGCGTTGCGCGCCGCGTCGGAAAGCGAATCGTCGGTGCGTCGCGCCACCCATTTTGCGCCAAGCGCCAGCGCTTCGATCTCTTCACGTGAGAACATGAGCGGGGGCAGAAGGAAACCGGGCCGAAGCACATATCCGACGCCTGGCTCGCCTTCGATTTCAGCCCCTAGCGCCTGCAAGGCGGCGATGTCGCGATAGAGCGTTCGCAGAGAGACGCCCGCCTCACGCGCGAGCTCCGCCCCGCTCACGGGTCCGCGGCGGCGGCGCAGCATCTGTAAGAGTTCGAATAATCGATGCGTGCGAGACATGACGGCAGAATATCATCGTCTCTGGTCAGGACTTGGCAGTTTGATCCCACTCGCGGCTTGAAACGCTCGCGCTGGCAAACTGAATCCCGATTTTCCAAAACAGCTCGCTCGTCGGATCGCTGCTTGCGCAGCGAAATGCGGGCTTATCGTTTCTCTACTTCTTCGGCAGCAGGATCACATGTTCCTGCTCCTCGCCGTCATTGCGCGCCACGATGGCGATGGCCGGCTCGGTCTTGCTGAGATTGGTCGGCTGATGCGGCACGTCGGCGGGGATGTAGATGAAATCGCCGGCGACATTCACGACGCTCTTTTCGAGATGCTCGCCATATTTGGTTTCGACAGTCCCCTGCAGCAGATAGATCGCCGACTCATAGCCCTTGTGGACATGCGCCTGCGCCGAGGCGCCCGGCGGAATGACCACCTTGAGCAAAGACAGCCCCTTGGCGCCGGCGTTTTTCCCCGAAATCCCAGGAAAGAAGGGCAGGGCCTGTTTCGAGGTCGAGGCCTCCCCCACGCGGACGGTGACGACATCCTTGCCGTCCTTGGCGCCGATGATTTGTGGATCGCCGGCGAGGGCCGGGGCGGCTATGGCGAAGAAGGCGAGCGTGACGATCGAAAGGCGCATGGGGCAAGCTCTGGACAGATTGATTGAGTTGGAAGGCGACGGCGACCCATCTCGCCGAGAAAAAGGCGATGCGCCGCCAGTCTTTGATTTTATTGTAACCGAGGGAGTTCTTACGGTTTTTCGATGGCGCAACGCAAGGCTCTGTCCCCGCAGGTCATTCATGGTCGGCCGGGCGCCGCTGCCGGCTCGAGTGCGCCGAGCTGTTCCAGCGCCATATTCAGGGGCGCCGCGGACATTCTGATCAGGCCACGATTGGGCGTGTCGAGGTCGAGGGTCAATAGGATAGCCATGGCCATGCACAGCGCCACCACCGTCATTGTGCCGATCGCAGTAGCGTTGGAGGGCGCCACGACTCCATAGCTGACGAAAACGCCGCAAAGCCAGAAGATCAGAATGGCCAGAAACGGCCATTGTATCCGCCCATCCGAGCCGGAATATTTCAACCAACGATACGCGCCGAGGTCATTCGCCAGGCCGAGCGCCGTCGAGCGAAGCCATGTCTCACGCTCGTTTTGCGGCGAGAGTTGCAAAAGTTTCAACTGGAGTTTGTTGACGCCGATTCCCTTCCGCGTCTTCTCCGTATTGAACCCTTCCGCCGCGGCGATGTCGATCCGCTCGACGCCGCGTTTCACCAGATCACGCAGCATCTGCCTGCTCTCATTGGCGGCTGCGCCATATTTCGCAAGGGTGGAATCGAGCGCGATGATCTTGGACGCGCTGTCCTCTACCTCATTGCTGCGCTGCTCGAACGACGTGGTCGCGGAAGCGATGATCAGACCGAGCGTCAGCGACGCGAGCGCCACCAGCATGCGGCGAGCCTCCTTGATGAGGTCCCGATTGCGGTCTGTCATCTGCGTGTCGGGCAGATTATGCGCGAGCCACAGGCCGCCGAGCGAGGAGGCCATGAAAGCGAGGAAGGATAGAACGCTGACGAACAACGGGTTCATCAGTTACTCCAATTTGACCGCGGGCAGACCGCCTGCATGCCGGGAGCTGGCACTTTACCCGTTCAATGTGCGCCGAGGTAGAGCTTGCCGCGGCGTCGTCTCGGCGCTTGAAGCGCCCGAGGGTTAGGGGTTCTGCGCGCGCTCGACGGCTGTCGAGCGCCTGCTGAACCGCCTCGTGGCCCGATCCGGTTGTACAGCTCGCGTTCGGGCTTTGTCATCCCCAGCGGGCGATGACGCCCCACGTGCTTCGAGACGCCTGCTGCGCAGGCTCCTCAGCATGAGGGGCTTCTTCATCTGCGTCAAACACTTAGGCCTCATCCTGAGGAGCGAGCGACGCTCGCGTCTCGAAGGACGAGGCCGCCTCGGTGGTTTGCCAAAAAACTGAAGCCGGGCAGAGCCCGGCTTCGTCGCATCGGTGATTCGAGGGAAGGCGCCGCGGCGCCTGTCGCTTTAGCGCTTCGAGAACTGGAAGCTGCGGCGAGCCTTGCGCTTGCCGTATTTCTTGCGCTCGACCACGCGGGAGTCGCGGGTGAGGAAGCCTTCCTTCTTGAGCGCCGAGCGCAGCTCGGGCTCGTAATGGGTCAGCGCCTTGGCGAGGCCGTGGCGCACCGCGCCGGCCTGGCCCGAGAGTCCGCCGCCGGCGACCGACACCATGACGTCATATTGGTCGACGCGCTTGGCGACGCCGAGCGGCTGCTGCAGGATCATGCGCAGCACCGGACGGGCGAAATAGACTTCGATGTCGCGGCCGTTGACCGTGATCTTGCCGGAGCCCGGCTTGATCCACACGCGGGCGACGGCGTTCTTGCGCTTGCCGGTGGCGTAGGCGCGGCCATACTTGTCGAGCTTCTGCTCGTATCTCGGCGCTTCGACCGCGGCGGCGACGGCCGCCTGATTGAGGTCGGCGAGCGAGGAAAGGGTGGTCTCGGCCATAATCAGGCGCTCCGGCTATTCTTGGCGTTCAGGGCGGCGACGTCGAGCGTCACGGGGCTCTGCGCCTCGTGCGGATGCGTGGCGCCCTTGTAGACGCGCAGGTTTCCGAGCTGCTGACGGCCGAGCGGGCCACGCGGCAGCATGCGCTGCACGGCCTTCTCCAGGACGCGCTCCGGGAAGCGGCCTTCGAGAAGGAACTTGGCCGAGCGCTCCTTGATGCCGCCCGGGAAGCCCGTGTGATAGTGATAGACCTTCTGGTCGCGCTTGCGGCCGGTCAGCACCACCTTGTCGGCGTTGATGACGATGATGTTGTCGCCATCGTCCATATGGGGGGTGAAGGTGGCCTTGTGCTTGCCGCGCAGGCGCAGCGCGATGAGCGAAGCGAGGCGGCCGACGACGAGCCCGGAGGCGTCGATCAGCACCCATTTCTTTTCGATGTCGGCGGGCTTCGCCGAATAGGTCTTGCCAAACATGGGATGCGAGTTCCGTCTGAACGAACTGTTCGGATGCGGGTGGATATTGGATGCGGGGGCGGGGGTCAAGCAAATAATATGGATTGTTCGGTCTGTGTCGCCCAGAAAACAAGGTGCGCGAGCGTTATGGTATCTTAATACCGCATATTGCGGCCACCCCATGATCTGGGCTATCTTACCGCGTCTTACTTTTGAGGTGGTCAAATGGGTTCCGCCGAAAAGCGAACGGTGCGGCTGTCGACGAAAGGGCAGGTTGTCCTTCCCAAATCAATCCGAAAAAGCCGGAATTGGGATGCTGGGGCCGCTTTGACCGTAGAGGAAACGCCCGAGGGCGTTTTGCTGAAAGAGGCCCCGCTCTTTGCCCCTACGCGTGTCGAGGATGTCTTCGGCATGCTCGAATACGCCGGCCCCGCCAAGACGATCGAGGAGATGGACGCCGCCGTCCTTGCAGAGGCGAAGCGTCGTCATGCTCGCGATTGATACGAATGTGCTCGTGCGCTTCCTGGTGAAGGATGATCCCGAGCAGTCGCTGAAGGCGCGGGCGCTGATCGAGCAGGAAACGATTTTCGTGGCGTTGACCGTGTTGCTCGAAGCCGAATGGGTTCTACGCAGCGCCTATCGGTTCGAGCGGGAGCGGCTCCTGAAAGCCTTCCGCGCATTCGCGGGCCTAAAAACCGTCGTGATCCAGGACCCGCGCGCGCTGTCGAAGGCCATCGCCTGGGCGGAAGCCGGGATGGATTTTGCTGACGCGCTGCATCTCGCGCAAATGGGGCAGAGCGAGGCCTTCGCGACCTTCGATGCGCGACTAGCGAAAGCGGCGAAAAGGATGGGCGCGGCGGAGGTGCGGGGGCTATAGGCGCCGGCAGTTGGTCGAAAAACGAAGGCCCTCCCACCGGCTTCCCGGAGAGAGGGCCATTTTTACATACACCGGCCCGCTACTGATGATGCAGCGCCTCGCCATGCAACGCGATGTCCAGCCCCTCGCGCTCGTCGTCGCCGGTCACGCGCAGGCTCGTGAAGAGCGACACGATCTTCAGCGAGATCAGCGTCCCGATCACGCACCAGCCGATCGTCACGCCGACGCCGATCGCCTGCACCACGAATTGATGCGCGTCGCCTTCGAGCAGCCCCGCCACGCCCGGATCGCTGTCCGAGGCCGTGATCGCGCGGGTCGCGAAGACGCCGGCCATCAGCGTGCCCATGATGCCGCCGACGCCATGGACGCCGAAGACGTCGAGCGTGTCGTCATAGTTGAATTTGTGTTTGGCGACCGTGCAGAACCAATAGCAGACACCGCCGGCGATCAGTCCGATGACCACGCCATGCCAGGGCAGCACATAGCCCGAGGCGGGGGTGATGGTGCCAAGCCCCGCGACCGCGCCGGAGATGACGCCGAGCACGGAGGGCTTGCCGCGTTCGAGCCACTCCAGCCCGCTCCACACCAGCGCGCCCGAGCAGGCGGCGAGATGGGTGGCGACGATGGCGAAGACCGCGCGCGAATTGGCGCCGAGCGCCGAGCCGCCGTTGAAGCCGAACCAGCCGACCCAAAGGAGCCCGGTGCCGACCACGGCGAGCGAGACGTCGAAGGGCGAGAGGTTCTCGCGCCCAAAGCCGACGCGGTTGCCCATCACCAGCGCGCAGACGAGGCCCGCGACGCCGGCGTTGATATGCACCACCGTGCCGCCGGCGAAATCCAGGAGGCCCATCTTCTGCAGGAAGCCGCCGCCCCACACCCAATGCGCCGAGGGCACATAGACGATAAAGAGCCAGACGACGCTGAAGACGATGAAGGCGGAAAACTTCATGCGCTCGGCGACCGAGCCGCCGACCAGCGCGCAGGTGATGACCGCGAAGGTCATCTGATAGGCCATGAAGAGGATTTCAGGAATCCTCTTGGCGAGCGGGCTCACCGTGTCGATCCCCACGCCCGAGAGCAGGACGCGCGCCGTATCGCCGATCACGGGGCCGTCGCCCGAGAAGACGAGGCTGTAGGCGATGGCGATCCACAGCAGCGAGACGACCGCCGTGGCGATGAGGCTCTGCGCCATTGTCGCCAGCACGTTCTTCTTGCGCACCATGCCGCTGTAGAAAAGCGCGAGGCCGGGCAGCGTCATCATCAGCACGAGCGCGGTCGCGACGATCATGAAGGACGTGTCGGCGCCGTCGATCTTGGGGGCGTCCTGCGCAAGGGCAGGGGTGGCGATGAGGGCGCCCGCAAGCGCCGAGAACAGTTTCTTCATTGGGGGCTTTCAGCTTCTTGGTTGATTTTTGAGCGTTTCTTCGGGGCGCCGCCGTCATTGCGAGGAGCGAAGCGACGAAGCAATCCAGGGCTGGGATGACGCTCTGGATTGCTTCGCTGCGCTCGCAATGACGGCCTGTTGTCACAGGTGACGCCCTACAGCGCCTCCTCGTCCTTCTCGCCGGTGCGGATCCGAATGGCGCTTTCGAGCGGCGTGATGAAAATCTTGCCGTCGCCGATATGGCCGGTGCAGGCGGCCTTGCGGATCGCCGCGACGACGCCCTCGACGCGGTCGTCGGTCGTGGCGATTTCGATTTGCAGCTTCGGGAGGAAGGAGACGATATATTCCGCGCCGCGGTAGATCTCGGCGTGGCCCTTCTGGCGCCCATAGCCCTTGACCTCGGTCGTCGTCATGCCATGGACGTCGACGGCCAGAAGAGCGTCGCGCACTTCATCGAGCTTGAAGGGTTTGATGATGGCGGTGATGATCTTCATTCGAGCATTTTGCTTTCATTGCCAGCAGGATGGCCGTTTTGTCAGCAATGCTTGTGCCAGCCTGCGCAATATCTATACGAAGCGACGCCTATCAGGGCGTCAGACTGCTCGATTGATCGCCACGCGGGCGCCTATCGCTTAAAAATTCCACAAATTGTTCAAGAAAATGGCTGCAGCTCACCGCTCTGCCGCCCTCTGCGTGCTCCTTATCGTTCAGCGCAGGTTCAGCGAAAGACGCTGAATAACAAGAATATGCTTCGGGTCAGCGACTCCAGGGGAGCCAGGGGAGATTGTGCATGCTTCGAATTCGAGCGCTCTTGGCTGCGGCGGCCGCGCTATTGGCGCTTGCCGCCGGATCGGGCGCCTTGGCCGCCGAACGGCGGCTGGCGCTTGTCATCGGCGAGTCGGCCTATCCGGCGAAGCCGCTGCCCACGGCCGCAAATGACGCCGGGCTCGTCGCGCAGACCTTGCAGGCGGCGGGCTTCGACGTCACCGGGGCGCGCGATCTCGACGAGGCGGCGCTGAAACAGGCGTTCCGAGATTTCCTGGACAAGACTGCCGCCGCCGGGCCGGACGCCGTCGCCTTCGTCTATTTCTCCGGCTACGGCCTGCAGCTCGAAGGCGAAAATTACCTCGTGCCGGTCGACGCCGCTTTGGCGCGCGATGTCGACATCCCCATGCGCACGCTGCGCGTCTCCGACTATTTGAAGCCGCTTTCGGCGTCGGGCGCAAAGCTCGCCGTTGTCGCGCTCGACGCCGCGCGCGCCAATCCCTTCCAACTATCCGGCCAGCCGCTCGCCGGCGGCCTTGCGCTTTATGAGCCGGGGGGCAGGGCGCTGCTCGCCTATAACGCCGCGCCGGGGACAATCGCGCCGGGCGAGACCGGCGACTATGGCGCCTACGCACATGCGCTCGCGGAAATGATCCGCGACGGCGGCCGGCCGCTGATGGATGTCTTCGAAAACACGCGCCTGCGCGTTTCGGATGTCACCAAAGGCGCGCAAATCCCGTGGAATTCCCAGCGCGTTGACACGGATTTCCTGTTCTTCCAGCGTGAGGCCAATGCGCCTGTGCGCAGCGAGGATGTGGCGCGGCTGGCGAAGCCGATCAGCGCGCTCGGGCCGGAAGCGGGTTTCTCGGCGGCGATCCGCCGCGATACGCTGCAGGGATACCAGGACTATGTGGCGACCTATCCTGCGGCGCCCTACGCCAAGCGGGCGCGGGCCATTCTCGCGGCGCGGCGCGAGGCCCTGACCTGGCGCCGGTCGCGCGTCGTCGATACGCCCAACGCCTATTGGACCTATCTGCGCCGTTATCCCAAGGGCCCGCATGCCTGGGACGCGCGCCGTCGCCTTGCGGAGCTGCGCTACGAGCTCGAGCCGCCGCCGCGTTTCGCGATGATCGACTATGATTATCCGCCGCCGCCGCCCGACGAGATCATCTATGTCGAGCAGCCGGTCGTCTTCTTCGACGATCCGATGTGGGGCTTCGCGCCGCCGCCGCCTCCGCCGGTCTATCTGCTGCCGCCGCCGCCGCCGGATTTCGTGGTCCTGCCGCCGCCCGTCGTCATCGCGGAGCCCTATGCGCTACCGGCGCCGCAATATGTCCCGATCCCTGCCTGGCAGCGGGCGCCGGATTACATCGCCCCGCCGCCGGATAATTTCATCTACGCCAACGCTCACAACTCCGTGGTCGTGGACCCGCAGGCCAATAATGTCATCGTGCGCAAGCCGGGCGGCGGCGTCATCTCGACGGAGACGCTCACCGCCGCGGGGGTAGGGGCGGCTGCAGTCGCCGTCGGCGCGGCGCTGCCGAACTTCATCGCCAAGCGCAACGGGGTCCAGCCCGCCGGCGCGCCCCAGCCGCCCATCGGCGCGCCGGGGGCTATTCCAACAGCGCCGGCGCCGGTCGCTCCTGCCTATGTGACACCGACGCCACAGGCGCCGGGAGGGACGGCAGGCGTTCCTGCTGGCGCTGCCCCGGCGGCTCCGATCGGCGCCGCTCCGCTGGCGCCGGCCCCGGCGGCTGTCGCGCCAAATGCGCTGCCGCCTGCCGGGTCGGGAGCGCCTAACCCAAACGCGCCCGTCGGCGCGCCGCACGGAATCGGCGCGCCCGCGACCTTGCCGGCGGGCCCCGCCGGAGCGACGTCGCCGGGCGCTCAGCCGTTGAAGGATCATGCGCTGCCGCTTCCGCCGGCCGCAGGCGGTGCGGCCCACGATCCCAACGGCGCGCCGCAGGTCGGCAAGCCGGGCGCCCCGCTCACGCCGCCGCCGGCGGCCGAGGGCGCGCTCAAAAATCAGGTGCTTCCCACGCCGGCTGGCGCTGGCCCCGCTGGTCTGGGCGCCTCAGAAAAGGCGGCGCCTCTTTCGCCTCCCGGCGGGCATACGCCCGCCGCAGCGGAGATGCCGGGTCAAGCCTTGCCCGCTCGCCGCAACGCGGCGCCTGGCGCGGCGCATCAGCCGGAGCAGCTTCCGTCCGGCCGCGAGCCGATCGGCGGCGCTGGCGGACGCCATGCCCCCTCGCCGCCCGTTGGGTCGGGCGGACTTCCC
The DNA here is from genome assembly GCF_027925385.1 of Methylocystis iwaonis. Lineage (NCBI taxonomy): Bacteria > Pseudomonadati > Pseudomonadota > Alphaproteobacteria > Hyphomicrobiales > Methylocystaceae > Methylocystis > Methylocystis iwaonis. The sequence goes on from NZ_AP027142.1 coordinate 1,822,508, forward strand.
CCGCTTGGCGGCGAACCAGCGGGACCAGTTGGCGACAAGCCGGCGCGAGGGACGCCCGCGATGGGTCCGGCGCGCGGGCTCGATCCTTCCGGTGCGATGGCGCCCCATGGGCCGGGACCGAAAAACCTCGCGCCCGGGCAGCCGCATCCGCCGGCGCCGCAAGGCGTCCTCGGTGGCCCGACTGCGGCGCCGCATCGGGCGATCGAGCCTGCACATGAGCCGATGATGCGCGGTCCGGCGGGCGGACAGCCCCATATGGCGCCCTCGCCGATGCGGGAGCCTCCGGGCGGTTTGCGGGAGACGGCGCCGCGCGGCGCGGTTCCGCCGATGCGGACCGCTCCGAATGACGCCATGCCCCCGCGGCCGGAAGGCGCGGCGGCGCCACATGTTCGCGCCGCGCCGCCGCCCGGCTACGGCATGCCGCCGCAGACGCATCAAATTGCGCCGCCCGCGATGCATGCGCCGCCGCCCGCGCCCTCGCCGGCGCCGCCCGCCGCCTTCATGCGACAACCGCCCGCGCCGCCGCCTCAAGCCGCGCCGCCGGCGCCGCGCCCAGCCGCAGCGCCGCCACATCCTCAGCCGAACAAAGAAGGCACGGGTCCGCATGGCGCCGGGGGAGGTTTTGGAGGACCGCCGCCCGGATTTGGTGGAATGCATTAGCCAATAAAGACTTCGCCAAAAACTTGAGCCCGGCCGCAATGCCGGGCTTTTTCTTTGCCGCCGAGCATTCGCGAGAGGACTCCAATTCTCGTTGTTTACATTCAAACTGGAGAGTAGAGTTGAGGCAAATATTCTCTTTCTTTCTTTTGCAACCCCGCGTTTTGCATCATGCACAGCGACGATTTCTTCGATCTCATCGATCGGCTGGCTCAGGCCGATCGTATTGAAACAGCCTCGAAAATTATGGAGCGTTTCCTGCAGGAGCGGGGGCTCCATAATGGCGCTTACGCAGCCTTGAACATGCCGACGCCCGGCGGCGCGCGGCCGCTCCTTGCGGTCACCTATTCCGGCGAATGGCAGAAGCATTACGCCCAGAGCGGCTACGTCGATCTCGACCCGATCGTTCGCGCTGGACTGGGCGGCTTTCTGCCCATCGACTGGGCGGAGATCGACCGCAGCGACCCGGTCATCCGAAAATTTTTCGGCGAGGCGCAGGAATTGGACGTGGGCCTGAATGGCCTCTCTATTCCGATGCGTGGCCGCGCGGGAGAATTTGCGCTCTTTACCGTCACGAGCAATGAGACCGGCGCGGCCTGGCGGTCCCTGAAGCAGGAATTGCTGCGCGATCTCGTCATGCTGGCGTTCAACTTCCATGCAGCCGCGCTGCGCTCATGCGCGCCCGGGCCGGAAGCCCCTATTCATTTGCCGCAGCGCGAAGCCGCCTGTCTGCGTTGGAAGGCGCTCGGCAAGACGGATGACGAGATCGCCCGCATTCTCGGCATCAGCTCGCATACGGTCCGTTTCCACCTCGAATCTGCGCGCGCCCGGCTCAATACCGCCAACACGACGCATACGGTGGCGAAGGCGCTCGCGCTCGGTCTCATCAGCATGTCCTACGAGCCGAACCATCTGCTCGCGAAGAAACGTAATCGACCGGATAACGGAGGACCCCCCATTTCTGGGAGGTGATTAAATAGTTAAGTTCAAGTCAGCTTTCGCCCGCAGAAACGCAAGCGGGGTTGGGAAATGATCAAGATCATACCCGGAGAGTGGCGCGGACGTTTCCCGCGTCTCATCGATGAAATGCATAAGCTGCGGCGCGGCGTCTTTTACGAACGTCTCAAATGGCAGGTGACGGTCATCAACCGTTGGGAAATAGACGGCTATGACGCGCTCGATCCGCTCTATGTCCTGTCCCTGGACGAAAATGAGCGCGTCATCGGCGGGCTGAGGCTCTTGCCCACCACCGGCTTCAACATGCTGAACGACACCTTCCCGCAACTGCTGCCGGAGGGCGCGCGGATTCAAAGTCCGCTCATTTGGGAATCCAGCCGTTTCGCCGTGCGAATGACCGGCGACGTCGGGATCGACTCGCGGATCATCAGCCGCGCCACCGCCGAGCTCGGCATGGCGCTCAACGAAATCGGCAAGGCGGCGGCGCTCACGCATGTCGTCACCGTTTACGACCGCGTCATGCATCGCATGCTGATGCGCGTCGGCTGCGCCGGCGAGCCGCTGGGCCCTCCGCAAACCATCGGCGGCGTGGAGACCTATGCGGTCCTCTACGAGGTCGGGCCCGGTTGGGATCCGCATGTGGGGCGCCTGGCGGGCGGCAGCGTCACGCTCGAACCTGAGGACAGGGCGGCCGTGCTGGCGCGGCGGGGTTCGGCCTTTTCCTCACAGGCGAAAGGAATTTCCGGCGGCGAAGGAGGCCAAGCATGTTTCAGGATGTGACGCTCAAAAGATCGGCGCAACGCGACTCGAAGCTGGAGGACGCCTGTCGGCGTCCGCGCGGCCCAAACGCGCAAGGCTTTTATCCCTGCGCCCTGCTCGACGCGTTGGATGAGCGCGCGCTTCTGATCGCGCTGCTCGATCGGCGGCGACGTTATGAGAAGGGCCGCAACTGGCTGAGAAATTTGCGCAGGGACGTGGACGCTTTGGCGCAAAGCTCAAGAGAGCCGGGCGGTCGGCGGCGAAGCCCATCGCGGAGGGCAGGGCGCGCAACGCCAACGGCGCCGAGGAAGCGCCCGCGGCGTCGGGAGCCGTGAGATCATCGACGCGCGTCCGCCGGTGGACGCGCGTCTCCATATCAGTTGACGTAAGCGGTAATCGCGAAGGTAACGGCCGCGGCGGCGGCAAGGATCGAGACGATGGCGGCGAACGAGTTCATGGCGCTTCCCTCTGCCTGTTGCTTTGCCGTTGACGGTTTTTTGTTTTTGGATTCCATCAAGGGCGCGACGAAATAACGCGCCCCTTTCCCGAAAGGCGCAAGCGGGAAAAGTTGTTGCGATGCACGCCAAAAGAGTATTCGAGCGCCGTTCCGAGCGGCAGCGTCGCGGGCCGAGCGTCAACGAAATGAACGCTGAACGACGCACGCCGCGGCGCAACGACGATCCCCCAGTGGTGACTGACGCAGATCAAGCGGCTGCCCAAAGCTTTGTTTTGAATAAGGTGCAAAACAGGGGGTTTGAGGCTGCCTACAAATTAGGCTGGCGAGTAATGGCCCAAAAATATGCCTAAGAAATAATCTGCACCCTCATAATCTTTCCCACGCGCGGGGATGTTTCTACGGGTCTTCGGGAGCTGGCCCTGAAATTGCGTTGTTGGGCTCGAGAACACGCTCGGGGGGCTGCCTCAATGACCTGACCTGCACTGCAGCAATTGAATCTTAGGCGAATTATGGATCTGATTTGGCTAATTCGCCATCCTGACCTAGGATGAGGGCAACCACATATCCAGGCAGGCGAGGGCTATGCCCTCAGCCGCAGGGCTAATAATCGGACGAAGCGCCCCCCAGATACAGCGGGTCTCGTCCCAGGAGGTGCAAATGAAGGCGAATTGGAAGAAATATTTGCCTTGGGTCGTCTTCGTCGCCGTCGCAGGCATTCTGTTTGCCATGTTCCAGCAGCAGCAGACTCGCACGCCGGCGCGTGAGATCACGTTCAGCGAGCTGCTCGTGCAGATCGACGAAGGCCGCGTCCATGACGTGGTGATCTCGGGCAATGAAATCTCCGGCCATTTCAGCGACAATCGCAGCTTCACGACCTATGCGCCGAATGATCCGTCGCTGGTGCAGAAGCTCGAAGCCAAGAAGGTGCAGATCAGCGCCAAGCCGGCGGGCGACAATCCGAGCTGGCTGTCGACGCTGCTCGTGAATGGTCTGCCGCTGCTGCTCTTCATCGGCGTGTGGATCTATATGGCGCGTCAGATGCAGGGCGGGGCTGGCGGCCGGGCCATGGGCTTCGGCAAGTCGAAGGCGAAGCTGCTCACCGAGTCTCAGGGCCGCGTCACCTTCGAGGACGTCGCGGGCGTCGACGAAGCCAAGGAAGATTTGCAGGAAATCGTCGAATTCCTGCGCGATCCGGGCAAGTTCCAGCGGCTCGGCGGGCGTATTCCGCGCGGCGTGCTGCTCGTCGGCCCGCCCGGCACCGGTAAGACGCTGCTCGCCCGCGCCATCGCCGGCGAGGCGGGCGTGCCGTTCTTCTCGATCTCGGGCTCCGACTTCGTCGAAATGTTCGTCGGCGTCGGCGCGAGCCGCGTGCGCGACATGTTCGAGCAGGCCAAGAAAAACGCGCCCTGCATCATCTTTGTCGACGAAATCGACGCGGTCGGCCGTCATCGCGGCGCCGGCCTTGGCGGCGGCAATGACGAGCGCGAGCAGACCTTGAACCAGTTGCTCGTCGAGATGGATGGCTTCGAGGCCAATGAAGGCATCATCCTCATCGCGGCGACCAACCGCCCGGACGTTCTCGACCCGGCGCTGATGCGTCCCGGCCGCTTCGACCGCCAGATCCAGGTGCCGAACCCGGACTTCATCGGCCGCGAGAAGATCCTCAAGGTCCACGCCCGCAAGGTGCCGCTGGCGCCGGACGTCGACCTCAAGGTCGTGGCGCGCGGCACGCCGGGCTTCTCGGGCGCCGATCTCATGAACCTCGTCAACGAGGCGGCGCTGCTTGCGGCGCGGCGCTCGAAGCGCATCGTCACGAACCAGGAGTTCGAGGACGCGCGCGACAAGATCATGATGGGCGCGGAGCGCCGCACGCTCTCCATGACCGAGGAGGAAAAGAAGCTCACGGCCTATCACGAGGGCGGCCATGCGCTGGTGCAGCTCACCGTTCCCGGCGCGATGCCGATCCACAAGGCGACGATCATCCCGCGCGGCCGTGCGCTGGGCATGGTGCAGGGCCTGCCGGAGCGCGACCAGGTCTCGCAGACCTTCGAGCAGCTCACGGCGATGCTGGCCATCGCCATGGGCGGCCGCGTGGCCGAGGAGCTGGTGTTCGGCCACGACAAGGTGACGTCGGGCGCGGCCTCGGACATTCAGCAGTGCACGCGCGTGGCGCGCGCGATGATCACGCAGCTCGGATTCTCCGATAAGCTCGGCACGGTGGCCTACGCCGAGCCGCAGCAGGAGCAGTTCCTGGGCTATTCGCTCGGGCGCCAGCAGAGCCTGTCGGAGCAGACGCAGCAGACGATCGACGCGGAAGTGCGGCGTCTGGTGCAGGAGGCTTACGACAAGGCGACGCAGATCATGACCGAGAAGCGCGCGCAGCTCGACATGCTGGCCAATGGCCTCTTGGAGTTCGAGACGCTGACGGGCGAGGAGATGAAGGGTCTGCTCACCGGCAAGCGCCCCGTGCGCGAGGACACGAGCGCCCCGACGCCGCAGCCGCCGCGCGGCTCCGCTGTGCCCACGACCGGGCAGAAGCCGGAGCCGGATGTCGATGGCGGGGTCGCGCCGCAGCCGGTCTGATCGGCGTCGACTTGAACGATGAAGGGCCCGGCCATGCGCCGGGCCTCAGTTTGTTGACAAACCTCCGAGGCGGCCTCGTCCTTCGAGACGCGAGCGTCGCTCGCTCCTCAGGATGAGGCCTAAGTGTTTGAGGCAGATGCAGAAGCTCCTCATGCTGAGGGGCCTGCGCAGCAGGCGTCTCGAAGCGCGAGGAGCGTCATCGCCACTTTCTCAACAGTCTGAGCCCGGCCACGCGCCGGGCCTTTTCTTTTGCGCCGACGGATAGCCGTTTTTTCCTTTGCGTCGGCGACAAAGTCGCTGTCGAAACGGCTTGTGACGCGCACGCTGCGTCAGCTTCGGGGGCGAGCCCCTCGAGAGCGATTCAAGGGAGAAATCTTATGAGTTCGACGACAAGCACCGCAGCCGGCGCGGCTGCCGAAACATCCGTAGTCGATCTGCGCGGCATGTGGATCGGCCTTGCGGTTCTGAATGTTTTCTATCTGATCGTCCGCATTTACGAGCAGGTCTTCGGCTGGCGCGCCGGCCTCGACTCGTTCGCTCCGGAATTCCAGACCTACTGGATGTCGATCCTTTGGACCGAAATCCCGCTGGAGCTCGTCTCCGGTCTGGCGCTCGCCGGCTTCCTGTGGAAGACCCGCGACCGTAACGTCGACGCCGTGGCCCCGCGCGAAGAGATGCGCCGCCTGGTGGTCCTCGTTCAGTGGCTGGTCGTTTACGGCATCGCCATCTACTGGGGCGCCTCGTTCTTCACCGAGCAGGACGGCACCTGGCACATGACGGTTATCCGTGACACGGACTTCACGCCGTCGCACATCATCGAGTTCTACATGAGCTACCCGATCTATTCGGTGATCGCGGTCGGCGCGTTCTTCTATGCGAAGACCCGCATTCCGTATTTTGCTCATGGCTACTCGCTGGCGTTCCTGATCGTCGCCATCGGCCCGTTCATGATCATCCCGAACGTCGGCCTGAACGAGTGGGGCCACACCTTCTGGTTCATGGAAGAGCTGTTCGTTGCGCCGCTGCACTGGGGCTTCGTGTTCTTCGGCTGGATGGCGCTCGGCGTGTTCGGCGTCGTTCTGCAGATCCTCGGCCGCATCCATGCGCTGATCGGCAAGGAAGGCGTCGCCCTCCTCACCGAGTAAAATGTGACGACCCGCTCGCGCCCCTCTAAGGGCGCGGGCGGACGATAAGGGAGGCAAGCCCAATGATGTTCAATCTGCTGATGTTGGCGTCGCTGCTGTCGCCTTTGGCCTTTTGGCTCGCCGCGCCGCGCCGGGTTCCCGCGCCAGCCAGGCGCCGCGCCGCAAGGTAAAAGATTCCTAAAGCGCGTAAGCTCAGCTTTGGCCGGTTGTGGCCGAGCTATGGCTTTGTTTGTCCCGGGCTCCCGGCCTGCATTGTAATTTAACGGTGCTCGACTAGATCGGGAACGGGCGCGCCGTCGAAGGCCGCCGCCCTATCGGGAGAGTTCTCATGAATGATCTGCTCGTCATCGCTTTCTCCTCGGAGCAAAAGGCCGAGGAAGTGAGGCAGAAGCTATTTCAGATGCAGAAGGAATATTTGATCGAGATGGGCGACGCGGTCGTCGCCGTTAAGGACGCCGAAGGCCACATCAAGCTCAACCAGCTCTTCAATACGACGGCGATCGGCGGCGTTTCCGGCATGTTCTGGGGCGCGCTCATCGGCTTGATCTTCATGATGCCCTTGGCCGGCGCTGCGCTCGGCGCGGCCTCCGGCGCCGTTTCCGGCGCGCTCACCGATTTTGGAATCGACGACAAATTCATGAAGGACGTCGCGGAAGCGATTCCGCCGGGCGGCGCGGCGCTCTTCGTCCTCGTGCGCAAGATGACCTCGGACAAGGTGCTGGAAGGCCTCAAGGGCGTCGGCGGAACGGTGCTGCGCACCTCTTTCGAAAAATCCATGGACGAGGCCATTCGCGCCACGCTCGCGGCGCAGACCTCGAAAATCTGAGGCGCCTGTCATTCCCGGTGGGCCAAAGGCCCGGCCGGGAAGCCAGAGCAACCGCTCTTGGCGTCATTGCGAGTGGAGCAAAGCAATCCAAGAGCAGCTACAGCGGCTCTGGATTGCTTCGTCGCTGCGCTCCTCGCAATGACGGGGCGCGCTATGCGCCGCCTGCGGCGACGACGGTGACTACGCGGCTTCCTTCGCCGCGCGCCGATGCGCATGCATCGTGAACCACAGGCTGGCGCCGACGAAGACGACTCCGATCAGAGCGACCATGATGAAAAGCGAGCCGCGTTGGATGAGCGCCATCCCCGGCACGAAAAGCGCGAGGATCAGGCCGACGACGCAAATCTGCCAGGCCTCGGCGTGAACGCCGGCGACGAAGGTCGCGAGCGCCAGGATCACCATCAGATTGAGGCCCGTGGCGTTGACGTCGACCAGCGCGCGCATGGCCGGCGAATAAATCAGCGCCATCGCCGCGAGGAAGGCGGCCCAGTGCAGGATTTGCGTCCAGACCAGCTTGACTCGCTCGTGCTTGGTCTCCGCATGTCGCCAGCCGATATATATGCAAATGCCGCAATAGACCGGCGTGAGCAGCTCCCAATACCAGGCGACGGACTGGCCGGTGAAAGTGACGAGACCGACGCCGATCACAGCCATGGCCAGCATGACGATATAGGGCAGGTCGATCTTCAGTACGTCGACGAACAGCACTTCCGGCGGCTGCGTCTTGATCTCCTCGATTCCTTCCTCGAGCGCCGTTACCCAGGTCTGCTCTTGCACGTTCTCCTGCGGCTCTCCCGCATGAGGCCCGGCTGCGTGGCCGCCTGCCGATTCTGGGCTCTTGGACATCTGAAGTTCCTTATCGAGAAGCGCTTTCCGTGAATGCGCGGGGCGCGGGGAGGATAGTGCGGGCGCATAATCTCGGCAACCGCCGTGCGTCCGTCTCCTCCAGGGCGCCCGGCGAGCGCGCTACGTCGCCGGAACGCGCGCTTGCGCTTTGGGCCGATCGCGCTGTACCCAGCCGGTTTGTGGCGAACAGGAGTTGCAAGGTGCAAAGCAAGCTTGTCGAGCGGCTGCAGACGCTCGCCGACGCGCTCGAGGAGGCCGTCGACCACATCGAAATGCTCGAGGCGGTGCTGAGCATGCTGGAGAAAACTCACCCGGAGGCGGTCGACAAGGCGCGCGCCGCTGTGGCCGCGGCGAAGAAAGATCAGCGCTTGTGAACGGCGGCTTCACTTTCTGGCCGGTTTTCTCATCCTATGATCGCGCGGCGATTCGACAGTTCAGGGAAGGCGCAATGAAGAAATATGTTCTCGCCGGGATTTTTGCGGCGACGATGATCGCCCCGGCCGCGGCCAAAGGCGGGATGCAGACCTGGATTCTCGTCTGCGCGAAAAGCCTCGCGCAAAGCGAGTGCAATCTGACGACGGCCAGCCGCTGGTATCACCTTCCGGCGCCGCAGCCTGGGGGAAGCAGCCCCGCGATCAAGGCGGCGCGCGCCAAGGTCGGCCAAGACCTCGAGGCGGGCTTCTATGTCGCGCAGGAGCAGTTTCCGGCCGGCGTGTCGATGGGCGAGCGGGGCAAAGTGTTCAAGGCCTGCGATGCGGAGCCCGCCACTCCGGCCGACGCTCAGGAAGCGGAATGGGCGCGGCGCGGCGCGTGCCTGCGCTAGTTCGACCGGCGCTGAGAGCATCACGAAGATGCGCTCCTGCCCTTGCCCCAAGTGATCGACGATCTAGCTAGGCGGCAGGGTTCACGAACGCTGCACAAAGACTTCAATCGAGTTTCGCGCGTCGCGACCCCAAGGAGGCCGTTATGCGTGGCTCGATCAAAACTTGTACCCTCGCGGCAGCTTGCGTCGTAGCCGGATTCGCTCAACCCGCGCCCCAGGCTCAGGCGGGCGTCATGAGCATCCCCAGGGCGGAGATCATCGGGACGTCTTCGTCGCTGGAGCAGGCCCATTACCGCCGTTGGCGTCACCACCATTATCATCATCATTACTGGCGGCACAGGCATTACCGCTATTACCGCCATTACGGCTATTATCCCTGGTACAACCCGGCCGGCGCTGTCGCGGGCGCGGCGGTGGGCTTGGCGACGGCGCCGTTTTGGGCGTTGGGCGGCTGGGGCTATCCCTATTACTGAGAACGACGTCGTCACGACGCGCGTGAGCCCAGGGCCTTTGCAGGCCCTGGTGACTGAATAGCCAACCACGTCATTTGTTCGAGTGTTGGCGCCAAGCGCTTGTCAGCCATTGCCGTGCGCGTGGGTGCGGCTCAGCTACCTGTCTTCCACGATTTCGGCGCATGGTTCGTCTGCGCTATCCACCCGCCGTTTGGTTGTGGACGCCTTCCGTATTTATGCGCTTCATGCCGGCCGTAGAGACATCCGGCGACTGCGCCCAGAACGCCATGGTGGCCAGCATAGTGCCCCACAACGCCACCGACCAGAGCGCCTTTGATGCAGCCCTTGGCGTAGGCCGGCTGCTGCGGCAGCCAAGCAAACAAAGAGACGGATAGTAGAATGGCGGTTTTCCTCATGGTGAAGGCTTCCTGTCATCAGGGAACAGTTGCCACACGCCTCTGTTCCGGCCTGAGCCTGCTGGCGACGGCGTCCATGGCGCGACCTCGCGATCCGCCGGTTTGCAACGCGCGTGCCCAGAGAGGGTTGCGAGCGGCTTAAAGCGAGCCGACGGACTCAACCTCGGATGAGAGGGAATGTCGCGGCTCGCACCATCAGCGTGGCCGTCACGGATATTGTCAGAACCGTCATATAGGATACCGCGAGCGCGTAATCCGTCAGTTCAGTTGTCAGGGCCTCGACCATGTGATTACCCGTGTGATTACCCGGCTGCAGGCGCTTCAGGACGCCGGGCATGTCAGGAGGTCATACCCAGCTTTCAGGGCGCTAACTTCCATCGGCTGGACAGGGTTCCCTGCTGCTTTGGGCCATCGTCTTGCCTGGCCGCATGGCGTCGACACGCGAGGGGCGTCGGAGGCGGAGGCGCCCCTGCGCTGTCACACTAAATATTGGACAACAAAGCTGAATCCGGCGCACACTTGCGCCGGGTTGCGCGGATAGAGCATGGAGCGTCGATGCCTCACACAATCTTCCGGCCGGGCCAGGCTGGACCGGTCCCGGATCATCGAGGGACGCGGCAGAATAAGGGAGAAACATCGCGCGCCGCTTCAACAGCCGAGCTGAGCGCGCCTGCCATGATGGCCGCCTGCGTCGACGCCATGCCGGGTGCGATTGCGTCCTTCCGCTTCAGCCCGGATGGAACGGGGTGCTTTCCCTATGGGTCGGCGAATTTCGAGGACATCTTCGGCTTTTCTCCCGAGGAGAGCAAAGCGGATCTCGCGACGATGCGCGCGCGTATCCATCCCGACGACGTGGCGCGCATAGACGCGGCGATCGCAGCGTCAGCCGAGCATTTGACGAAATATCACGAGGAATATCGCTTCCTGCACCCTGTCAGGGGCGCGATATGGATCGAAGTCCACTCCATGCCGAACCGCGAGCCGGACGGCTCGATCATATGGCATGGCTACGTCTGCGACATCACGGCGAGAAAACGCGCCGAAGAGGAGCTTCGCCTCAGCGAAGCGCGGCATCGCGCCTTTTTCGACGCCAATCTGATCGGCGTCTGCTACGCCAACGCCAAGGACGCCACGATCGTCGAGGCGAATGATCGGTATCTCCAAATGCTCGGCTACACGCGCGAGGATTTGAACGCCGGCCGCATCAATTGGCGCGATCTCACGCCGCCCGAGTATCGCGTCATGAATGACGCGGCGATCGTGGAGTTGATCGAGACGGGAAAGAACGAGCGGCCAACCGAAAAGGAATATTTCCGCAAGGACGGAAGCCGCCTGCCGGTCCTCGTCGCACGGGCCCTTCTTGATCGACACACGCTCGATGGCGTGGCGTTTATTTTGGACATCTCCGAGCTGAAGGAGAAAGAGGCCAGATTGCGGGAGGCGCATCGGGGGCAGCTTGCCATGATGCGCTCCATGGCTTTGGGCATTGCTCACGAAATCAACCAACCGCTCGCCGCGACGGTGGCCTATCTGCGCGTGCTGCCGCGATTGCTCGAGCTCGCGCCCGAAAAGCGGCCGGCGAGCGTGTTGGACACAGTGAACAACACTGTCGCTCAAGTGATGCGGGCGGGGGAGATCGTCTCGCGCTTGCGGTCTTTCATCGCGCATGGCGAGCCCGACAAGGTGCGGGCGAATATGCATGGATTGATCCTCGAAGCGATGGAGACGATCCTGTCCGTCGCCAAAGAGAAGAAGATCGCCGTCACGCTCGACCTCTGCGCCGCCTCAGATGAGGTGCTCGCCGACAGGGTCCAGATCGTGCAGGTCTTGATCAATCTCATGCGCAACGCGAAAGAGGCGATGGAGCCGGTCTCCGAACGACGGCTCGTGATTTCGACGCGCTCGACCGACGCCGACATCAGGGTGGACATCGCCGACACGGGCGTCGGGCTGACCGAAAAAAGGCGCAGCGACTTGTTCGTGCCCTTCGCCACGACCAAGCCGAGCGGCATGGGCGTGGGGCTGTCGATCTCCCGCGAAATCATCGAGGCGCATCACGGACGCATCTGGGCCGAAGGGAACCCCGAAGGCCGCGGCGCGATCTTCAGCTTCACGCTCCCCTTGGTCGGGGACGAAGCCGAAAGATTGAACGACGAGATCGAAGCTGGCGGTATTTACGCGCGGGGCTGACGCTTTCTGGCCAGGGCTTGGCGGCGCGAGACGTCGTGGCGGCTCAGCGCGTCGCGCGTTGGTCCATAAAGCTAAGCTTTTCAAACAGTTTCCCTTACTTTAGCGATCAGGATTGCGAAAGTTTGCCCGGAGCGGACGGTTGAACCAGGATGCGGAGAAGCGCGTCGCACAGCGCGCCTTGGATTACGGCATTGCGATTTTGGCGGTAGGGATCGCGGCGGCGGTGCGCGTAAAGCTCAGCGATCAGCTTCAGTCTCAGCCAATGGCGCCTTTCTTTCTTGCCGTCCTCTTCGCCGCAGCGGCTTCCGAGGCGGGCCCCGCGTTGCTCGCCACTGCGCTGTCGGCGGCGATCGCCGCATTTTTTTTCATGGAGCCGGTCGGCTCCTTCATGATCGCGCTCCCGGGCGATCACTTGCGCCTGGCGATTTTCATTGTGATCGGGCTCGGCATCGTGGCGTTGACACAGGCCAAGACCAGAGCGCGCAAGAGGGAGGTCGCGGCTCAAATTCAGCTCGCGCAGGCGCAAGCCGATGAAATCGCCCAAGCGGCGCGGCGGGAAGGCGCCACATTGCTCGGCGGGATTCTCGACTCTTTGCCGCACCAGATTGCGGTGATCGACCAGGCGGGCGTGATTTTGGCCGTCAACGAACCCTGGAAGCGCTTCGCCCGCGAGAATGGTTTCGCGCCAAGCGCGACCTTCCTGGGCATGAATTATCTGGAAGCTATCCGCGGCGCTGCGGCGGCGGGGGACCGCTTCGCCAGCAAAGCTTTCGAGGGGCTTCGGGTGCTGCTCGCCGGTGAGCGGCGCGCGTTTACGATGGAATATCCCTGCCAGACGCCGGAAGGGACGTTGTGGTTCGTCATGAACGCCGCGCGGGCCGATGGCGGAGCCGCCGCCGCCGTCGTCAGCCACACCGACATCACCGAGCGCAAACGCGCCGAGGAAGGATTGCGCGAGAGCGAGGAACGGTTTGCGAGCTTCATGCGGCACTTGCCGGGGCTTGCATGGATCAAAGACCACGAGGGGCGCTACACTTACGCCAATTGCGCCGCCTTTCGCGTCTTTCCGGTCCCGCGCGAGCAGGTCTACGGCAAGACGGACGAGGAGATTTTCGACGCCGACGCAGCGCGTCAATTTCGCTGCCATGACGGAGAAGCGCGTGAGAGCAAATCCGGCATTACGGCGATTGAGACGCTGAAGGAGACCGACGGCGTCGTCCATCACTTCCTTGTCAGCAAATTCGCTATCGCGGACTCCGAAGGCGCCGCCAAAGGCACAGGCGGCGTCGCGATCGACGTCACGGAACGCGAGGAAGCGGAGAAGCGTCTGCGTGAGGCGACCGAAAAGCTGCGCGAGGCGGACGCTTACAAGGACGAGTTTCTGGCGACGCTCGCGCATGAGCTGCGCAATCCGCTCGCGCCGATCCGCAACGCCGTGCATGTCCTGCGTCATGACGCGCTTGCCGCTTCGAGCAAGAGAGATCGGGACGCGGCTCTGTTGTCGATGGTCGAACGGCAGGTGACGCATCTTGTGCGTCTCGTCGACGATTTGCTGGAAGTATCGCGAGTCACCCGTGGCAAAATCGATCTGCGGAAACAGCGCGTCGATCTGGCCGACATTCTGCGGCAGGCGATCGACATGTCGAAGCCGATGATCGACGCCGGCGGCCATGTCTTCGAAGCCGACATTCCGGATGCGCCGCTCATTGTCGAAGGCGATTGTGTGCGCCTCACGCAGGTCTTCGCCAATCTTCTCAACAACGCCGCCAAATATACCGAGCATGGCGGCTGGATCAGCCTTGCGGCCGAGCGGTTGGGCGCCGAGGCGCGCATCGTCGTCAAGGACAATGGCGTGGGCATTCCGGCTGAAATGCTGCCGCGCGTTTTCGATCTCTTCACGCAGATCGACCGGACCTTGGGACGCGCGCAGGGCGGCCTCGGCATTGGTCTGGCGCTCGTCAAGCATCTGATACTGCTTCACGGCGGCTCGATCGAGGCGCAGAGCGAGGGGCTCGGGCAGGGCAGCGCCTTCATCGTGCGCCTGCCCGCGCTGTCAGCGCCCGCCGCAGAAGCGCGCGAGCAGGGGGCGGCTTTCGACACGATGCGCACGAGTCTGCGCATTCTCGTCATCGACGACGATCGCGACGTCGCCGACAGCCAGAAGGCGTTGCTGGAAATATCCGGCGCGAGCGTGCGCGTCGCTTACAGCGGCGCTGCGGGAGTCGCGGCCTTGTCCCTGTTCAAACCGGATTTGGTCCTGCTCGATCTCGGCATGCCCGAGATGGACGGCTACGAGACGGCGCAACGCATCCGCGCGCTGCCGGAGGGACGCAGCGTCAAGCTCGTCGCGCTGACCGGATGGGGGCGCGAGCAGGTCTTTCAACGCGCGCGCGCCGCGGGATTCGATCTGCAGATTACCAAGCCGGCCAGCCTGGAGGCGCTCGGGGAGGCGCTCGAAGAGACGGCGTGCCTTGCTCAGCGCTGAAGCATCTGTTGTATCGGGCGCCGCGCATTCAGGGCCGTGTGCGCGTCAATCCAGATTCTGGTCGGGATCGGCGAGCCAATATAGGGCGCAGAAACCCGCCGTGATCAGCCCGACGCCGAGCAGGGAGACGCTCAGGCCTTCGTGGGGCGTATAGAAGCTCATGATTGCTGAGATGAGGCCGGCAATCGCCACGATCAACGGCTTCGGACTGCGCTCGTCCATGTCGGAATCCGCTTCATGCAAAAGGAGACAGCCTGTCAGGCTGACGGGTAATGGGCTCCTTATCAAGTTGTGAGAAATACGTAGAGGCAGCCCGGAGGTGTTGGAAACTTTCACCAGACTCGCAGGCCGCGCTCTGTGCTTTCGACGACGACGCAGACCGCGGGGCGGGTTCAGCGCAAGTATGCGCCTAGTTCTGAGCCAGGAATTCATCCGAGGCTTTGAACTCCTCGAGGGTCCATCCGCGCTCGGCCATAACAGACCTCACCCATTGCGGTGGGTGCGGGCCCCTTCCTGACCAGGCGTCGCCGCTTACGTGATTCTTGAATTTCGCCAAGCGTGGCTTTGGAGATTCGGTCGGCGCATCATCTCGTGGGCCGTCCGCCTCGAACTCCGGGAATATGTCGCCTAGACCCAATCCGGCCTGTCTGAGCTCTTCTTCGATTTTGGCTCTCAGGCGCTCTTTAACTGCCTCCTTGCGCCGAGCCACCTCTTCTTGGGCTCGGTGGATCAGAGACAAAAGCTCCAAATCCGACAAGTTGGCGAACTCGTCGCGCATTCCATGACCTCCAGGACGTGTTTTGAGGGCGTCTCTACCGGAAACACGCTCGAAAACAAGACCCTGGCGGACTTGAGGGATTGAGGAGGGCGAGGGCATCCGTAACAGGAGCGCGTCGCGCTGACTTTCGTCAGCCCCTCATCTTGTTTTTATCGAATAATTCTGGAAGGGACTTTTGGCGAAGCGCCGATTGTCTCGTGCTCAGAAACTGGTGCCGGTTGAGGGATTCGAACCCCCGACCTACTGATTACAAATCAGTTGCTCTACCAGCTGAGCTAAACCGGCGTTCCCTGCCGCATTTAATCCCCCAACCCTGCCGTAAGGTCAATCCCGCGCCGCGTCGCGCAGGCGTAAATGCGCGACGCTCAGCGCGGCGGCGCAGGCGTTGGAGACGTTGAGGCTCTTGATCGGGCCGGGAAGATCGAGCCTCGCGATGAGGTCGCATCGCTCGCGCGTCAGGCGGCGCAGGCCCTTGCCCTCGGCGCCGAGCACGAGCGCCAAAGGTTTCGCCAGCGGGATGGTTTCGATGGGCTCGGCGCCTTCCGAATCGAGGCCGACGACGCTGTAGCTGCGCTCGCGCAACTGGTCCAAGGCGCGCGCGAGATTGACAACCGAGACGATCGTCACATGCTCCAGAGCGCCGGAGGCGGCCTTGGCCAGGACGCCGGTGAATTCCGGACTATGGCGCTCAGTGACGATCAGCGCGTCGACGCCGAAGGCGCAGGCCGTGCGCAGGATCGCGCCGACATTATGCGGGTCCGTGATCTGGTCGAGGGCCAGCACCACGCCGCTTGTAGAGACAATGTCGGCGATGTCGGCCTCCGGCAATGGCCGGGCCTCCAGTAATAGTCCCTGATGGACGGCCTCTTCGCCGAGATGGCGGGAGAGGTCGCGCGCGTCCACGAGGCGCGGCTCCAGGCCCGCCGCTTTGGCGAGATCGGCGATCCGGGGCAGGGCGGTCTCGGTTGCGTAAAGAGCGAGCAGCTTGCGGCGCCCGCCTTTGAGCGCCTCGCGCACGGCATGGGCGCCGTAGAGCGTGACCAGATCAGGCGAGGCCGAGCGAAACGGGCCGCGTTGCGGCTCGGGCCGCGGGCGCGGGGCCGGCCGTTCGCCTCTCGGGCGCTGATCGTTCGGACGCTCGCCTCTTGCGCGCTCTCTCGGTTCGCCTCTTGCGCGCTCCTTTGGCGGCGGACGGCGGCTCATCGCAGCGCCGCCGTTTTCACCCACCATTCGGGATGTTGCGTCCGAATGGCGCGGGCGGCTCTGGCGGCTGCTTTGGGCGTCGAAAAGATCGCGAAGCATGTGGCGCCCGAGCCGGACATGCGCGCGAGCTTGCAACCGCGAGCGGCGCGCAGCACGGCCAGCGTATCGACAATGACCGGCGCCTGAAGGCAGGCCGGGTCTTCGAGATCGTTGCGACCCCTCGATAGCAAAGCCAGAAGCTCCAATGCAGGGGCGCCGTCGCCGACGATCGGATGGGCGGCGGCCTCGACGCGCTCGCCGGGCTGAAGGCCGAGGCGCGCGAAGACCGGGCGCGTCTCCACCGGCACGCCCGGATTGACCAGCACGGCCGGAAGCAGCGGCAGGCGCAGCAGCGGACCAAGCGATTCGCCGGCTCCGCGCATCATCCGGGCCTGGCTGGCAAGGCAGACCGGCACGTCCGAGCCCGTGACTCGGGCGGCGTCGTAGAGGCGCGGATCGTCGGCTGTCAGCCCATTGCCGCGGGCCAGAAGCCGCAGCGCCGCCGCGGCGTCGGAGGAGCCGCCGCCGATTCCGGCCGCAACGGGGAGACGCTTCTCCAAACGGAAGGCGCCGAGGGTCAGCCCTTCGACTCGCTCGGCCAGATTGCGTGCGGCGCGCAGGACGAGATTGTCGTCGCCCGCGCCGGCGGCCGGGGCCGTGGGGCCGGAAACTTCGAGCGAGAGAGCGTCGCCGGGAGACAAAGACAGCGTATCGCCCGCGCCGCTAAACACGACGAGGCTTTCGAGCTCGTGATAGCCGTCGTCTCTGCGGCCGAGAATATGAAGCGTAAGATTGATCTTCGCGGGGGCGCGCGTCACCAGCATCGTACCCCGACCTCCGCTTTAGGGTTATCGCGGAGCTTCTTTGGAGCGGGCGAAGGGATTCGAACCCTCGACCCCAACCTTGGCAAGGTTGTGCTCTACCCCTGAGCTACACCCGCATCCGTCGCTTCGGTTTCGCGCGTCGCGTCGCCGTCGCAGGGGTCTTATGCAACAAACGATCTGGCTTTGCAACAGGCGGCGTCACGAAAATTACAAGCCTGTGGATGGCTGAGAAAAATCTTTTGTTTTCAGTTTGATGCGTCTTTCGTGTCGCCGGGACGCGGTCAAAATCAAAGCCACCAGGCGCCGAAGATGATCGTTGCGACAGTCAGCGGCGCGCCGATCTTGAAATAGGTCCAAAAGCCGATCTCGACGCCTTGAGTCCGAGCCCTTTGCGCGACGATCAGATTGGCGACAGAGCCGAGCAAGGTGAAGTTGCCCGCAAGGGTCGAGGCCATGGCGACAATCAGCCAGGACCTTTCCGGATCGCCTGCGCGGGCGACGAAGGGTTTCAGGACCAGGACCGCTGGGACGTTGCTGACGATATTCGAGAGACCGGCGGTAATCGCCGAAAGGACGAATGGCGCGCCGAGATCGAAACGCCCGACCGCAGCCACCACCTCGGGCGTCACCACGGTCTTCTCTAAGCCGGCGACGACGATGAAGAGACCGACGAACATGAGCAGCAATGGCCAGTCGATCTCCTGGTAGACCTTATCGGCCTTGACCTTGCGCGTGAGCAGCAGGACCGCGCCGCCGACGATTGCGACCTTGGCGACGGGCTGCCCGGCAAAGAACAAAACCATCATGACGAGCGTCACCACGACGGATTTGGCAATCAAAGCTCCGTGGTAGCGCGTCGGCGGGGAGGGCAAGCTCAGCAGGCGCTCGCGCGTCAGAAATTCGCCCCGGTACGCCAGCGTGAGGAACAACACGCACAGCAGCAGCCCGAAGAGCGCCACTGGCCACAAGGCGCCGGCGAAAGTCCCGTAGGGAATGTGCGAGAACGCGCCGATCATCATGTTCTGCGGATTGCCGGTGATCGTCGCCGCGCTGCCGACGTTGGAGGCGAGGGGGATCGCCAAAACATAAGGGACAGGGTCGCGCTTCAGCCGCTTCACGAGCTCCACGACGAGCGGCGTCATGACGAGGCAGATCGTGTCATTGACCAGGAAGGCCGAGAAGGAGCCGGAGACCAGGACGATCGCGATCAGCAGCAGCAGCGGATGGCCGGCGCGCGCCACGACCCAGTCGCTGACCAGCCGGAAGAAGCCCGAGAGGCGAAGATTGGCCACTACGATCATCATGCCGAGGAGAAGCGTGATCGTGTCGAAATCGACGGCGCGATAGGCCTCCTCTAGCGGCAGGACGCCTAAACCCACCATGAGGCTGGCCCCCACGAGGGCCGCGCCGGCGCGATCGAGCCGCAGGCCGGGAAATTTGCCGATGGCGATGACGAGATAAGTGCCGAGAAAGACGAGAATCGCGAGGATCGTCTTGCCATTGGCCCAGGTCACGAGCGCGTCGGCGCCGGCGTTTTCCTCTCCTGCCAATGATCGCAGGGCCCATTGGCCGATCTTGCCGATGATTCCGACCGCCACGGCGTAGAGCAGCGCTCCGAGGGTGACGAGCGCTACGGCCAGGAGGGCGGTCGCGAGCCCGCTTTTTTGGCTCGTCGGTGGTTGATCCATTTCCTCGGCTTGTAGGGGCCGAGTCATCGTCTTCCGTATCAATCCCAACACCGCTTTAAATTTCGAATTTGCAGATTCGCGGTCTGGCCGCATGCAACGCTGCATTGCCGCTACCATAACGGCAAGACGCTAAGTTCTCGCCTTACGCCGCAACCGGGTAGGACGCAGACCTTAGTCGCTTTGGCTCGACGCCTAGGCGATAGCGCTCAGTTGAGCTGCGGATGTTGGCGAGAAATCAGGCAGGAACTGGCGTCGGGACGGGTCGGGGGCGTCGCGGCGCGAATGGTCGGAGTGGCGGGATTCGAACCCACGACCCCTTGTCCCCCAGACAAGTGCGCTAACCGGGCTGCGCTACACTCCGACTGGCCGCCCTTATAGAGAGGCGACGGCCCGGTTGCAACGGGATGTGACATTTTGCCCCCCGGGAAGATCGATCGACCGCGCGGGCCCATGGTTTCCGGGCGGTTCAGCGCCGGGTCAGATTGAGCAGCCGCTTGCATTCCTCGATCTGCGCCAGCGCTTTGCGCAAAATTTGCGCCTGTCCCTGGTCCTCGCGGCGAGTGACGACCACTGGCGCATGGAAGACGGGGCGCGGCGCGGGCGCGGTGAAGGCGTCGGTAAACGGGGAGCCCGGGGGAAGAATTTCAATGATCGCCTCTGAGCCACGCGCTTCGACAGCCTCCGCCGCGGGCAGGGCGCTTGCCGTCGCTTCTGACGGCTCGGGCTCCGGGAAGTCGAGCGTCTCCTGCAGCGTGACCGGCGGCGGGGCTGGCGCCATCTCCGGCGGCGCAGGTTCGGCGCGGGCGGCGGCAGGCTCCCGAGCGGGCGGCGCGGGCGCCGGCGATTCGTCGCTCTGCCGCCGACGCGCGTCGGCGAGAACGCCCTCGACGCCTTGCTCGGCGAGAATGCGCTGAACGCCCTTGATCGTGTAGCCTTCGCGATACAGCAAATGCCGGATCGCTTCGACGAGCTCGATGTCGCGCGGGCGGTAGAATCGCCGTCCGCCGGCGCGCTTCACGGGATCGATCTCCTTGAAGCGCGTTTCCCAGAAGCGCAGCACATGTTGCGGCAGGTCGAGATATTCCGCGACCTCGCCGATGGTGCGCAGCGAGGCCATCTCTTCCCGTGTCAACGCGCCTCTGCCGGCCACCTTTGCTCCCCCGATCGAAAGAGCGTTCATTCTTACACTCGAAGCGCGTCCTATCAGCCTAAAATCCGGCGCTTCGCAGGCGCCGCGCGCTGCTAGGTGTGGACAAGCGTCTTCGGCATCCCTTAAGTGCCGAGGCAGAGGAACCCTTGAGGCGAGCGACATGGAAGATTGGCTTCTCTTTCCGCATCCCGTGCCCGAGGTGAGGCATCGCGCGACAGAGGAAAACGCCGTCGCGGTGCGCAACTGGCTCTGGATTGTCGCGGGCCTCGTCTTTCTGATGGTCATCGTCGGCGGCGCGACGCGCTTGACCGAATCGGGCCTCTCCATCGTCGAATGGAAGCCTGTGACCGGCGCCATCCCGCCGCTGACCCAGCAGGAATGGATTGCGGCTTTCGAGGATTACAAGAAGATCCCGCAGTACAAAGAGCTGTTTCCGGACATGGACCTCGCGGGATTCCAATACATCTACGCCTGGGAATGGGCGCACCGCTTGCTCGGGCGCCTCATCGGCGTGGTCTTCGTGGTTCCGCTGATCTGGTTCTGGGTGAAGGGCGCGCTTCCGTCCTCGGTGAAGCCGAAGCTCATCGGCATACTCGCTTTGGGCGCGCTGCAAGGCGGCGTCGGCTGGTGGATGGTCTCATCCGGCCTCGTGCATCGCACGGAAGTGGCGCAGGAGCGGCTCGCCATTCACCTGGTCATCGCGGCGTTCATCTTCTCCACCTGCCTTTGGGTCGCCGGTGGGCTCGGGTGGCGCAGGCCGTCGAGCGCGCATGACCATCCGGGGCGCCTGCGCGGGCTGGCTTTCGTTATTCTCGCGCTGGTCTTCGTGCAGCTCTTCATGGGCGGCATTGTCGCGGGGCTGCGCGCCGGGCTCGTGGAAAACACATGGCCGCTCATTGCCGGCGCCTTCATTCCGCCGGCCGATGTTCTCTTCCCCAAAGACCCCTGGTGGGCGAATATTTTCGAGACGCCGCTCACGGCGCAATTCTTCCACCGCATGATCGCTTATCTGATCTTCATCCTCGCGGCGCTGCATCTCGGCGACGCGCTGATGAACGCCGGCGGCAGAGCGCGCAGCGGCGCGGTCATCGTTTTCGGCCATGTCGTGGGACAGATTGCGCTCGGCGTTGCGACGCTGCTGCTCGTCGAGCCGCCTTATGCGGGAACGCCGCATCTCCTTGTTGCGCTGGCGCATCAGGCGGTGGGCCTGGGCGTGCTTGCTGTGGCGACGTTGCAGGCGCGTAGACTGGCGAATGATCTGGAGATCGTCTGACGGAGCAAAGCGCCTTGGAGAACGTCCTCTCTCTTCCCGGCCCTGATTTTCTCAACGTCTACGGCGTGGTGGTCATTCTGACGCTTGCCGCCGCCTGGCTTGTCATCCGCTTTGCCGATCGGACGGGCGATCATCCGCCGCCCGTGCCGCAGAGCCCCGACGCTGTGGACGTGGCCTTCCTGCAAGGCGGGGTGAATCAGGTCATCCGCACCCTCTGCTATGATCTCGTGCAGCATGGCTATGCGGCGCTGGCGAAAGACGATCGCGTCGTCCCGACCGGCAAGAAGCCGGAGCCCGGCGCGCTCAATCCTTTGCAGATTCGCGTTTTGCAAATGATCCAGGCGAGCCCAAAGGCGCATGAGCTGTTCAGCAACCGCGCGGCGCGCAAGGAGCTGCTCCAATTGCTGGACCCTGTGCACGCGAGGCTTGCGGCGCAAGGGCTCGTGAAGCCCGAGTCCGTGAAGGCTTGGCGCACGCGCGCGCAACTATTCGGCACGCTCACGCTTCTCGGTTTCGCCGGCGCCAAAATCTATGTGGCGCTGAGCACGGGGCACACGAACGTCTCCTATCTCATCTTCCTCAGCATCGCTTCGGTCGCTGCGCTTTTCGCGCTGGCTTATGTGACGACGCGCAGCCATGCGAGTCGACGCGGGCGCGCTTATCTCGAGGCGATGGAGCTTGCCTATCGCCCGCGGCTCGATGCGGCGCTGCTTGCTGTCGGCGCACCGACGCAGACAAAAGCTTTCGAGGGCGCGTCGCTCTTTCTACTCGGGCTCTACGGCTTCTCTGCGCTGAGGGGCACGGCGGACGCCGCCTTCGCGCGGCATTTCAAGCGCGCCTCCAGCGAGAGCGGCGGCAGTTGCGGCTCGAGCTGCAGCGGCTCATGCGGAAACGGCGATAGCGGCAGTGGGTGTGGCGGCTGTGGCGGCGGCGGGGACTGAGGCGCCGGCGCTCGGCTCCGGGCTCGGCTATCGACCGCCGTTTCGCGCCGATCTCTTCGCCAATCGCTCGCGCGTCGATTTCCTTGAGATCATCGCTGATCATTATTTCGACGCGCCCAAAGAGAAGCTCGCAGAGCTCGATCTATTGCGTGCGCATTTCCCCATTGTCGCGCATGGGCTCGATCTTTCGGTCGGCAGCGCGGAAGCGATCGACAGCGCCTATCTCGAAAAATTCGCGCGCCTGATCGAGCGCCTCGATCCGCCCTGGTGGAGCGAGCATCTGTGCTTCACCCGCGCCGGCGGCGTCGACATCGGCCATCTCGCCGCTTTGCCCTATACGCAAGAGGCGATCGACGTCGTCGCGCGCAATGTCGACACTGTGCGCAAGCGCATCAATGCGCCGCTCCTGCTCGAAAACATCACGACGGTGGTGCGCGTTCCGGGCGCGGAGATGGACGAGCCCGAGTTCCTCACCCGCACGCTCGACGCGACCGGTTGCGGCTGGCTCTGCGATGTCGCCAATCTCTACACCAACGCCGTCAATCAGCAGGTCGACATCGACGCGACATTCGAGCGCTGGCCCTGGGAGCGGCTCGTGCAGATTCATTACGCGGGCGGGCGCTGGCGGGATGGAGTCTTGATCGATAGCCACGACTCGGCGACGAGCGAAGCCGTTTGGGCGCTCTACGACCGCATCGTCGCGCGTGCGCCGGTGAAGGGCGTTATCTTGGAGCGCGACGAGCGATTGCCGATCTTCGCCGAGTTGCTCGACGAGGTCGCGCGCGCCCGCGCGACGATGCGGGACTGCGGACGATGGCCCTGAAGGAGACGCAAGCGCTGCTTGCGCGCATCTTCACTGACGCCAAGGCGCGACGCGAATTTTTCGAAGATCTTCCGCGCGGGGCCCGCGCCTTCGGCCTCAGTGAGGCCGAAACGGAAACGATTGCGGCTCTCGACAAACGCGAGGTCGAGTCCTTCGCGCGCAGCCTCCTCGGCAAGCGTGCGCTCGATGCCCGCAAAACCTTGCCGCTGACGGCGAAAGCCCTGGGACAAGAGTTCGACCGGCTGCTTTTCGAGGCGATCGATGGCCCGCCACAGCCACAGCGCCACCGCGCGGACGCCGCTGCGCTGACGAGGCTTCTGGTCTCGCGGCCAATGGACCCGCCATGGATCGGCGGTCTGGCGCGCTATGAGATGGGCTTCGTCGCCGCCGCGCGGCCCGGCGCCTTTTTTCTCATGCGGCGCTTCGCCTATCCCATAGACGAGATCGCGCGCCAGCTTTTGACTGGCGCGCGCGTCGATGTCACTTCCCGCCAGCGCGTCGGGCTTTGGCTACGGGCGCCGCGCGGCAGATTGTTCTTTCGCTTATTCTAGGCTCCGCGCCGGAAGGCGTGCTCGGCGTGGCGACGCTCGGCGACGACGTCGATCATGCGCTCGGCGCCGCGATCGCGCGCTTCCTGGCTCTGCGCCTTGGCGAGCTCGTCATTGGCGTCCTTGAGCTGCGCTTCCGCCTCCGCAAGCTGGCCGCGCAATTCATTGATCGAGGCCATGATATTGTCGCGGCGACCACGCGCGGCGCGCGCATAGGTCGGATAGGCGAAGTGGCTGGGGTCGGAGATGTTTGCGCGCTGCTCTTCGGTCGAGATCTCGCGGTCGAGTTCATTCGACATGCGCGTGAACTCTGAAATCATCGTGTTGAGCTGAAGGACGCGCCGGCGCTTCTCTTCAGCTTGAAAGCGTTTCAGGCGGACAAGTGTATCCCGCGATTTCATTCCTCGAACTCCGTTGACGCGACGCTCATGCAAAACAAATCGTTAACTCCGCGAGACAATTTAACTATGCACGCTGTAGGTTGCTCCTTGGTTACCGGGTTCGAAGAATCCGAGGGGTATCCAGCGCGGATGTCGAGAGCCGCCCTATGTTCCGCCCGGGGGGCGATAAGGGAGGCGGAGCCTATGCGGTCTGTTGTTCTTGCCTTTGGCGCGCTCTGCGCCTTCGGAGTTTACGGCGCCGCCGCGCAGACAAGCGGCTTACGTTTCGCGGACGATCTCGAATGGAAGCCGGCGCCCGCCGATCTTCCCCGTGGCGCAGACGTCGCTGTGCTCTTCGGCGATCCGCAGGAGTCTGGGCCTTTCGTCATGCGGCTGCGCGCGCCGGCGGGCTATCAAGTGCCGGCGCATAAGCATTCGGATATGGAAACGGCGACGGTGATCTCCGGCACGCTGCGGTTCGGCGAAGGCCCGCGTCTGGACCCACGCGCGGAGAAATTCCTGCACGCAGGAGATTTCATCGTCGCGACCCCGGGCATGGGGCATTGGTTCACGGTCAATGAGGACGCGGTGGTGCAGGTGTCGGGCACGGGACCGTGGAAGATCGAATATCTCGATCCGCGCGACGATCCTCGGGAGAAAGGCGCGATGCGCGACTGAGCCAAGGCAGCCGCTTTTGGCGGCTGCCAATCATATCATTTCCGTTTGAATAGCTCACATGGGGACGTGTCATTCCCGGCGGGCTGAAAGCCCGACCGGAATCCAGAGCCCAAAAGCGCCGGTTTTGCTCTGGATTCCCGATCGCTCGCTAGCGAGCGTCGGGAATGACACGCGTCGCAGGCTCGCTATTCCGCGCTCTGGTTTAAGAGTTCTGCGGCGCGCCGCCGACGCGCCGGTAGATGAAGTCCGGCGGCGGCGCGTGCGACTCCGTTTCGGCATAGGCTGCAAAACGGGCGTGTTCCGGCGAGAGATGACAGGCGGGATCGGTCGCCGCGGGATCGCCGGTGACGGCGAAAGCCTGGCACCGGCAACCGCCGAGATCGATCTCGCGCCGGTCGCAGGACGTGCAGGGCTCCTTCATCCAGCCTGTGCCGCGATAGGCGTTGAAGGCCGCGCCATTGACCCAGATATCGCCGAGGCTGCGCTCGCGCACGTCATCGAAGGTCAGGCCCGGCAGAGTCTGCGCCGCATGGCAGGGCAGGGCCTTGCCGGAGGGCGTCACCGCCAGGATCGAACGGCCCCAGCCGCCGGTACATTGCTTCGGACGCGTCGCGTAATGGTCGTGGATGACGAAGTCGAAGTTGAGCACGCCCTGCAGGCGCTTCTTTGCGTCCTCGACGACGCCGACCGTCTCCATGAAGGTCTCGCGCGTCGGGATGAGCGCCGCGCGGTTGAGCTGCGCCCAGGCGTAGTACTGAATATGCGCGATCTCGATGCGCTGCGCATCGACCTCGACGGCGAAGTCGATGATCTGCGGCAGATGCGCGATGTTCTGGCGGTGCATGGGCGCATTGATCGTGAGCCCCATGCCGAGTTCGCGCACCCAGCGCGCGACGTCGCGCTTCTTCGGCACGCCGCCTTCAAAGGCCGAAATGCGATCGGCGCTCTCGGGCACGATGTCCTGGATCGAGACCTGCACATGGTCGAGGCCGATCTCGGCCAGCCGCTCCAACCGCTCGCGCGTGATCAGCACGGCGGAGGTGACGAGATTAGTGTAGAGGCCGGCCTCGACCGCATAGGCCAAAATTTCTTCGAGGTCGCGCCGCGCGGTGGGCTCGCCGCCGGAGAGATGCAGTTGCAGCGCGCCGATCGACGCCGCCTGGCGGAAGGTCTCGCCCCATTGCTCGGCCGTCATTTCGACATTCGAGCGCTCCAGCTCCAGCGGATTGGAGCAATAGGGGCATTGCAGCGGGCAGCGATGCGTCAGCTCGGCGAGAAGGCCAGCCGGTCCGCCTGCGAAGGGCGCGATGGTGGAGGCAAAATCGGAGAGCTTGGGCGGCGTGAAGGGATCGACGCCGTCGCGCAGCAGGCGCTTGTCGGCGAGGCCTTGCAGCAGGTTCGTTACGTCGCGCGTGATGACGTCGAGCGGCGCCGCATATTGCTGCGCGAGGCTCTCGCAAAGATCGGCGAGCCGCGTTTTGCCGTCGATGGCTTTGAGCACGATGAGGCCGATCGGGTCGAGCTCATAGGCGCGTTCGGGCGCGAGGATGACGGTGCGGGCGCGTGGGCGGTCGTCGTGCAGCCGCGAATATCGCGTGAAGCCGGGGCGGGAGTCCGGGCCGATGATGTAGCGTGTGGTCATTTGTTACCCGGTTACGTCGGGGCTCCCATGCCCCCAGTCCCTCTTGAGGGACATTTACCATGGTCGCCGCCGTCATTGCGAGCGGAGCGAAGCAATCCAGGGGCAGCCGCTACGGCTCTGGATTGCTTCGTCGCTGCGCTCCTCGCAATGACGGTGAAGGGGGTTACTCCCCCGGCCGCCAGGCACCCGGCGGGATCAGCCCCGGCGTCACATAGGCGTGATGCAGCGCGTCGAGCTGCGCCCACAGCACATTGCATTTGAACCGCACGGCGCCGACGCAGGCTTCCTGCTCTGCGCGGGTTTTCGCATTGTCGAGCACATAGCCCAGCGCAAATTCCGAGTCGCGCGGCGCCTGCGACAGACGGCGCTTGAAATATGCCATCACATGGTCGTCGACGAAGTCGTAATTCTCCAGCATTCCCACGATGCGTTCGCGATGGATGGAGGGCGCGAAAAGCTCGGTCAGCGACGACGCCACCGCCACGACGAGCGGCTGCTCCACGACGAAACGCACATAGGCTTCCACCGCAAATTTCGTCGCGGGCAGGGCGCCGCGGCGCGAGGCGACATATTCACGCGTAAAGCCCAGCGCGTCGGTGAGCACCAGCCAGCGCTCGATCCCGCCGGCTTCGTCGCCGAGCCCGTCGTGGTCATGGATGCGGTGAATCCATTCACGGCGCAATTCGCGGTCATGCACGCGGCTCATGAAGGCGGCGTCCTTGCGCGGCACGGCCTCCTGATAGCAGTAGCGGTTCAGCGCCCAGGCGGCGACCTGGTGCTTTTGCAGCTTGCCGCCATGCAGAAGCTTATGGAACTCATGCTTGTCGTGGTAGCGCTCGACGCCGACATTGCGGATCGCGGCCTCGAAATCGGTCCTGGACAGGGGCGCGGCGTCGCGCCAATCGGTAGCGATCTCGTTCAAAGCGTCACCTCCATGCCGTCCGCGCCGACCTCCCAGCCTGCCGCCTGCACGGCGGCGCGCTGCGTCGAGTTTGCGTCGAGGACCGGATTCGAATTGTTGATGTGCACGTAGATTTTGCGCGCGACGTCGAGCGGCGCGAAGCCGGCCATCGAACCGTCCTCGCCGCTCATGTTGACATGGCCCATGCGCGAGCCGGTCTTGCCCATGAGACCTTGCTCGATCATCTCGTTCTCGTGGAACAGCGTGCCGTCGAAGAAGACGAGCGCGGCGCCCCGCAGGCGATTGGCGAGCGGCGCGTCGATCTTGGCGCAGCCAGGGATGTAGAAAAAGGATTTGCCGGTCTTCGTCTCGTTGACTTCGAGGCCCAGCGTATCGCCTGCCGAGGTGCCGAAATTCGGCGCGTTCTGGTCTTCGAGATAGAGCGCGATCTTGCCCGGCACGGGGAAGGCGCGGATCGAAAGACCGAGATCGACGCCGGCGCCTGTGAGCGGGGTCGCCTCGTCCATATGCAATTCGTTGCGCGGCACGAGCTGCGTCTGCAGGATCGTGAAGATCGGATTGGCCGCCAGCGCCTGCAGAACGCGGTCGGCGGCGTAGACGCTGAAGGGCTGCGCTTCGCGCAGGTTCAACAAGCCGGCGACGTGATCGACGTCGCCATTGGTGAGCGCAACGGCTTTGATCGGACTGGCGCGCACGGGATCGCCTTCAGCCGGCGCAAGGGCGGGCGCGGCGGCGATCTGCTCACGCAGATCAGGCGAGGCGTTGAGCAAAACCCAATTGGCGCCGTCGGCGCTTACGGCGAGCGACGATTGCGTGCGCGGCGTAAAGCCCGGCGCGCGAGCGCGCACCGCGCGGCAATTCGCGCAATTGCAGTTCCACTGCGGGAAACCGCCGCCGGCGCCCGAGCCCAGGATTCTGATCCGCATCGCGTCTACAGCGCTTCCTAACGAGCGCCGTTCTCCCTTGTGAGAGCAATCGGGCGAACGCAATCTGTCTCGCTCGGGCGCCCACTACCTCCCCTTTACGGGGAGGTCGGCGGTCGTAGACCGCCGGGTGGGGTTCTCTCCGCGATGACAGTGGTTGGGGCTTGCCCCACCCGACCCGTACAGGGGAGGGATGGGATCGCGCCCGGCGTTCAGCCAATTGCCCAGTCTTCTTTTGGGCGCGCACTATGCACCCTCGGCGCGGCCGCGCAAGTGCGGCATATGTTCGCCTTTGTTTAACCTATCTTCGCAACTTTGCCTCGGGACCGCGGGCCGACTCGCCCCGCTTTCGTCGCTTTCTCGCGTAAGAAGGAAAGCGCCGGGCCAAGGCTTCGCATCGCACCACCTCTCTTACGGGAAACTTTCCCGGCTGCGCCGGATCGAACCACTTTGCGCATCACGCTTCCGCTTTCGACCCTCCTCGCCGCGACGCTGCTCTCAGGCTGCGTCTCCGACGGCATGCGCGCCGTTGACGGCCATTGGACCAACGCCGTCTCGATGGTCTCGGGCCCGCAGGGCGAGCCCAATCGCATCCCGCTCTTCGTCGCTTCGACACGGCGCGGGGAGGGCGCGACTGACGACGGGCGTGCGCATTTCTCTCTCACCGCCATCGGCGTGCCGCAAAACCATCGCCCCGGCGCGGTGGAGCGGCCGAGCTTCGGCGGCGCGGACAAGAGCCGCCATTTCACCGTGCTCTCCAAGCGTAACATGGACGAGGAGGAGTTCTACGGCGAGCTTGCCGCTCATGTCTCCGGCCGCATCGGCGTCTCGCGCGACATTCTGCTCTATGTGCACGGCTTCAACACCAGCCATGACGAGGCGCGGTTCCGCCTTGCCCAAGTCGTGGCCGATGGCGGCTTTTCCGGCGTCCCGACGCTTTTCTCCTGGAATTCACGTGGCGGGCTCTTCAACTACGAGTCCGACAAGGAAGCCGCGACCGTCTCGCGCGACGCGCTCGAGAAGGTGGTGCTCTCGCTCGCCAGGACGCCTGGGGTAGGGCGCATTCACATCCTCGCCCATTCCATGGGCTCCTGGCTCACCATGGAGACGCTGCGCGGCATCGCGCTCTCGGGCCACCCCGATCTCGACGGCAAGCTCGGCGAGGTGATGCTCGCCAATCCCGACATCGACCTGAACGTCTTCCGTCAGCAGGTCGCGCGGCTCGATCCGCATCGCGTCTCGATTTTCGTCGCCAACAACGACCGCGCCTTGTCGCTTTCTTCGCGGATCGCCGGCGACCGGCCGCGGCTCGGCGCGATGGACCCCGCGAAGCCGCAGGATAAGGCCGAGATCGACCGGCTCGGCGTGGCCGTGCATGATATTTCGTCCTTCTCGACGGACTTCATCGGCCATGGCGCCTTCGCCGAGGCGCCCGATGTGGTGCGAAAGATCGGCGCGCATATCGCCGCGCCGCGCGTTCAGGACGCGGACAAGCAGGCGATCCCGGATTTCAGGGGCGAGGATACGGGAGCCACCACCGTTCCGCAGACCCCGCCGCCTCCGGGGGCCGTCCAGAAAGTCGAGACATCGCCGCTGCCGCCGGTTGCGGGGCGGTGACGGCTGGGGTTCCGAATTCGGGTTAACGAGCGGATGTGTTCCACCGTCATGGCCGCGCTTGTTGTTCAGTCCGGATAGATGACCGACGGGTGTTCGGGGACATAGCCGACACGTTCACAATGGCTTGGATTGGCAATTTGGAGGGCCGTCCATGCCGTGGCTGGAGGTGTCGATCGTGGAACAGCGTCGGGAGTTTGTGCGGCTTGCGAGCCAGGAGGGGGCGAACCGTCGGGAACTATGCCGCCGGTTCGGCATACACCCGGATACGGGTTACAATTGGTTGGCCCGCTGGGCCGAAGGCGAGGCGGGGCTGGCCGATCGCTCCCGCCGGCCGCGCAACAGCCCCTCGCGGAGCGCGGCCGAGACCGAAGCGCTGGTGCTGTCGGTGCGGGACGACCATCCAGCCTGGGGCGCGCGCAAAATCCGGCGCGTTCTGGAAGAGCGCGGCCACGCCGTTCCCGCCTCTTCGACCATCCACGTCATATTGAGCCGGCGCGGCCGCATTGTCTTGCCCGCAGGCGCGCCGGGCGGGCCCTATCAGCGCTTCGAGAAGGACGCCCCCAATCAGCTCTGGCAGATGGACTTCAAAGGTTGGGTCAAGCTCGCCGACGGCCGCCGCTGCCACCCTTTGACCATCGTCGATGATCACTCCCGCTTTGCGCCTTGCCTCAAAGCCTGTGGGAATCAACAAGGTTCGACAGTTCAAGGCCATCTGACGACGACTTTCGAACGCTATGGTTTGCCCGACGCTCTGTTCGTCGATAACGGCGCGCCGTGGGGGGACGCCTCGGGCCATTGGACGGCCTTACGGCTCTGGCTTTTGAAGCTGGGCGTTAAAGTCATCTACTCCCGGCCCTATCACCCGCAAGGCCGCGGCAAGAACGAGCGCTTCCATCGCACCCTCAAGGCGGAAGTCTTCGCCAAGCGCTTCGCCGACCAAGCCCAGGTCCAGCGCGCCTTCGACGCTTGGCGCGAGGTCTATAATTTCGAACGCCCCCATGAAGCCCTGGGCCAGAAGCCTCCCGCCAGCCGCTATCGCCCAAGCCCGCGGCCGATGCCAAAGCGCCTGCCCGCGCCCGAATATGACGAAGGCGAGATCTTGCGCATCGTGCCGCGCTCCAAAGACTACATCAGCTTCAAGGGCCGTCTGTGGAAAGTGCCTCAAGCCTTTCGGGGAGAGCGCCTGGCCATCCGCCCCCGCGACAAGGACGGCCAATTCGCCATCTGCTTCGCCTCGCACTTGATCGCAACCATCGACTTGACCGAACCCGAAGGCGTCGGTCATGTCTCCGAACATATGTCGGCTATGTCCCCGGACTGAACACTTGTCGCGGCCATCCACGCCGCGCCGACGCGGCGAGCTGAGAACATGAGCGGAACAAACGCCGCTTCTTCTTCCTGCGTGTCGTAACGTCCCGGCGTGGATGCCCGCGACAAGCGCGGGCATGACGCGGCTGCGTAGGCTTTGTTAACCTGGATTCGGAGCCCTGCGCTGACGGCTGGAAAGGTTGCCTAACGCGCCCCCGCGGCCTATTGGGAAATTCAACTTCTCGCCGCGAAACGCCAAGGCGCCGGAAAAGCCATGTCCAATGTCACGCTGATCGACAATTACGACAGCTTCACCTTCAATCTGGTCCACTACTTCGGCCAGCTCGGGGCGAATGTCACGGTGCATCGCAACGACGCGGTTTCGGTCGCGGAAGTGCTGGCCGGCGCGCCGGACGCCATCGTGCTTTCGCCCGGCCCCTGCACGCCGCACGAGGCGGGCATCTGCATGGACCTGATCAGGGCCGCCGCCGAGACCGTGCCGATCTTCGGCGTGTGCCTCGGCCATCAGTCGATCGGCGAGGTTTTCGGCGGCGAGGTGATCCGCGCCCCGTTGCCGATCCACGGCAAGATGGCGACGATCCTGCACCACGGCGACGCCGTGTTTCGCGGCATCGAGGGGCCGTTCCAGGCCACGCGCTATCATTCGCTCGTCGTCAAGCGTGAAACCTTGCCGGCGTGCTTGCGCGTTACCGCCGAGACGCCTGATGGGCTGATTATGGCGCTCTCGCACAACACGCTGCCGACCCATGGCGTGCAGTTCCACCCCGAGAGCATCACCTCGCAGCACGGGCACAAGATTTTGCAGAATTTTCTGGACATTGCCGCGGAGTGGAATGCGGCGCAGCGTGGTCGGGCGAAGGTGGCGTAGGGCCCCCTCCCCAACCCTCCCCCGCAAGCGGGAGAGGGAGCAGGCCGTAGCCTTCATCGACAATGCCGATCGCGAGCGTCCCCTCTCCCGCTTGCGGGGGAGGGACAGGGAGGGGGCAGCCCCTCGGGCAAACCCTCTATGCAAGACTTCAAACCCTATATCGCCGCCATCGCCGAAGGCGAGCCGCTCGCCCGCGAGGAGGCGCGCGCCGCTTTCTCTCTCATTTTCGAGGGCGCTGCGACCCCGGCGCAGCTCGGGGCCTTTCTCATGGGCCTGCGCATGCGCGGCGAGACCGTGGAGGAGATCATCGGCGCGGCGCAGGCGATGCGCGCCGCCATGACCCCGGTCGAGGCGCCGCCCGGCGCGATCGACATTGTCGGGACTGGCGGCGACGGCGCCGGCACGTTCAACATCTCGACCCTCGCCGCGATTATCGCCGCCGCCTGCGGCGCAGTCGTCGCCAAGCATGGCGGCAAGGCGTCTTCCTCGCGCTCTGGCGCTTCAGACGTGCTCGGCGAGCTTTCGGTGAAGGTCGGCATTCCCCCCGCCGCCGCGGCCGCCTGCCTGCGCAACGCAGGGATCTGTTTCATGGCCGCGCCGACGCATCACCCGGCGCTGCGCCATGCGGGTCCGGTTCGCGCCGAGCTCGGCGTGCGCACAATCTTCAATCTGCTCGGGCCGCTGTGCAACCCGGCCCGGGTCGAGCGCCAGGCGCTCGGCGTCTATTCCCGCGATTGGCTCGAGCCGCTGGCGCGCGTGCTGCGCGAGATGGGCTCACGGCGGGTCTGGCTGCTTCATGGGAGCGACGGCCTCGACGAGGCGACCACCACCGGCGTCACCCATGTGGTCGCGCTGGAATATGGCGCGATCCGCTCCTTCGACATCACGCCAGAGGATGCGGGCCTGCCGCGCGCCACGACGCAGGAGCTCGTGGGCGGCGATCCCGCCCATAACGCCAAGGCGCTCCGGGCGGTGCTCGCCGGCGCGCGGAACGCCTATCGCGACATCGCTGCGCTGAATACGGCCGTCGCCCTGGTGGTGGCCGAGCGCGCCGCCGACCTTCGCGAAGGCGCGGCGCTGGCGGCGAAGGCGCTCGATACGGGCGCGGCGGCGGAAAAGCTCGAAGCGCTGGTCAAGCACTCCAACGCCGCCGTGTAATCGCGCGCCTTAGCCGGGCAGGCGCCAAATCCGGCAGGGGGCGCCGGCCAGCAAAGGGGCGTCGCCCGGTTCGCGGATGAGCAGCGCCTGCGACTGCGCCAGTTCCGTCAGCAGCGAGGAATCCTGCATCGGTTGCGGCGTGGCGATTAGGCGTCCCTCGGCGTCGATGGATAGCCGCGCGCGCATATAATCGCGCCGCCCCTTGTTGGCGGGCAGGTTCGCGCCGGCGATGGCGGTCTCCGTCGGATCGGCGCCAGCTTTTGGATCGCCCTGCAGCGCGCGGATCAACGGCGCCAGAAACACCAAAGCGCAGACGATCGAGGCGACTGGATTGCCCGGCAGGCCGAGAATATGCGCCTCGCCCAGACGGCCTGAGATGAGCGGCTTGCCGGGGCGCATGGCGATCTTCCAGAAATCCAGCGTCATGCCCTGGCGGGCCAGCGCCGGGCGCAGAAGATCATGATCGCCAACCGAGGCGCCCCCGAGCGTCACGAGAATATCCGCCTTGGCCGCGCGGGCGAGGCCGATGCCGCGCTCCAGATCGGCGAGATCGTCGCGGAACAGCCCCAGATCGACCACTTCCGCACCCGCGCCTTCGGCGATCGCGCCCACGGCGAAACTGTTGCAGGCGATGATCTGCGCGGGACCGGGCTCGGCGCCGGGCGGCACAAGCTCGTCGCCGGACGCCAGCAGCGCCACGCGCGGCCGGCGGGCGATGGGGAGAGCGGGGTGATTCATGGCGGCGGCGAGCGCCAGTTCCGCGGGACCGAGACGGGTTCCGGCGACGAGCCCGGCGGCGCCCGCGCGGAAGTCGAGGCCCGCCACGCGTATGTGATGGCCCGGCGCTGCGCCCGATTTGGCGCGAATGGCGCCCTCAGCAACGTCGGCGTCTTCCTGCAAGAGGATGGCGTCGGCGCCGGCCGGCACGGGCGCGCCCGTGAAGATGCGAACGGTTTCGCCGGGGTTCAATGCCGCGGCATAGCCATGCCCGGCGGCGCTTTCGCCGACGAGCTTCAGCGGTCCTGCGGCGAGGTCGGCGCTCCGCAGCGCATAGCCATCCATGGCCGAGACATCGACCGGCGGCTGCGTGCGCTTGGCGACGAGGTCGCGGGCGAGCGTGCGGCCGCGCGCTGCGGCGAGCGGCGCTTCTTCCTCGCCGAGAAGGGCGGCCTCAGAGAGAACGCGCGCGAGAGCGTCGTCGACGGAGAGGAGCTTGTTATCGGCCATAGGATTCTCTTTTGCTCGACGATGCGCTGCAGTCTGCCGTCATTGCGAGGAGCGAAGCGACGAAGCAATCCAGAGCCCCATCACGGCTCTGGATTGCTTCGCTTCGCTCGCAATGACGGGCCTTGCGTGAATGCTGGGCGTGAACTCATCCCTCCCCTTTACGGGGAGGGTGGCCCCGCGAAAGCGGGGTCGGGCGGGGTAAGGCCCCACCACTGTCGTTGCGGCTTGAGCCCCACCCGGCGGCCTTCGGCCGCCGACCTCCCCGTAAAGGGGAGGTATGAGAGGCTCACAACGCCAGACAGTCATTCCCGCCGCCAATCGCCGCTCTTGCCGCCCTCTTTTGAAACAAGCTCAACACCATCGATGCGCATGCCGCGGTCGACGGCTTTCAGCATGTCGTAGATCGTGAGGCAGGCGACAGAGACCGCGGTCAGCGCCTCCATCTCGACGCCCGTCTTGCCGGTGACGCCCGCCTCGACGTCGACGCGCAGTCCTGGAAGCGACTCGTCGGGCGTGATCTCTACAGAGACGCTCGACAGGGGCAGGGGGTGGCAGAGCGGAATAAGCTCGCTCGTCTTTTTCGCGGCCATAATGCCGGCGACGCGCGCGACGCCGAAGACGTCGCCCTTCTTGGCTTGCCCAGCAACGGCGAGCGCCAATGTCTCAGGCGCCATGACCACGCGCCCGCGCGCCCGGGCGAGGCGTTTCGTATCCGCCTTGGCGGAAACGTCGACCATATGGGCGTCGCCGGTCGCGGAGAGATGGGTGAGCTTGGTCATGCGTCCGAGAAGGGTTGGCTTAGCCGTTCAGCAACTTCCGCGCCGCCGCCTCCACATTGTCCTGCCGCATCAGGCTTTCGCCCACGAGGAAGGTAAAGATGCGGGACGTTTCGAGACGCAGGCAGTCGTCGTGCGTTTCGATGCCGCTCTCGGCGACGATGATCTTGTCTTGCGGGATTTTCTCGGCGAGGCGCTCGCTGGTTTCGAGCGACACCGAGAAATCGTGGAGATTGCGGTTGTTGATGCCGATCAGCCGGGTCTCCAGCGCCAAGGCGCGATCGAGCTCGCGCTCATCATGCACCTCGACCAGAACATCCATGCGCAGATCATGGGCGGCGGTGTTAAGGGCCTTCGCCTCTTCATCGCTGACGGCCGCCATGATGATGAGGATGCAGTCCGCGCCATAGGCGCGGGCCTCGAAGACCTGATAGGGGTCGTAAAGGAAATCCTTGCGGATCGCCGGCAGATGCGCCGCCTTGCGCGCGGCCTCCAGATCCTCGAGCTTGCCCTGGAAGGACGGCCCATCCGTGAGGACAGACATGCAAGCGGCGCCGGCCTTCTCATAGGCCCGGGCGAGTTTCGGCGGATCGAAGTCGGCGCGGATGAGGCCCTTCGAGGGGGACGCCTTTTTGATTTCGGCGATGAGGGCGATGCGGCGCTCGTTCAGCTTCGTCTCGATCGCATGCACGAAGCCGCGCGGCGGATCATGGTCGCGCACATTGCGCTCCAGCGTCGCGAGCGGCATGCGCACCTTGGCCTCGGAGATTTCGGTGCGCTTATAGGCTTCAATGCGGTCGAGAATATCGGTCATGTCTTCTGCCCAAAGCGGGAGGCGCCGCGCCCCGCCGTTGATTCAATAACTGAATAGCGGATCGGAACGCGCAAGCCTATCCCACAAGAGGTCGCGTGGGTGGGCCGAGGGCGAATTATGGTCAACGGCCTTCGGAGGGACAGTCACGGGAACGCTGGGCGTCAGCGAATCCCTCCCCTTTACGGGGAGGGTGGCGCGCGAAGCGCGACGGGTGGGGTCCGAACCCGATCACTGTCGTCGCTGCGCGAGCCCCACCCGGCGGCCTTTGGCCGCCGACCTCCCCGTAAAGGGGAGGTATTTGGGGGCTAACGGCATCGCGTTGCAATTAAACCGATCCCGCGAAACCGAACGCTCGCCCGTGACTTTGGCGGCGCAACATGGCAAAGAGGCCCCGTCGCGTCTCTGCTCAGGAATCGCGCTGCGGGAGCCCTAAATGTCCGTCATCGACTCCGTTCGCAAGGTCCTCGTCCCCATCCATCCAGAGGGCTATGTCTTCATCGCGGGCTTTGCCGTCGCGGCGTTTGTGCTCGACTGGATTTCCCCGACGCTCGGCTGGATCGGCTTCATCGCCACCGCCTGGTGCGTCTATTTCTTTCGCGATCCGCCGCGCGTCACGCCGCTGCGCGAGGGGATTGTCGTTTCCCCGGCCGACGGCGTCGTCTGCTCCATCGGCTTCTTTCTGCCGCCGCCGGAGCTCGGCATGGGGGCCGAGCCTCTGCAGCGCATCTCGGTGTTCATGAGCGTCTTCGATTGCCATGTGAACCGCATGCCGGTCACGGGCCGCATCGCCAAGATCGCCTACAAGCCCGGCATTTTCGTCAACGCCGATCTCGACAAGGCGAGCGAGGATAATGAGCGCAACGGCCTGATCATCGAGACGCCGCGCGGCCGCTTCGGCGTGGTGCAGATCGCCGGCCTCGTCGCGCGCCGCATCGTCTGCTTCGTCAAGGAAGGCGAAAATCTCGGCGTCGGCGACCGTTTCGGCCTTATTCGTTTTGGCTCGCGCGTCGATGTCTATATGCCGTCATCGGCCCGGGCCATGGTGGCGATCGGCACGCGGACCGTCGCCGGCGAGACCGTGCTCGCCGACATGACGGCGCAGGCGCCGGCGCTGACCTTCAAGACCGGCTGAGGCAGAAAAATATGAGCGACGATCCTCAGAACCTCGAGCTTTCGCCACTCGAGCTGCGCCGCCTGCGCTTCCGCAGGATCCCGATCCGGGTGGTGCTGCCCAATCTCGTGACGCTGCTCGCGCTCTGCATGGGCCTCACCGCGATCCGCTATGCGATCGAGGAGGATTTCGTGAAAGCCGTGACGGCCGTCATGGCGGCGGCGGTGCTCGACGGTCTCGACGGCCGGCTGGCGCGCGCGCTCAAGGGCACGTCGCGCTTCGGCGCAGAGCTGGATTCGCTGGCGGACTTCGTGGATTTCGGCGTCGCGCCGGGGCTGCTGCTCTATCTGTGGAGCCTGCACGAGATCAAAGGCCTCGGCTGGTTTGCGGTTCTCGCTTTCGCCATCGCCGGGGCGCTGCGGCTCGCGCGCTTCAACGTGATGATCGACGACCCGGCCAAGCCGGCTTGGCACGCGGAATTCTTCGTGGGCATGCCTGCGCCCGCCGGCGCGGTCACCGTGCTGCTGCCGCTCTATCTGCATTTCTCGGCGTTGGAGCTGCCGGCGTCCAAGGCGCTCGTTCCCTTCTACATTCTCTATGTGCTGGCCATCGCCTTCCTGATGGCGAGCCGCATTCCGCATTTCTCGGGCAAGCGCATGGGCCGCATTCCCCGAGACCTCCTCATACCGGTGCTCTTCGGCGTGGGCGTGACGGCGCTGCTCCTGGCGATCTATCCGATGGAGCTGCTCGCCGTGGTCAGCGTCGCATTTCTGGCCGCCATCCCGTTCAGCGTGAAGCGCTTCAATGCGCTGGCGAAAGCGGAGGCCGAGAAAGCGGAGGGGCAGGGGTAAAACAGGGCCGGAATTGCAGTTCAACAAACCCTACTCAAGCCGCGTCATGCCCGCGCTTGTCGCGGGCATCCACGCCGGGACAATTACGACATGCGGGGAGAAGAAGCGGCGTGGTTCCGCTCATGGGTTCTGAGCTTTTCGGCGTCGGCCCGGCGTGGACGGCCGCGACAAGCGCGGCCATGACGGGGAGCGCTGAGGGGTAAAAGCTGAGCGTTGCTTTTTTGATAAAGTGGGTTGACGCCCCTCGTGCTTCGAGACGCCTGCTGCGCAGGCTCCTCAGCATGAGGGGCTTCTGCTTCTTGACCAAATACTTAGGCCTCATCCCGAGGAGCGAGCGAAGCTCGCGTCTCGAAGGAGGAGGCCGCCTCGGAGGCTTTATACTATTTTCGGTTGAATAGCTCGCGTGGGGACTTGTCATTCCCGACGGGCTGAAAGCCCGACCGGGAATCCAGAGCCACAAAAAGGCGGTTTTGCTCGGCGCCCGTCATTGCGAGCGAAGCGAAGCAATCCAGGGCGCCGATGCGGCCCTGGATTGCTTCGTTGGCTCCGCCTCCTCGCAATGACGGGTGCCAAACGCGCGAGCGTCGGGGATGGCGCCGAACCAATCGAGCGGATCTCGTATGACTGCTTTTATAGAGGCTGCAGCCGGCGCC
The DNA here is from genome assembly GCF_027925385.1 of Methylocystis iwaonis. NCBI lineage: Bacteria > Pseudomonadati > Pseudomonadota > Alphaproteobacteria > Hyphomicrobiales > Methylocystaceae > Methylocystis > Methylocystis iwaonis. Next base: position 1,861,320 of record NZ_AP027142.1, read on the forward strand.
GTCCGAAGCGCCAGTCCGGCCGCGCGTCGCGGATCATCATAATTTCCGCGATCGACTGGCGGGTGAGGAGGCCGACGAGCCTCCCCTCAGGGTCGATGACGCCCACCGGGTCGCCGGCATTGAGCTTGGGAATGGCTGCGTCGACCATCTGGTCCGATCCGATGGTCTCGACTTCCTTCCGGGCAAATGGCGCGACCGGCGCGCCGGGGTCTGACGCCCGAAGGGCTTCGACAATCTCCCCGCGCGACAGGAGGCCGACAAGTCGCCCGGCTTGATCCACCATCGGAAAATCATCCTGAGAGGTGGCGAGGAGAACCTCGATTGCTTCGCTCACCGTCGTTCCGCGCCCGATGGCGGCGATCCTTGTCTCCATGGCGTCTACCGCCGGCAATCCTCGCGCGGCCTCCGTAAGCGACATCATCTGAGCCTCGCCCGCCGCCGCCATATACACAAAGATGGCGATGAAGATCAGCATGGGATGGCCGAAAAGCCCGGCGAAGCCCAGGAAGAAAGCGAAGCCCTGGCCGATCTGGGCGGCGATGCGGGTCGCCTGACCCTGGCCGAGCCACATGGCGAGCGCCGCGCGCAGCACCCGCCCGCCGTCCATGGGAAAGGCGGGGATCAAATTGAAGATGGCGAGAAAAATATTGGTCGCCGCCAGCCGTTCCAGCATGCCGATATTCGGGTCGCTGATATGGGCGGCATGGCCGAGATTGAAGGCCCCGGAGACCGCGAAGAGAACCGCGGCGATGACGATATTGACGAAGGGGCCGGCGACGGCGACGAGAAGCTCCTGATACGGCCGCTTCGGCATGGATTCCATATCCGCCACGCCGCCGATGGGGAGCAGCGTCACCTCCTTCGAGACGACGCCGAATTTCCGCGCGGTGAGAATATGCCCGAACTCGTGCAGCACCACGCAAAGAAAGATCGCCGAGATGAACAGCACGCTTTCACCGGCGGCCTGCCCGCCGCCGCGTTGATAGGCGGCGATCCCGATCCAGGCCAGGAAAAGCAGCAGGGTAACGTGAACGCGCACAGCCGTTCCCTTGAACGTGCCGAGCGTAATCGACCAGCGCATATCAACGCCCCCGAAGCGTAAACGATCCGCTGAAACATAGGGCGCGCCGGGGCTTTTCGCCAGAGCAGGCCAGAGCTTTGCCCCCCAGGAAGCCAAAAGCGCCGGCGAAGCCCTGAGCGGGCCGCGCCGGCGAAGTCGACGATGGAAGGATGAGCAGAAAAATCAGAGGCGATAGCGAATCTGGTCGGTCCAGAAGCGCTCCAGCCGGGTCAGCGACTGGTTGAGGTTGCGGAACTCGTCGACCGAGACGCCGCCGATGTGCTCGATGGTCGTGGCGTGCTTGTCGTAGAGCTGCGCAACGATGTCGTGAACTTCCTTGCCCTTGGGCGTGAGGCTGATGCGCACCGAGCGGCGGTCGAGGCGCGAGCGCGCGTGATGCAGATAGCCCATCTCGACGAGCTTCTTGACGTTGTAGGAGACGTTGGAGCCGAGATAATAGCCGCGCGTGCGCAGCTCGCTGGCGGTCAGCTCCTTGTCGCCGATGTTGTAGAGCAGCAGGGCCTGAACGGAATTGACGTCGCCGCGGTCGCGGCGGTCGAATTCATCCTTGATCACGTCGAGAAGGCGACGGTGAAGACGTTCGACGAGCGTGAGCGCCTCGAGATATACCGGGCGGACCTCGCCGATGCGTTCCGCGCGGGTCGGCTGGGGTGCAGACTTCGTTGCGACGTTCATCTTCTCCTCCATCGTTCGATAGCATGTTGATCTTTGATGCACTCAAATTAGACCGATACGAATGAACTTGAGTTTAAATAACAGACTGAATCCCTTGTTTACCGACTAAAGGCGGCTTTCGGTGAACAGGGGCTAAATTCTAACAGTCGATTTAAGCTGAATCTGTCTTAAACATTTCGTGGATTGTATAAAGTTTTATGTAGAATCTTAACGTAGAGCGACCGGCGTTCGACGAAAACCCCTCGCGTGCTTGATAGAGACGGTCGGCGAGATTAACTTTCCCATATTGGCGGCGCGCCATGCGGCCGGGAGGACCGACCGCTCTCATGCCATGAGGGAGCCGCATGATGCGCTACGATCTTGCGGTCTTCATCGGCCGTTTCGAGCCATTTCACCTCGGACATCTTACGATTTTGCAGCGCGCGCTCGCGCTCTCCAGCCGCGTCGTCGCGCTTGTCGGCTCGGCGGAAGCGCCGCGCACGGCAAAGAACCCCTGGAGCTTCACGGAGCGCGTCGTCATGATCGAGGCGGCGCTGGGCGCCGACGCCGCCCGTCTGACGGCTTTGCCTTTGCGTGACCATCTCTACAATGAAAACGCTTGGCTTGCGGAAGCGCAGGCGCAAGTGGCGCGCGTCGCTGGCGACGCCAAATCCATCGCGCTTTTCGGCTCCAGCAAAGACGCCTCGAGCTATTATCTGAAAGCGTTCCCGCAGTGGGAGCTGGTGGAGGCCGCGTCTGTCCCGCTCTTGTCCGCGACCGAGCTGCGGCGTCGGCTCTTTTCGCAAGAGCCCGGCGCGCTGCGCCTGATCGAAGCCAATGTGCCGGGGCCGGTTTTCGAGATTATCGACGCCTTTCGCAAGACGGACGCCTATCGGCAAACGCTCGATGAATTTCGCCATGTGGAGAGCTATCGCGCCGCCTGGGCAGATGCGCCTTATCCGCCCATCTTCGTGACCGTGGATTCGGTCGTCGCGCATGCCGGCCATGTGCTGCTCATCAAGCGCAAGGCGCAGCCGGGGCGGAGACTATGGGCCTTGCCGGGCGGCTTCGTAAACGAGGACGAAACGCTGCGCGACGCCGCTATTCGCGAGCTGCGCGAGGAGACGCGGCTCAAAATTCCGGCGCCCGTGCTGCGCGGCAGCCTGCGCGGGCAGAGGGTTTTCGATCATCCGGACCGTTCGCTGCGCGGTCGGACGATCACGCACGCCTTCTACTTCGATTTTCCTTTCGGGGAGCTGCCGAGCGTGCGCGGCGCAGACGATGCGGCGCGGGCGCGCTGGATTCCCGTCTCGGAGCTTCAGAACATGCGCCCATGCCTGTTCGAGGATCATTTTTTCATCCTCGAACATTTTCTCGGAGCAGCTTGGTAGTACGCGTCATTGCGAGGAGCGAAACGACGAAGCAATCCAGCACGCGTGTTGCGGCTCTGGATTGCTTCGCCTTCGGCTCGCAATGACGTTTATTTTGCGCGGTCCGGAGCGCGATTTACCGGAGCCTTGCCGATCATCACGTGAATGAGCGCGTCCCGCCGTCGCATTTGGCCTACTGGTGGTTCATTGCCTAAGGCGTCGTTTTCGTTGGCGGTTGGGCCTTGGCGGCTAACGGGCGCCGCAGCCCCGCGCCAGAAACAGGCTGAGCGGAAAGCGCCTCAGCTTTCTTGCGCAGGTTTTTCCCCGGCCGAGGCGCGCGCTTGCGCTTTGCGCCGGCGCCGCTCGCGCAGACGCTGGGCTTCGACGTCACGGCCAGCCTCGAAGGTCAGCGCGAAATACATCAGAATGAGGATGGCGTTGACGCCGATGAGCCAATAGCCGCCGATGAAGAAGCCCGGCGTGCTCAGCGTCATGAAAATCTGCGCGCTGGCGATGAGAAGCCAGAGCACGCCGCCCCAAGGGGTCGCAAGCCACAGGCCGACGCCCGCGACGAGGTCGAGCACTGCGAAGAAGACGATCGAGAGGGCGGCGTTCAACGGCATGGCGTCGAAGATCGACTGCTGCGCCGTCAGCACGATGCGCCAATGCATCAGCCCCTGCAGGAGCCAGAAGAGCGCCACAATGCGCATGAAGCGCGACAGCAGCATGCCCCATTTCGCCGCTTCGCCCGCAGGGCCGGGATCGCCGACGCGGATCGGCCGGTAAGGATCGTCGCCGTCGTCGTAAATGGTGGGGTCGGCCATCAACGGTCCTTAACGGCTGAGCGGGCCTTTAGAAAGAGGCCCGCTCGCTTGTCCTTACTATTGGCCGCGGCGCGCGCGGGAGGCGAAGCGTACGGCTTCCTCCGCAGCGCGGAACAGCGCCTTGGCCTTGTTCACGCATTCGCGGTTTTCATATTCCGGCTCGCTGTCATAGACGACGCCCGCGCCGGCCTGCACATGCATCTTGCCGTCCTTGACGATCGCCGTGCGCAGCACGATGCAGGTGTCCATCTGCCCGCCCGAGCCGAAATAGCCGATGCAGCCGCCGTAGATGCCGCGCTTGTCGGTTTCCAGCTCGTCGATGATTTCCATGGCGCGCACCTTGGGCGCGCCGGAGACCGTGCCGGCCGGAAAGCCCGCCGCCAGCGCGTCGATGCAATCGAAGCGCGCGTCATCCAGCTCGCCTTCGACATTCGAGACGATGTGCATGACGTGGCTGTAGCGTTCGATCGTGAAGCTGTCGGTCACGCGCACAGTGCCGGTCTTGGCGACGCGGCCGACGTCATTGCGGCCGAGATCGAGCAGCATGAGATGCTCGGCGCGCTCTTTCTCGTCGGCGAGAAGCTCCGCGGCAAGGCGCTCGTCCTCGACCTTGGTCTCGGCGCGCCAGCGCGTGCCGGCGATGGGGCGGATCGTCACTTTGCCGTCCGCGACGCGCACCAGAATCTCGGGGCTCGAGCAGACGATCTGGAAATCGCCGAAGTCTAGGAAGCACAGGAACGGCGCCGGATTGACGCGGCGCAGCGCGCGATAGAGCGCGAAGGCGGGGAGGGTGAAAGGCGCCGTGAAGCGCTGCGACAGCACGACCTGAAAGATGTCGCCGGCGCGGATATATTCCTTGGCGCGCTCGACCATTTCGAGGAAGCGCGACTTGGGCGTATTGGAGACGGACTCCTGCGCCAAAAGCTGCGGATCGCAGCCCGCGTCGCGGTGGTCGAGCGGCGCCTCCAGCGTCGCGACGACCTTGTCGAGACGCGTCAGCGCCGCCTCGTAAGCCGCCCTCGCAGTGACGCCTTCGCGCGGGCGCACGGGCGTCACGATGGAGATTTCGTCCTTCACAGTATCGAAGACGACCATGACGGTCGGGCGCAGCAGCAGCGCGTCGGGGACGCCGATCTTGTCTTCCTTGGCGGGCGCCAGACGCTCCATCTGGCGCACCATGTCATAGCCCAGATAGCCGAAGACGCCCGCCGCCATGGGCGGAAGCTGCGTGGCCGCGGGAATCGCGGATTCGGCGATGAGCTGGCGCAGCGCCATGAGAGGGGGCGCATCGCAGGGAACGAAGGCGTTCTTATTGCCGAGCGCGTTGCGGTTGATCTCGGCCTTGTCGCCCACGGCCCGGAAGATCACATCTGGGTCGAGGCCGATCATCGAATAGCGGCCCCGCGCCGCGCCGCCTTCCACCGATTCCAGCAGAAAGGCCGCGCCGTCGCGTTCGCGCGAGAGCTTCAGATAGGCGGAGACGGGCGTCTCCAGATCGCCGACAAGGCGCGTGACGACGAGCCTCGGCCGGCCCGCGTCGTAATCGGCGGCAAAGGCCTCGACGTCCGGCTCGAATGTAGCGCCGGTCATTCCTTTTCGGCGCCCGTCGCCATCTGCAGGGCTTTTTCGTTGATCTCGACGTTGAGCGCCTTTTCGAGGCCGCCGACATATTGCTCGAGCAGGTCGTTTTGCAGTGCGGGCTTCAACTGCTCGGCGATCGTCTTCGATTCGATCGAGTTCGGATCGAAGGGCGGCGTCTGCGCGTCCTTCACGACGAAGATCAGTCGGCCGCCGTCGACGGAGACCGAGCCGGCGCCGCCCGGCGCGACCTCGAAGAACTGCACGATCGTATTGGTGTTGAAGTCCGGGCGCTGGGCGCGCTTCACGTCGGTTGCGCGCTGTACGTCGAGGTTCAGCTCCTTGGCGACGGCGTCGATCGGCTGGCCGCCCTTGATCTTGGCGACGACGTCCTCGGCCTTGGCGGTGAGCGCCTTCTGGGCGCTCTCGGCGCGCATGGCTTCGGCGACGGCGCCCTTCACTTCGTCGAAGGTCTTCTGGCGGGCGGGCTCGATGCCATTGATCTCGAACCAGACATAGCCGCCGTCACGCGTCCCGACCGTTTCGTTGTCGACGCCGACGTCGGAGGCGAAGGCGGCCTTGAGCAGATCGGCGCCCGCCGGGGCGTCGACCGACTTGCCGTCCTTGCCATTGCCGGCGTCGTCCACGGCGTCGATCGTGCGGGTTTTCAGGCCGACGGCGGCGGCGGCTTCGGCGAGCGTTTTGCCGGAGGCGCGCTGATCCTCCACCGCCTCGTGCAGACGGCGCACTTCCGGCGCGGCCTTCTGCTGGGCGACCTGGGCCTTGAGCTGGTCCGCAACCTGTTCATAGGTCTTGGTGACGACGGCCGGCGAAATCTTCTTCACGACCGAGACGACCGTGCCGAAAGCGGTGGTCACAAGTTCGGCTACGCCAGGCTGGGGCAGGGCGAAGACGGCTGCGCCCACCTTGGAGTCGCCAAAGTCGCGCTGCTCGACGAAGCCGAGGTCCACGTCCTTGGGATTACGCTTGAGTTCGACCGCGAGCGCGTCGACGTCCATGCCGCCTTTGAGCTTGGCGAGCGCCTCTTCGGCTTCCTTCTCGGTCTTGAAGACGAGCTGACGGACTTCGCGCTTCTCCGGCGCGCCGAAGCGCTTGGTTTTCACGTCGTCGTAGAGCTTGCGGGCGTCCGCGTCGGAAATATCGGCGGGCTTGGCGACGGTCGCCGGGCTCACTTCCAGCGTCGTGACCTTGCGATATTCCTTGGCGCGGAAGCTCTGCTCGCGATCGTCGAAATATTTCTTCAGCTCTTCGTCGCTCGGCGCCTTGGCCTCGCCAGCGGCGGAGACCGGCAGGATGACATAATCGACGGAGCGCGCCTCGTTGCGGAAGCGATGGATCGCCTCGATCATCAGCCGCGGCGGCTCGACGCCGTTGATGACGAGGTCGGTGAGCGTCTTGCGCAGATAGGCGCCCTTCTGGTCGGCGACGAAGCTGCGCTCCGTATAGCCATTGTCGCGGGCGATGGCCTTGAACTTCTCGGCGTCAAATTTGCCGTTGGTCTGGAAGGCCTTCTCATTTGAGATCAGCCGCTGGATCGTGTCGTCGCTGGCGGCGAGGCCAAGGTTGCGGGCCTTCTGGTCGAGCGCGACGTCGGTGACGAGGCGTTCGAGCACCTGAAGGTCCATGCCTGCCTTATGCGCCTCTTCGGCGGTGACGGCGCGGCGCAGGCGCTGCTGGATGCGGCGCAGATCGTTCTGAAAGGCGGTGCGGAACTGGTCCACCGTGACCTCGCCCGAGCCCACCTTGGCGAGGCGCTGGGAGGTCATGCCGCGAAAGACGTCGCCGACGCCCCAGATCGCGAAACTGATGACGATAACGCCCATCACAACCGCCATGATGGCGCGGCCGATCCAGTTCTGCGAAGCGACGCGCAGGCCCTCGAGCATATTCCGGTTCCCCGTTCGTGTTTTCGGGAGCTTTCTGCTCCCATTTTGGCGCGGACTATAGGGAGGGGCGCGGGCCGTGGCAATGACAAGCGCGAACGACACGCGCCCCGGCGCTCATACATGCAGCGTTAAGGTTCCGCACAGGACAATTGGAGATGGCTTCCGTGAGCCGCAGTCGCCCGAGGTTCTCCGGGCGGCCCTTTCGCCCGACCTTTTGGAACCGACCTGGAACTCAAAATGAAAAAGACATTCGCCCTCGTCGCCGTCGTTGCTGTCGCTGCGCCGCTTGCGGGCTGCTACACGCCCGAGAGCCGGGCGGTGGGCGGCGGCGCCATCGGGGCGCTGGCCGGCGCCGGAATCGGCGGGTTGGCCGGCGGCGGCCGTGGCGCGCTTGCCGGCTCCCTGATCGGCGGCGCGACTGGCGCCGCCGCCGGGGCCTTGACCGCGCCGCCGCCGCCCCCGCCGCCGCCCGAATACTATTATGACGCCCCGCCGCCAGCTTATGGCGGCTACCGCCGTTCGAGAGGCTACTATTATCAGTCGCCCGACTGCGGGCCCTACGGCTGCTGATGGAATCGAGGACGGAGGGCACAGAGTGGCTCCCAAATTCTACTGCAACACGCCGTCGGCGCGGCTGCGCGTCGTTCTGCGCAATGCGCTTGGCGTGATCCTGATCGCAGGGGTCGTGAGAGCGGCTTTGGCGATCGGCGCGGCGCTCCAATAGCGCGCTTTCCGCTCGCAGCAGACGCCGTTCCCCTGCGACGGCGTCTGCGCCCCATCCTTGCGCGCCTTTTGGCGCCGCGTCGCCTAAGTCTCGCCCGATAAAGAGCGCGATTCGCGCGCTTCAAGGCCCTCACGCAAATTTTTTCTCTGAAACTTCGTTCAAAAACAGCGGCCTACTTGCCGGCAGGCAAGCGCTCGCGTAACGGTTGAGACGCTGAAGCTGACGGGGCCGAATTCGCCCGGGCAACGGCTCCGGGGCGAGCGCTTGGCCCACGGAGCTCGACGAAAAAATGTGCGGCGATTAACGCAACGCCCAAGCGCCTCAAAAGGAACAGCTATGCTGCGATCTTTCGGTCTTGCAGGAATGATGACGCTCGTACTCTTTTCTGTCCCCGCAAAGGCTTTCGATGTGGTGGATCACGATTACGGCGGACGCGTGGAGCCCTATGTGGCGCGCGTTCAGGAGGCGCAGGCGCGCGGGGAGCCGGTGCGCATCGGGGCGGTCGAATGCGATTCGTCCTGCACGCTTTATCTTGCCGCCAAGCGCTCCTGCGTGTCGCCGGGCGCTGTCTTCGGCTTCCATGCGCCATGGGTGGGCGGGCCGACCAGCGGCGTCGTCGATCCGCAGATGACGGCGGTTTTCGCCTCCGCCTATAAGCCGCCGCTGCGGCGCATCTTCCTCAATCACGTGCGCAATTCGCGCGGCGCGGTGCCGGGGCCGCTGCTGAAGATCAGCGGCGCCCAGCTCGCCAGCCTCGGCTATCGTCTCTGCGCCGAATAAGCGGCAGCGAGGGCTAATCGGCCGGCGCGACTTGGGTCTCGCGTATCGCGCCGCGCTCGTACCAGCCCTTGCTGCGGTTTACGATGGAGCAGACGCTGAGCATCACCGGCACTTCGATCAGCACGCCGACGACAGTCGCCAGCGCGGCGCCGGAGTCGAAACCAAAGAGGCTGATCGCCGCCGCGACGGCGAGCTCGAAGAAATTGCTGGCCCCGATCAGCGCCGAGGGGCCGGCGACGCAATGCGCTTCTCCGAATAGACGATTGAGCGCATAGGCAAGCGCGGAATTGAAATAGACCTGGATGAGGATCGGAACCGCGAGCAAGCCGATGATCGCCGGCTGGCGGATGATCTGTTCGCCCTGAAAGCCGAACAGCAGGACCAGCGTCGCCAGCAGCGCGACGAGCGACAGCGGGCCAATCTTGGCAAGCGCCTGGGAGAGGCGCGTCTCGCCGCCAGAGGCGATGAGGCGGCTGCGCGCGAGCTGCGCGGCGATGACCGGGACCACGATGTAAAGAACCACCGAGAGCAACAGCGTGTCCCAAGGCACGGTGATCGACGAGAGCCCGAGCAGCAGCCCGACGATCGGCGCAAAGGCGACGATCATGATGGCGTCGTTGAGGGCAACCTGGCTCAAGGTGAAATGCGGCTCGCCCTTGGTAAGGCTCGACCAGACGAAGACCATGGCCGTGCAGGGCGCCGCCGCGAGCAGGATGAGCCCGGCGATGTAGGAGTCGATCTGCTCGGCGGGCAGATAGGGCCGAAACAGATGGCCGATGAAGAGCCAGCCGAGCAGCGCCATTGAGAAGGGCTTCACCGCCCAATTGACGAAAAGCGTCACGCCGATGCCGCGCCAATGGCGCCCCACTTCTCTCAGCGCGGCAAAGTCGATCTTCATGAGCATCGGCACGATCATCAGCCAGATCAGCGCCGCGACAGGCAGATTGACCTTCGCGATTTCGAGCGCGCCGAGCGCGTGGAAGAAGCCCGGCAGAAAGTGCCCGAGCCCGACGCCCGCGACGATGCAGAGGGCGACCCAAAGCGTCAGATAGCGTTCGAAGATCGTCACGGCGTTTGCTCCGCTTCTCGATGGGTCACGCCCTCGCTCTCGCCGATTTCGCGCAGGCGCGCGCCGACCGCCAGGCGATCGAGACGATGCAGCGGGATCGCGCAGAACTGCTCGATGCGGTTCTTGAGGTAGCGAAAGGCGAGCGCGAAAGCGCGCTGCTTTTCGATGTCCGAGCCGTCCTCCGTGGCGGGATCTTCGATGCCCCAATGCGCGGTCATCGGCTGGCCGGGCCAGAGCGGGCAGGCTTCGCCCGCGGCGTTGTCGCAGACGGTAAAGACGAAATCCATCTGCGGCGCGCCGGGGACGGCGAATTCGTCCCAGTTCTTGGAGCGAAAGCCGTCATGCGGAAAGCCCATCTTTTCCAGCGTCAGCAGGGCATAGGGGTTTACTTCGCCCTTCGGATGGCTGCCGGCGGAAAATGCCTTGAATCGGCCGACGCCGAGCTGGCGCAGAATGCTCTCGGCCATGATCGAGCGGGCGCTGTTGCCCGTGCACAGGAACAATACGTTGTAGGTCTTCTCTGTCATTGTCCAAATTCACATTTCGAGAGGTTGAGGATTTGAGCCGGCGCGCATCCGGCTCCGCCGCAGCAGTCCTCGACGAGGAAGCGACTGAGCGCGTTCAGTTGCGAAAGATCGGCGCGGTAGACGACGCTGCGTCCGTTACGGGCGCTGGTGACCAGCTTTGCGTGGGAGAGGACGTTGAGGTGGGCCGAGAGCGTGTTTTGCGGCACGCCGAGAAGGCGGGCGAGCTCGCCGGCCGGGAGGCCCTTGGGCTCGGCGCGGATAAGGGCTCGAAAAGCCTCGAGCCGCGTCTGCTGCGAGAGCGCGGCAAGGCAGGCGAGGGCGGTTTCTATTTCCATGATTCTGGATATATCGATTTATTGTGACAAGTCGATGGCGCCGCCACATGCGCCATATTGCGAGTCTGTCAGCTTCTGTTACGTAACATTTCCACGCTCGAAGGATTCTCCTGCATGGATCGCTGCCCGCTCGTCGCCGGAAACTGGAAAATGAACGGGCTCATCGCCTCGCTTGCGGAAATTGCGGCGATGGGGACGGCTTATGATCTCGCGCTGAAGAAAAAGGTCGAGCTGATCATTTGTCCGCCTGCGACGCTGATCGGGCTGGCGCTCGACGTCGCCATGCTCAACGGGATCGGGCTCGGCGGGCAGGATTGCCACGCCGCCGAAAGCGGGGCCCATACCGGCGATATTTCCGCCGAAATGCTCAAGGACGCGGGCGCGACTTATGTGATCCTCGGGCATAGCGAACGCCGGGCCGATCACGGCGAGACCGATAACATCGTGCGGGTGAAGGCGACGGCGGCGCTGCGCGCCGGGTTGAAGCCGATCATCTGCGTCGGCGAGACGCGCCATGAGCGGGAGGCGGGGGAAGCGCTGTCGGTCGTGGGCCGGCAGATCGAGGCGTCGCTTCCGGGCGACGCGCCGGGAACGATCGTCGTCGCCTATGAGCCGGTCTGGGCGATCGGCACGGGGCTCACCCCGACGCTGGAGGATGTCGCGCAAATGCACGCCTTCGCGCGGGAGCGGATCGAGGCGCGGCTCGGCGGCGGCAAGAGCGAGGATGTGCGCATTCTATACGGCGGCTCGGTGAAGCCCGCGAATGCGCGGGAGCTGATGCACGTCCCCAACGTCGATGGCGCGCTGGTTGGCGGGGCGAGTCTGACGGCGAGGGATTTCATGGCGATCGCCGAGGCGTATCGGTGATCGCCTAGGCTTGCCGCGTCGCGGCGCCGCCGGTATAAGCGCGGCGCTTACCCTTTCAGCACTCCAACAACGAGGCGATGCGCTCTCATGGCGATCGAACGCACTTTCTCCATCCTCAAGCCCGACGCGACCAAGCGCAACCTCACCGGCGCCATCAATGCCCTGATCGAGGGCGCGGGCCTGCGCATCGTCGCGCAGAAGCGCATCCGCATGACCCGCGAGCAGGCCGAGACCTTCTACGCGGTGCATAAGGAGCGCCCCTTCTTCGGCGAGCTCGTCGATTTCATGATCTCCGAGCCGGTCGTCGTGCAGGTGCTCGAGGGCGAGAACGCCATCGCGCGCTACCGCGAAGTGATGGGCGCCACCAATCCTGCCAACGCTGCGCCGGGCACGATCCGCAAGGAGCATGCGCTTTCGGTCGGCGAGAACTCGGTGCACGGCTCCGACGCGCCGGAGACGGCCGCCATCGAGATCGCCCAGTTCTTCTCCGGCAATGAGATCGTCGGCTAAGATTTCCGCTCTGGATTCCCGATTGCGCTCCGCGCGTCGGGAATGACAGCGGAGCCCCGTCATTGCGAGCGAAGCGAAGCAATCCAGAGCAGCGACTGCGGCCCTGGATTGCTTCGTCGCTTTGCTCCTCGCAATGACGGGCGGCTATACTTATTCCCAATTAGGTTTCGGCGCGACAAGGGCCTCCCGGCTTTCCGCCATCGCGCCCAACACGCGATTGCCCTCGATCCGCACGGAGCCCGACGCGACGAGCCGCAACGCCAAAGGATAAATGACATGCTCCTGCGCCAGCACGCGCGCGCCGAGCGTGTCGGGCGTGTCGCCGTCGAGCACTGGCACGGCGGCCTGGGCGACGATCGGGCCCTCGTCCATCTCCGGCACGACGAAATGCACCGTGCAGCCGTGAATCTTCACGCCGTCGGCGAGCGCGCGCTCATGCGTGTGCAGGCCGCGGTAAGACGGCAGCAGAGCAGGGTGGATATTGAGCATCCGTCCCGTCCATTGGCCGATAAACCAGGGCGTGAAGAGGCGCATGAAGCCCGCGAGGCAAATGAACTCGATGCGGTAGGTTTCGAGAACGAGCTGCAGCGAGCGCTCGAACTCCTCTCGGCCAGCATAAATCTTATGATCGACCGCGGCGACGGCGATGCCGGCGGCCTTCGCCTTTGCGAGGCCGGGCGCGTCGGGGCGGTTGGAGAGGACGAGAGCGATCTCGGCTGGGAAATCCGGCGCGCGCGCGGCGGCGATCAGCGCGTCCATATTGGAGCCGCGGCCGGAAACGAGAATGGCGGTGCGCAGGCGGGTCATAGTCTCCGACCTTGGTAGTTTAAGTTCCTTCTCCCGCTTGCGGGAGAAGGTGTCGCCGCGAAGCGGTGACGGATGAGGGCGGGCCCTCACCCGACCCTCGCTAACGCGAGGGCCACCCTCTCCCGCACGCGGGAGAGGGGATACTCACGATCAGCGCTCCGGATGAAGGCCGCGTTCTACTCGCCCTCCCGCGTGAGCGGGGGAGGGGGCTCTTACAGCCCGAGCTGACCCTTCATCACGACCCGCGCATCGCCCTCGGCTTCAGTGGCCTCGCCGATCCGCACGGGCTTTTCGCCGACATCGCGCAAGATCGTCTCGACCTCATCCGCCCCTTCCTTCGCGGCGAAGATCACCATGCCGATCCCGCAGTTGAAGGTGCGCAGCATTTCAGATTCCGCCACATCGCCCGTCTTGGCCAGCCATTTGAACACGCGCGGAACGTCGAAGGCGCTTAGATCCAACGATACGCCGAGCCCCTTGGGCAGCACGCGCGGCAAATTGTCCGGGAAGCCGCCGCCGGTGATATGGGCGAGCGCGCGGATGTGGTTCGTGCGCTTCAGCGCGGCGAGCAGCGGCTTCACATAAATACGCGTCGGCTCGAGCAGGGCGCGCGCGAGCGTCATTTCAGGGGCGAAGGGCGCGGTGGCGTTCCAGGAGAGGCCCGTGTCCTTGACGATGCGGCGCACGAGCGAAAAGCCGTTGGAATGCACGCCTGACGAGGGCAGGCCGAAGGCGACGTCGCCAACGTGGACCTCGTGCGGCAGCAGGCGCCGGCGGTCGACGGCGCCGACGGCGAAGCCGGCGAGATCATAGTCGCTGCGCGAATAGAGGCCCGGCATTTCCGCCGTCTCGCCGCCGAGCAACGCGCAGCCTGCTTTGACGCAGCCGTCGGAGATTCCCTTCACAACGGAGGCGGCGACGGCGGGGTCGAGCTTGCCGGTGGCGTAATAGTCGAGAAAGAACAGCGGCTCGGCGCCCTGGACAATGAGGTCGTTGACGCACATGGCGACGAGGTCGATGCCGATCGTGCCATGCAGGCCGGATTCGATGGCGATCTTGACCTTGGTGCCCACGCCGTCATTGGCCGCGACAAGCAGCGGGTCGGCATAGCCTGCCGCCTTGAGGTCGAAGACGCCGCCAAAGCCGCCGATCTCGCCGTCGGCGCCGGAACGCCGCGTCGCGCGTACGGCCGGCCGGATCATATCGACGAGTCGGTTTCCCGCATCGATGTCGACGCCCGCATCGGAATAGGTGAGCCCTTTGGCTTTCTGTTGCATGGCCTTGTCCCGTCGGGCCTCCCGCCCAATTGCGGTATGGGCAATGCGCCCCCGGCTGTCAAATGAGCCGCCGTCAGGCTTTCAACTGCACGAGCACGAAGATGTTGCCGTAAATGTCGCGGAATTGCGCGTAAATCGAATCGGCTTCCTCCGTTGGGCGTAAGACGAATTGGACGCCTTTGGCGGTCAGACGGTCGCCCTCGGCGTGGAGGTCCGACGTATAGATCACCGCGAGAGGTTGCCCGCCGGTTTGATTGCCGACGCGCGCCTTTTGCTCGGCTGTCGTGGCTTTCAGCAGCCACAGGCCGATGGACGGCTCGGCGGCAAAACCGAGGTGAACGAAGCGTAGCGCACCCGCCGGTATGTCGGCGATGATCCGCATTCCGAGAACGCTAAGATAGAATTGAATTGCTTCATCGTAATCCGGCACGAGGACGACAAGACGGCCGAGCGAGTTCATTTCAAGCGCCTCATTCGCGTTTCTTTCTTTCATGTATCCTCGCGCGCCTTACAGGCGTTGGAATCGAAGCCTGAGCGAGATTCATATACGATCCACCAGACGGGCGCGCCCGGAGGCGTGCGCCCGCGCATCGCGCTTTCTGTGACGCGATCTTACGAATTCGGGTCGATGGAAGGAGTCAGATCATGAAGCCACGCTCGATCATCGACGAAATTGCCGCCGCGCGGGACGCCGGCGTCATCGACGCCGCAACATTCGAAACGCTCGCGGCGTTTTTCGCAGCGCGCATTGCCGCGCCCGCGCCGGCCTCCCAGCCGCCGCGCTACGACTTCGTGCATGTGCTCTGGTATGCCGGCGCGCTGATCGTGCTGTCGGCCATGGGTCTCTTTTCGACGACCGCTTTCGGCCTTTGGGGCGAGAAGGCGCTGCTGACGACGGCGCTCGCTTACGCTGGGGGCTTTCTTTACGCCGGCGCCTATCTGTGGCGGCGCGATCTGCGCACGCCTGGCGGGTTGCTTGTCACCTGCGCGGTGGGCATGGCGCCGCTCGCCATTTTCGCGCTGCAATCGCTCTGGGGCCACAGCCCCGTCGACGCGCCCGGCGGCTATCGCGATTTCTATATCTGGATCAAATCGAGCTGGCTGCCGATGGAGGTCGGGACCATTGTCTCGGCGCTCGCGGCGATGGCATTCTTTCCCTTCCCCTTCCTCACCATGGTCATCGCCTTCTGCCTGTGGTTCATGTCCATGGACCTGACGCCCTGGCTCATGGGAACCGAGACCTTCGATTGGGAACAGCGCGCCTCGGTGAGCATGTATTTCGGCCTCGCCGTCATCGCCGTGGCCTGGCTGATCGATCTCAAGCGCTGGCGAAATGGCGATTTCGCCTTTTGGCTGCATCTCGGCGGCCTTCTGGCCTTCTGGGGCGGCCTGACGGCGCAGCATGCTGGCGACGAATTCGGCAAGGCGATTTATTGCGCCGTCAACGCGGGCCTCGTATTTCTCTCCCTCTTCATGATGCGGCGCGTCTATGCGGTCTTCGGAGCCATTGGCGTGACGATGTATCTTGGCTATTTGGCCAGCGAGGTCTTCAAGAATTCGATCTTTTTTCCCTTCGCTTTGTCCGGCATCGGCGTGCTGCTCATCGCCTTCGGCCTCTTCTTCCACAAATATGGCGCGGCGATCGGGGCGGCTTTGGGCGACTTGCTGCCCGAGCATCTTTCCGGGCTGCGGCCGGCCCATGCGCGGGGGAGGGTCCGTTAGCAGGTCCGGGGGGCGCAGCGGCGTTCACTCCTGGGCGGGCACAGGGCTCCGAATGCAGGTGAACAAATCCTCCGCCGCCGCCGTCATGCCCGCGCTTGTCGCGGGCATCCACGCCGGGACATTACGACACGCGGGGAGAAGAAGCGGCGTTGCTCCCGCTCATGTTCGCAGTTTTCTGCGTCGGCGCGGCGTGGATGGCCGTGACAAGCGCGGCCATGACGCGGGAACGCGTCCGCTCGTTAACCTGAATTCGAAGCCCTGCGTGGGCGGGTTGAATCATTGCGCTTTTGCTCATGGCGGCGTATATGTGCCGTCATTCCCATCATGGACGGTCGAGCCTAATGGGTCGCCAGCGCAGGAGAAGCGCGGCGCCGGACGCTCCCGCCATGTCCCGACCCAAGGAGATTCTTCGAGATGAGCAACGCCCCCTTGATGCCGAAGGCGACGGCAGTCTGGCTCGTCGAAAACACCTCGCTGACCTTCGATCAGATCGCCGAATTCTGTAAGCTTCACCCGCTGGAAGTGAAGGGCATCGCCGACGGCGAAGTCGCAGCGGGCATTCGCGGCCACGATCCCATCACCTCGGGCCAGCTCACGCGCGACGAGATCGCGCGCGGCGAGCGCGACAACAAGCATCACCTCAGGCTATCCGTGTCGAAGGTCGTCGTCCCGGAGGTCAAGAAGGCGCGCGGTCCGCGCTATACGCCTCTGTCGCGCCGCCAGGACCGCCCCAACGCCATTCTCTGGCTCGTGCGCAACCATCCGGAGCTCAAGGACGCGCAAATCATGCGCCTCGTCGGCACCACGAAGGCGACGCTGAAGGCGATCCGCGAACGCACGCATTGGAATTCAGCCTCGCTGACTCCGATGGACCCGGTCACGCTCGGCCTTTGCTCGCAGATCGATCTCGACTTCGAGGTCAATCGCGCCGCCAAGGACAGACCCGCCGTCGTCGAGGATCAGGGCCAGACTCTCGTGCCGGCCGCCGTGACGACCAGCGTGCGCGAGCCGGTGACCACCGAGGACGTGTTCGGCAAGCCCGCCGCGCGTCCGGTGGAGGAAGAGGAAGATAATTTCGACGCCGATCGCGTCTTCGGCAAGCTGAAAGACCTCGATTTCGGCGAGTGACCGGTCACGCCGAGACCAGCGAGCGCAATTGATTTGCCTGGCGGGCGCACCTATCCTCATGGGGCAGGCGCGCCCGCTGTGCGTTTGTCGGAACGCGACAGGCCGAATGGACTGCGAGCCTTCAGGCTCGCATCACAAGGCGAGCCTGAAGGCTCGCGGTCCTTCCGGCTCGTCCTTGCGGCTGGCGGTCTTGCAGGCGGAAACGCATGGACGAAAAGGTTCGCCGCCTTCTCCAGAACTTGCATACTGCGTGGCCGGCCTTCGCGGCCCCGTTTCGGAGTCCTTCATGACCGCATCCGCCTATGACCGCGATCTCGACCGCAATCCGGCGAATTACCAGCCGCTGACGCCGCTGACGTTTCTCGCGCGCGCGGCGGCGGTCTTCCCCAACCGCGTTGCGATCATTCATGGCGACTTGCGGCGCAGCTATCGTGACTTTTATTCGCGCAGCCGGCGCCTCGCGAGCGCGCTGGCCAAAGCCGGGCTCGGACGCAACGACACGGTTTCCGTCATGCTCGGCAATACGCCGGCGATGCTCGAATGCCACTATGGCGCGCCGATGATGGGCGCCGTCCTCAATACGCTGAACACGAGGCTCGACGCCTCGGTCCTCGCCTTCACCCTCGATCATGCCGAGGCCAAGGCCCTGATCGTCGATCGCGAATATTCGGGCCTGATCCGCGAGGCGCTGGCGCTCTGCAAATCCAAGCCGCTCATCATCGATTACGACGATCCCGAATATACGGGGCCGGGCGAGCGGCTGGGCTCGATCGACTATGAGGATTTCGTGCTCTCCGGCGACCCCGACTTCGCCTGGGCGCCGCCACAGGACGAATGGGACGCGATCTCGCTCAATTACACCTCGGGGACGACAGGCGATCCCAAGGGCGTCGTCTACCACCATCGCGGCGCCTATCTGCTGGCGCTCGGCAACATCCTCACCGGCGATATGGGCAGGCATCCGGTCTATCTGTGGACCTTGCCGATGTTCCACTGCAATGGCTGGTGCTTCCCCTGGTCGATCTCGGTCGCAGCCGGCACGCATGTCTGCCTGCGGCAGGTGCGGGCGGGACATATGTATGAGCTCATGGCCGAGCATGGCGTGACGCATCTCTGCGGCGCGCCGATCGTCATGTCGACGCTGCTCAACGCCAAAGAGTCGGAAAAGAAGCCGCTGAAGGAGACGGTGCGATTCTTCACCGCCGCTGCGCCGCCGCCTCAGGCCGTGCTCGCGGCCATGAAGGAAGCCGGTTTCGAGGTGACGCATCTCTATGGATTGACCGAGACCTATGGGCCGGCCGCCGTCAATGAATGGCAGGAGAGCTGGGACGCGCTCGACGACAAGGAGCAGGCGCATATGAAGGCGCGCCAGGGCGTGCGCTATGTCGTGTTGGACGATCTCGACGTGATCGACCCCGAGACAATGCAGCCCGTGCCCCGCGACGGCGCGACAATGGGCGAGGTGATGTTTCGCGGCAATGTGGTGATGAAGGGTTATCTCAAGAACGCCTCGGCCACCGAGAAAGCCTTCGACGGGGGCTGGTTTCACACCGGCGATTTGGGCGTGATCCATCACGACGGCTATATCCAGCTCAAGGACCGCTCCAAGGACATCATCATCTCGGGCGGCGAGAATATTTCGTCGATCGAGGTCGAGGACGTTCTTTTCAAACATCCGAAAGTGGCCGCCGCAGCGGTGGTCGCCGCGCCCGACGACAAATGGGGCGAGACGCCTTGCGCCTTCATCGAGCTGAAGGACGGCGAGCTGGCGTCGGCGGAGGAGATCATCGCCTGGTCGCGCAAGCATCTGGCGCATTTCAAATGCCCGCGCCATGTCGTCTTCGGCGCGCTGCCGAAGACCTCGACCGGCAAGGTCCAGAAATATGTTTTGCGCGCGAAGGCGCGGGAGATGTGGCCGGGCGGGGCGACGGCGGCGACGCTCTGAGCAGAGCGTCCGAGAGCCGGTTTCGGCCGCCTAGTTTCTTGACAAACCTCGGAGGCGGCCTCGTCCTTCGAGACGCGAGCTTCGCGCGCTCCTCAGGCGCCATTCCCGACGCTCGCGCCGTGTGGACACACAGGAAATCACCGCCGTCATTGCGAGGAGGCGGAGCCGACGAAGCAATCCAGGGCCACGTCGCCCTGGATTGCTTCGCTTCGCTCGCAATGACGGGCTCTGGGCAAAACCAGCGCTTTTGTGGCTCTGCGGGCTTTCAGCCCGCCGGGAATGACGCGCGCCCGATGCGAGCTGTTCAAACGGAAATGGCATAAGTGTTTGGAAAGTTGCCTCATGCTGAGGAGCCTGCGCAGCAGGCGTCTCGAAGCACGAGAGGCGTCATCGCCACTTTGTCAGCAATCTGAGCAGCCGGTTTCGGCTGCCTTTCAAAGAACACAATCTACAAAAAAACGCAGCCAGCATTCGTCTCCCGAATGCTGGCTGTCGACGTTTTGGCGCTGCGCTGGCGGCCAGACCAGCGCCGCGTCGAAGGCGTCGGTTAGAAGAACAGGCCGAGGCAGCCGCCCGCGAGCGCGCCCACGACGCCAGCCGCGATGGTGTTCGGCAGGCCGCCGAGCGCCGCAGCCGCGAGGCCGCCGAGAATCACGGCGCCGACGCCAGCGAAGATGTAAGTGTTGGTGGTGATCTCGAGTTCTTTGTCAGCCATAACCTTCACTCCTCTTTCGTTCCCATTGCACGCCAGGTTTTTTTGTTTTTGTGGCGCGTGGCCCCCCGGTTGTTTGGCGGGCGCGTCATTTCGACGCAGGGAAAAGGTAGCACAAGTTTCGGGCCTGTCCAGCGTTGGATGCATCAAATTGCGACATCCTGTCGCAGGACATACATATCTGAAAAGAAATCGAAAAGACATTCTTTTCCAAGCATTTGTCTCAGGCTTGGCCGTAAAATATTTTTGCTGCGTCGCAGCGATTCGAGGCGTAGGAGCAGGCTGCGCGGCATTTTCGGCTTTGCCGGCGCAGGAGAGGGTCACGTTTATGACCGGAATCGAAGATGCGGCCCCCCTTCCGCCTCCCGCGGGCGAATCGAAGCGCCGTTTCGGCGCGACGCTCGCGCCCTTGCGGCCGCTGCTGCCTTATGCGCTGCGCTACAAGCAAACGATCGCCTTCGCTTTCGCCGCTCTGCTTCTGGCCTCGGGCGCGACGCTGACGCTGCCGGCGGCGGTGCGCGGCATGATCGATCACGGCTTCTCGGCCGATAGCGCCGGAACGGTGAACGCCTATTTCGGCGCCATGATCGCCGTCGCCGCGACGCTCGCGCTCGCTTCCGCCACGCGCTATTATTTCGTGATGACGCTCGGCGAGCGCGTGGTCGCCGATCTGCGCGCCGATCTCTTCAAGCATCTCGCGACGCTCGACGCTTCCTTTTACGACACGGCGAAGACCGGCGAGCTTCTTTCGCGCCTCACCGCTGATACGACGCAGCTCAAATCGGCCTTCGGCTCCTCGGCCTCGATCGCGCTGCGCAACATCTTCATGTTTATCGGCGCGGTCGTGATGATGTTTGCGACGAGCCCGAAACTCGCGGGGCTTGCGCTTGCGGCGATCCCCATCATCGTCCTGCCGCTCATCGCATCGGGTCGCGGCGTGCGCCGTCGCTCGAAGCATGCGCAGGATACGCTCGCCCATGCCGCGGCTTACGCCGGCGAGAATTTGGCGGCCGTCCGCGCCATGCAGGCCAATGGCGCGCAGGCTTCCACCGTGGCGCGTTTCAAGCGCGCGGCAGAGGCCGCCTATGACGCCGCGCAGGCGGCGACGCTGTTGCGCGCCTTTATGACGGCGGGCGTGATTCTCATCGTGTTCACGAGCGTTGTCGCGGTTCTGTGGCTCGGCGCGCAGGACGTGCTCGCGGGGCGGATGACCTCGGGCCTGCTGTCGCAATTCGTGCTCTACGCCGTGCTCGGCGCCAGTTCGCTCGGCGAGCTTTCGTCCGTCTGGGGCGAGGTGAGCGCTGCGGCCGGCGCCGCCTCGCGCATCGCAGAAATTCTGGCTGTGAAGCCGAAGATTATCGCGCCCCCGCATCCCACCCCGGCGCCCGCGCGCTGGCAGGGCCGCATCGCCTTCAACCGTGTGAGCTTTGCTTACCCGACCGCGCCCGATCGGTCGGCGCTGCACGATCTGTCGCTGACCATCGTGCCCGGCGAGCGGGTAGCGCTGGTCGGTCCGTCCGGCGCGGGGAAATCCACGCTTTTCGCGCTGCTTCTACGCTTCTACGATGTCGACGCGGGCGCGATCGCGCTCGACGGCGTCGATCTGCGCGACCTCGATCCGCTCGATTTGCGCGCGGCGATGGCGCTCGCGCCGCAGGACCCGGTGATCTTCGGGCTGTCGGTCGCCGAGAACATCGCTTACGGCCGCGAGGGCGCGGCGCGCGAGACGATCGTCGCCGCGGCAAAGCGCGCTCAGGCGCATGATTTCATCGAGGCGCTGCCGCAAAGCTACGACACGCTCCTGGGCGAGCGCGGCGTCACGCTTTCCGGCGGCCAGCGGCAACGCCTCGCCATCGCCCGCGCCATTCTGGCGGACGCGCCCGTGCTGCTGCTCGACGAAGCGACCTCCGCGCTCGACGCCGAAAATGAAGCCGCCGTGCAAGAGGCGCTGCACGACGTGATGGCCGGGCGCACCAGCATCGTCATCGCGCATCGTCTGGCCACGGTGCTGGAAGCCGATCGTATCGTGGTTCTGGAACAGGGCCGCATCGTGGAGGAGGGGACCCACGCGACCCTCACGGCCGCCGGCGGGCTTTATGCACGGCTCGCTAAGCTGCAGTTCGATACGGAGAGGGCCCATACAGCGGACGCCCTTCTGTGACGGTCGTCGTCAGCAAGGAAAACGCCGAGAATTTCGACTCCCCCTGAGCCGGTCCTACGCGTAGGTGGGTGACGCACGCCACCCCCACAGGGGCTCGAGCGCTTAACGCTTGAGCCTAATTCTCAAGGCTCATCGAACAATGAGAGCTGACCGCCGCCCTTGTTCGGGATGGCTTGGGGGAACGCGGCATAGAATGAGCGGTCGAACTGTTCTTTAGTTTTGACCGAACGGCCAATACCAACGACTTGCCAGATGTGTTGCTTAAGTGCCGGAAGGCCGACTTCGTCGCTCAAGAACTGAAACAGTTTATATCTGCGTCCACCATTCGCGTAGATCACTGGGTTCTTCTCGTCCAATTGTTCAAGGATGGCACCGTTGCTATTGGCGAGCGGAATCCAAATGTATTTCCTAAGAATCTTCCCAAAGAACTTTGGGTGTTGTGTGCTCTTTGGATTGAACCGCTTGAGGCCATAGAGCTTATAAATCAGGTCGAAGATATCGTCTGGAAACTCTGCACCTTCCCATTGGCGGAATTCGTCCCGAACAAAGTCGCGCCAAAGTTCTCTATATTCCTCCTTCCGCTTATCCTCTATAAATCCTGTGGCTTCATCGATGAGCGCGATAATCCCGATCTTGGCAGCCGCGCGGATAATGATTTCGGCTTGTCGCGCCAAGAATTTTTGAGATGGCAGCAAATCGTCTCGGGCATCGATAAGCGCGTCACATACTTCGATCAGAACAGCCGCTTCGTAACCGTGAGCTGGATCCCCGCTTAACGGCTTGAAAATAACAGGGTTATTAATTTTCTCCCACAGATTTTCAGGGATCGCAGATCCGATAGTTTTTCCGGACAAAGTTTTTAGAAAGGCATTGCCACCTTCAGATTTGAGGCCAAGAGCGCGGGCCATCGCGCGCTTTGAAACGAGTCGGCGGCGATCCCACAAAACATAAACGTCAATGTTCACGTCTCCGATAGGAAGTGTCCCCTCCGATCTCGCCAGCGGAAGACCTGTTTCTGGATCTGTCTTAGCTGAATGGCGAGCTAGCGCGGCCTTGCGCGCGATCTCTTTCCGGGCTTGCGCCGGCAGCTTATCGGCTCGCGCCTTGCCGCCGAGGCTTTGTGGAGATTTTTTTGAGGCCATGCGAATCGCTCCTGCTTGCTTGACACAATGGAGCAGATGCTTGCTGATCTAGCAAGCATCTAAGGGCTTTTATGCGCAGGCGTGCTTGCTGCGCAATACTGCTAATCCCTCCATGTTACGGGAAGGCCAGCTCCTGGTGGTATCCGCTCAGCGATGACTCTGACGGGCGGACGCAGTCAATTGCCGCCCGTCGTGGCGGCGCCATTTGCCTTTGCAAGGATAAATGCTATGAGCACCCGCCAACCCTCTCAGGCGGCGCGCTCGTTTACGCCGCCCCATCGCACTCATGAAGGAGTTGGCCCATGGCCCGTCTGCCCGCCACGTTGACCGAAGCGCTTACTTTCGACGACGTGTTGCTGCGGCCCGGTCACTCCCGTGTGATGCCCTCGACCGTCGACATCACGACGCGCCTCACCCGCGAGATCACGCTCAACCTGCCGATCGTTTCCGCCGCCATGGATACGGTGACCGAGGCGCGGCTCGCCATCGCCATGGCCCAGGCCGGCGGCATCGGCGTCATCCACCAAAATCTCACGCCCTCGGATCAGGCCGCCGAAGTGCGCAAGGTCAAGCGCTATGAGAGCGGCATGGTGGTCGATCCGATTACCATCTTCCCCGACGCGACGCTCGCCGACGCGCTGTATTTGATGGCGCAAAACGGTATTTCCGGCATTCCGGTCGTCGAACGTGGCGCCACAAGCGGGAAGGGCAAGCTCGTCGGCATTCTCACGAACCGCGACGTGCGCTTCGCCCAGGACAAGCGCCAGCCGATCGCCGAGCTCATGACCAAGAAGCTCGTCACCGTGCGCGAAGGCGTGGACCAGGCCGAGGCGCAGCGTCTGCTTCACGAACACCGCATCGAGAAGCTGCTGGTCGTCGACGCCGATTATCACTGCGTCGGCCTCGTGACCGTGAAGGACATCGAAAAGGCGACGCAACACCCCAACGCCTGCAAAGATCCGGAAGGGCGCCTGCGCGTCGCCGCCGCCTCGACTGTCGGAGACTATGGCTATGAGCGCGCGCTGCAGCTCATCGACGCCGGCGCGGATTGCATCGTCATCGACACTGCGCATGGCCATTCGCAGGCGGTCATCGATCAGGTGGCGCGCGTCAAGCGCGAGAACAACAAGGTCCAGATCATCGCCGGCAATATCGCCACCGCCGAGGCCGCCAAGGCGCTGATCGACGCGGGCGCCGACGCCATCAAGGTCGGCATCGGACCGGGCTCGATCTGCACCACGCGCATCGTCGCGGGTGTGGGCGTGCCGCAGCTCACGGCGATCATGGAGGCCTCGGAGGAGGCCCGCAAAGCCGATGTGCCGGTGATCGGCGACGGCGGCGTGAAATATTCGGGCGATCTCGCCAAGGCCGTCGCCGCAGGCGCCGAGGTGGTGATGATGGGCTCGCTCTTCGCGGGCACGGAGGAATCGCCCGGCGAGGTGTTCCTCTATCAGGGCCGCTCCTTCAAGTCCTATCGCGGCATGGGCTCGGTCGGCGCCATGGTGGCGGGCTCGGCCACCCGCTATT
The DNA here is from genome assembly GCF_027925385.1 of Methylocystis iwaonis. NCBI lineage: Bacteria > Pseudomonadati > Pseudomonadota > Alphaproteobacteria > Hyphomicrobiales > Methylocystaceae > Methylocystis > Methylocystis iwaonis. The sequence goes on from NZ_AP027142.1 coordinate 1,885,967, forward strand.
TCCAGGGCGATGTGAAGGATCAGCTCAAGCTCGTGCCGGAAGGCATCGAAGGGCAGGTGCCCTACCGCGGCCCGATCGCGCCGATCCTGTACCAGCTCGCGGGCGGGTTGCGCTCCGCCATGGGCTATGTCGGCGCGCCGACGATCCGCGAATTCCAGGAGCGTGCGCAATTCGTGCGCATCACCAACGCGGGCCTGCGCGAAAGCCATGTCCACGACGTCTCCATCACCCGCGAGAGCCCGAATTATCCGACGGGTGTGTGACGCCATTTTCGTTTAAACCGTGCGCGTTGGGGCCGTGTCATTCCCGGCGGGCTGCAAGCCCGACCGGGAATCCAGAGCCGCAACAGCGGTGATTTTGCATTGGATTACTGATCGCCGGCTTCTCGAGCGTCGGGACAGAGCCGATCAGAACGGCAATGGGGCTGGAGCGCGCTGCGGAACCTTCTGCACGCAATTTGGAGCGTTGGCATGCCTGACATCGTGCGAGGCGGGCAGAGCTGGAGATTAAACGTCGTTCGCTTGTGCGTAACCAAGGGCCAGTCTTGCACGCCGACGAAGCGTCAACACTGGAAAAAGCTGAACGCGCGTGCACGAACGAGGCAACGCGCCTGCCCTGCGCGGACAACGGCATTCACAGCATCGTTGGCCAACATCTGCTTCTCTACTCTTGGGGAACTTCTTGGCGCTAACATCGCGGCCCATAGCGAATGGCAAACGAGTTCAGACCGTCGGCGGGTCGCCTTTCGTCGCACGTCGTCCAACTACTTCACGAGATATTGGCAGCGCCATGTGAAGGCCGCTTAAGGGCCTCTCTTTTCTGCTTGAGGTGGCGTAGCATTTTTTGGCGCGGGAACAAGGATGACCTGCGGGGCCTGCTGCTTAGTCGCTGTGATCGCGTTTGCGACAGACGAAATCTGTGCTGCTTGTTCTAAGCGTTGAGCACGAAACTCCTCACTTATTTTGTCAGAAATGCCGCCGACCTTCGACGAAAGAAAAAGATTTAGAGAAATCAAAATTCCCATACCGCCAAGTGTAACCGTTGCGAGGATCGCAAAAGCGACCTTCGCCCAATCAACCGCGCCCTTTATCGCGTGAACGTCGTTTTCTAGTGCGCGAAGACGGTTATCGTAATGTTCCATGCCATTCATATGGCCTCCCCCGCCGTCCCCACCATCCCTGCCGCGGGGGCTGGTGCGGGGGTCCGTTGGGCGCCTGAAATCATAAACGTTTGGCGACGAGTTACTACCAAGATCAGGAGCGGAATCAGACATTTAAACTATGCCCATTCTAGCCTTTAGCCATTCCCATGTTACAGTCGGCGCAAATCCGAAATAAGTTTCGACCTTTGTAACGACAACTCCCGCGAGCCCGCCGGGAATTACATTTATTTTTTCGCAAACCTCTTTGGCTGTTACCCCGGCATCGGCAACGAACCAAACGGTCGAGCTGAAGCGTAAATTGTCAGAGGGATAGGCCTCCATAATTTTCGCTTCGAGCTCGGGATTCTGGACGTTGCTGGCAACCATAAAAACGAACATGGCAACACTTTAAACGGAGGGACGCTGGTTAATCAATAATCCGGAATTGTGCAAAAAATCTAAAAATTGGCCACATTCATCGGGTGTTCCCGCCCAGCAATCCCACGCACGGGGCGTCTTCTGCCCAGTTCCCCGTCTCGCCGAGATACCTTCCGCCACGTTGCGGACGCTCTCGCCGGCATGATTTCACAGCGAGGCTTGCACGGCGTCCGGTCGATTACGCCCAAGACAATTCGCTCGATTGCGGCGTCGGTGGCGAAGCTGGTCATTCCGTTCTTCCTTGAAAAAAATCAAAAATGGCACGTCGATTGCTGAACTGATTTCCAACAAGGCAATCAGGGGGCGGCGCCCCCATTTGTCGGAGATCGCACATGCTCCCGCAAGTCATTCTCGTCGATGGCGTTCCCAGATGCGTGATTCGCCCGACCGACCAGAAAAGCCTCGACCGATTCGTGCGCAACGGCAAGAAATGGCTACAGGGAGGCAATCCCGAAGCCAAATGCACCTATCGCCCTGCCGATGCGGTCGAGAACGCCATTTGGAAGGACGCCTTCGCGCTGCATAAGGCCGGGGGCGCCGACGAGGAGAGCTTTTTCGGCATTCCATTGACCTCGCCCGCCGCGGCGCCGGAGTCGCCTAAGTAATTTGCAGCTCCTTTGTCATACGGCCGTGGCCAAGCATCTGCTCTAACGCCGCCACGGTTCAATCGGCGAGGGCTTCCGCCGTCTTAGGGGTTGTGCTAGCCGAAGACGCGAGCTTCGCGCGCTCTCGCGCAGCGAGGCTGCCCAGCTTTTCAAAGACAAAGCTGCAAGGGGAGGGAATCATATGTCCGCACTTCGGTTCGCCGTGACCGGCGCGATGCTGCTATTTCCCGTATTGGCTCACGCCGGCGACCTGCGCGCCGACGCCAATGCGGTCTTCAAGCCGATCGACGCCGCGAGCGTGAATTCGGTCGTCAAAAACAACGCCATCACCCCCGCCAAGATCGAGCTCGGCCACAAGCTGTTCTTCGATCCCCGCCTGTCGAAGAGCCAGATCATAAGCTGCAATAGCTGCCATAATCTCGGCACGGGCGGCGTCGACGCCGGCCCGACCTCGATCGGCCATGGCTGGGCCAAGGGCCCGCGCCGCGCCCCGAGCGTGCTGAACGCGGTTTTCAACGTCGCCCAATTCTGGGACGGCCGCGCCGTCGACCTCAAGACGCAGGCAAAGGGTCCGGTTCAGGCCGACGTCGAGATGAACAATACGCCCGCCGCCGTCGAAGCCACGCTGAAGAGCATGCCGGCCTATGTCGCCGAGTTCAAGGCGGCCTTCCCCAACGACGCGAGCCCGGTCAGCTTCGACAATATGGCCAACGCCATCGAGGCTTTCGAGGCCACGCTGACGACGCCGAACGCCAAATTCGACAAGTTCCTTGCGGGCGACGTCAACGCTCTCAACGACACCGAGAAGAAGGGCCTGCGCCTATTCATCGACAAGGGCTGCAGCGGCTGCCATAGCGGCGTGAACGTCGGCGGCAACGGCTACTTCCCCTTCGGCGTCGCCGAGAAGCCCGACGCGGCCATCCTGCCCGTCGCCGACCGCGGCCGCGCCAAGGTCACGAACAGCGACGCCGACGCCTTCGCCTTCCGCTCGGCTCCGCTGCGCAACGTCGCCCTGCGCGCGCCTTACTTCCACAGCGGCGCCGTCTGGACGCTGGAGGAAGCCGTCGACGTCATGGCGAAGACCCAGCTCGGCGCGGCTTTGTCGCCGGATGAGAACGCCGCCATCGTGGCGTTCCTCAATGCGCTGACCGGCGATCAGCCGAAGGTCGCCTATCCGCTCCTGCCGGCGCGCACCAAGGACACGCCGCGCCCGCAATAAGGCCATTGCAAAGCAAAGTTCGCCTCGTGCGATCGACGAGCCCCTGGCGAAAGCCAGGGGTTTTTTGTTCGAGACGTCGGGCGGGCCAGCCCGTCGATATGACGGGTCTATTCATCCATTCGCGGCGGGCGCCGCCGGCCTGAATTATTTCTTGGTCGCGGCTTGGAGTCGCAATCCTGTTGGCGGGGCGCTTGCATGTCGCGCCTGAATTTGCACGCGAATTGGCCGCAAACGCGGCGACGTGCGTCTAAACTAGTGAAAATCATACACTTAAGCGTCACCCTGCCGCTACGGATAATTACCTATGACTACCGAACAGGGTAGTCAATTCCCTATCCACTGGGGTTGTTTGGACTATTCGATAGACAGTTGAATGCTATCCTGATGGGTATTGTCATTATGTTGGTGAGAGGGAATGGTTGGGCCACGCTAAACGGGGTCTGTTGGCTTGGCTCGGGAGGGCCAGTTTGGGTCTCTGTTTAGGCGGCGACGTCGGTGTTCGTCCGATAACAACAAGGCGGCCCTATTGGATGTTCGAGCTTCTCGGGAGAATTTCTCTCTTGGGTTCGGGGTCCGAGAGCTGCGGCAAGAAAGGGCGGGACGGTCCTGGGCTCCGTTAACAGCGGGTCCGGCCTCACGTTAATCAAACGAGGACGAAGCGGCTCCGTTCCGGGAGGCGGAGCTTTTTTACCGGTCACGCGCATCCCTGGGAGCACATAGGAGGAGTTAAATATGAGCTCGACGACTAGCACGGCTGCCGGCGCAGCCGCTGAAGTAGAGTCCGTAGTCGATCTGCGCGGCATGTGGATCGGCCTTGCGGTTCTGAATGTTTTCTATCTGATCGTCCGCATTTACGAGCAGGTCTTCGGCTGGCGCGCCGGCCTCGACTCGTTCGCTCCGGAATTCCAGACCTACTGGATGTCGATCCTTTGGACCGAAATCCCGCTGGAGCTCGTCTCCGGTCTGGCGCTCGCCGGCTTCCTGTGGAAGACCCGCGACCGTAACGTCGACGCCGTGGCCCCGCGCGAAGAGATGCGCCGCCTGGTGGTCCTCGTTCAGTGGCTGGTCGTTTACGGCATCGCCATCTACTGGGGCGCCTCGTTCTTCACCGAGCAGGACGGCACCTGGCACATGACGGTTATCCGTGACACGGACTTCACGCCGTCGCACATCATCGAGTTCTACATGAGCTACCCGATCTATTCGGTGATCGCGGTCGGCGCGTTCTTCTATGCGAAGACCCGCATTCCGTATTTTGCTCATGGCTACTCGCTGGCGTTCCTGATCGTCGCCATCGGCCCGTTCATGATCATCCCGAACGTCGGCCTGAACGAGTGGGGCCACACCTTCTGGTTCATGGAAGAGCTGTTCGTTGCGCCGCTGCACTGGGGCTTCGTGTTCTTCGGCTGGATGGCGCTCGGCGTGTTCGGCGTCGTGCTGCAGATCCTCGGCCGCATCCATGCGCTGATCGGCAAGGAAGGCGTCGCCCTCCTCACCGAGTAAAATGTGACGACCCGCTCGCGCCCGGAAAGGGCGCGGGCGGAAGGTTCGGGCGCGGGACTTTTCTTTAGACAAGAGACGGAGCGTTTTCTGGCCGCCATTGGCGACTGGGGTGGTTCTTCTCGCGTCGCAGTCAGGGGGTTCCCTGGCTGAAAAGGCAAGACTTCGCTCAGGCGGCGCGCAAGCGCGGCCCAAAGGAAATGCCGGGCGGGGCCCTAGAGGCGATCGTCCGGGCGCGGTCCGGAGGCGCGACGCTTCCGGTCAGCGGCAAAAAGAAACTCGGGGCCTTAAGGCGCTCGAGAAACACCAAGGAGAAGAGTGATGTCACAATCGAAAAGCGGGGGGGCGGTCGGTCCGTTCAACTCCGTCGCCGAGGCGGCGGGTTGCGTCGCGACGACGGACTGGATGCTTCTGGTTCTGCTGTTCTTTGCGGTCCTGGGCGGCTACCACGTCCACTTCATGCTGACGGCGGGCGACTGGGACTTCTGGGTCGACTGGAAGGATCGTCGTATGTGGCCGACGGTTATTCCGATCCTCGGCGTGACCTTCTGCGCGGCGTCGCAGGCTTTCTGGTGGGTCAACTTCCGTCTTCCGTTCGGCGCCGTTTTCGCGGTTCTGGGCCTGATGATCGGCGAGTGGATCAACCGCTACGTCAACTTCTGGGGCTGGACCTACTTCCCGATCAGCCTCGTGTTCCCGTCTGCTCTGATCGTTCCGGCGATCTGGCTCGACGTGATCCTGCTCCTGTCGGGTTCCTATGTGATCACCGCGGTTGTCGGCTCGCTCGGCTGGGGTCTGCTGTTCTATCCGAACAACTGGCCGGCGATCGCCGCCTTCCACCAGGCGACCGAGCAGCATGGTCAGTTGATGACGCTGGCCGATCTCATCGGTCTGCACTTCGTCCGCACCTCGATGCCGGAATACATCCGCATGGTCGAGCGCGGCACGCTGCGCACCTTCGGTAAGGACGTTGTGCCGGTTGCGGCGTTCTTCTCGGGCTTCGTCTCGATGATGGTGTACTTCCTGTGGTGGTTCATGGGTCGCTGGTATTCCACGACCAAGCGGATCGAGCAGATCTAATCACCCAAAAAGACGCGGCGGAAATTGGTTGGATCATCGGTTTGGCCTGATCTGTCGCGGATGAATAAATCGGCTGGCGCGCGAGGCGCCGGCCGGAAGAAGAACCTGGGAGGTTTGTTCATGAAAAAGCTAGTCAAGCTCGCCGCCTTCGGCGCGGCGGCTGCTGTGGCGGCGACGCTCGGAGCGGTCGCTCCGGCCTCGGCGCACGGCGAGAAGTCCCAGCAGGCGTTCCTTCGCATGCGCACGCTGAACTGGTATGACGTTCAGTGGTCGAAGACGACGGTCAACGTCAACGAGGACATGGTCCTGTCCGGCAAGGTTCACGTCTTCTCGGCGTGGCCGCAGGCGGTCGCCAATCCGAAGGTGTCGTTCCTGAACGCCGGCGAGCCGGGTCCGGTTCTGGTCCGCACCGCTCAGTTCATCGGCGAGCAGTTCGCTCCTCGTTCGGTGTCTCTGGAGATCGGCAAGGACTACGCCTTCTCGATCAACCTGCGCGGTCGTCGCGCCGGCCGTTGGCACGTTCACGCTCAGATCAACGTCGAAGGCGGCGGCCCGATCATCGGACCCGGCCAGTGGATCGAGATCAAGGGCGACATGAAGGACTTCACCGATCCGGTGACGCTCCTCGACGGCTCGACGGTCGACCTCGAGAACTACGGCATCAGCCGCGTTTACGCGTGGCATCTGCCGTGGCTGGCGGTTGGCGCCGCGTGGATCCTGTTCTGGTTCATCCGGAAGGGCATCATCGCCTCTTACCTGCGTGTTGCCGAAGGCCGTCCTGACGACGTCATCGGCGATGACGACCGCCGCATCGGCGCGATCGTTCTCGCTCTGACGATCCTCGCGACGATCGTCGGCTACGCCGTGACGAACTCGACCTTCCCGCGCACGATCCCGCTTCAGGCCGGCTTGCAGAAGCCGCTGACGCCGATCGAGACGGAAGGCACCGTGGGCGTGGGCAAGGAGCAGGTGTCGACCGAGCTGAACGGCGGCGTCTACAAGGTTCCGGGCCGCGAGCTGACGATCAACGTGAAGGTCAAGAACGGCACGTCGCAGCCGGTTCGCCTCGGCGAATATACGGCGGCTGGCCTGCGCTTCCTGAACCCGACCGTGTTCACGCAGAAGCCTGACTTCCCGGATTACCTGCTTGCTGACCGTGGTCTGTCGAACGACGACGTGATTGCGCCGGGCGAGTCGAAGGAAATCGTCGTGAAGATCCAGGACGCGCGTTGGGACATCGAGCGTCTCTCCGACCTCGCCTACGACACGGACAGCCAGGTCGGCGGTCTGCTGTTCTTCTTCACGCCGGACGGCAAGCGCTTTGCGGCTGAAATCGGCGGCCCGGTCATTCCGAAGTTCGTCGCCGGCGACATGCCCTAAGCGAAACTCGGTAGCCTGAACTAATGCGCCGGCCGGACGAAAGTCCGGCCGGTCGCGTTTTGGGGGGACGCTTGGGATGGCGCTCGCGCACGCGTTTGCGCCTTCGTTCCCAGTTTTTGCTCAAAATCAATTCCTGCGTCCTTTCGACGCAAACGACACTCGGGTTTTTCGCTCGCGCCTGCGCATATTTTCGATGCAATCTAGCAATGGAGCAGGCGCCGTTTTGCCAAGGACGGCATTGCAGGCGCGGCGCGCGAGGCGTTAAGTATCGTCGCGACAATTAGCGCAGCTATCGCTGGCGCATGTGTTAATTGGCGCATGTGTTACTTGGCTAAATGAAACGACTGTGGGTTCGTGATCGACCGTGCAAAGCGGCGCACGGCAAAATCAAAAGAGGCGCGGTAAAAGCGCCTCGATAAGAAATCGAGGGAAGAAATGATGAATTGGCGCAGCCTTGCAGCCGCCTTCTTTGGCTTGGCGCTCTCGCTCAGTTTCGCGCCGCAGACGCGCGCGGAAGGCGGCGCGGGCCCAGAGGCCATGTCCATGGGCAATATGTGCATGGTCATGTTCGGCTATGACATGATCCACATCACTGCCTTTCAGCCGGATAAATCGCGCAGCGAATATTGCGATGAGATTCCCGCCACCGGCCGCACGATAATGGTCTTCGATCTCGAGACGCCGGCCTTCCGCGACCTTCCCCTCGAGCTACGCATCATTCGCGATCCGGTGACGCCGATCACCAAGGACACGGATCTCGAGGCGCTGACGGTGCTGCATCTTCCCGCGAAGAAATATACGAAGGGCACGTTCAGCCTCGAGCATAATTTCGATGCCAACGGCCATTACATCGGTCTCGTGACGCTCACGCGCGATAATGGCGAGCAGCAGACCGAGCAGTTCAAATTCCGGGTCGGCGAGACCTTGTGGGCGTGGGTGCCGCAGATTGCGGGCACGATCCTCATCGCGGGGATGGTCTTCGTCTATTGGAAGCACACCCATCCGTCCTCGAAGAAAAAGGCCACGGAGACGGTCGCGTCTTGAACGGAGGCGCTGTCGATCGCATCTCATAAAATAACTGCGAAAAAGGGCGGAAAAGCCCGGGAGGAAATCTCATGAAGGGACTGTTTATTTTCTCGCGGCGCGCCGCCATTTTCGCCGCCGCTTCGATGATCGCCGCAGGCGTCGTCGCGCCGGCGCGCGCGCATTCCTTCCTCGTCGAGGCGAACCCCTCCTCGAAGGACCACGTCGCGACGGCGCCCAAGACTGTCAAGCTGCGTTTCGGCGGCGGCGTGGAGCCGAAATATTCCAAGCTCAGCATCGAGGACGCCAGCGGAAAGGTGCTCGGCGAGGGCGCCAATGGCGTGCCCGACAAGCCGCGCGAGCTGTCGATGGACGCGCCGGAGCTCGCGGCCGGAAAATATGTCGTGCGCTACCGCGTGCTGTCGACCGACGGCCACATCGTCGAAGGAAGCTACGAGTTCACGGTCGATCCGAAGTAAGCGCTTCTCCTCTCGAGGCGCTCAATGTCGGGCGCGCCGGCTGACCAGCGCCGGCGGCCCTACGACCGGCCGCACAAGCGGCGTCCCTGAACGAAACGCGAAAGAGCCAAGGGGCGAGACCCGTCTATGTATCTTTCTCTGGCATTCATACGCTTTCTCGAGAGCGTCCCATCGGCGCTCGCGGTCGGTCTGCTGCTTCTGCCGCGGCTCATCGATGAGGATGGCGGACGCTTCAAGCCCTGGGTCGCCGCGGCGGCGGTTTTTCGCGCGCTGCTGGGTTTTGCGCTTCTCTATCTGACCGCCCGTGCGATTATTCCGGCGGAGCGGCCGATCGACGCCGCTGTGCTGCAGGAGTTCGCCTTCGGGACCAGCGTCGGCAAGGCGTGGGTCGGCACGCAGCTTCTCGCCTTTGTTTTTGCGGGAATGACGATCGCGCGCTTGTTCCGCGCGTCCGATCTCCTCGACCGTGTCACGCTCTGGACCGGCGTCGGCGTGCTCGCCGTCGTCTCGGTCACCGGCCACGCCATCGACGACGGTCTGCCGCTCTGGACGCAGCTCAGCTTCCTCCTGCACACGGCGGCGGGGCTCACCTGGCTCGGCGGGCTCTTCGGCCTGATCTGGTGGATGTTCACGGCGCATCACAAGCCGCCTCACCTTGCCGCCAAACTCGCGGAACGCTGGTCGAGGATCGCAAAGGTTGCGATTGCGCTCGTCGCCGTCACCGGCGTCGCCATGGCCTATGAGAATGTCGGCAGCGTGCCGAACATGCTCGCAACGCCCTATGGCCGCCTATTGACGCTGAAGCTCACTCTGCTCGTCGCCGTGCTGCTCTGCGCGCTCGCCATTGTGCGCTATATGCGCGCGCGCCCCATTGACGAATTCGACGTCGCCTGGGTCGGTAAGATCGGCAGCCTCGAGGCGGTTTTCGGCGTCGGCCTGCTGGCGATCGCCGGCTATATCGCCGTCATCACGCCGGCCTCGCATGAGACCGATCTTTATTGGCCGCTGCCGTTCCGTCTGTCTTACATCGCGACATGGGGGCAGAAGCCGGTCTTTCCGTCTGCGATCTGGTGGTGGGCCATCGGCTCTGGCGTTTTTGCGATTGCCGCCGCGCTCATCTGGTGGACGCCGGCGACCCGCGAGAAGCGTCTCTACGCCACGCCGGCGGCGACGATCGCCGCTCTGTTCTGCCTGGCGGTGTCCTTCTCCACCGAGGCCTATATCGACACCTACAACGATCCCACGCAGGATTTCACCGCCGAATCCGTTGCGCGCGCCATGTCGACCTTTCAGGAGAACTGCGTCGGCTGCCACGGTCCGATTGGCGAGGGCAACGGCCCCATGGCGAAGGATCTGAAGAACAAGGATGGCCTGCCGATCCAGCCGGCGGATCTCACCGCGCCGCATGTCGGCACGCATACGATCGGCGATATTTTCCACTGGCTGACGTTTGGCGGGCAGAGCGGCGTCATGCCGAGCTTCGCCCATGTGCTCGACGTCGATGATCGTTGGGATATGATCAACTATCTGTTGATGCTTTCCAGCACGAACCAGTCGCGCTTCATCGGGCCGCAGGCCATGGTTCAATGGCTGATCGCGCCGGATTTCGCGCTGATCGATCCGCAGGAGGAGGTGACGAGCCTCTTCAAGCTACGGGGTAAGCCGACGCTTTTGTCCTTCGCGCGCTGCACGGCGGGCGCCGACGGCGAAAAGGAGCTGGAGGCAAGTCTGTTGACTGCGGCAGGCGCGGCGAAATCGGCGGGCGTGAATCACGTCACCGTCTATAGCGGCGATTGCCCGGCGGCGGCGAAGGGTCGCGAGGCGCTTCACCCGGCGGCGGCGGAGAAAGCCTATTCGATCATCAACCGCTATCCCAACGTACCTTATACGAACGAAATTTCGCAGGCGCATTTCCTCATCGATCGCTCGGGCTATGTGCGCGCGCGATTCAAGCAGTTCGGCGAGGGCGACGGAAACACGACGCAATTCGCCGCACAGGCCGCGATGATGGCCAATGAGCCGCTGATCGAGATCAACCTGCACTCGCATTGAGGCGCAGGCGAGCTTTCGAGCCGGCAATCGAGCCGGCCGTTGAAAGGGAGAGAGACATGATCATCAAGCGGCGTGATCTTTTGGCGACAGGCGGCTCTTTGCTCGCCGGCGCCTTTCTTGGAGTCTTTGCCCCGGCCCGTTCGGCCAAAGCGCATGAATATGACGTCGGCAAGCTCAAAGTCGAGCACCCGTGGCTGCGCGTCCCGGCCGACGGCGAGAAGAACGCGACTTTCTACGCCTTCATTCACAATAGCGGCGACACGCCCGACAAGCTCGTCGGCGTGAAGGTTGAGAAGTTCGAGAAGGCGGTTATCCACGGCGACCCCAAGCATCTCGAGCTCGAGACGCCCGTGGTTCTCCCGCCCAAGTCGAAGACGACGCTCGCGCCGGGCGGCGTTTACGTGGCGCTGCTCGGCGCCAAGAAACATTTGGAGATCGGCTGGGGTCTCGAAATGACGCTCGTCTTCGAGAAGGCGGGCGAGGTCGTGATCGACGCCGCCATCGACGCGCCCGACGCCCAGCATGCGCATGACGCCGAGGCCATGGAGCGCTGGGAAAAGGCGCACAATAAGGACACGTCCGGGCCAAAGGATGCTGGCCACGACCATCACGGGCACGAGCATCATCACGACATGGATAAGTCGGATAAATCGCACTGACAGCGTGCTGCCGGGGAGGGCGAACAAACGCCCTTTCTCCGCCGCAGCGGCGGAACGCCCCAAAACAAACAACGCGCGCCCGGCGGCGCGCGTTTTACGTCGACAGTCTTGAACGCTCAGCGATCGACGCTGACGAGACGGCCGGAGAATCCGGGATTGTCGGCGATCGGCGCGTGGCCGTGAGTCGTGTTCAGCGGCAGCGCGAAGCCCAGCACGAAAGCGGCCGTGGCCATCGCTGCGACAAGCAGGATGGAGATGCGGAACTGTCGGCGAGCCGACTCGCGATCGAAGTGACGCGTGAACGCTGGTTCAATCTGATCGTCGAATTTATCAACGAGCGACATGGTTGTTACTTCCCCTGGGTGATCGCCCTCGCATTCCCCTTCCGCCTGGGCTCTCCCTCTGCGCCGCGGCGGCGACGGCGCAAAGTCATCCTGCTTGCGCCCTCCGGATAGAAACGAGCACAAGCCCGAAAAGTTGCATGGGGCTGTGGACAATTTCACAATTTTTTTAAATCGGGGTCCGAATGGGGTTTACGAGGTGGAAATCACCCGTGTTTCGGGTTCGGTTCCAGCTTCTGCGCCTCCATTTCTGGGGCCGTCCGCGCTGTCACAGCAAAGAGTAGGACGAGCGCTGCGACGCCGAACGGAATCCCGAGCGCCATAGCGGCCGGCCTTGCGACGAGCGGGGCGACATAAGCGAGCGCGAGCGCCGTTTTTTCGTAAGGGCGGAAGCCTTCGTCTATCCCGCGCGAGACGAGCAGAGCCATCGCCGGGGCGAGCGCCATCAGGTCGTAATCCAGTAGATAGGGCGTGGTGAGCAGCGTCGCTTCTATCGTGGCGGCGCCTTTGACCCTTGCGTCGGCGTTTGAACGCAGCACCCATATGAGGCAGGCGAGCGCGCAGAAGCTCGCCGATCCCTGCCAGAAATAGGCGGTCGAAATGTCGCCGCCGAGCAGCCGAACAGCGGCGAAGACGCTCTGGATTTTCTCGAAGCCGGGGCCGCCGTCCTCGACAACCCTGCGGGTGAAGCCGAGGCTTTCGAAAAAGGCGCGCCAGCTTGTTGCGCCGAAAGCCGTCAGGCTCATCGCGCTCATGACGGCGAGAGTCGCAGCGGCGCTCGCGAGCGCGCGCCAGTGGCGGTCAATGAGGAGCGCAAGCGGAAGGGCGAGGGCGAATTGCGGTTTATAGGCGAGAAGGGCGAAAAGCGCGCCGGCGACAAGCGGGCGCCGGTCGAGCAGCAGGAAGCCGCCGCCGAGTAACGCCGCGGTGAGGAAGCCGTTCTGGCCATGTCCGAGATTGACGATAACGGCGGGAAAGGCGAGGGCTGCGATCAACGCGTTGCGCCGGGCGACGCCGGATTTGCCCAGTATCGCGACGATGGGGATGAGATAGAGCGCGAGCGTTCCGGCCTGCCAGAGCGCGAGCGCCGGCAGATAGGGCAAAGTCGCGAAAAACGCGGCGAGCGCCAGGAAATAGGGCGGATAATGCCAGCCGAAGATTCCCGTCTCGGGGCCGAATTCTTTGCGCTGCGCCTCGGCGTGGCGCGTTATGTCGAACGGCGCCTCGGGATGGCCCGCGAGAACTTCCTGGCCCGCGACCCAAACCTGGCTGAAATCGGAACCGAGAGGGAGATTGTTCGGCCCAATGCGGTCATGGGAGGTCGCGATGGCTCCGACAATAGCGAGCAGGAAAATAGCGAGGAAGATAAGCGGGTAGACGCGCAGCCGCTCTGCAGTCAGCCAATCGCCGCTTCTGATTGTCCCCAGCATTCGCCACTCCCCCGACAGGGCGAGACCATAGTGGGCGCGGGTTAATGCGACGGAATCGCCCAGGGTGAGCGACGACCGCGGATTTTCATTGCCCGCCGCGGCCCCGCTAATTATGGTGCGATGCACACTCCCCCTACAGGACAGACGGAAATGACCTTTCTCGCCCACGCTCTCTCGCGCGTTAAGCCCTCCGCCACGATCGCCGTGACGCAGAAGGCGCGCGATTTGAAAGCGCAGGGCAGGGAGGTGATCAGCCTCTCGGTCGGCGAACCGGATTTCGACACGCCCGAGCACATCCGCAACGCCGGCAAGGCGGCGATCGACCGCGGCGAGACCCGCTACACGCCGGTGCTCGGCATTCCGCAGTTGCGCGAGGCCGTGGCCCGCAAGTTCAAGCGCGAGAACGGGCTCGACTACAAGGCCTCGGACACGATCGTCGCGACCGGCGGCAAGCACATTCTGTTCAACGCCTTTCTCGCCACCATCAACCCCGGCGACGAGGTGATCATCACCGCGCCCTATTGGGTGAGCTATCCGGAGATGGTCGCGATCTGCGGCGGCAAGAGCGTCTTTGTCGACACCAAGATGGAAGACGGCTTCAAGCTGCAGCCGGAGGCGCTCGAGGCCGCAATCACGCACAAGACGAAGTGGCTGGTGCTGAACTCGCCGTCGAACCCATCGGGCGCCGCTTACAGCTATGACGAGATGAAGAAGGTGACCGACGTGCTCTTGCGCCACCCGCAGGTGCATGTGCTCACCGACGACATCTATGAGCATCTCGTGTATGGCGACTTCAAATTCGTCACGCCGGCGCAGGTCGAGCCCAATCTGATCGAGCGCACGCTGACGATGAACGGCGTCTCCAAAGCCTACGCCATGACCGGCTGGCGCATCGGCTACGCCGCTGGACCGAGCAAGCTCATCAAGGCGATGGATCTTCTGCAGGGCCAGCAGACCTCGGGCGCCTGCTCGATTGCGCAATGGGCGGCGGTCGAGGCGCTCGACGGGCCGCAGGAGCATCTCGCGACCTTCCGCAAGGCGTTCCAGGAGCGGCGCGACCTCGTCGTCTCCATGCTCAATCAGGCGAAATATCTGAAGTGCCCGACGCCGGAAGGCGCTTTCTATGTCTTCCCGTCCTGCGCCGAGGCGATCGGCCGCAAGACGCCGGCGGGCAAGGTGATCGAGACCGACGAGGATTTCGTCACCGAGCTGCTCGAGGCCGAAGGCGTCGCCGTGGTGCATGGCTCGGCATTCGGCACGGGGCCGAATTTCCGCATTTCCTACGCGGCGTCGGCCCTGACGCTGGAGACGGCCTGCGAGAAGATCCAGTCCTTCTGCGCGAGCCTGAAGTAAGGTCGCGGATGTCGTTCCCGACGGGCCGAAGGCCCGATCGGGAATACTGCCCCAAAGCCGTGACATTGCTCTGGATTCCCAATCGCCCGCTTGCGCGGGCGTCGGGAGTGACCACGCGGTATCATTTTCGATTGGTTGAAAGACAGTCTCGCCGGCTTGCGTTCGCAAGCCACCCTAACTTTACGCTTTCGTTCGTAGCGCTCTAATATGAAGAAAAGCGCGGGCCTGTGAGCCTGCGCCTCAGGGGAGCGCCAAGATGACCCTTCTTTTCCTCGTTGCGCTCGCTCTTGTGAGCGGGCTCATCGCTTATATTTCCTTGCGACCGAATACGTTCAAAATCGTCCGCTCGGCGGTCGTGAATGCGCCGCCGGAGGCGATTTATCAGCGCATCAATGATCTGCACGCCTGGGAGGCCTGGTCGCCCTGGGCCAGGCTCGATCCCGCCGCAACCAACACATTCGACGGCTCGCCGCTCGGGCCCGGCGCCAGCATGAGCTGGTCTGGCAATAAAAAGGTTGGCGCGGGGAAGATGACGATAAAGGAAAGCAGCCAGAACGAGCGCATTCGTCTCAAGCTGGAATTCACCCGGCCGATGTCCGCGACCAATGAGGTGCAATTTGATCTCAAGCCGATCGGCGAGGCGAAGACCGAGGTCACTTGGGCGATGTCCGGCCACAATGAATTCATTGGCAAGGCCATGCATGTCTTCACGAACATGGACAAGATGGTCGGGGGACAGTTCGAGCAGGGCCTCGCCAATTTGAAGTCGCTCGTCGAGGCGTGACGGCGCCGTTTGCATCTCAGGAGAAGAGCCTATGAAAAAACTGTTTATCGCTGGACTTGGCGCCATGACTTTCGCTGCGACTCTGGCTGTCATGCCGCAAGAGGCGAGCGCCGCGGCCTGCGCGGTGGGGCGCTATCATGCCGGTTGCGTCGGCTATCGCGGAGCGGCCGTCGTGCATCGCGCTCCGGCGCGCGTCTGCCGCACCGTCTGGACCGGCCGCGTGCGCCGCACGGTCTGCTACTGATACTGACAAAAAATTAGGCGCGCGGCAGGCGTTCCGCCGCGCGCAAGAGATCGATCGCGCCCTTACTTGGCGGCGTCGAGCATTTCCTCGGCATGTTCCCAGTTCACGAGATGCTCGAGGAAGGTCTTGAGATAGTCGGCGCGGCGGTTGCGGTAGTCGATGTAGTAGGAATGCTCCCACACGTCGGCGACGAGCAGCGGCTGCGCGCCATGCACCAGCGGGCTCTCGGCGTTCGGGGTCTTGCGGATCGCAGCCTTGCCGTCCTTGAGCTCCAGCCACACCCAGCCCGAGCCGAACTGCGCCAGGCCTTCCTTCTGGAAGTCTTCCTTGAACTTGTCGACCGAGCCGAAGGAATCGACAATCAGCTTCTCGATCTTGCCCGGAATCGCGCCGCCGCCATTGGGCTTCATCCACTTCCAATAGTGGTGGTGGTTGTAGTGCTGGGCGGCATTGTTGAAGATCGGCGTGTTCTTGCCGAAGGAAGCGACAACCACCTCCTCGAGCGACTTGCCCTCGAACTCTGTGCCCTTGATCAAATTATTGAGGTTGGTGACATAGGTCGCATGGTGCTTGTCGTGATGATACTCGAACGACTCACGCGACAAATAAGGCTGCAGGGCGTCGTAAGCGTAGGGGAGATCTTCAAGCGTGAAGGACATCAATGCTCTCCTGAACAGGAATAGGGCTCGAGGGCCCCGCGGTTAACTAGACCCGGCGCCGCCGTGCGGCAACAAGCAATAAGGATTCCGTATAGAGGGCGCGTGACATGGAAAGACGGCCCGGCGGGGGCCGGGCCGTCAGCATTTGCGCGAGAGAGGAAATCAGGCGGGCTGGCTAGCCGCTTCCTCCTTGTATTTCTTGGACTTTGCCCGCAGGGCCACCACCATGACGGCGACGAGCGACACGAAGCCGACGCCGTAAAGGATGTATTCGATCAATCCCCAGAACGTATAGAGCCCCACCGAGAAGGGGAACTGCGACACGAACTCATTGCCGAGATCGTCGCGCACTGTGACGATTGCGACATAGTGGCCGGCATCCTTGAAATTATGTTCGAAGGTCATGATGCCGTTGCGATAGATTTTCGGCTCGAGCTTGAAGACGGTCGCCGCCGCCGCATTGCTCGCTTCCGTCGCATCGCCTTCGCTCTTGACGATGCGCACGCCCATGGCCATGTCGCGCAACTCGTCCGAGACGGCTTCGAGCGCGATCACGGTTGGACCGGTCTTGGCGACCGCCTCGCAAAACTCCTCTTCCTCGCCCGTGCGCTGATAGGCGATGAAATGCATGTTGCTGGGGCCGATCTTGAACACGCATTCATCCTGTTCGAGCTTCACGCCGCCATGCGCTAGCGCGCCTGTCGATGCAATGCCCAAAGCTCCGATAAGAGCCACAGCGGCGGCCCAAATCCGGCGCTTCGATAACCCCCTCATGTCCGTCTCCTAATCAGGTTGAGAACCGGCCGCTTGGTTCGACAGCGCCTGCGCCGTCGCCCGCCGCTCTCACGGCCAATACAAGAGCTTTGTGCGGGGCGTTGCTTTTACCATGCGTCATCAGGCCGCATGCTTACCAATACATGTAACTATATGAAATACAATAATTTACAATGTCAACAATGCAGCGCGCCTCCTGTCCGGACGATCAACATCTTGAACTGCAGTGCGTTAATGACCATATTAGTAGAAAAACCGTCTTCCCTCTGGCTTTGGGCATGAACGGCTTTCATAAGTATAGAAAGTATAGATTCGCGCGCGCCTTCCCGGCGACTTGCGCGCGGCCTCTCGGTATGTGCTAGAAGGGCGGCGACGACGATGGGAGCCGCATGAAGCGCAATCTTTCCGGATGGGGCGTGACAGCCGCTGGCCTGCTGCTTGCGGGCGGCGGGGCCTATGGAATGTGGGCCGGCTGGGACATGATCATGGTCGAGCGCGGCTGGAGCCTGTTTATCGCCGGCTCGGTCGCCTTGTCGGGCGGCGTGGTGACCACGGCGCTCGGTCGGGTCGTCGCCCATCTCGCCCGCTTCGGCGCGGTGACGGACCCCGCCGCGCAACCGGCCGCGCCCAAGCCAATTGAGGATGCGCCAGTTGAGGATGCGGCTCCTGTAGAGGCGGTTCAGGCGGAGATGTGGGCGAGCCCCGCTCCGGCGAAGCCCGAGCCTCCCAAGGCGAATGTCGTCACCGCCGAGCCGCCGCGGCCGGACTTCTCGTCCCTCTTGAGACCGCCGGCCGAAGAGCCGACGGAGGTCGACCGCTATACGGCGGGCGACTCGACCTATGTCATGATGTCCGACGGTTCGGTCGAGGTGCGCGGTCCCGAAGGCGCGCAGCGCTATCCCTCGCTCGCCGCCTTGAGGGCCGAGGCCGAGTCGCGACAGCGCTAACCTGCCTCGCTGTATGCGGCCATTGGCCGCCTCACGGCGCCTCGCCAGCGTCGCTATCCTGCCGCGATAACAACGACAAAATCGTCGCCGGGGAGGCATATGCCAGGGACGGATTCTCTTTTAGACGCTGTTCGGCGGATCGAGCCCATCATCCGCGAAAATGCTGCGGCGGCCGAGCGTGATCGCCGATTGTCGCCGCAAGCGGCAGCGGCGATGCGCGAGGCGGGCCTTTACCGACTCTGGCGGCCCAAGGCGCTCGGCGGGCTGGAAGTCGATCCCAAGACGGGTTTCCGCGTCATCGAGGAACTCGGCCGCATCGACAGCGCAGCAAGCTGGAATTTGCAGGTGTCGATCGCCCACGACCTTTTCGGGCCATGGTTCCCCGACGACGCCGCGCGCGAAATCTTTGGGGGCGACGCCATCGTCGTCGGCGGCCAGCAGCCGGCGCGTCGGGCAGTTCCCGTGGCGGGCGGCTATCTTCTTTCGGGCGGCACGCCTTTTGTCAGCGGCGCACATCAGGCGACCGCTTATCTGGGCTATGCCAACATCGTTGAGGATGGCGATCTGTGCCGTAACGCCGACGGCGCGCCGGAAACGCTTTTGGTCGCCTGCTCGGCGAAAGACGCGACGATCGTCGACAACTGGAACGTCTTCGGCATGCGGGGGACGGGCAGTCATGATGTCGACGTGCATGACGCATTCGTCCCCGCCAATTGGGCCGTTCCTTGGGAGCCGCTGCGCAAACCGGGCAGCGCCTATGACGGGCCGCTCTATCGCCTGACAGTCTGGCCGGCGATCGCCGCGCTGACGCCGCCAGCGCTCGGCATCGCCCGGGCGGCCATCGACGAGGCGATCGCGCTCATCACGAAAAAGACGCCAGCTTTTGGCGCAAAGAAGCTGGAGGACAACGGCGTCGTGCAGTCCCAACTGGCGCGCGCGGAAGCGAGGCTCGGCGCCGGACGCGCCTTCTTCTATCAGACGTTTGAAGAGGCCTATGCGCAAGCGGTCGCGGGCCAGCCAATCGATACAAAAATAAAGGGGAGATTGCAGCTCGCCATCACCCACGCCATGCTCGAAGCCACGGCGGCGGTGGACATCGTGCATGAGATTGTCGGCGCCTCCGGCATACGTGAGGAGTTTCGTTTCGCGCAGCATTTCCGCGATGTCCACGTCATCACGCAGCACGGCTTCATCAACGCCGCGAAACTGCAGCCGGTCGGGCAGATCATGCTGGGCCTTGCGCCCGACTGGCCATTCTTCGCGTTTTGACGTTTGATCAGCTCGCATTGGGAAAATGTCATTCCCGGCGGGCTGAAAGCCCGACCGGGAATCCAGAGCCACAAAAGCGCTGGTTTGGCTCTGGATTCCCGATCGCTCGCTCAAGCGAGCGTCGGGAATGACACCGGCCCAACAAGCGGATCTCGAAAGTCTATCAACTTTTGCGGAATGCGCTCTAAGTCCGCTTGCCCCACATCAGAAACAGCGCCGCATCGCCGGGCAGGCCCTCGGGAAAATCGACGATCTGCGCGGCAATTTTGAAGCCGCGCGGCTGCAGCTCGTTGCGCCAGCGCTTGAAGACATCAGCCGGCTCGCCGCGCAGCGTTTCCGGCCAGTGCGAGTCGGGCGCGTTGATCGCGCGCCCGCCATCGAGGCAGAGCTGGGCCGGAAATCGGATGAGCATGTGCTCGGTTAGGCCCGAGGCGGCGGCGCGGCGGGCCTGAGAAACCATCTCGCGCCATTGCCCTTCGGTGAGGCGCTGGGCGGCGAGCTCCTTGATGCGCTGCTCGCGCAATTCCAACATGGCGCGGTGGCGGTCGTCGCGCTCCTTATCGAGCTGGCGCTCATGCGCGGCGACGAGATCGCGAAACTCTTCGGCTGTTGCGATGTCGCAGGCTTCCGGTTCGCGTCGCGTTTCCGAAAGGATGGATTTGGGCTGGCTGAGAACGTCCTGCTGTTGTGGGTGTTTGCGCTCGGAGAGCGCGTGCAGCACTTCGCGGCGCAAGAGCACGCCGATGATTTTGTGGCCGTCGACCACCGGCGCGCGTTTGAGATGATGCTCCTGCATCACTTTCGCGATGTCGGAAAGCTTGGCGCCGCTGGGGACGGAGATCGCGGGCGCCGTCATCACCTCGCGCAGCGCCCGGCCATTCGAGCGGAAGGGCGCGTTACGCCGGTTTTGCAGCAAGAACGCCGGAATGGGCCCGAGACCGGCGTCGGGGAGAGGGCGCGCCTTTTCGAGATTGCTGCGCGTGACGATCCCGATCGGCGCCAACTGCTCGTCGACGACGGGCACAACGCCGACCTCGCATTCCGAAAGAAGCTTCGCGACGTAATCGAGGTCCGCATCCGCCGTGACAAAAGGAAAATGCCGCGTCATCAACTCGCGCGCAATCATCTGGCCTCCCGTCGCTGCGCCGTTACTCCGACAACTCTATCGTCACCGGCACATGATCGGACGGACGCTCCCAGCCGCGCGCCTCGGTAAGCACTTCGAGCTTTCCGAGCGCGCCGCCGAGCGCTTCGCTCACCAGAATATGGTCAAGGCGCCGGCCGCGGTTCGAGGCCGCCCAATCCGCCGCACGATAGCTCCACCATGTGTAAAGTTTTTCTTCCGCCGGCACGAAATGGCGCATGGCGTCGACCCAATTGCCAGCGCGGACGACATTGGTGAGCTTCTCGACCTCGATCGGCGTGTGGCTGACGACTTTCAGCAGCGCCTTGTGGCTCCAGACGTCATGCTCCAGCGGCGCGATGTTGAGATCGCCGACGAGCATCACGCGGCCCTTCGCGGCGCCGTTTTCGCCCCATTCTGTCATCTCGTCGAGAAAACCGAGCTTATGCGCAAACTTCGGATTGATCTCGACGTCGGGCTCGTCGCCTCCGGCAGGCACATAGAAATTATGCAGCGTGATCGGCCCACCCGCGCCCTCGACCTCGACGGCGATATGACGGGCGTCGCCCTTTTCGCAGAAGTCGCGCTTCTCGATCAGCCGCAGCGGCTTTTTCGAGACGACGGCGACGCCGTGATAGCCCTTCTGTCCATTGATGGCGGCGTGCTTATAGCCGAGCGCGGTGAAATCCTTCATGGGGAATTCCGCGTCGCGGCATTTGGTTTCCTGCAGGCAGAGAACGTCGGGCGCCTTGTCTTTCAGGAGTTGCGCGACGAGCGGCATGCGCAGCCGCACCGAATTAATGTTCCACGTCGTAATCTTCAATTTATTGAGCCTTGGTCTTGTCGCCACTGAACAGGAAAGGCGCGACGTCCTTCACGCCGGGCTGTTTCTCGGTGACGAAGGGAGTAGGGCGGCACACCGCCATGGCGGAGAGGCCGACGCGCGCCGTGAGCAGGCCGTTGAGCACGCCCTCGCCGAGCTTTGCGGAAAGACGCGCGGCGACGCCATAGCCCAACACCTGCTGCAACAGCGTGTCGCCGACGGCGACCGTGCCGGTAATGGCAAGATGCGCGCCAACGGAGCGCGCGAGCTTGAAGAAACCGAGAAGGCCGGGGCGGCCGCCATAGATTTCGGCGATGCGCCGCATCAGCATGATGGCCTGGCCGGCGACGAAAATAACATCGAGGATGGCGCGCGGACTGATCGCCGTCACAACGGAAACGCGCTTGGCGGCGGCGGCGATTTCGCGACGCGCAATCTCGTCGAGCGGCGCCACGAGACTGCGTTCGGCGAGATCGACGAGGTCTTTGCCGTCGATAATCTGCTTCACATAGTCGGCGACGAGGGCGCGCGGGCGGGCGAGCTCGGCGCGGCTCTCGTAAAGCTTGCAAAGGTCCAGCACGCGCGTGCGCGCGGCGGCGACGTCGTCGGCCGTGCGCGCGGCGGCGAGGTCGGCGTGCAGCTTGGCGACGTGGTTTTGCAGCAGGATGGCGCGGATTTCACGCGCGACGAAGAGCAGCGCCGTCAGTGCGGCGGCCGACGCGAGCGCGAGGCCGATCGTCCCGAGAATGGGCGAACGGGCGAAGAGATCTTCGACGAAGTTCCAGATCCAGACGCTGAGCGCGAGCGTGATCAGACCGGTGAGAGCCGACAGGAAAACGCCGCCAGAGGAGAAAACATAGCGATCGAGGAAGCCCTTAGCGCGGACGGCCTCGACCGCCTCTTCGCCACCCTGCGCGACGTCGGCGAGCTCGGCGGCTTGCGCGAAAATATCGGCCTCCTCCTCGACCTGCGGCGCGGGCTTGGAGGTCACGGTCTCGTCGCCATTGAGGCGGAAGGCGCGCGGGCGGGGTCTGCGCTCTGAATCGCTCATGTGTTCGGTCCGGGCTTCGACCCCTCCCTTTAACGCTTCCGGCGGCAAAACGGGAGCGGGATGATGACGAGACACGCGAGTCGATTTTTTCGCGCGCGAGAACTATCCTCTTTGGCGGAAACCGGAGCTGGCAAAATGTCCAAACGGCCACAAACGCGGACAATCGATCTAAGCTTGGAAGAGGCGCGTTTCGTGGACGCAAAAGTCGCCTCCGGGGCTTATGCATCGACGAGCGACGTCGTTTGCGACGCGCTAGAGGCTTTGGCGGAGCGCGACGCCCGGCTCGAAGAGTGGCTAACCCGAGACGTAGCTTCGGTTTACGACCAAATGAAGTCCCAGCCTCAGACTGCTATCCCCGCAGAGGAGGTTTTCGCGGGCCTCCGCTAACTGTTGCGGTTCTGCGCCTCTTTTACGAAGGGCGAGACTGGAACCGGCATTTTCGCGTTGGGCGTCTACCGTCTCCGTTTGAACAGCTCGGATTGCTATTTTAATCCAGAGCCACAAGAGCGCTAGTTTTGCCCGACCGCCGTCATTGCGAGCGAAGCGAAGCAATCCAGGGCGGCGATGCGGCGCTGGATTGCTTCGTCGGCTCCGCCTCCTCGCAATGACGGCGGTGATTTCCTCGTGTCCAAAGGCCGAGCGTCGGTGATGGCGCCGAACCAATCGAGCGGATCTCGTATCAGGTTGCAGCCCCGCCGCGCCTCCGTTAGCATCTGCGGCGCCTCCGCCCGCGCTTCTCGAGAACAGGTTTCAGCGTTTCCGATGTCCTTCCCGCCCGACGCGTTTGCGCTCATTCTCGGTTACCTCCTCGGCTCCATCCCCTTCGGCTTGGTGCTCACGCGCCTCGCTGGCACCACCGACATTCGCGGCATTGGGTCGGGCAATATCGGCGCGACCAATGTCCTGCGCACCGGCCGCAAAGACCTCGCGGCGGCGACGCTCGTTCTCGATGCGATCAAAGGAACGGCCGCCGTGCTCATCGGCGCCGATCTCTCGCCCGAAGGCGCCATAATCGCGGGCTTCGCGGCCTTTGTCGGGCATATCGCGCCGGTCTGGCTGCAGTTCAAAGGCGGCAAGGGCGTCGCGACATTCTTTGGGTGCCTTTTCGGCCTGCATTGGCCAGTGGGGCTCGCCTTTTGCGTCATATGGCTCTCGGTCGCGGCGATCACCCGCTATTCGTCGCTTTCGGCGCTTGTCGCCAGCGCCGCGGCGCCGCTGCTCTTGCTGTTCCTCGGCCATGGCGGCGAAGCCCTCGTCGTCGGCGCCATGGCGGCCTTGCTTTGGCGCAAGCACGCGGAGAACATCGCCCGCCTGCGCGCCGGCACGGAAAGCCGCATCGGCCAAAAAGCTTGAGCGGGGCGCGGCTCAGCGACGAGCAGCTCGTCGACTGGCTGCGCCTCATCCGCAGTGAAAATATCGGTCCGCGCACCTTTCTGGCGCTGGTCAACCGCTTCGGCGGCGCCGGCGCGGCGTTGGAGGCCTTGCCGGCGCTCGCCGCCAAGTCGCTGCGTGGGCGCGCGATCCGCATTGCGCCGCGCGACGACATCCTGCGTGAGATGGACGCCGCGGCGAGAATGGGCGTGCGTTTCATCCCGATTTGCGACGGCGACTATCCGTTGCTTCTGCGCGAAATCCCGGACGCGCCGCCGGTCCTTTCCATCCGCGGCGCCGCCGAGACCATGCAGCGTGACGGGGTGGCGCTCGTCGGTTCGCGCAATGCGTCAATCGCCGGCCTCGCCTTCGCCGAGAGACTGGCCCGTGGCCTGGGACGGGAGGGCTATGTGATTGTCTCCGGCCTCGCGAGGGGAATCGACGCTGCCGCGCATCGCGCGAGCCTCGAAACCGGCACCATCGCCGTCCTCGCGGGCGGGCAGGCCCGCCCTTATCCGTCCGAACATGAAAAGCTCGTCGCCCAGATCGCAGAACGCGGACTTCTCGTTTCGGAAATGCCGATTGAATGGGAGCCGCGCGGCCGCGATTTTCCACGCCGCAACCGCATCATTTCCGGGCTGAGCCGCGCGACGGTCGTGGTCGAGGCGGCGCGCCGCTCGGGCTCGCTGATCACCGCGCGTTTCGCCAATGAGCAGGGCCGGGAGATCTTCGCGGTTCCAGGTTCGCCGCTCGATCCGCGCGCGGAGGGGACGAATGATCTGCTGCGCCAGGGGGCGACCCTGTGCGCGCGGCCGGAAGACGTCGTCGACGCTTTGGCGGCGGGCGGCGGCGGAGGATCGGCGGGGTCGCTTTTCGACATGGCCGGCGGAGCCGATCAAGGGCCGTTCTTCGAAGAATTCGAGGCCTTGTTCGAGCAGGAGCAAATTGCTTCTGGCAATTTCGCGCTTAGCCAACCCGCTGCTGACGCGCGCGAGCATTTGCCGGACGCGGACGCGAATTATGCTGAGCTCACCGACCCGCGTGAGCGCGTTATGTCGCTTCTCGGACCGGCGCCGGTGGCGATCGACGACCTCATTCGGACCGCCGGCCTATCGGCGCGCGACGTGCAGGGCGCGCTGGTCGAACTCGATCTTGAAGGCCGCCTGGAGCGGCATGGCGCGAATTGCGTCGCGCTCGTCGGCAACCGAAAGTAGGAGCTACTCTTCCGGCTCGATCGCGCGCTCGCGCTCGCCAATCTCGCGCGAATGCGTCTCGGCTTCGACGCGGGCGAGGTTCAGGAAATAGGCGACCATCGGCATTTCGGATCGTCCGGCCAATTGCGAAAGCTCGGAGGCCATGTCGGCGATATAGCTCGCCAATGCGGCCGCGTCTTCCTCGGCGCGCCGCTCGGGCGTTTCGGCTTCGCCCGCCTTTTTCCCTGCATGGGATGCGGGCGGGATAGGCGCAGTAGAACGAGCCATTCAGTTTGCCTCCCGCCGACGCAGCGCCTCTGCGAAGGTAATTAAAACTCGACCTTGACGTGTCTTTTTCTTAAAGCGCAGCCTATGGATGTCAAGTTTCAGTTTTCGCGGAAGAGTTGCATACATACAATCGGGGTCGCGTCTTGAATAAACTCTAGCGCTCGACCTTTGGCCTGCAATAGCGCCGCGAGCGTAAACATTCAGTCGAGGCGCGACAGCCGGTCGAGCGCCCCTTGCAGAATATAGGCCGCCGCCATGCGATCGACGACCTCGGCTCTCTTGGCCCGGGAGGCGTCCTGGGCGATAAGCTCGCGGGTGACGGCGGCGGTGGAGAGGCGCTCGTCCCAGAAGGCGAAGGGCAGGGACGTCAGCTTACGCAGATTTCTCATGAAAGCGCGGGTCGCCTGGGCGCGCGGACCCTCCGTGCCGTCCATATTGAGGGGCAGGCCGAAGATCAGCGCCTGGACGTCGAAGTCGGCGGCGCGTTTCAGGAGCGCGTCCGCGTCGGTCGAAAATTTCACCCGCCGGATGGTGTCGAGCGGCGAGGCGAGGCGGCGCTCGACGTCGGAGAGCGCAAGGCCGATGGTTTTGGTCCCGAGATCGAGGCCCATCAGCCGGCCTTTTGGGGGCAGGGCGCCTCCCAGCTCTTCGATCGTCGCGATCTTATTGCTCATGCTCTCCGCGCTACCATGCCGTCGGCTCAGGATAAACTCCCGCCCCTCTCTTTATCCACCCGCATTGCGCCCCTGCGCCCCAAGCGCTATAGCGCCGTAACAGGTTCATCCCGGCGGAGCTCTCAAATGTCTGTCGATTCCGCGGTGGTTCGCCGCATCGCCCATCTTTCGCGCATCGCCGTCGACGAGAACGAGGTCGAGCGCCTGCGCGGCGAGATCAACGCCATTCTCCATTTCGTCGAGACGCTGAGCGAAGTGGATGTCGAAGGCGTCGAGCCGATTGCGTCGGTTCTGCCGATGCAAATGAAAAAGCGCGTCGACGTGGTCACGGACGGCGGCATCGCTGAGGACGTTCTCGTCAATGCGCCGGCCAAGGAAGATCACTACTTCGTCGTGCCCAAGGTGATCGAGTAAAATCGTCGCCCCGGCCGAAACGTCCCGCTCCTTATATATAAAGAGACTCGATGTCCGATCTCATCCATCTCACTCTCGCCGACGCGCGCGATGCGCTGAAGTCGAAGAAAATCTCGGCCGTCGAACTGACCAAGGCGCATCTTTCCGCCATGGAGAGCGCGCGGCTTCTCAACTGCTTCATCACCGAGACGCCCGATCTCGCGATGAAGCAGGCGCAGGCGAGCGACGCGCGGCTTGCGGGGGGCCAAGCAGGCCCGCTCGAAGGTCTGCCCCTCGGCATAAAAGATCTCTACTGCTCGAAGGGCGTGCGCACGACGGCGGCGAGCCGCATCCTCGATGATTTCACGCCCACTTATGAATCGACGGTTTCGGCCAATCTGCTGCGCGACGGCGCGGTGACGCTCGGCAAGCTCAATCTCGACGAATTCGCCATGGGCTCGTCCAATGAGACGAGCGCTTTCGGTCCGGTGATATCGCCGTGGAAACGCAAGGGCGATCCCGACGCCAAGATCGTTCCCGGCGGTTCTTCGGGCGGCTCTTCCGCGGCTGTCGCGGCGCGTTTGTGCCTCGGCGCCACGGCGACCGACACGGGCGGCTCGATCCGCCAACCAGCGGCGTTCACCGGCACGGTCGGCATCAAGCCGACCTATGGCCGCTGCTCGCGCTGGGGCATCGTCGCCTTCGCGTCGTCGCTCGATCAGGCCGGGCCGATCACGCGCACGGTACGCGATGCGGCGATCATGCTGCGCTCCATGGCGGGGCATGATCCGAAAGACACGACGAGCGTCGATGCGCCTGTGCCGGATTACGAAGCGGCGATCGGCGCCTCGGTGAAGGGCCGCCGCATCGGCGTGCCGAAGGAATATCGCCTCGACGGCATCTCGGCCGAGATTGCCGCCTTTTGGGACCAGGGCGTCCAATGGCTGAAGGACGCGGGCGCCGAGATTGTCGAAATCTCTCTGCCGCACACGAAATACGCGCTCCCGACCTATTACATCATCGCGCCGGCGGAAGCCTCGTCGAACCTCGCGCGCTACGACGGCGTGCGCTACGGGCTGCGCGAGCAGGGCCGCGACATCATCGACATGTATGAGAAGACCCGCGCCAAGGGCTTCGGCGCGGAGGTGCGCAGGCGCATCATGATCGGCACCTATGTGCTGTCGGCCGGCTATTACGACGCTTATTATGTGCGCGCGCAGAAGGTGCGCAGCCTCATCAAGCACGATTTCGATCAGGCTTTCGCGGCTGGGGTCGACGCCGTGCTGACGCCGGCGACGCCATCGACCGCCTTTGCGCAAGGCGAGCAGGGCTCGACCGACCCGGTCGAAATGTATCTCAACGACGTCTTCACGGTGACGGTGAACATGGCGGGACTGCCGGGCATCGCCGTGCCGGGCGGGCTCGCGGCCAACGGCCTGCCGCTCGGTCTGCAGCTCATCGGCCGCCCGTTCGACGAAGAGACGTTGTTCTCGCTCGCGCATGCGCTCGAGCAGGCGGCGCCGAAATTCGACTTCCCCGAACCGTGGTGGCGCTAATGAACAAGGCCGCCGCGGAGCCAAACATCGACGCGATGCGGGACGAAATGTCCGACGTGCGCCGTGTCATCGACGCGCTCGACGATGAACTCGTCGCGCTGCTCGCCAAGCGCCAGCGCCAGATCGAGCGCGCCGCGAAAGTAAAGCCGGCGCTCGGCGTTCCGGCGCGCGTGCCGGACCGTGTGGACGAAGTGCTGGCGCGCGTGCTCGGCGCCGCGCGGCGCGAGGGGCTCTCGGTCGAGGTCGCCATGAATCTATGGACGGCGATCATCGAGTGGTCGATTTCCTATGAGGAGCGGCTGATGGGGGATCGGGCGCCGAAGGGGGAGTGAGCCCCTGCGACTGACGCCCGGCGTTGCAGAGAGGTCGCCTGCTCGTTATCTTCATTTCGGATAACCGGAGGCGCGCTCCATGTCGGACATCCTTCTGCATGACGTCTCAGACGATCTGAGACGAAAGCTCGAAGAAAGAGCGCGCGCCCACAGGCGCACTCTCGCCGACGAGGCTGAACGGCTTTTGGAGAGCGCTCTGGCGGAGGCAGAATCTTCAGAAGCGGAGCCCCGGCAGCGGCTCGGCGCACTCTTGGCTGGGTTGTTTCCCGTCAAATATCGCGGCGACGATTTTGTGTCTCTCCGCGACCCAACGGAGCGGCCGCCACCGTTTGTCGAATGATCCTGCTCGACACCAATATTGTCTCGGAGTTCATCAAGCCCACGCCGAACGCGCGCGTCGAGGCGTGGCTGGACTCCCGCCCCCTTGAACATTTCTTCCTTTGCACCCCCGTTTTGGCCGAGCTGCGTTACGGCGCGGCTTTATTGGCGGCGGGCAGGAGAAAAAAGGCCTTCGAAGAAAGCTTCGATCGCCTCGAACAGGAGATATTCCGAGGTCGGATCCTCGTTTTTGATCTACCCTCGGCCCATAGATATGGCGTGTTTCGCGCTGACCGGCAAAGGCGCGGGCGCTCATTTGCAGTGGTCGATATTATGATAGCCGCAATCGCCTCCGCTCACACAATGACGCTCGCGACTCGCAATACCAGCGATTTCGACGGCCTCGACGTCGCTTTGGTCGATCCCTTCACCGCCTGATTGCGCGTCTCTAGCGCGCTTTCTCATCGCTCGAACGGAATCATGCCAGTAATGAGAAAGCTCGGCAGATTCAAAAAGCGGAGCGCATTCTTTTCCAAAAGTCTGTCAACCTTTTCCGGAATGCGCTCTAGCCCTCCGTCGCAGGCGGCTCCTCTTTCCCTTGGCGCGGCGTCCGCTTGATCCGCACGAAGCCATTCTTGATCGACCATCTCAGAAGTCGCCGCGACAGCCTGTCCGCCGCGCGCCAATGCGGGGCCAAGATCGCCAGCCCCACCGGCGCCATCCAGAGGCCAAAGAATGGCAGCGGCGACAGCAATGTTCCGCCGATGATGAGGCCTGCGCCGACCGGCACGGCAATATGAGGCGGCGCGTCGCGAAAGCGGGCGATCAGGCCGTTTTTGCGGTTCGCAGGCTGCTCGTTGTTTTTCGCCATGCGCCAGTCTCCCATGTGCGCCTTCTCGCCCGTTCCGCTCGCGCGCGCCGTGGTCTATATGAAAGGCCAAAGGTCTAGTGAGGAAAATATGGCGACACAGGCGGCTCCTTCGAAGCTCATTAAAGGCGCGACCGGCGACTGGGAAGTGATCATCGGCATGGAAATCCATGCGCAGGTGACGAGCAAGGCCAAGCTCTTCTCGGGCGCCTCTGCGGAATATGGCGGCGCGCCGAACGACCACGTCTCCCTGGTCGACGCGGCCATGCCGGGCATGCTGCCCGTCATCAACGAGGAATGCGTCAAGCAGGCGGTCCGCACCGGGCTCGGCCTCGAGGCGCAGATCAATCATCGCTCGGTCTTCGACCGTAAGAATTATTTCTATCCAGATCTGCCGCAGGGCTACCAGATATCGCAGTTCAAGCATCCGATCGTCGGCGAGGGACAGGTCATTGTCGACGTGTCGCCGACCGAGCGCATCACCGTCGGCATCGAGCGCCTGCACCTCGAGCAGGACGCCGGCAAGTCGCTGCATGATCTCTCGCCCAGCGAAAGCCACGTCGATCTCAACCGCAGCGGCGTCGCCTTGATGGAGATCGTGTCGAAGCCCGATTTGCGTTCGGCCGAAGAAGCGCGCGCTTATGTGACCAAGCTGCGCGCGCTGCTGCGTTACATCGGCTCTTGCGACGGCAATATGGAGCAGGGATCGCTGCGCGCCGACGTCAATGTGTCGGTGCGCCGTCCCGGCGATCCGCTCGGCACGCGCTGCGAGATCAAGAACGTCAACTCCATTCGCTTCATCGGTCAGGCGATCGAGGTCGAGGCGCGCCGCCAGATCGGCATTCTCGAAGACGGCGGCAAGATCGATCAGGAGACGCGTCTCTTCGATCCCGGCAAGGGCGAGACGCGCTCCATGCGCTCCAAGGAAGAAGCGCATGACTATCGCTATTTCCCCGACCCCGATCTGCTGCCGCTCGAATTCGACCAGGCATTCGTCGATGCGCTGAAGGCGGAGCTGCCCGAGCTGCCCGACGCCAAGCGCGCGCGCTTTATCGAGCAGTATGGTTTGCCACCCTACGACGCCGGCGTGCTGGTGATGGAGAAGGCCAGCGCCGACTTCTTCGAGGAGACCGCAAAGGGTCGCGACGCCAAGCTCGCGGCGAACTGGGTCATCAACGAGCTCTTCGGCCGGCTCAACAAGGAAGGTCTCGACGTCACGCGTTCGCCCGTGTCGGCGCAGGCGCTCGGCGCCATCGTCGATTTGATTTCGAGCAATGTCATCTCGGGCAAGATCGCCAAGGACCTCTTCGAGATTGTCTGGACCGAAGGCGGCGATCCGAGCGAGATCGTCGAGACGCGCGGCATGAAGCAGGTGACCGATACGGGCGCCATCGAAGCCGCGATCGACGCCGTCATCGCCGCGAACCCCGATAAGGTCGAACAGGCGAAGGCAAAGCCAACCATGCTCGGCTGGTTCGTCGGACAGGTGATGAAACAGACCGGCGGCAAGGCGAATCCGCAAGCCGTGAACGATCTGCTGAAACAGAAATTGGGCATCTGAGCGACGCCCTTTTCGATCTGAATCGAATCACAATCGGCTTCGGCTTGCGCGATTTTTCATTTAGCGCACTGCCGAAGCCGATATTTTTTTGCTGTTGGGCGGCCTTCGCACAATTTTTTTTCGTTGTGTCGTTCAAGCGACAATGCATCTGATAACGCGACTCAGCCGTTGGCGAACGCGCCGAGTTCTGCGCTCCAAATCATTCGCCGCAGATCGCGTGCGATCCGCTGCGTCGATGTATTTCAGGAGCCGCTCGAGCGTTGCGCGCTGCCTTGACAAAATGCATCTCGACGCAAGCGACTTCGAAGAAAAACAAATAATTGAAATACATTAGCGTCTCGCTTTGTCGTCTTGGTTCGCCGTTGGATCGCTTGTCGCCTGCGTGCTGTGAAGCGCGAAAACGCGCGCGAATTTCGAATGCGACGACGTCGGCGAAAGCATTCAGATTGCGTTTCGATAAGACATCGGAAGCGCTCATCTTCATTGTCGATCATCCAATGCGGCGATGCGAAAGGCGTTGTAACGCTTACTTGTCCGGTGGCGCCACTTGAACCAGCAATTAACCACGTTACGCTAATTGCGCGTATTGTCGGTCGACCATAATTCCGGCAATTCGGATCAAGGGGACTTATTATGGCGAGAGCTACAACGAAGCGTAAGCCGGCCAAGAAGGCAGCGGCGAAGAAGGGTGCGCGCAAGGCCGCCACCAAGAAGGCGACAACCAAAAAACGCGCGACGAAGAAGACGGCCGCGAAGAAGGGCGCCCGCAAGACCGCCGTGAAGAAGACTGCTCGCAAGGCTGTCCGCAAGGTAGCGACGAAGAAGCGCGCCGCGACCAAGAAGGTGGCGACGAAAAAGCGCGCGACCAAGAAATCGACTGTCAAGAAGTCGACGGTCAAGAAGGCGGCCGCCAAGAAGCGCGCTCCCCGCAAGGTGAAGATCGCTCCGCCGGAAACGCCGACCGAAGGCGCCGCCTAAAGGCGTGTTCGTCATGCGCGATCGGAAGAGGGTCGCGCGTCACGAATGCGTTTTTTGCGCAAGATCGCAATCGCCCGGGCGCGCGTTTTATCGCGCGGCCCGGGCGAAGTTGTTTTTGCGGCCAGCTTTCGGCGCTCAGCGCGTCAGACATTCTGTCGCGAATTCGCGCCACAGCGGCTGAGCGGCGCGCGACGCGCGCTTGTGCTTTTCCCATTCCTCGGCGCAGATGCGCATGCGTTCGCGCGCGGCGCGCGGCAGCATGGGCGGCGGCGTCGACGTATCGACCGGCGGCAGCGGCGCCAATGGGGCGCCCGCATCGGCTGGCGGCGCCGCCGGCGGTTGCTTCACGACGCCTTGGGGCGTCGTGGGCGTCGACGGTTTCGCTGTTCCCGGTTTCGTCGCCGGCGACTTCTGTACGGCAGTCGCAGGCGCCTTGGGCTTCGCCGCCTGACTCTTCGGCTGACGGGGCGCAGCAGGCTGCGTGGGCTGCGTCTGCTGCGCAAATGCCGGCGCGGCTGCAAGGAGGCTGGCACCGAGAATGGCGCAACGAAAAATGGCGGCGGGACTGGTGGAGAGCGTTGGCCGGAGGCGTTCCACGGCGATCATTGCATGTTCCAATGCGCGCAAGGCTCACGCGCCATATCTGTCTATAGCGGAGTCGAATGGCGCCGTCCCGCGTGATAAGGCGTCCGCGACAAGAGGAGGCATGAATGACGGACAGGGAGATTTCTTCGACGCGGCTGCCGCTGGTTCAGCGACCCCGGCGCAATCGCAAAAGCGATTGGTCGCGCCGCCTCGTGCGCGAGACCACGCTCGACGCCTCCGATCTCATCTGGCCGATTTTCGTGATCGAAGGCGAGGGCCGGCGAGAACCCGTTTCTTCCATGCCCGGCGTTTTTCGGCAGTCGATCGATCTTGCCGCGCAGGCGGTCGCAGAGGCCGCCGCGCTCGGCGTGCCGGCGGTGGCGCTTTTTCCCAACACCGATCCGAAGCTGCGCGACGAGAAGGCGAGCGTCGCGCTCGATCCGAATAATCTCGTTTGCCGGGCCTGTCGCGCCATCAAGGAAACGGCGCCCGACATCGGCGTCATCACCGACGTCGCGCTCGATCCTTACACGAGTCACGGCCACGACGGGCTTCTCTCGGGCGACGAAATCCTCAACGACGAGACCGTCGCCGTGCTCGCGGCGCAAGCCGTGACGCAAGCGCGCGCCGGGGCGGACATCATCGCGCCTTCCGACATGATGGACGGGCGCGTCGGCGCCATCCGCTCGGCGCTCGACGCTGAAGGCTTTCAGAATGTACAGATCATGAGCTACGCCGCGAAATATGCCTCGGCGTTCTACGGACCGTTCCGCGACGCGATCGGCACCAACAAGACGTTGCGCGGCGACAAGCGCGCCTATCAGATGGACCCGGCCAATACCGACGAAGCGTTGCGCGAGGTGGCGCTCGATCTGGAGCAGGGCGCCGATATGGTGATGGTGAAGCCAGGCATGCCTTATCTCGACATCGTGCATCGCATCGCGGAGACCTTTCACACGCCGACCTTCGCGTATCAGGTCTCCGGCGAATATGCGATGATCATGGCCGCCGGGCAAAACGGCTGGCTCGACGAGGAGCGCGCGATGATGGAGAGCCTGCTCGCTTTCAAGCGCGCGGGCGCGGCTGGCGTGCTCACCTATTTCGCGCCGCGCGCGGCAGAGCTTTTGCGGGACGCGAAATGAGGATCAGGCGGCGCGATCGCGCAGATCGCGCACGCGGTCGTGGTTTTCCCGCACGCCGCGATATTGCCGATCGATGATTGCGTGCACGCGCGGCGGAAGCGGCTTGGCGACGGCGATCTCATACGCAGATTTGGCGACGTCTTCGCCGCGCTCGACCTCTTCCAGTATCGCTTTGTCGCTCCGCGCGGTGACGAAGGATTTGAGATTGGTCCAGAGTCGATGCAGCGCGCCCGTGATGGAGCTCGACTGCGCCGGCGTGCCGCCGAGCTGCGCGATCTCCGACTCGAGCTCGCGCGCGCCGGTCGCGCAGCGTTGGGCCGCGCTCTGGAAGACGGTTTTGAGCTGAGGGTCGCGCGCTTGCTCGGCCGCGGTGAGAAAGCCTTTCTCGCCGTCGCGGCTGATCTCGACGAGATTGTTGAGCGTCTGAATGACTTCTTTGTTTTCCATCGCGCGCCTCCTGCCGTTGGGTCTCGCGTGCGACGGAAACAAGAGGCGAGAGGCTTTGTTCCGGCGATCAGCGCGCCGCGCGCCGGGAGCCTCGATCGTCTCGCGCCAATCTCTGCATTCGCGCGCGCCGCTCCTCTGGCGAAGCCGATCAGCGTCTCGGGAGCCGCGCGCAGGCCAGGGCAGGGCGCGAACGGGGCGCCGTCGGGAAACCAGAGCGGTCCCGTCTGGTCGTCCGGGCGTTTCGGCGCCGAACGGGGTTGCCAAAGCCTGCCGCGCGTGGTTTGCCTGTTCGCCAAAGACGGCGCTTGATCGCCGTCATGCGCCAACCTCTCCGGTTCAGCCCCGACGATGATGAGACGCCTGCTGCTCCCCGTTGTTGCAATGGGCCTGGCCCAGACGGCGCCGGCGCGCGCCGATTTTCGCCTGTGCAACAACACGAATGTCAGGGTGAGCGTCGCAATTGCCTATACGGACGGGAAAAACTGGCTTTCGGAAGGCTGGTGGAACCTGAGGCCCACCATCTGCGAGACCCTGCTGCGCGGGCCCCTCGCCGCGCAATTTTACTATGTCTATGCGATGGACGAGCGCGGCGGCGAGTGGAAGGGCAAGGCCTTCATGTGCACCCGCGACCGCGAATTCCGAATCGACGGACGCGAGGATTGCTTCGCACGAGGTTTCGAGCGGACGGGTTTCTTCGAGATCGACACCGGACGAGACGCCAAAAGCTGGACGGTGCAGCTCACCGATCCAAACGCCGCGCCGTCCGCCCAATGACATAGAGCCGCGCTATAGCGGACACGACAAAAGGATTCAGGAACGAAAATGAGAAGGCTCAGGCGGACCAAGATCATCGCGACGCTCGGACCGGCGACGGTCGACAAGGCGGTCATCGCCGGTCTCGTGCGCGCGGGCGCCGACGTATTCCGCATCAACATGAGCCACACCGACCATGCGGCTCTCGCCAATTACGTCCGCGTCATCCGCGAGATCGAGGCGGAGATGTCGCAGGCGATCGGCATTCTGGTCGATCTCCAGGGCCCGAAGCTGCGCATCGGCGCTTTCGAGGAGGGCTCCGTCCATCTGCGTAAGGGCGACGTTTTCATCCTCGACTCCGACCCCACCCCCGGGGACGTCACGCGCGTGCGTCTGCCGCATCCTGAAATCCTCGCGGCGCTCAAAGTGGGCGACACCGTGCTGATCGACGACGGCCGCGTGCGGATGCATGTGGTCGAGGCTGCGCCGGACCGCGCCCACGCCGTTGTTGACGTCGCGGGCCGGCTCTCCAACCGCAAGGGCGTGAGCCTGCCCGATACCGAAATCCCGATCACCTCGATGACCACGAAGGACCGCGCCGATCTCGACGCGGCGCTGGAGCAGGGCATCGATTGGGTCGCCATCTCCTTCGTCCAGCGGGCGGAGGACGTGGTCGAGGTGAAGCGGATCACCAAGGGACGCGCCCTTGTGATGGCCAAGATCGAAAAGCCGCAGGCGATCCACCGCCTCGACGAGGTGATCGAGGTCTCCGACGCGCTGATGGTGGCGCGCGGCGATCTTGGCGTCGAGGTGCCGCTCGAGCGCGTGCCGGGGCTGCAAAAGCGCATCAACCGCTCGGCGCGCCGGCTCGGCAAGCCGGTCGTCATCGCGACCCAGATGCTGGAGTCGATGATCCTGTCGCCGCTGCCGACGCGCGCCGAGGTCTCGGATGTGGCCACGGCGGTCTTCGAGGGCGCCGACGCCGTGATGCTTTCGGCGGAGAGCGCCGCCGGCCAATATCCGCAGGACGCCGTCGCGACCATGAGCCGCATCGCGGAAGAGGTCGAGACGGATGCGGTGTTCCGCTCGATCATCAACGCTCAGCGCGGCGAGCTGGCCAATCCGACCTATGCCGACGCCATTGCCGTGGCGGCGCGCGACGTCGCGCAGACGCTGCACTCGAAGGCGATATGCGCCTGGACGTCGTCGGGCACGACAGCCCTGCGCATCGCCCGCGAACGTCCGCAATCGCCGATCCTGGCCCTGACGCCGAAGCGCGACACCGCGCGGCGGCTGGCGCTGGTCTGGGGCGTTCACGCGCTCGAGACGCGCGACGCCACGGACATCGAGGATATGGTGAAGCGCGCCTGCGAATATTCCAAGGGCGAGGGTTTCGGCGAGGACGGCGACCGCGTCATCATCGTCGCCGGCATGCCGTTCGGCTCACCCGGCGCGACCAATATGATTCGCATCGCGCATCTGGGCGAAGAGGCGGCGATCCCCGACGAGGACGCTCCCTGATCGGAAGAAGGGCCGCCTATTCCGCGGCCCGCCACTCCATCATGATCGTCTTGCGGCCTGAGAGCGTGTTGGCGCCGCGGCCGATCTCGGCGAAGCCGCGGCGCTCGTAGAAACGGATCGCGCGCATATTGTCCGCATTGACGTCGAGACGTATGACACCCTGCGACAGCGCGCGGGCGGCCGCCATCAGCGCGTCCGCATAGCCGTCGCCCTGATAGGCGGGACCAACGCAAATCTGGTCGAGCCAGCCGGTTTCGGGGTCGATCACGACAAATCCCGCGAGCGGCCCTCCGTCCTCAGCGAAAATGCAGAGGGTGGCGGCGCCCTTCGCCTCCAGCGCTGCGATTTGCTGCGTCAGCCAATCCCGCCGGGCGTCGAAATCGATCTCCGGATAGGCCGCGCGCCAAGAGGCGACCCAAAGATCGAGCATCTCAGCCAGATCGGCGTCCTCGCGACGGCGCAGGCGCGGCGCGGGCGGCGCGCAGGCCGCCGCGTCCGGACCCGGGCAGGCGCTCACGCCTTCCTCATCACGTCGAGAAGCTGGCGGTGGATCGCCTCGTTGCCGACGCAGATTTCGCCCTTGGTCAGCATGTCGGACCCGCCCGAGAGGTCGCTCACGAAGCCGCCGGCCTCGCGCACGAGCACAATGCCCGCCGCGACATCCCAGGAATTGATGCCGCGCTCCCAATAGCCATCGAAACGGCCGCAGGCGACATTGGCGAGATCCATGGCGGCGGCGCCCATGCGGCGGATATTGCCGATCTTGGCCATGCCGGCCGAAAGCTCCTTCTTGAAGGATTCATGGTCGCGCGCGCGGGCGAGGGGCGGGATGCCGCAGGCGACCATCGACTCCGCCAGAGACCGGCGCGCGGCGACGCGCATGCGCCGATTATTGAAATAGGCGCCCTGGCCCTTTTCGGCGACAAACATCTCGTCCGTCGCGGG
Organism: Methylocystis iwaonis; assembly: GCF_027925385.1. NCBI lineage: Bacteria > Pseudomonadati > Pseudomonadota > Alphaproteobacteria > Hyphomicrobiales > Methylocystaceae > Methylocystis > Methylocystis iwaonis. Next base: position 1,923,266 of record NZ_AP027142.1, read on the forward strand.
ATTATAGACCAGCCCGGCGACGAGCTGCCCGTCGCGCTCCAGAGCCACCGAGACGGCGAAGACGGGGACGCCGTGCAGGAAGTTCGACGTGCCGTCGAGCGGATCGATGTGCCAGGTGTGGCTTTTGTCCGAGCCTTCGACCGTCCCGCCTTCCTCCATGATGAAGCCATAGCCGGGGCGGGCCTTGGACAACTCCTCGAAAAGGGTCTTCTCGGCGCGCTTGTCGGCGGCGGAAACGAAGTCCCCCGGTCCCTTCACCGACACCTGGAGATTTTCGACTTCGCCGAAATCTCGCTTCAGGCCGCGGCCGGCCTTGATGGCGGCGGCGGTCATCACATTCATCAAAGCGGAGCGAATCATCGGAAGAAGCCTCGGGGCGCGCAGGGGGGAGCCACGACATGCCTTTCGCTGGTCCATACGTCAAGCATTTGCGAGGGATTAGCATGGGGGCTGGCAGGGTCTTAACTGTGTGTTAAGCATTTTAGTCAAATTCTTTACATAATCGCGTTTGAACGGAGCATCGCCGATGGCGAACATGGACGTCGATTTCGGAATGACGCGTCACGATCGGCCTCAGGCCATGATTGCGCTCTATCGTTCCGCGCTCCGCAGCCAGCCCCCGGCTTTTCGGCAGCCGAAAGCGACGCCGAAATATACGCGTATCGACGCCGGCCAATTTCTCCGGACGGTTGTTCTTCTCGCCCTCTGCTTTGGCGCTTTGCAGCTCCCGCGCGCCGAAAAGGCGCAGCACGAAAAGCTCGACGCCACTGCGTTTTTCATGCGCTAGCGCGTTCTCCGTTCGCAATCATGCGAGCGATGAGGACGTGCGCGGATTTATAAAGGCTGGAGCGCTTTCTCTCCGCAAAAGTCTATCAATTTTTGAGGAGAGAGTGCGCGCTACTCATTGCAAGTGATTGATTTATCGAAGGCGCCTCTCGCGTCGAACGAGCTTTGCCTATGGTGAATCCGGTGTAGCGCCGGGGCGCTTTTTATCGCCGTGGAATAGGCGTCACTGTTAAGGTTAAAAAACGCTTAAGCAAGCGCGTCTCTGTCAATTGAGCTAAGGTCCCATATATCGAATTTCGCCGGGGCTCGAAGACCGGCATGGGCGTGAGCGTATCATGGGTCGTGTAAGTGACAGTCGGGGTGAACAGAATCAGCCCGTATCCTTCGTCGAAAAGCTCGCGGGCTCCGAAGCTTTCGGCATGATGTTCAGAGAAGGCATGGGCCTCGTGGAAGAGGCGGCGGCCTATCTCGACGGCGCGGGCCGCGACGAAGCGAAAGAGCTGCCGCGCACCGAAGCGCTGGCCTATGCCGCCGAAAGCATGCGGCTGACGACCCGTTTGATGCAGATCGCCTCGTGGCTCCTCTTGCAGCGCGCGGTGAACCAAGGCGAACTCACCCGCAGCCAGGCGGCAAGCGACCGGCATCGCGTCAAGCTGCACCAGCAGGAGCTGGCGTCGGCGCCGGATGTCTTCCAGCGCCTCCCGCAGCGTCTGCGCGACCTCGCGCTGCATTCGCTGCGCCTGCAGGCCCGGATCATCCACCTCGATCAGTTGATTTACGCCGGCCCCGAGGCTGCGCCCGCCAATGCGACGCCCGCGCCAAGCCCGGTCCAGGAGCAACTGGCCAAGCTGCGCGACGCTTTCGCCCAATAGAGAAGCCGGCTCCGCCAGATCGACGTGGGGTCGACGCCCCTCGCGCTTCGAGACGGCTGCTGCGCAGCCTCCTCAGCATGAGGGGCTTCTGCATCTAGGCCAAACACTTAGGCCTCATCCTGAGGAGCGAGCGAAGCTCGCGTCTCGAAGGACGAGGCCGCCTCGGTAGGTTTGTCGAAATTCCGGCGGCGGGACGGCAGTCCCGCCGTTTTTATTTTTGGGATCAAAAGAAAAACGCCGGAGCGGCAGGGCGCTCCGGCGTTTGATCTGTCTAAATAGACGCAGGCAGAAGCTTACTTCTTGCCGAAGCTCAGGCCGCCGAAGCGCGAGTTGAAGCGGGAGAGACGGCCGCCGCGGTCGAGGAGCTGGGCCGAGCCGCCGGTCCAGGCCGGATGGGTCTTGGGATCGATGTCGAGATTCATCGTGTCCCCTTCCTTGCCCCAGGTCGAGCGCGTCAAATATTCGCTGCCGTCGGTCATCACCACCTTGATGGTGTGATAGTCGGGGTGGATTTCGTTTTTCATCGAACGCGTCCTTCCTGCGATTTGAAACGGTCACGACCCCGAGACGCCTGTCGGCGCGGGGCGGCCGGTCGAAGCTGACGATTTGGTGCGCTCATAGCGCAATGCTTGGTCGTCGGCAAGGTTTCCGGGCAAAAAAGCGGCGGCTCAACCTAGCTCCCGCCCTGCATGAGCATATCGGGGTCACTCAGGCTCTCGCCAATCGCTTCGTCGACATATTTAAAGAGCGCGAGATCGTCGGCGAGAAGGTCGTTCACGATGCCGATCTTTGCGAGAGATTCGGCCAAAGTCTTCACGCTCTGGAAAAAGACGGGCTCTTCGTCCCCGAAAATGTTCGCCCCGGCGGCGGCTGTCACGAGATCCTTGAAAAGCGGGAAGCGCTCGCGCGTGCCGACGACGTCGAAGTCCGCCAGGGCGTCGAGCGCTCGGGAAACATTGGCGTTCTTGGGCATTTCATCGACGTCGCAGCCAAAGACTTTGGTCATCGGGCTCATGAGCTCGCGGCGTTGTTGCTCGGTCGTGCCACGAAACGCGCTGGTCAGGGCCTTCTGATCGTTGAAGGGCAGGTTGGCGGCGAATTCGAGAAGGGACTTCACGCCGGTCGTATAGCCGGCGAAGGAGGAGTCGGCGCTTCCCTCCTTGACGAGGAAGTTCAGGAAATAAAGCCGCTCCGCCAGCTCCTCATGCGGCTCGCGCAGCAGGGCCATCCGCAGATAGCCCTTTTCTTTCAGAAGGTCGTTGTAGCGCAGCAGCAGGGATCGACCCGAGATGAAAATGGACTTGCAGAAGGGGTTGGCGATGAGCGCGATGGTCGTTTCGAGACCGTTGCGCTCGGAATTGAAGTAGCTGAGGCTGAATCGATTGTTGATTTCCTGCAGGATACGGCGCTGTGGAATGAGCGTGCAGTCGAACAGGAATATTTTGCGCTCGACGTGGTCCGGCTGAAACCGCCGGTAGATTGGCAGATGGTTGTCGCCTTCGATGATCTCGACCTCGGGCAGATGCGCGAGGTCGGGCACGATATCCGGGCCGATGGAGAAGCCGCATTGACCCGTCGAATGGAGGCCGAAGTCGCGGATGTCGGCTCTGAGCAAATTTGCCGAGATCTCGATGTCATCGCGTCCGGGGATCGAAATAATGAATTTCGGTATCTCCGACGGATTATCCGGCGCGAGCCAACCTACGATCTGATCACCGGTGTCGGCGTCAATAATAAAATGCATATTTGGGGCGTTCTGGCTGGCTATCAGGAAGCGTTGTCGGCGGCATCCGGGAGAAGATCGCGACGATTCCCGGCCAATCCCTGGTTTCGATGTCCTCTATCCGAGAAGCCCTTCTGACTCAAGTCTGGCGGGCCTCGACGCTTCACCATAAAGAGTGCGTCGGACATGGCCAGCGCACGGAGGCTAGACCTTGCGAATCATGATTCTCGGCGGCTCCAATTCCAGTCCGAAGCACGGCTGGGCGGCGGAGCTGGCGAAGATTGCGCCCGAGCATGTTTTCGACAACAAGTTCCTCGGGGCGGTCGGCTCGCTTTTCGGGCTCCTGCGCCTGCTCAAAATGGCGCGGGACGGCGATCCGAGGCCTGACGCGATCATTTTCGAATATACGCTGAACGACACTGTTTGGCTGGCGGGCGAGAGCCTCGATCCCCGGATCATCGCCGATACGCTCACCGACGTCCTGACCTTCTGCGCGCGCGAACGGATCGCGGTTTTGTTCCTCTGCCTTTGTCTGCGGCCCCACGAAGGGCAGGGCGAGGCTGAAGGATCGTTGTTCCTCGACAATATCTACAGGACTGCGGCGGAAAAGCGGGGCGCAGCCTGCCTCTTTCTCTCCGACATACTCGGCCATATCGATGCGAGTCAGTTTGTCGACCACAAGCATCTCGACGCCGCTTCTTTCGGCCGCGTTGCGCAAGCGGTCGCCGAGCGTCTGCGTGAGCCGATCCCGACGCCGCGGGGAGCGGCGCTCAACATGCGCTTTTGCTACGCCGATGCGACGCAGGCGTCGATTTCGGGGCCGGTCTCCCGTCTGCAACGCAGCGCAACCGTGTTCGAGGGGGCATTCGTTGAGATCGCCCGGGGCGGCGGATGCCAATGGAATATTCGCGGCCGCCTCGTCGCCGCTCTTCTGCGGTCGACCGAACAAAGCGGTTGCTATGCGATTAGGGCTGGCGATCGAACGATCCGCAAAAATGCCCAGTCGCTCGCGCGCGAGGCTGTGGAGAATCTGATTATTCTCCATTACGTCGCGCAAGCGCTCCCAGCGGGCGAAAGCGTCGTGTTCGACATGCCGGAATCGGAAGCGGCGTTGATGGGGCTTCCCGGCGATCTCACCTTGATGGAGGGGCCCGCGCATGTTCCTTTCGAGGAGCAGACGCTGGAGATCGCCGGAATCATGGTCTACCGGCCGCCATCTTTGTCGCGCCGGGTCTATGAAGCTCTTTTCGCGAGATGACGGCCGAGGAGTCCGCGCGTCAGGCGGCGAGCATGCGTTGAACCTCGGTCACGAGGTCGCGCAGATGGAAGGGCTTGGAGAGAATCTTCGCCTGCCGCGGGGCTTGATTGTCGGGGTTCAGCGCGACGGCGGCAAAGCCCGTGATGAACATGACCTTGATGTCGGGGTCGAGCTCCGTCGCGCGGCGGGCGAGCTCGATCCCGTCCATTTCCGGCATGACGATGTCGGTCAGCAGCAGCTCGAAAGGCTCGACCCGGAGCTGGTCATAGGCGGAGAGCCCATTATCGAAGGAGGTCACCGAAAAACCCGCCTGCTGTAGCGCCTTCACCAGGAAGCGACGCATGTCGTTGTCGTCTTCGGCGAGCAGGATCTTCGCCGTCGGGCTCTCGTTCATCTCAGTCCTCTCGAGGGGGTTTTTTCCATATGAACCCCAGCCTGTAAATATCGGGTGAAAACCCGGCCGCGTGAGGGTAACTTAGAAGGCTGGACGATAGAACCTTTCAAAGCTTGCGGCGCGCCATGGCGGCGCGCCAGGCGGGTCGGAGCGGGCCGGGACGATTCGATGGATGGCCGAAACTTAGCACAAGGGGAAGAGGGCGCGCGCGAAGAGTCGCCTCTCGACCCCGAGCTGTCGCCGCCTTTCCAGGTGATCGAGCCGGACGAACTCCTGTCGCCGCTCGTTTTCTCCTCTCCCCATTCCGGGCGGGTCTATCCTCAGCGCTTCCTCGACGCCGCAAGACTCGACGCCCTTTCCCTGCGCCGTTCCGAAGACGCCTATGTCGACGAATTATTCGAGTCGGCGCGGTCGGTCGGGGCTCCGATGCTGCGCGCGCTGTTTCCGCGCGCCTATCTCGATCTCAACCGCGAGCCCTATGAACTCGACCCGAAGCTGTTCGAGGGGCCTTTGCCGCAGTTCGCCAATACGCGCTCGCTCAGGGTCGCGGCGGGGCTCGGCACCGTTCCGCGGGTGGCGGCCGACGCTCGGGAAATCTACGCTGGCCGCATATCGCTCGATGAAGGCCTGCGGCGGATCGAAGCGCTCTATAAGCCCTATCACGCGGAGCTGCGCGCGCTTGTGGAGCGCGCCGCCCGCCGCTTCGGCGTCGCCATCGTCGTCGATTGCCACTCCATGCCATCCTCCGGCGCGCGCGGCGCGTCGCCGCTCGCCGGCGCGGAAAAGAAGCGGGTCGATTTCGTCATTGGCGATCGTTATGGCGCGAGCGTTGCGCCGAGCGTCGTCGACGGCGTCGAGGCGCGGCTTTCCGCGCGGGGCTACAATGTCCAACGCAACCGCCCCTATGCCGGCGGTTTCATCACCGAGCATTTCGGCCGCCCGCGCGCCGGCTGGCACGCGCTGCAGATCGAAGTCTCGCGCGGGCTTTACATGAATGAGGCGACTCTGGAAAAGAACGACCGCTTTGTGTCGGTCGCCGCCGACCTCGCAGAGGTCGTCGCCGGGCTTGCTCAAGATGTCGAACTGGGCGAATCCTTTGGCGGCCCGCGCAGGATGGCCGCAGAATAAACGCGGCCTCTCGTCGCTGGAGCATCTATGACAGTCGTCGATTTCGAAAAATTCGTGGAAGAGCTCGCCGACGTTTCCGGCGAGGCCGTCATGCCGTTCTTTCGCACGGCGATCGCCGCGGACGATAAAGCGCATGGCGGGGCGTTTGATCCGGTGACGGAGGCGGATCGCGCCGCCGAGATCGCGATGCGTCGGCTGATCGAGCGGACCTTCCCGAGTCACGGAATCATCGGCGAAGAATTCGGCTCGAAGAACCAGGACGCTGAATATGTCTGGGTGCTCGATCCGATCGACGGAACGAAGAGCTTTATCTCCGGCTTTCCGACATGGGGCACGCTCATCGGCCTCTCACATCGCGGGCGCCCCTGCTATGGCCTGATGCATCAGCCCTTCACGCGCGAGCGTTTCCACGGCGACGGCGAGGCCGCCTTCTGGCGCGGGCCGGCGCGCCATGGCAAGGCAGCGGAGGAGCGGCGCAAACTCGTCGTGCGCCCTTGCCCGACGCTCGCCCAGGCGACGCTGATGACAACCTCGCCGCTGCTCATCGAGCCGGCGCTGCGCGATAAATTCCACCGCGTGGAATCGCAAGTGCGCCTCTCGCGCTATGGCGGCGATTGCTACGCCTATTGCGCGCTCGCCGCCGGCCATGTCGATCTCGTGATCGAAGCGGGGCTCAATTCTTATGACATTGTCGCGCTTATCCCGATCGTCGAAGGGGCCGGGGGCGTCGTCACGACATGGGATGGCGGCGATCCGGCCAAAGGCGGCGCGATTGTCGCGGCGGGCGACAAGGCGCTGCACGAGGCGGCGATGAGGTTGCTTAGCCAGTAGGCGCGCGCTTGCGGGCGCCTCACATCGTACGCGTTGTCGACGCGGCGCGGGACATCACAAAAATCAAACGAGTTCCGCTCGATTGGTTCGGCGCCATCCCCGCCGCTCGCGCCATTTGGACCCCCATGGAATCACCGCCGTCATTGCGAGGAGGCGGAGCCGACGAAGCAATCCAGGGCCGCATCGCTGCCCTGGATTGCTTCGCTTCGCTCGCAATGACGGGTTCTGCGCAAAACCAGCGCTGTTGTGGCTCTGGATTCCCGGTCGGGCTTTCAGCCCGCCGGGAATGACACGCGTCCGATGCGAGCTGTTCGAACGGAAATGGTGTCAGATGGCTCCCGACCCCGGAATAAACGCGTCGAACGCCCGCCAAAACTGCCCGCGCAACTCATCGCGCTCCATCAAAATCTCGTGCTTGGCGCCTGCGATGGTGAGCAGCGCGCCCGTGTCGAGATTTTGCGTGAAGCGCTCCATGGCGGCGTTCGATACGATTTTCTCTCGCCCGGCCTCGAAAATCAGCGTCGGCGTGCGAATGGCGCGCGCGAATTCCGGCGCCTCGAAACGCTTCATCAGGCGGAAGGCGGCGTTGACCCAGCCGATCGTCGGATCGCCGATGACGAGCTGCGGCGCCGCCGCGATAATGCGCGCATTGCGGGCGAAGCGGACTGGATCGGTCGTGAGCTTGTTTCCCTCGAAGGCTAATTCGAGATAGTTGCGCCCGCCGCCGAAAGGGATGAACTGGGCGCCGAGGCCGAGCATATCGAGCGTATCGGCGAGCCATCGCGCGCCGCGCGGGAAAGGCAGATTGGCGAGGTCGACCATTGGCGCGATGAGCGCCATGCGCTCGAAAGGCGGGCGGGAGGAATGCGCGAGATCGAGCATGATGGCGCCGCCCATCGAATGGGCGAGCGCGAACCAGGGCTGCGGCCGGGGGCTCAGCACTTCTGCGACAAAGACGTCGAGGTCGCGCTGATATTGCGAGAAATCGTCGACATGGCCTTTGCGCGGATCGGCGAGTTCGCGTTCCGAGCCCGCCTGTCCGCGCCAATCCAGTGCGACGACGTCGAAGCCCCGCTTGCGCAGATTCTCTATCGTCTCGAAATATTTCTCGATGAACTCGTTGTGTCCCTGGAAAACGGCGACCGTGCCGCGCGCCGTCGTCGGGCAGGGGAAGATCGCGGCGCGCAGGCGTCTGCCATCATAGGCCTTCAACTGCTGAACGATGGCGCCGTCGGGAATGGGATTATCTGACGTCGCGACCAGCTCGAGCATGTGTCCTCCATGGCGATGGCGGCCCGAATCCAACGGCGCGACCATAGTGCATTTTCGCGCGGCGCCGGAACAGGCGGAAAGCTGTCACATCGAGCAGAGCGCCGCGAGCCGGTCAGGCTCCGCAAAGTTCATCTTGCCTGTCACAATGGCGGAGACGGCGCCGGAGGCGTCGAGGAAATAATGCAGGGGCGTCGCCACGCCGCCCGCTTTGGTCTCGCCGTAGAAGGCGCGCGCGGCCTTCGCCTTGGCGAGGTCGGTTTTGCTCGAATCGCCGACGCGGTAGATTTGCCAGGGCAGACCGTAGCTCTTGAACTTCGCGAGGTCCTTGGGGAAGTCCTTTGCGATCGCCGAAACGACGACGATGTTCCAGCGTTGCGGACAGGCTTTGGCAATTGCCTTGTAGCCGGAGACCTCCCCGAGGCAATTGGGACACCAATAGGCCCAAAGGGAAACAAGCGTCGGTTTGCCATTCGCCATGAGCGCGCGCAGATCGAGCGGGGCGCCTTTTTCGTCGACGAGCGCGACCTCCCGCAAGGAGGCTTTCATCTCCGCCTCTGTCACCGAGCGTTCGACCTGCATGCCAAGGAGCTCCGCGCGGGCAAAAGTGGCGGCGCAGGCAAAAATAAGAAAGAACGCAATCCGGAATATCATTGGCCGCTTCCGTAACGAAAGGGCGACGCTTTCGCGCCGCTCAGATTGCCGACAAAGTGGCGGTGATGCCCCTCGTGCTTCGAGACGCCTGCTGCGCAGGCTCCTCAGCATGAGGAGCTTCTGCAACTTCGCCAAACACTTAGGTCTCATCCTGAGGAGCGAGCGACGCTCGCGTCTCGAAGGACGAGGCCGCCTCGGAGGTTTGTCAACGAACTGAGCAACGCTTTTGCGTCGCAGCAGCCACAGAATGAGGGGCTTCTGCATCTGCGTCAAACCCCGGAGAGATGTGAGGACTTCGTCTCTCGATATGCGGCGTAACAGCGCCAAAAAATTGGGGCGGCGCTTTCGCGCCGCCCCCGTTCTCAGAACTTCACCGTCATCCCGGCCACGAAATTACGGCCCATGCCCGGGACAGGCCCGTAATTAGCCGCGTTGTTCGTGACCTTGGCCAAAGTGAAATAGCTTCCCCCGAGCGGCGAGAAATATTTCTGGTCGAAGACATTCTCTAACCCGAGGTCGAAACGCACATTGCCCCACTCATAGGCCGTGCGCAGATTGAGCAAGGCGTAGCCGCCGGTCTTCAGCTCATTGCGCGCAACGGAGATATGCGTCTTGCTGTCGACGAGTTGCAGCTCCACCACATTCGACCAACCGCCCAGGCGATGCTCGATGGCGCCGCGCGCGTTGAGCGGCATGATGTGATAAAGGCCATCGCCCTTGCGCGCATTCTTCGCCAGCATATAGCAATTGAAGCCCGAGAGGCCGCAGGCCGTGTAATCCGGCATTTCGAAGTCACGGCCGAAGACGTAGTTGATGTTTCCGGACGCGAAGAACTGCCCGTATTCCGGCGTCTCCCACAATTTCACGCGGCCCGAGATGTCGAAACCATAAATCTGGGCCTTGTGATTGCGGAACTGCAGCACAGGAAAGACGAGGCCCGCAGGGCCGGTCGTGTTGCCGTAGCGCTCGGCGGTGATGAAGTTTTCGATATAGGTGTAATAGGGATTGGCGCGCGCTTCCCAATTGCCTCTCGGGTCCTTCCATTCGGCGGTGACGCCGAACGTGTGGGCGACCTCGGGCTTGAGGTCCATATTGCCGGTGTAGCCGTTGAGGTCGCCGAACCAATTGTTCATCGTGGTCCCCATCGCCACCGGCCAGGCGTAACGCTCATAGAGGCTGGGTGAGCGGGTCTTGCGCGAATAGCCCACCTCATAGGCGCTCGTTTCGTCGCGCTGGTAACGGGCCTTCGCCACCATGTCGAAGTTCACGTCGGTGCGCGAACGGTTGCGGCTGTTGAAAATGCCGGCCGTGATGGCGTCCGGGTTATTCATATACATGGGCATGCCCATCATCATGCCCATCGGAATGCGCGCGCGCGGATCGTAGGGCGAGACATTGCCCGTATCCATCCACACGACGTCGTTTCGCACGCCGAGCAAGGTCGACCATTGCGGCGTCCAATTGGCTTCCCATTCGGCGAAATGACCGACGCGGTTGCGATCGCCGTTGTTGATGTTCCAGAAGGTGAGGGGGCCCATCATCATCGAGCGGTAGATGGGCTCCCACCAATCGTTCAGCCGGAAGCCGTGATATTCGCTGCCGAGCCGCAGAAGGTCGCGGCCGGAAAGCTGCGTGAAGGGGATTTCCGTCTTGATCGAATAGCCGAAATCCTTGCCGATCGTGTTCATCGGCATGTTCGACGGCTGCTTGTCCTGCAGGAAGCCCATCGTATGCGCGACATAGTGATAGAAGGCGCGCGCGTCGACCGCGCCCCAATCATATGCGCCCTGATATTTGGCGTCCGCGGTATAGGCGCGGTTGCCGGTCATATCCATGCGCTGATTGGGGAAGCCCTGATAGGGAATGTTCTCGATGGCGCCGCGCAGCGAGAACAGGTGCCCGTTGTTCTGATAGGCCGCCGTGACCGAATGCTGCTCGGAGATGAAGTTGGTCGACAGCACCTTCCTGCCGTCGCCGCCCTGATGATAATCCGTCGCGCGCGACCAGGCGCCGTTGTAGAGCACGCTCCAATGCTCATTGGCGACATTCGCCGTGCCCGAGACGGTGATGCCATTGTTGTTGGTGCGGAAGAAGGCCGAGATGGCGCCCGTGGCGAGGATTTCGTTCTGGGCGCCAAAGCGCAGGCCCTGGCCGCGGAAAGGCAAAAAGGGCGGATAGGGCGAGCCGAGCAGGAACGGGCCCGTGGGTTCCACGACCCCCGGGGCGGCGGCGGCGCTTGGCGCGAAGGCCGGCTGCCGCGGCGTCACGAGAATGGAGCCGCCGATCGAATCGCCGCCTTTGCTCACCGGCATGACGCCGGAGTGCACTTCAATATTCTGGACGTTATTCGGATCGATATAAGAGAGCGGCGGATTCATATGGTTGGCGCAGGCCGAGGTCGCCTCGACGCCGCCAACGAGGATCTTCAGCCGATCGTCGGCCATGCCGTGAATGACCGGCAATCGGGAGACGCCGCCCGCTTCGTACCAATTCACGCCCGGCGCATTTTGGAGGAGCTGCACTGTGTCGGCGGCGGCCGGCAGCTCATTGGCGATCTCGCGCGGACCGATCACGGTCGCGTCCTGCAGCTTGTCGGGCTGGGCGACAACCGTGTTGGGCCGCGGCGCGGCGGCGGCGGCGCCGCGGCTGGCCGCGCCCACCGTAATTGCGGGTAGGGGCGTTTGCGCTTGGGCGTAGCCGAACCAGGCAAGAGCGATCGCGCCGGCGGATGCGCCGCGCGCCAAGACAAGACGTGACATGGGACAAATTTCTCCTGATCCGCCGGATGACGGCGGTTAGACTGGATTCGCGTTGGCTGGTTCCGTCAGGAGAAAAGCGGCGGCGCGCGCGCGGGATGGGCTGCACGCCGCCGCGCGTGAGGCGTCGCAACGCCGCTGGGCAAGAAGAAGACGAGCCGGCTCGTAATGGCGGGCGCGACTTGAGCGGACGGGCGCGCGTCGATCGCTGAAAAGACGCAGGCCAGACACGCGCTGCAATCATGGTCAGCGCTTGTCCCCGGCAGATGCGGCGCGCCCGCGCCCAGCGCGACGCCGGGACGCTGGCACTCCGCAGCGGCCATTGCCGAGCCGTGCCCGGAGCCGCCGCGCATCCACTGCGGGGAGCCAGCCTGCACGACAAGGAACAGCGTCATCGCCAGCGCGAGCGCGTGACGCGCCCAGCCGGCAATGACGACGCCGCTCCTATTCGCGCGGGAAATGTGGCCTCGAATCCGCATGTCGCGGATTTATGCTAAGGCGTTCGTGGCTTAGCTAGCGACTTAGGTCATATAAGAGTCGTATTTGCTTCAACTGTGTCTTTTCGGCAACCCTATTTTCGGCCAGCAACAAAAAGCCGGCCCTTGAACTCCCTCGAGCCGCTTCCCAAATCGAATTCAGCGCGGGCCGCACTGGACGCGCGAATAGGCGCGGCGCGATACGCAGCGCGCCGCATGTCGCTTCATACGGAGGATATGTCATGCGTCACTTCGATCTTTCGCCCCTCTATCGCCAGACCGTGGGCTTCGATCGTCTCTTCAATCTTCTCGACCAGGGCGGCGGCGTCGACGGCGCGTCGACCTATCCGCCTTATAATATCGAGCGCACCGGCGAGAACGCCTACCGCGTCACGCTGGCGGTTGCCGGCTTCTCCCGCGAGGAGCTGACGATCGAGACCAAGGAAAATACGCTGTCGATCAAAGGCTCCAAGGATCAGACTCCGCCCGCCCAGGGTCGTGAGATGCTGCATCAAGGGATCGCCGCCCGCGCCTTCGAGCGACGGTTCCAGCTCGCCGACCATGTGGTCGTGACGGGCGCGAGCCTGGTCAACGGCCTGCTGCATGTCGACCTGGTGCGGGAAATCCCCGAGACGCAGAAACCGCGTCGCATCGAGATCGGCGGCAGCGCTCCGACCGCCAAGGTTGTCGAGTCCAAGGCCGCGTAAGGCCGTTCGTCGATCGGTCCTGCAGAGGCGCCCGCTCGGGCGCCTCTTTTATTTTGCCGGGGCGCGATACTCTTACGGCGTTTTCTGTGGCGTCTTGGCGCTGGGCGCCGCATGAGCCGTGGCGGTCGTCGGCGCCGATGGGGTGACGGCGGCGGCGCCTTCGGTCGCCTTCGGCGGGACGATGGCGCGATGCGAGGCGGCGGTCGAGCGCGCGGCGACAGCGCGCGGCGCCGGCGCCTTTGCCGCTGCGGTCGGAGATTTGGCGGGGTCGGCGAGCGGCCCCGGCTGCGGCGGCTTGACGGCCTCCGCCTTGGTTTCGACCGGCTTTTGCGCCGGAGCCGGTTTTGCTGGGGCAGGAGCCGCCTCAGGCGGCGTGGCCGCAGCCGGTTTTTGCGCCTCCGCCGGCTTAGGGGCCTCCTTGGCGGCTTCTGGCCCCTTGGGCGGTTCCGTTGGCTTGGCCGGTTCGGCGGGCTTCGCAATCTCGGCCGGCTTCGCCCATTCGATCGGCTTTTGCGTTTCGGCGGGTTTGGCGGTCGGAGTCGGTAGTGCGACTGCCGGCGGTGTGGGTGTGGGACGCGCCGCGCCGCTGGCGGGCCGCTGCGTCTGTTGGGCGGCGGGCGCCTCCGGGGCGGGCTGCGGCAGGCGCATAATGCGCCCATTCCCGCGCCCTTCGTCGAGCGGCGCTCGGTTTTTGCCGATCTCCTTGACGACCGGGTGGGAGCCCCCAAGCTGCGGAACGAATCCGTTATCGTCCGGGCGAGGACGCTCGGCGGCCGGCGGCGGGCCAATCCGCATGGCGTGGAGGATCGCGCCCTCGTAAGGATCGATGAAAAAGCGCGTCTCGCCTTCGCGGCGGCTTACGCCCGTGGCGACGATCTGATCGCCGCGCCGGCCAAGTGGCCCTACGAGCTGGAAACCCTCGCGGGCGAGGATGCGCGCCACGGCGCCGCGCGAGGCGAAGCGCGGTTCGCCGAAATCCTCGTCGTCAGGCGGCGGCTGATAGCTCCAGCTATAGGCGAAAGGGCGGAAGAAGAACTGCGCCGTCGCGGCGTCGGCGCCGAACCCGCAGGCCAGCGCGAGCCCGAGGGCAAGAGGGGTTCCCCATTTCGGCCGGGTAGAAGACATGCACACTTTTCCTTAAACCGTCGCCCCCTCACGCTTACCATCTTCTCCGGGATTGCGGCGAGCCTTGGACGCGCAACATTAATTGCCGGTAAGAACGGCGCTCGCGGGAGGCGGTTGCTTGTCACCGGAGCATAAATCTGGCAAAAATCATGGGCGTCGATATGTCAGTGCTGCTGACCTTTCGGCGCCGTCGCCCTTCGATAGTCGCCATTTTCCATCGCGCCGCGGTCAGAGCCGGCGGCGCGGGCCGAACGACCGACGATCGAGACGGTTTGGCGCGCCTCTTGCCTGAGGCGCGGCGGCCTGGCCGAAGGGAAGGCGCAAGAATGCGCGCGCAAGCAGGCGCTGGAGGGGGCGCAAGCGCGCTTCAATCCACCGCGAACTTGCTCTATGCAGTTTTTGGAAAACGAATGTGACGAGGCGCCGGCCGCAGAAACACGCCGCGCCGCGTCGAGGAGACGCCGCCATGACGAAGGTCGTTGATAACGCCGTGCAAGAGGCCCTGGGCCAAGAGATCGCCATCGGGCGCGATCCGGCCCTGCCGGCCGCGCAGGGGCTCTACGATCCGTCGAAAGAGCACGATGCTTGCGGCGTCGGCTTCGTCGCCAATATGCACAATGAGCGGTCGCACGCCATCGTCGAGATGGGCCTGCAGATCCTGCTCAACCTCGACCATCGCGGCGCGGTGGGCGCCGATCCGAAGCTCGGCGACGGCTGCGGCATTCTCGTCCAAATCCCGCACGAGTTCTTCAAGGCCGAATGCGCCAAGCTCGGCTTTCAGCTTCCGGGCGCGGGCGAATATGCCATCGGCCAGTTCTTCATGCCGCGCGATCCGGAAGTGCGCGCCAAGGCGCGCGAGATTCTCGACGCGCAGATGAAGGACGAGGGCGTCGTCGTGCTCGGCTGGCGCGATCTGCCGGTCGATTCGAGCGACCTCGGCGAGGCGGTGAAGGCCGTCGAGCCGCACCACATGCAGCTCTTTGTTGGCCGCGGTCCCGATGTGAAGGACGAAGCGGATTTCGAGCGGCGCGTCTATCTCGCGCGCAAGTCGTCTTCCAACGAGATTTACAAGCTCGAGAACGGCCGCGAATTCTATTCGGTCTCGGTCTCGACGCGCACCATCGTCTATAAGGGCATGGTGCTGGTCTCGCAGCTCGGCGAATATTTCCGCGACCTCAAGGACCCGCGTTTCGTCTCGGCGATCGCTCTGGTGCATCAGCGCTTCGCGACCAACACTTTCCCGTCCTGGCGCCTCGCGCATCCTTACCGCTTCGTCGCGCATAACGGCGAGATCAACACGCTGCGCGGCAACCTCAACTGGATGGCGGCGCGTCAGGCGTCGGTGTCCTCGCCGCTCTTCGGCGACAACATCACCAAGCTCTGGCCGATCTCCTATGAGGGCCAGTCCGACACCGCCTGCTTCGACAACGCGCTCGAATTCCTGGTGCGCGGCGGCTATTCGCTGGCGCATGCGGTGATGATGCTGATCCCCGAGGCCTGGGCCGGCAATCCGCTGATGGACGACGACCGCCGCGCCTTCTACGAGCACCATGCGTCGCTCATGGAGCCGTGGGACGGCCCAGCCGCCATGGCCTTCACCGATGGTCGCCAGATCGGCGCGACGCTCGACCGCAACGGCCTGCGTCCGGCGCGCTATCTCGTGACCGACGACGGCCTCGTGGTGATGGCCTCCGAAATGGGCGTGCTGCCGATTCCGGAAGAGAAGATCGTCACCAAATGGCGCCTGCAGCCGGGCAAGATGCTGCTCGTCGATCTGGAGCAGGGCCGCATCATCTCCGACGACGAGATCAAGAAAGAGCTCGCGCTCTCGCATCCCTATAAGGAATGGCTGGCGCGCACGCAGATTCAACTCGAGGAGCTGCGGCCCGTCGAGGCGCGTCCGGCGCGCGCCGACGTCACGCTGCTCGATCGCCAGCAGGCCTTCGGCTACACCGAGGAAGACCTCTACACGCTGATGTTCCCCATGGCCGTCACCGGTCAGGAGGCCATCGGCTCCATGGGCACAGACACGCCCGTGTCGCCGCTCTCCGACAAGGAGAAGCTGCTCTACACCTATTTCAAGCAGAACTTCGCGCAGGTGACCAATCCGCCGATCGACCCGATCCGCGAAGAGCTGGTCATGAGCCTCGTCTCCTTCATCGGCCCGCGTCCGAACATTCTCGATCACGAGGGCTCGGCCAATAAGAAGCGGCTCGAAGTGCGCCAGCCGATCCTCACCAATGAGGATTTGGAAAAGATCCGCTGGATCGGCATGGTGGAGGACAGCTTCGACACCAAGACGCTGGAAATTTCTTATGATTCCAGCAAAGGCGCGGCGGGTATGGGCAGCGCCATCCAGCGTCTGTGCCAGCGCGCGGAAGAAGCTGTTTCCGGCCGCTACAACATCATCATCCTCTCCGACCGCATGGCGGGGCCGGATCGCATTCCGATTCCGGCGCTGCTCGCGACGGCGGCGGTGCATCACCATCTGATCCGCAAGGGCCTGCGCACCTCGGTCGGCCTCGTGGTCGAGACCGGCGAAGCGCGCGAAGTGCATCACTTCGCCTGCCTCGCGGGTTACGGCGCCGAGGCGATCAACCCCTATCTCGCCTTCGACACGCTGGAAGCCTCGGCCGGCGAATTCCCGGCCGACGTCGATGCGGATACGGCGATCAAGCGCTACATCAAGGCGGTCGGCAAGGGCCTGCTGAAGGTCATGTCCAAGATGGGCATTTCGACCTATCAGTCCTACTGCGGCGCGCAGATCTTCGACGCCGTGGGCCTTGCGCAGAGCTTCGTCGACGAGTTCTTCACCGGCACGACGACGCGCGTCGAGGGCGTTGGCCTCGACGAGATCGCCAAGGAGACGGTGCGTCGCCATCGCCTCGCTTTCGGCGACGCGCCGGTCTATCGCGACGCGCTGGACGTTGGCGGCGATTACGCCTTCCGCACGCGCGGCGAAGCGCATAGCTGGACGCCCCAGACCATCTCGCTGCTCCAGCACGCTGTGCGCGGCAATGCGCAGGAGCAGTATCGCGCCTTCGCCAAGGCGTTGAACGAGCAGGACGAGAAGCTGCTCAATCTGCGCGGCCTGTTCCGCATCAAGAGCGCCGACGAAGACGGCCGCAAGCCGGTTCCGCTCAATGAGGTGGAGCCCGCTTCCGAGATCGTGAAGCGATTCGCGACCGGCGCCATGTCCTTCGGCTCGATCTCGCGCGAGGCGCACACCACGCTCGCCATCGCCATGAACCGCATCGGCGGCAAATCGAACACGGGCGAGGGCGGCGAGGAGCCGGATCGCTTCAAGCCGCTCGCGAATGGCGACACGATGCGTTCGGCGATCAAGCAGGTCGCTTCGGGCCGCTTCGGCGTGACGACGGAATATCTCGTCAACGCCGATATGATCCAGATCAAGATGGCGCAGGGCGCGAAGCCCGGCGAAGGCGGCCAGCTACCCGGCGACAAGGTCGATGCGGTGATCGCCAAGGTGCGTCACTCGACGCCGGGCGTCGGCCTCATCTCGCCGCCGCCGCACCATGACATCTACTCGATCGAGGATTTGGCGCAGCTCATCTTCGATCTGAAGAATGTGAACCCGAAGGCCGGCGTCTCTGTGAAGCTCGTCTCCGAGGTTGGCGTCGGCACGGTTGCGGCGGGCGTCTCCAAGGGCCGCGCCGACCATGTGACGATCTCCGGCTATGATGGCGGCACGGGCGCTTCGCCGCTCACCTCCATCAAGCATGCGGGCTCGCCCTGGGAAATCGGCCTCGCCGAAACGCATCAGACGCTGGTGCTGAACGGCCTGCGCTCGCGCATCGCCGTGCAGGTCGACGGCGGCCTGCGCACGGGCCGCGACGTCATTATCGGCGCGCTGCTCGGCGCGGACGAGTTCGGCTTCTCGACGGCGCCGCTCATTGCGGCCGGCTGCATCATGATGCGCAAGTGCCATCTCAACACTTGCCCCGTCGGCGTCGCGACGCAGGACCCGGTGCTGCGCAAGCGCTTCGCCGGCCAGCCGGAGCATGTCATCAACTACTTCTTCTTTGTCGCCGAAGAAGCGCGCGAGCTGATGGCGCAGATGGGCTACCGCAGCTTCGACGAGCTCGTCGGCCAGATGCAGATGCTCGACAAGACCAAGGCTCTCGCTCATTGGAAGGCGCAGGGCCTCGACTTCTCGAAGCTCTTCTACAAGCCGGAAGGCGAGGGCGCGGCGATTCGCCATTCGCAATTCCAGGACCACGGCCTCGACAAGGTTCTCGACAACAAGCTCATCGCGGAGGCGCGGCCGGCGCTCGACCGCGGCGCGAAAGTGTCGATCGAGACCTCGATCAAGAACGTCGACCGCACCACGGGCGCCATGCTCTCGGGCGAGGTCGCGCGTATCTATGGTCACACGGGCCTGCCGGAGGATACGATCAACATCCGCGCCGTCGGCACGGCCGGGCAGAGCTTCGGCGCCTTCCTCGCGCGCGGCGTGACGCTGCAGCTCGAAGGCGAAGCGAACGACTATGTCGGCAAGGGCCTCTCGGGCGGCAAGCTGATCGTCTATCCGTCGCGCGAGGCCAAGAAGATCGATCCCTCGAACTCGATCATCGTCGGCAATACGGTGCTCTACGGCGCGATCGCGGGCGAGTGCTATTTCCGCGGCGTCGCGGGCGAGCGCTTTGCTGTGCGTAACTCTGGCGCCGTCGCGGTGGTCGAGGGCGCGGGCGACCACGGCTGCGAATATATGACTGGCGGCGTCGTGGTTGTGCTCGGCCAGACGGGACGCAACTTCGCAGCGGGCATGTCCGGCGGCATCGCCTATGTCCTCGACGAAGACGGCAGCTTCGCGAGCCGCTGCAACCTCGCGATGGTCGATCTCGAACCCGTGAGCGCCGAAGAGACGCTCATGACCGAGAACTATCATCAGACCGGCGATCTTGAGACGCATGGCAAGGTCGATGTGATGTCGGACATGACGCGCTTCGACGCCGAGCGCCTGCGCCAGCTCATCGAGCGGCACCTGCGCTACACGGGCTCGACCCGCGCGCGGCAGATTCTCGACGATTGGGAGAACTATCGCGGCAAGTTCCGCAAGGTGATGCCGATCGAATACCGCCGCGCGCTGACGGAGATGGCCAAGAAGGCGCAGCCTGGGCGGTTGAAGGCTGCGGGCGAGTAAGAGGGCGGGGGCTTAGCCCCCGCGCCTAAAATCAGACAAACGGGTTCTCGATTTTTAGTTGATCGAGGATCTGCCCATTATGCAGGTCCTCCGTATAGAGCGTCCGGCAGCCCGCTAATTTAGCTGCCGCCACGATCATGGCGTCATAGATTGCAAAATTGTAGCGCTCGGCAAGAGCGACGCCGGTCTGGTGCGTTTCAAGGGTAAGGGGAACGATGTCGAGCGTCGCTCGAAACGATTCTAAACTCGCCTTCACATTCTGCCACGAAGCATTGTGTTTGCGCCGAGAAACGGCGGCGAACTCGTTCAGAACCTGAATGCTGACGACGCCGCCGAGCGCAATCAACTCTTCGGAGATATCCGCTTTGGCGCCGGAGGTCGCGACCGCGTATAGAAGGACGTTCGTATCGAAGAAGCTTCTATTCCTCGTCGTCATATGCGTCTTCGCGTTTGAACCTGTAATCGGCCGGGATCATCCCGCGAAGGTTCCGGAGAGCAGCGATCGCCTCGGCGCGAGCGCGGGCTTTTTCGTCGATCATCGACTCGACCGTGATCGATACCTCGTCGCCTTCCTTCAGGCCCTTCTCCCGCACGAGGTCGGCGGGCAGGCGCACGGCAAGGCTATTTCCCCATCGTGAGACGCGCATTGGGTTCTCCGGATATACGCTTTCCAAAATGTATATCTCCGCGTGTGTCTTGCATAGCATCAAATTAGCGCGGCTTACTCGCTTGACGGGGCCGAAGCGAAAGCGTTTAGAACTCCTCACGAAATCACGCAGTGGGCTGAACAGACGGCGGACTGGCGGAATTCGAGCTGATCCGGCGGGTCTCGACCAGCCGGAGCCCGATGCGAAAGGTGGGATGCGATATGGGCAAGGTCACGGGCTTTCTCGAAATCGACCGGCAGGACCGCAAATATAAGCCGGCGGCCGATCGCATTCGTCACTATGACGAGTTCGTGATCCCGCTCTCCGAAGAGGCGACCAAAAGCCAGGCCGCGCGCTGCATGGATTGCGGCATCCCGTTCTGCCACAATGGCTGCCCGGTCAATAACCAGATCCCCGACTGGAACGACCTCGTCTATCACGGCGAGTGGAAGCGCGCGCTCGCCAATCTCCACTCGACCAATAACTTCCCCGAGTTCACCGGCCGCATCTGCCCCGCGCCCTGCGAGGCCTCCTGCACGCTGAATCTCCAGGACCAGCCCGTCACCATCAAGACGATCGAATGCGCGATCGTCGACCGCGGCTTCGAGCAGGGCTGGGTCGTCCCCGAGCCGCCGAAGCGCAAGACCGGGAGGCGGGTCGCCGTCGTCGGCTCGGGCCCCGCGGGCCTCGCCGCCGCGCAGCAGCTCGCGCGGGCGGGCCATGACGTCCATCTCTACGAGAAGAACGCCAAGGCCGGCGGTCTGCTGCGCTACGGCATTCCAGACTTCAAGATGGAAAAGCATCTCATCGACCGCCGCGTCACACAGATGGAGGCCGAGGGCGTCGTCTTCCATTACGGCGTCAACGTGGGCGTCGACATGAACGTCCGCGACCTCGTCGCCAGCCATGACGCGGTGGTTCTCGCCGGCGGCGCCGAGCAGCCGCGCGAGCTGCCGATCCCCGGGCGCGAGCTGCGCGGCGTGCATGTCGCCATGGATTTCCTGACCCAGCAGAATCGTCGCGTCGCCGGCGAGCCGCTCACGACCAATGAGCCGATCTTCGCGACCGGCAAGCATGTCGTCGTCATCGGCGGCGGCGATACGGGCTCGGACTGCATCGGCACCTCGGTGCGCCATGGCGCGCTGTCGGTGACGCAGCTCGAAATCATGCCCAAGCCGCCGGAAAAGGAAAACAAGCTCCTGACCTGGCCGGACTGGCCGCTGAAGATGCGCACCTCCTCCTCGCATGAGGAGGGCTCGGCGCGCGAGTTCTCCGTGCTGACCAAGGAGTTCATCGGCGAGGGCGGCGCGGTCGAGGGGCTGCGCTGCGTGCGGGTCGACGGCAAGATGCAGGAGATTCCCGACAGCGCCTTCACGATCAAGGCCGATCTGGTGCTGCTCGCCATGGGCTTCGTCTCGCCGATCAAGGAAGGGCTCCTCGAACAAAGCGGCGTCGATCTCGACGGTCGCGGCAATGTGGCGGCGGATACGCGCGCCTATAAGACATCGCGCGAAAAAGTCTTCGCGTGCGGGGACATGCGGCGCGGACAATCGCTCGTGGTGTGGGCTATTCGCGAGGGGCGCCAATGCGCCCATGCGGTCGACCTGCATTTGATGGGCGAAACAAATCTGCCAAGGTGAGAAAAAAATGGTCAGCGAAAAATTGAACCTTTGGTACTGCGACACATTCGTCACCCAGCCGTGGCAGTTCTTCTTTCTGGTCCTGCCGCTGGCGGGCGCCTTTCTCTACGGGCGTGACCAGAAGAAAATCGCCTGGATTTTGATCGCGGCCTGGGTCGTCATTCAAATCACCTTGTCGGGGCTGACCAATTTCGTCTTCGACTGCAATATGGAATAAGCGTCCAGCCAGACGACAGTCAAAAAAAGCCCCGGATTTCCGGGGCTTTTGTCGTTTCGGAGGAGAAATAACTCATACCATTTCCGGTTGAATAGCTCGCGTGGGGACTTGTCATTCCCGACGGGCCGAAGGCCCGATCGGGAATCCAGAGCCACAAAAGCGCTGGTTTTGCCCAGAGCCCTCATTGCGAGCGAAGCGAAGCAATCCAGGGCAGCGATGCGGCCCTGGATTGCTTCGTCGGCTCCGCCTCCTCGCAATGACGGCGGTGAGCCCCTGTGTGTCCAAACGGCGCGAGCGTCGAGAATGACGCCGACCCAATCAAGCGGATCTCGTATCACAGCACCACGACACTCGTCCCGATCTTCACGCGGCTGAAAAGGTCGGTGACGTCGTCATTGGTCATACGGATGCAACCGGAGGAGACTGCCTGTCCGATCGTCCAAGGCTCGTTCGAGCCGTGGATGCGGAACATGGTGTCCTTGGCGCCCGAGTAGAGATACATGGCGCGCGCGCCGAGGGGGTTCTCTTCGCCGCCGGCCATGTGGCGCGGCAGATCGGGACGGCGCTTCAGCATTTCCTTCGGCGGCGTCCAGCCAGGCCAGGTTTCCTTGCGGCCGACGCGGACGCGCCCCTTCCAGGTAAATCCTTCACGGCCCACGCCGATCCCGTAGCGCACCGCTTGTCCATCGGCGAGCGAGAGATAGAGATAACGGTTTTCGGTATCGACGGTGATCGTGCCGGGGCGTTCCTTCGTCGGGTCGGAGACCATCTCGCGCGTTACGGTGGGATAGTCCCGCTGCACGCGCATGTCGTCCTGCTGCTCGTAGGAGGCCTGTTGGCGGCCGTAAGAGGCATCCTCATTTCCTGCCGCGGTGGGACTCGGTTCTTCGAAAAGCGCCAGGAAACTACGGTCTTGCGCCGAGGCTCCTGTTGAGAAGGCGCCGGCAGTCAGCATGAAGGCCGCGGCGGCGAGAGGCCGGAAATCGAAAAGATGCATTTGAATAGCTCCCCAGACTTATCTGGGCAGGAAAATGCCGGAGCCTGGCAAAGCGTTCCATATGCCTGCGCACATTGGCCGATAGGGTAAAATTTCCTTCAAAAAATCGAAATCGCGCTCGATCGCGTAAAAGCGCAATCGAGCGTCAGGGCGCAGCGGGTTTCCACGAATAATCGTCCGCTCGATTGGGACGCGGCGATTGATCGCCTCCCTCGATGAACACATGCCGCGCGAGCGCCTGCGCGTCGGCGCCGGCGGGCGCCGGGGCAGAGGCAGGCGCGCGTCGCGCCAGTTCCGGCGCCCCGGCCGGAGCCGGCGCGCCAGTCAAAGTCTGGACAGGTCCGATGGCGGGGCGCTCGGGAAGCGCCGGGGCCTCGCTCGAGAGAGGCTTTTCCGGCGAGCGGAAGATGAGCGGGGCCGAGGGGGCGGCCGCCGAGGCGGGCGGCTGCGCTTTTACCGCCGGCGCGTCAGGAGCGGCTTCCAGTTCCGGCTGCTTGCGCTCGTCGTAAAGCTTCTTGATTTCAGTGGCGACGAAATGCGCGACGCTGAGCGCGCCGGCCTCGGTGAAATGCACGCCGTCCGCCGTGCGCAGCTTGACGATCTGCCCGTTGATGTCGGGGCCGAAGGCGTTGAACCGGCCGCGCTCGTCAGCGAGCGCTTCCCAAAGATCGACGTAAATCCCGTCGTTCTTGGCGACCTCCACCCGGAAGAGATCGTTGAGCTTTCCCATGTCGGCGGAAAAACTCTCGTTCTTCATCATCGGCAGGCCGACCCAGACCACCGGAATTTTCTTTTCCCGGAACGGCGCCATCACCGCGTCGATGCGGGCTGCGTAGGTCTCGCGCCAATGCGCAGAGAAGGGCTCGTCGCTCTGCGCGCCCTCGCGTAGCGACTGCCTGTCATTCGAGCCGATCATCATCACGGCGACGTCGATCTTCTGCGACCCGTTGGCGATGTCTTTCGCCGCCTTCGGCCAGTCGTAGAAATCGCTGCGCACGAGGCCCGAGCTTTCCTTGCCCTTGCGCAATATTCCGATCTCGGGCTTGTCGGCGAACGTCTCTTCCAGGCCATTAGCGAGCAATATGCCCAGCGTATCGCCCATCACGGCGACGAAATAAGTCGCCGCGACCTCGGGCGTCTCGCGCTTTGCCGCTTCGCCCGCGCCCGGCGACGGCTCGCTGCGCTTCACGGCGCGTTTCGGCGTGGAGCGCGCCGCCTCGCCGCCGCGCCAATAGGTCGGCGGCCGGTTTTCCTGGTGCGGCATGATCCGGCGCACGCGCGGCTCGTCGGCGGGGCGCTGAACCGGCGCGCGCTTGAAGCCGAACAGGCCGCCGAAGAAATCGGAAAAGGGGTCCTGCGCCAGTGAGGCGCCCGGGCTCGCCAGGAGCGCGGCGAGCGCGATCACAGCGAGCGCCAGGGCGCGGCGCAGCGTGACGGGACGAGCGTTGCGTGCGTCAACCATGTGGAAAGTATAAAGGGCTTTTTCGCAGCTTCGCAAATCGCCGCTTGACGCGCGGGCGCGCATTCGCCCCAATTCGGCCGACTCGATCGAGGGGATTCCCATGACAGGCTCCGTTTTTCGCCGCGTTGTTTGTCACCTGGCGTTATTTTGGCTCCTCGGCGCAACCTCGGCCTTCGCCGCGCCGCGCGAGCACGACCAGCCGGCGGAGTTCCGAGTGCCGCCCTACAGCGGGATTTTGCCTTTGTGCTCGGACCCACTGGTGCTGACGGAAATCACCTCGAGCTTTGGCAGCCGGGAGGCCGAATATTGGAATTCCGGCCTTGTGATCGAGGGCTATGAAAGCGCCGCCGAATTTGGCTATCGCACGGATGGGCTGAGCTATATTCCGCGCCGCTACTGCCGCGCCGAGGCCTATTTCAACGACGGCAAGCGCCGCCGCGTCGTCTACAATATCGGCGAGGATCTGGGCTTCATCGGCATTGGTTCGGGCGTCACCTGGTGCGTCGAGGGGCTTGACCGCAACCACGCCTTCAGTCCGAATTGCCGCGCGGCCGGACCTTGAGCCCGACCGCTCAACAAAGCGGCTCCGAGGTTTTCCGATGACCAGCATTTTTTTGACTGCCGCGCGCGCGGCGGCGTTTTGCGTTGCTTTCCTCTTTCTGGCGCCCGCGAGCGCCAAGGACGACGATTGTATCCTTGACCATTGCGCCGATCGGCTTCCGCCGAAGCCGCAAGACACAACGCCCGCGCCTACGCCTGAAGCGAAGCGCGACGCCGGCTTCCGGGGCGGCGCGCCCTCCAAGGATTTTGATTTCTATGTGCTCGCCTTGAGCTGGTCTCCCGGCTTTTGCGACAGCGTCGGCGGCTCGCATGATCAATGCGAGCCGGGGAAGGGGCTGGGCTTCGTCGTGCATGGGCTGTGGCCGCAATATGAGCACGGCTTCCCCAGCGACTGCGACGGTCCGCGCACGCCCTCTCGCATCGCTCTGCAGCGCGCCGACGGGCTCTTCCCCGACGAGCGCCTTGCGCGCTACGAATGGCGCAAGCACGGAACCTGCAGCGGCAAAAGCCCGAGCGACTATTTCGGCGACGTGGCCCGCGCGCGCGAGGCGGTGACGATCCCCGCGGCTTTCGTGAGGCCCAAGGGAGACCAGACCTTCACGCCCATCGACGTCGAGCGCGCCTTTTACGACGCCAATCCGCGGCTGCGGCCGGGCATGATGGCGGTCTCCTGCCGTCGCAATGTCTTCGAGGAAGTGCGCATCTGCTTGTCGAAGGATCTGCGCGAGTTCCGCGCCTGTCCCGAGGTCGTGCAGCACGGCTGCCGCCAGCGAGAGATTTCGGTGCCGGCGCCTTTGTGAATGGCATTCCCGCGAAAGCGGGAATCCAGGGCAGACATGACGCGCGCGTGGATTGACGCGCGCGCCCGCGGCGGCGCTTGCGGCTCGGCGGCAACCGGCCGATAGAACGGCATGAACTATCGCCACGGTTTTCACGCCGGCAACTTCGCCGACGTCTTCAAGCATGCGCTGCTCGCGCGCCTGCTCGCCTATCTCTTGCGCAAGGACGCGCCCTTCCGCGTCATCGACACCCATGCGGGGGAGGGCGCCTATGACCTTTCCGCCGACGCGGCCGAGCGCACGCTGGAGTGGCGCGGCGGAATCGGGCGCCTTGCCGATCTCTCCGGCGCGGACGAAGAGACGCGCGCGCTTCTCGCGCCCTATCTCGATTGCGTCGGCGTCTTCAACGCCGAGGGGCGGCCGGGGCTCTATCCCGGCTCGCCGCTCATCGCCGCGCGGATGATGCGCGAGCAGGACCGCGCCATTTTTTGCGAGTTGCGCCCCGACGCTTTCGAAGCGCTGCGCTATCGCTTCGGACGCGACGCACGGGTGAAGACGATCCATATCGATGGCTACACCGGGCTCAGCGCCTATGTGCCGCCCAAGGAGAAGCGGGGCCTTGTGCTGATCGATCCGCCTTTCGAGCGGACCGATGAATTCGACGCGATGTTCTCAGCCTTTCTGCGCGCCTATCGCAAGTGGCCGAACGGCGTTTACGCGCTCTGGCATCCGTCGAAGGACGCCATTGCCGAGCGTGCATTTCTGGATCGCTTTGCGCGCGAGGGCGTGAAGCGCGCGCTACGCCTGTCGCTCGCGGTTGCGCGCGGGGGCGAAGGTCTGCGGCGGACGGGATTGGTTGTCGTCAATCCGCCTTTCGTTTTCGAAGAGGAGGCGCGGAAAATTCTCGCTTTCCTTGCGCCGAAACTGGCCCAGGCCGAAGGCGCGGGCTTCGAGATCGATCGCTTGACGGGGGAGTAACGCCATTTCCGGTTGAAAGCTCGCATTGGGGGAGGGTCATTCCCGGCGGGCTGAAAGCCCGATCGGAATCCAGAGCCGCAAGAGCGCTGGTTTCGCTCTGGATTCCCGATCGCTCGCTGCGCGAGCGTCGGGAATGACAACGAACCGCGATTTGAGGGCTGAGGTGAATCATTCGCCGGAACGAGGGAGCCTCATCGCGGGACAAGATGTCGCGCCCAATACATAAGATGAAACGAATTCTCATCTCGATTGTTTACCTGTCGTTGCGAGAGTGTGTCTCTCGCGAACGGGTCAATCCGTCATTAGCGCGACCTGTCATCGTTATACTCGGATGCATTATTGTGGAGGCATTTCGTATGTATTCCATGAGCATTCACAAGCGTGGCCCAGTCGAAAAGATCGCCCGTTTTTTTATGCGCGCACTCTTCTTCGCGAGTCTCGCCACTCCAGCTAACGCCGGATTCTTTGAAGAGCTTTTCGGCCTGGGCGGCGCCGATGAGGCGCGCGGCGCGCCGCGGCCGCAAGCGCGCGTCCAGCACAGCGCCACGCGACGTCATTCTTTCACTTTGCGCTTCGACAATTCTCCAAAAAAGAATGCGCGAGAGCGCGCTCACGCGATGGAAACCGCCGAAGGCTCTGATTCGACGGGAGCCAGGCTGTCAAAACCCTTATTTTGCGGGGCGGAGCCGCTTCAGCCCGCCGCTGCGGATAAATCCCTTCTGCGCTTGCACGACGCAACCTTGCGGGCGGGCGATAGCGTCGTGACGCCAACGGGGATTTTGATATTCCGAGGCCGCATCGGCTGCCCGCACAGCGATGAGGATTTTGTCGCCTTGGCCGATTCGCGCCTCCCACGGCAAAAACGCGACGCCCTTCTCAGCCTGGAGCGCACATTGCCTTCCCTCCAACCGGACGACGGCGCCAAAGCGGAAAAGCTTACCGAGCTAAAAGTAGCCGGGGAGGGCCATCCCTGACTTCCTTGCGCAGGGGCGCGCGGTCGGGATAAGGAACGCGCCGACGTTCAGCAAAACGGCGGTGGTCCGCAAATGATGATCCTTCGTTATTCCCCCGCCTCGCCCTATGCGCGCAAAATCCGCATTGTCGCCGATCTGGTTGGACTTACCGCGCAGATCGACGTCGTGCCTGCCAGCACGACCGATCCGGACGACACGTTGCGCAGCCAAAATCCACTGGGCAAAATTCCGACGCTTATTCTGGCCGACGGAACGGCGCTCTACGACAGCCGCGTGATTGCCGAATATCTCGACCATCTCGGCGGCGGAAAGCTTTTCCCTAGCGATCCCGCGCGGCGCTTCGAGGCGCTGCGCCTGCAGGCGCTCGGAGACGGGATCAACGACGCCGCGCTGCTGATGCGCTACGAAACCGCCATGCGCCGCCCCGAGCTGCGCGATCAGGAGGCGATCGACCTGCAGCAGGGCAAAATCGACCGCGCGCTTGCGGCGCTCGAAGCGACGCCGCCGGTCGGCGACATCACGATCGGTCAGATCGCGGTCGCCTGCGCGCTCGGTTATCTCGATCTGCGCTTCGAAGGCGCATGGCGGGCGAAATATCCCAAGCTCGTCGCCTGGCTTGCGGATTTCTCGGCGTGCGCGCCGGCCTTCGAGGCGACGAAGGCGTAAATTCTAAAAACGCCGGAGCGAGCGATCGCTCCGGCGGACTGCCGAGGAGAGCGCGTCAGGCTTTCTTCCCGGCGATCTCCGCCGGCGGCGCCCAGACGATTGCGCTCGCGGCGCTTGGCCCGCTCACGCCGGGTATGCGCAGGCGCTGGCCAGGATAGATCTTGTCGGGGTCCTTCAGCATCGGCTTGTTGGCCTCGAAAATCTCTTTGTAACGCGCCCCGTCGCCATAATTCTCCGCGGCGATCTTCCAGAGCGTATCGCCTTGCTTCACAACATAAAGACCCGAGGGGGCTTCCGGGTCGGCGTCGGGCGCGATGAGATTGTTCTCGACCTGCGCCACGCCCTTGGTGTTGCCGACCGCCAGGACGATCTTCTCGAGCGTGGCGCGTGAATCCACCGCGCCGTTCAGCGTCACTTTGCCGCCGTCAACCTCGATGTCGACGCCAGATACGTCGAAGCCGTGGGCTTCCAATTCCTTCGTCAACGCCTCGGCCGACGCGGCCGAGGTTTCCGTCGCGCCCGCGGGAGCGGGGGCTGCTTTGCTCTTGCCGGTAAGAAAATCCAATAAGCCCATGATCAAATGCCTCCCTGAGAGACGACGCTCTTCGCGACGCCCCTTTATCTAGGAGGCGTCCCGCCGCTGGGACAGGGCCATTCGTCACAGGGCTGCGTGTCCGCTTACGCCTCGCCCGTCGCGGAGCTTCGGCCGCGTCCGGCCGCCTTTTTCTCCGCCCGAGCTTTATCCTTGGCGATTGCCTTCGCCCGGTTCTCCGCGACGCGGGGCGCGAGGCT
Source organism: Methylocystis iwaonis (assembly GCF_027925385.1). NCBI lineage: Bacteria > Pseudomonadati > Pseudomonadota > Alphaproteobacteria > Hyphomicrobiales > Methylocystaceae > Methylocystis > Methylocystis iwaonis. The sequence continues at coordinate 1,952,122 of NZ_AP027142.1, forward strand.
CGGATCGGCGGCGACGGCCTCGGCAATCAGCCGGTCGGAAGCCGTCTCGATGTCGTTTTGCAGCTTCTCGAAGAATTCGCGCGTCGGCAGACCCGGCGGGATGGGCGGCAGGAATTCGATCACCACCGTGCCCGGATAGATCAGGAATGAGCGCCGGGGCCAGAACAGGCCGGCGTTGAGCGCCACGGGCAGCACCGGCACATTGGCGGCGGCGTAGAGATGGGCGACGCCGATCTTATAGGCTGGCGGCGCGCCAGCCGGGCGGCGCGTGCCTTCCGGAAAGATGAAGAGCTGGCGTCCCTGTGCAAAGAGCGTCTTCGACTTCTCGATGAGCTGCGGCAGCAGCTTGCCGCCCTTGGCGCGGTCGATGGCGATCTGCTCCGCGGCGAGCAGATACCAGCCGAAGAAAGGCAGCCAGACCAGTTCATGTTTGAGGATGTAGCTGAAGTCCGGGAATTGGGTCGGCAGGACGAAAGTGTCCCAGATCGACTGATGCTTCGAGGCGACGATCACCGCGCCTTTGGGCTTGTTTTCGAGCCCGCGGAACTCGACCTTCGTGCCGCAAATCTTGTCGAGCAGCCACAAAGACACGCGGCCCCAAGTGCGTCCGAGCTCCTGCGAGACCTGCCGGCCCATGAAAAGGCCCGGCAGCCAGATCAGCATCAGCGCGACCATGGCCAGGAAGAAGAGAATCTGGAAGACCAGCGAACGCAGATAGATCATGGGGCGGCGCTTCCTTGCGGCAGACCCGCGCCTTTTACGCCAGCGGCGCCCGGCTTAACAAGCCGCCGGAAAATGGACCGCGCGCCTTCAGGCGCGCATTCTACCAGCGAGCCTGAAGGCGCGCGCCGTTTGTTGGCAAACCTCCGAGGCGGCCTCGTCCTTCGAGACGCGAGCTTCGCTCGCTCCTCAGGATGAGGCCTAAGTGTTTGGCCTAGAAGCAGAAGTCCCTCATGCTGAGGAGGCTGCGCAGCAGCCGTCTCGAAGCACGAGGGGCGTCATCGCCACTTTGTCAAACAGTCTGAGCGAGCCTGAAGGCTCGCGGTCCTACGGCGACGCCGGCTCCCCTCGCAGCGCGGTCATATCGGGGCCGGTCTCGTTCTGGCGCAGGGTGATGCGCGCGAGGGCGCCGAGATATTTGAGATATTCGCCGCCCACGAGCCTGATGACGCCAACGTCGCTCGCCCAGCCGGCGACGTTTACATGATCGCTCACAACCGGGAAGGGGTGCAGCGTCACCTCCGGCAGCGCGGCCGAGAGCTCGGCGAGGGCGCGCGGCATATGGTAATTCGAGGTCACGACGATGAGCGAATGGGAGATATTGCGCGTCTGCGCCCACTCGCGCGTTTCCCGAGCGTTGCCGATCGTGTCTTGCGCCTGATAGCCAAGATCGACGCAGCAATCGAACAGCCTGTGTGAGACGGGCAGCAATCTCGCCAGAACCGAGCTGCGGGTCGCCCGATTGACGCCGGTGATGAGCATGCGGTTCGCCTGGCCGCGCGCCAGAAGCTCGGCCGCCTCCTGCACGCGGTCGGACCCTCCGGTGAAGACGACGATCCCCTCCGCCCTGACCGTCAGGCGCGGCTCGTTGCGCGCCAGCGAGAGCGCGAACCAGACATATCCCGCGACAAAAAGCAGAAATCCGAACGCAAGGCCGCCGAGTGCGACGAGGCCGACGGCGCGCCCGATATTGGCCTGTCCCGTGCCTGCCTGACGCGCTGGCCCCGCCACCCTGCCTCCCTCCCGCCGGTTTCGTCGACCGCGCATCGAGGCGCGGTTTCTGGACAGATATATGGTCATAAGGCGGCGTACCGGATGATCGCCGTCATCCCAGCCGCCTCAAGTAACGGAACACGATCGCCTGGGACAGAAAGCCGGTGAGAAGCGCAATGCCGCCCGCGAGCAAAAGGATCGTGACAACGCCGTCGACGCCGATGGAGAAGTCCCCGAACATCGCCTCCATTTGTTCCCCGCCCGCCGTCGCGCGCCAATGATGCGTCAAGGCGCGCGCCAGAAAGAGAAAGCCGATCGCTGCGCCGCCGCCGATCAGCGCGCCGCGGAACCCCAAGGCGAGAAAGCGGCGCTGGAACTCGCGCGCGATAAAAGTGTCGGCCGCGCCGACGATATGCAGCACCTCGACGATCTCGCGGTTGGTGGCGACGGCTGCGCGCGTCGCTGATGCAACAGCGATGCCCATGGCGCCGAGGATGAGGACGAAAATCATCGTCGAGACGGCGACGGCCGCGCGCGCCATATCTCCGAGACGTTCGAGAAACAGACGGTGATCGTCGAGCACGGCGTTGGGGACAGCCTCGGTCAGCTCCGCGCGTAGAACCAAGAGATCGGGCCGCTGCTTGGGATCGAGCTTCACCACGATCATGCGCGGCGTGGGAAGCTCGGAGAGGTCGAGGCCCTCGCCGAGCCAGGGCGACAGCAGCGATTCCGACTCGGCCTTCGTATAGACCTGCGCCTCGCGCACGCCGGGGGTTTTTCGCAAAAGTTCGGCCGCCGTCGCGAGATCGGCGTCGATGTCGCGACCCGGCGTGGGCCGTACCTGGACGCTGGCTTCGCTCGACGCCTCGGCGCGCCATTCGACGCTCGCCTGAGAGACGAGCAGCGCCGCGCCGGCGGCGAGGGCCGCGAGGAAGGTCATGATCGCAATGACGATGACGAGCGAGCGGCCCGCGACAGAATCGGTCGGCACGAGCGGCGAGCGGAAGGCGGCGGCGTCCTCCTCGGCGGCGGGCGCCGGCGGGCGCAGGACGCCGGCGCGCGCGAGGAGATCGGCGACGAAAGGCGGCAGCTCCATTCGCCTCACTCGAAAATATGCAGACGGCCGTCCGCGAGCACGAGGCGCCGCGCGGCTTCATATTGGTCCATCAGGCTCAGATCATGCGTCGCGATCACCACGGCCGTCCCGGATTTATGCAGCTCCACAAAGAGCCTCAAAATGCGGCGGGCGAGAGTCGGATCGACGTTTCCGGTCGGCTCGTCGGCGAGCAGGAGCTTTGGCTGCGAGATCAGCGCCCGCGCGATGGAGGCGCGCTGCTTCTCGCCGCCCGAGAGCACGGTGGGCAGGCTATGCTTGCGCTCGCCGAGGCCAACCCATTTCAGGAGTTCGATGACCTCCGAGCGATAGCTTGCCTCCTCGCGCCCCAGAACGCGTAGCGGCAGCGCGACATTCTCATAGACGGTCAAATGGTCGAGAAGGCGGAAGTCCTGGAAGACGACGCCAATCCGCCGGCGGGCGTCGGCGATCTCATCCGTCTCGAGCGTCGCCGCGTCCCGGCCGAAAATATTGATAAGACCGCGCGTCGGCTTCAGCGCCATGATGATGAGCCGCATCAGCGTCGTCTTGCCGGCGCCCGACGGGCCGGTAAGGAACTGGAAGGACCGCGGCGCGATCTGGAAGGTGAGGTCGCGTAGGGTTTCCGGGCCGACGCCATAGCGCAAGCCGACATTCTCGAAGCTCAGCACCGGTTTGCCGCTCCAGGCGATCGAGCCGCGTCAAAAGCGGCGGTTGGGTTGCTGGGAATCAGCGTCGAAGGATAGCAGTTCACGCGCTCTTAACCATAACAGCGCCTAATGGACGCAGGGCCATCGGGTGAATGGCGCTCTGGTATCGTTAGCCCAGATACCTCCCCTTTACGGGGAGGCCGCCGGGTGGGGCTCGCGCCGCAACGGTAGCGGTGGGGCTTTGCCCCATCCGACCCCGCTTACGCGGGGCCACCCTCCCCGTAAAGGGGAGGGATCGGCTGACGTCCGGCATTCATCCGGTTGCCCTGCCGGTGGCGACGGCTCGCCGATCAGCGTTGCGACAGCGGAAACCTGAAATGAGCTTTACTCGAGAGGACATCCACCGGAGCAGCGCGCGGCGGGAAATCGCGGCCGAAGCCTCGAGCGAGTTCCCGCACGCTCCAAGCTATGAGGAGATGTGGGGCAGGCCCTCGTGTCCCGTCGCCCATCAGGCGCGGCAGGTCAAGCGGGACCGCGCGCCAATCGTGGCCGCCATCATCGCGATCATCATGGGCGCCACGGCGATGATCGCCATGCGGGAGCGGATCGTCCGCATCGCCCCGCCACTCGCGTCGAGCTATCGCGCGCTCGGCATGCCGGTCAATCTCGCGGGGCTGGAGCTGCGCGAGGTGCGCTCGCGCATCGTGATGGACGGCGCGCGCCGGGTGCTCGTCACCGAAGGCGAGATCGTCAATATCCGCCGCGAGCGCAACGCCGTTCCCGCCATCTCGCTCGCCGTGCGGGGGGCGAATGGGCTCGATCGCTACCGCTGGACGACTTCGGCGCCGAAGTCGCGGCTGGACGCCGGCGAGAAGATCGCGTTCCGCGCCCGCCTTGCGTCGCCGCCGGAAGACGGCGCCGAGGTGCTGGTCCGCTTCGCCAAGCTGGAGGCGCAGAAGGGTCGAGCGTCAGACTAAAGCCGGCGATCGCTTCGCGCGCGCGCGCAGGGCGCCGATTTTGATCCCCATAAGGTGCAGCGCGCCCGCGAGCGCCGCGCCATAGATGATCCCCCCCGCCGCTCCCAAAACGACCAGCGCCGTGAGATTGGCCTGAGAGCCGAAATGCGCCCCGAAGGCCAGCGCGGGCGCCCGGCCGAAAGCCGCGACCATCGCCAGCAGCGCGCAGCCGACGACGGTCGCCGCCAGGGTCTTGGCGAAAGCGCGGTCGAAGTCGACAAATCCTCGCTCGATGGCGATCGCCAGGAGCGCGCCGAGATTGACCCAGACCTGGACCGAGGTCGCCGTCGCGAGCCCGACGGCGCCGAGCGGCTGGAAGAGCACAATTTTGAGCGCGACATTCACGGCGAGCGCCGCGAGCGCGATCTTCATCGGCGTCGCCGTGTCGCCGCGCGATTGAAAGCTCGCCTTTGCAGACGCGATCAGCACCAGCGCCATCAGCCCGCCGCCGTAAGCGGCGAGCACGTCGCCGGCGGCGATGGCGTCGGCGGCGGTAAATCTACCGCGCATAAAAAGCCCGGCGACGATGAGCTCGGGGATTGTCACGAAGGCGATGAAGAAGGGCGCGGCGAGCGCGATGGTCAGCGCCATGGTCCGGCTCTGCGCCTGATGCGCGCCGTCGACGTCGCCGGCGGCGATGCGGCGGCTCATCTCGGGGAGCAGCACCGTGCCTGCCGCAATCCCGATAACGCCAATGGGAAGCTGATACAGCCGCTCGGCATAGGAGATCGCCGATACGCCGCCATCCGCGAGCATGGAGGAAAGAATCGTGTCGGCGAAGACGGCGATCTGCGGGCTGGCCGAGCCGATCACAGCCGGGCCAAGATTGATGAAAAACTCGCGCACGCGCGGCCAATGCGGCTTGCGCAGGCCGCGCAACACGCCGATGCGCCGCGCCCCCCACATGAGGAGGCCCAGCTCCAGTGCGCCCGAGATCGTGACGCCCCAGCTCGCCGCATAGCCGGCGTTCGGAAACAGAAAGGCGACGGCGAGCGCCGCCATCACAGTGAGATTCATGAGGTTGGGCGCAAAGGCCGGCAGCGCGAAACGGCCATGGGCGTTGAGCGTGCCCATGTGCAGCGCGAAGAGCGTCATGAAGACGAGGTAGGGAAAGGTGATGCGCGTCAGGCTCACGGCCAGGGCGAATTTTTCCGGCCGATCACCGAGCCCCGGCGCCAGCAGCCCGACGAATTGCGGCGCGAAGAGCCAGACGAGGGCTAGCAGCACGATCTGCGAGACGAGGAGCAGCGTATAGACCTCGCCGGCGAATTCCTCGGCCGGCTCGGGGCCGTCCTGTTCCAGCGCCTTGGCGTAGCAGGGGATATAAGCGGCGTTGAAAGCGCCCTCGCCGAAAATGCTGCGGAAGCTGTTGGGCAGGCGCTGGGCGATGAAGAAAGCGTCGGAGACGACGCCCGCGCCCATGATCGCCGATTGCATCGCGAGCGACAGAAAGCCCGTGAGCCGCGAGAGCAGGGTGAAACCGCCGACCGAGAGAAGATTGCGAATCATTGCCTGCCTTTTAACAGGATCATTCTCAAAATCAGCGTCTCTTCCGCTGCCGGTGGCGCGCCGCGTGGAGAATCTCTAATTTCCGGATCGGGCGTTTCTCTGGCGCGGTTCTTAAGCGCGCCGCGTCGACTGGGCCAGTAATACGAGATCCACTTGATCGGTTCGGTGTCATTCTCGACGTTCGCGCAGCGAGCGATCGGGAATCCAGAGCAAGACCAGCGCTTCTGTGGCTCTGGATTCCCGGTCGGGCTTTCAGCCCGCCGGGAATGACAAGCCCCAATGCAAGCTGCTCAAATGGGAATAAGTATAACATGAGATTAAACCTGCTCCTTGCCATCCCTTTGCTTGCGGCGAGTGTTGTCCCCGCCGCGGCGCTACGCTGCGGCTCGGAGCTTGTCGTCGAGGGGCAGTCCAAATTCGAGGTGCTGCAGCGCTGCGGCGCGCCAGCCTATACGGATGAACATACAGAATATCGGGCCGGCGGGACGAACCCGACCATACCGAGGCCGCTCGACTCGTTCGAGCAAACCTATCCGCTTCCCGTGGCGCGCGAAGTGCGGATCGAGCAATGGGTCTATAATTTCGGCCCGACCCGGCTCATGCCGACGCTCACCTTCGAGAACGGCCGTCTTATCAAGATCGAGACGCTCGGCTACGGGAGATAGCCGCGCGCCGCCTCAGACGTGGCTGGGGGTGACGCGGTTGCGGCCCGAGGATTTCGACGCATAGAGGCAGGAGTCGGCGCGTTTGATGAGTTCGTCGGGCGTATCATTGGCGCGCGACTGGGCGACGCCGAACGACGCCGTTATTTTCTGGGTCTGCGGCTTGCCGGCGATCTTCCAATTATTGCCATAGAGCCATCGCCGCATTTTCTCGGCGACCGCGACGGCGGCCTCGATGTTGGCGTGGGGAAGGATGACTGCGAATTCCTCGCCGCCGAAACGGGCGACGGTGTCCTCCGCGCGCACATGCTTCTGCATCTGATCGGCGAACATCTTCAGCACCTCGTCGCCCGCAAGGTGCCCATGCTCGTCATTTATGCTCTTGAAGTGATCGAGATCGGCCAGGATCAAGCTGATCGATGTTGCGCGCCGGTTGGCGTCCGCCAGGACATTGGCGAGCTTGGCGTCGAAATATCGCCGGTTAAAGGCCGACGTCAGAGTGTCCTTCTGAGTCTCGGCCTGCTTTTCCGCCAGCTCGAAGCGAAGCTTGCTGATCTGATCGCGCGAGTTGCGCAGGCTTGCCTGATAGGCCTCGGTCTCCTTCAACATCTTCTGGTTTTCGGAGATGAGGAATTCGATGGCGGATCTCAGGCGATCCGGGCTGCTCGCTTTCGCGAGCTCGGCGCTGCCTCTGAGCACGGAATCCGCAAATTTCTGATTGCGTTCCGCATAGCCCTGGAGGAGATCGATGATGGCGCCGATCCCCTCGTCGAGCTGGCCCCGCATGATCGCAAGCTTGGCCGGCGTGATCTTCGAGGCGCTCGATTTTTCCGTCACCAATATCGTCCCGCCGATCATCGTCAGCGCGATCAGGGCGAGATTCCGGGTCAAGGCGAAAGGCTCGTGAACGACCTTGATGATCCTGCCGTCGGCTGTGGTTTCGGTCGTCCAGGACTGGACCGCCCACGACCAAAGGCTCGAAATGTCCGACGCGCCTTGCGCTTGCGCCTTCACCGTCATTCCAGCGAAGAACGCCGCGCAGAAAATGAGCGCGAAAATCGAAAGTAAGGGGGCGATGGACCGTAGGGATCTCACGGGGCTTCCAATTCGCTCGACAACCAAAAGAAAGAAGAAGGCCGACGCATGGGGATCCGACCCGACACGCCGGCGTCCGCTTCCCGACTGCAGGAAGGAATCGGGAAGCATCGGCGAGGATGGATCGGTAGCCTTGCTGGAAGCTGACGCTCCATTTCAAGGCCATCCCCAAAACGGGGATTTATCGCGCTCTTGTTAAGCAAGCGCTAATGAGTTGGGCAATGCTGATAATAGCCGCCCGTGAGCTTGGTCACGCGCCCGGCGGCGTCGGCGCTCCACCGCAGGTTTCCACTGCGTCGGCATTTGTCGTTCAACCCCGCGCCGCGATCGTAAGTCGCGACGCGCTCCGGCGCGGCGGCGCGGGTGAAGCCCTGCGCGGCCAGCGCATCCAGAAGGTCCGATTCGGCGAAGCCCGCGGGAAAGGCGCGATCGAGGCGGGCGAGGAAGAGTTCTTGATCCGCTTCGGTTTTCGAATCCGGCAGATTTTCGAGAAGCGGGGGCAAGGGCGCTTCGGCCCCGAACCAGACGAGGCGTAGCCCGAAGGCGAAGGCCAGGAAAAGCAGGGCCGAGAAACCGAGAATAATTCCCAGCCGAGAGCCGGCGGGGCGCGCTGCGATCGTCATGATCGGATCAAAATATCACCCTTCTATCCGGAGAGCGACTGTCCTTCCGGCCAACCGACCGAGCGCCGCTCCGGGGTAAGGAAGGGGAAACCAAACCGGCAAACATGTGAAATCCAATCGGTTTATCCGCGCGAAACACAATACGGGCGCGTTTTCGCAATAGTCTTGGACCGCTGATCAGGCATTATGGCCAAGCTTACGTCGGCTCGAGGCACAATCAGGCCGGGGCGCGGCGGTGGGTCGGCGCGAGAGCAGGAGGAGCCACGCAAATCCCAGGGCGGATGCCCGGTCTGGGAAAATTACGGATCAGACAGATGCGTTGTTCGACGTCTCGTAGTTTCCATTTCAGATATGTCGCCAGGAGCTGAAATATGTCCGACGTTAGCCTCGAGCCGCAATTTCAGGAAGACTCTGTAATCTATATCAGCGACATGAGCGCCGAGCTCGCCGACATGGCGATACGGTCCCAGTTGCCGACGGTCGCCCATCTTCTTCAACTGGCCAGAATCGAAGCCCTATCCGTGCTCGACAGAATTCCTGGCCCGAACGGTGCCGATCAATCCAGCGGCGACAAGGCCGCCGCTTGAGCCGCGAGACGCAATTGCGTGGGTGAAGGCGCGGCGCGCCTTCCTCATTCTTTGGCGCGTCCAGATTGCTTGTCTGATTCCACCCGCTCCGCCACGAGATAAAGCGGACGTCCTTTCACCTCGTTGAAAATGCGCGCCACATATTCGCCGAGCACGCCCAGCGAGATGAGCTGGACGCCCGAGAAGAAGGCGATCGAGACGACAAGCGTCGGAAAGCCGGGCGTATCGACGCCGAAAAGCATCGTCCGCACCCAATAATAGCCGGCGAGGCCGAGCGCGAAGATCGAGATCGCGAGCCCTACATAGGTCCAGACCTTGAGGGGAATCGAGGAGAACGACATCAGCCCGTCCAGCGCGAAGCTGACGAGACGGGTGAAGTTGAATTTCGATACGCCGCTCGCCCGCGCGTCGACCTCGAAAGGCACGCCGATCGATTTGAAGCCGATCCAGGCGTAGAGGCCTTTATTGAAACGGGCGCGTTCGCGCATGGAGAGCAAGGCGTCGACCGCCTGCCGATCGAGCAGACGAAAGTCGCCGGCGCCGGGCGGCAGCGAGACGTCGCCGAATTTCGCCAGCAGCCGGTAGAAAACCTCCGTGAAGATGGTGCGCATCTTCGGGTCGCTCGTCCGGTCGGCGCGTTGGCCATAGACGTTTTTATAACCCTCCCGCCATTTCTCGACGAATTTGATGATGACTTCGGGCGGGTGCTGCAGGTCGGAATCCATGATGACGGCGGCGCGGCCGCGCGCATCGTCGAGACCCGCCGCAATCGCGACCTCCTTGCCGAAATTGCGCGAGAAGGAGAGGGCGCGAAAACGCGGCTCCTGCGCGCACAGGGCGCGCAATTCTTCCATGCTGGCGTCATGCGAGCCGTCGTCGACGAAGATCGCTTCGAAGCTCACGCCCGCCTGCGCCAGCGCATGCGTGAGCCGCGCCGCAAGCGGGCGCAAATTGGCGCGCTCGTTGAAGACAGGGATGACGACCGATATATCAGGGGTCTCGATGGTGTCGCTCATGACGCAGGCTTCAAGCAGAAATTCGTGGCGCGGCATAGATGGGAGGCGGGATGGCCAAGGCAAATGAGCGGATCGTCGCGCTTTGCGCGGATGATTATGGCCTCTCCCAAGGGGTTTCGGTCGGCATTTTGAAAGCGCTCGACGCCGGGAGGCTGACGGCCGTCTCGGCGCTGGTCAACGGATCGCATTGGCCGGCGATGGGCCGCGATCTCCTGCGCCATTGCGAAAACGCCGACGTGGGCCTGCATTTCAACCTCACGCTCGGCCGCCCGCTCTCGCCCATGCCGAAGCTTGCGCCGACTGGGGCGTTTCCCGCGGTCCGGCAGCTCATCGGCCTCGCTATGGGCGGCAAGCTCCCCATGGAGGAGATTCGCAGTGAAATAGAGCGCCAGCTCGACCGTTTCGAGGCGGTGATGGAGCGCCGGCCCGATTTCGTCGACGGGCATCAACATATCCATGGGCTGCCGGGGATTCGCGAAGCGCTGCTCGACGCCATGGCCGCGCGTAAGCTCGCCGGCCGCGCCTGGGTGCGCGACGCCGCCGACGGGCCGCACCGCATCGCGCTGCGCCGCGCGCATATCGGCAAGGCGCTCGCCGTGCGCGCGCTGACCTCGGGTCTGCGGCGCGCCGCGAAATGGCGCGGCTTTGCGGTCAATGACGGCTTCTCCGGCTTTTCCGATTTCGATCCGGGGAAGGATTACGCCGAGGCTTTCGAGACATTTCTGCGCGCGCCGGGTCGGCGTCACCTCATCATGTGCCATCCCGGCCACGTGGACGACGAGTTGAAGGCGCTCGACCCGGTGACGATCACGCGCGAGCAGGAGCTGGCCTTTCTCTTGTCGTCGCGCATGCCGGAGATGCTGGAGAGGCGGGGGCTGAAACTCGGGCGGCTGAGCGCGGCGTTGAGGTGATCGAATGGACCGCGCGCCTTCAGGCGCGCATTTTTTTGAGCGCGCCTGAAGGCGCGCGGTCCAGCGGTCAGGCTATTTCTATGTCGAGCCCGAGATCGAGCACTTTCGCCGAATGCGTCAGCGCGCCGACCGAGATGAGATCGACGCCGGTTTCGGCAATCTCGGCGACGGTGTCGAGCGTGACGCCGCCCGAGGCTTCGCAGATCATTCGGCCGCCGACCATCTCGACGGCGCGCCGCAGATCGTCGGGCGTCATATTGTCGAGCAGCACGGCGTCGGCGCCCTCGGCGAGGACGTCTTTTAGCTGAGCGAGCGTGTCCACCTCGATCTCGATCTTGACGAGATGGCCGACGAAGCGCTTCGCCGCGCGCAGGGCGGGGACCACGCCGCCGGCGACCGCGATATGATTGTCCTTGATGAGCACGGCGTCGTCGAGCCCAAAGCGGTGATTGGCGCCGCCGCCGCAGCGCACGGCGTATTTCTCGAAGGCGCGCAGCAGCGGGGTCGTTTTGCGCGTGTCGCAGACCTTGGCTTTCGTATGCGCGACACGGGCGGCATATTGGGCCGTGAGCGAGGCGACGCCGGAGAGCCGGCCCAGGTAATTCAGCGCGACGCGTTCGGCGGAGAGAATGGCGCGCGCCGGCCCGTCGATGCGCGCGACGATGGCGCGGGGGGCCACATTGGCGCCGTCCTCGAGCCACGCTTCGAAGCCGATATTTTGATCCATCCGCCGGAAGGCCGCGCGCGCCAAGGGCAGGCCGGCGACGACGCCCGTCTCCCGCGCGGCGATGACGGCGCGGGCCGTGGCGCGCGCGGGGATCGTGGCCTGCGTCGTTATATCACCGGCGCGGCCGAGATCCTCCGCCAGAGCGGCGGATATGGCGTCGTCGACGAGAAGAGGAGAGAGGTCGAAGCTCATGCGCCGTCTCCAATGAGCCACATGACTGGCCGCATCTCTCCCTCCCCCTTGCGGGGAGGGGTAGGGGTGGGGGTCGACAATCTCGGGCGTGAATGCGGCCGGGCCCCACCCGACCCGGCTTCGCCGGGCCACCCTCCCCGCGAGGGGGAGGGATGGGGATCGCGGGCGAGATGGTCGTCAACGCGTTTGCGGAGAGCATCTCTCGCACGCGCATCCAAGTTATGTATCGCCGGCGCCCGCAGCATCCCTCCCTCCCCCTTGTGGGGAGGGGCAGGGGTGGGGGTCGACAATCTTGGGCGTGAATGCGGCCGGGCCCCACCCGACCCGGCTTCGCCGGGCCACCCTCCCCGCGAGGGGGAGGGATGGGGATCGCGGGCGAGATTGTCCTCGGCGCGTTTGCGAAGAGCGTCTCTCGCTCGCGCGTCCAAGTTATGCATCGCCGGCGCCCGCAGCATCCCTCCCTCCCCCTTGCGGGGAGGGGCAGGGGTGGGGGGCGACAATCTCGGGCGTGATCGGGCTCGGGCCCCACCCGTCCCGGCTTCGCCGGGCCACCCTCCCCGCGAGGGGGAGGGATGGGGATCACGACGCAGATTAGCGCGCGCCGTCACGTCCCCGCCTCATCGGCGATCCGCAGGGCCTCGGCGAGCGTCATCTGTGAGCGCCGTGCGAAGGCGGGGTCCGGCTGTGGATAATCCGAGCGGAATTGCGCGCCGCGACTCTCGCGCCGCATCAGCGCCGAGGCGGAGATCATCAGCGCTGTGGTCAGCATATTCGAGACCTCGATGTCCCGCGCCCGGCTCGATAGCCGGCGGATCGCTTTGATCGCGCCGGAAAGCCCGGCCGCATCGCGGATGACGCCGACATTAGCGGACATGAGGTCGCGCAATTCCTCGATGATCGCAAAATCGCTCTCGCGCGCTGAAGCCTCGGCGCGCTCCGCGGCGACGCGCGAATCGATGTCCTGCAAAGGCGTCGCGGCGATGTCGGCGGCCACGCGCGCGCCGAAGACGACGGCCTCCAGGAGAGAATTGGACGCGAGACGATTCGCCCCATGCACGCCTGTCGAGGCGACTTCGCCGATCGCCCAGAGGCCGGAGACGCTGGTGCGGCCGCGCGCGTCGGTCCACACGCCGCCCATGTGGTAATGGGCCGCGGGCGCGATCGGGATGGGTTCGCGCACCGGGTCGATTCCCGCCGCCTTGCAGCTCGCGTAAACGGTCGGGAAACGCGCGGGGAATTCGGCGCCGACAGCGGCGCGGGCGTCGAGGAAGGCGCCGCGTCCCGCCTTGACGCTGGCGAAGACGCTGCGGGCGACGATGTCGCGCGGGCCCAGCTCTCCCGCCGGGTCGACGTCGAGCAGGAAGCGCCGCCCGTCCCGGTCGACGATGATGGCGCCTTCGCCGCGCAGCGCTTCGGTCGCGAGCGGGGCCGGGTCGGCGTTTATATCGATCGCGGTGGGGTGGAACTGCACGAATTCCGCGTCCGCGACGATGGCGCCGGCGCGCGCCGCCATGGCGAGGCCGCCACCGCGCGACTCGATGGGATTAGTGGTGAGCCGGTAGAGATGGCCGACGCCGCCGGTCGCGAGCACCAGCGCGGAGCAGGGGATGTCGCAGATGCGCCCCGACGCATGGCGCGCGCGCACGCCGACGACGCGACGGTCGCGCGTGATGATCTCCTGCGCGGAATAGCCGTCGACGACGGTGATCGACGGGGTCTCGGCGACCTTTCGTTCCAGCGTCTCCATGATGGCGCGGCCGGCTCCGTCGCCCATGACGCGCACGACGCGGCGTCGGGAATGGGCGGCCTCGCGAGAGGGCGAGAAAGCGCCGCAATCCTTGCGATCGAAGGGCGCCCCCATGGCGGCGAGATCCTCGACGCGCGCGCGCGCTTCCTGCGCCATGCCGAGCGCAATTTCAGCGTCCACGACGCCGGCGCCTGCCGCGATCGTATCCTCGGCGTGCCGTTCCGGCGTGTCGCCCTCCTCGACCGCCGCCGCGATGCCGCCCTGCGCCCAATAGGAGGAGCCGCTCGAGCCGAGCGGCGTCGGCGCCAGAATGGCGACGGGATGCGGCGCGAGCTTCAGCGCGCAGAAAACCCCGGCGAGACCGCCGCCGACGATGATGATGGGAGGAAGCTTTTTCGGCATAGGCTAATCGAGTGAGACGGCCGCGAGCCGTTCGAGCGCGGCGGCTTCGCGCGCCACGGCGGCGGCGGCGAGCGCGCGGGCGCGCTCGGGCAGGGGTAAAGCAAGCGCTGCAGCATGGCCCTTGGGGGACATCTTGCAAAGGGTCTTGCCGAGAATATCGACGATCTTGTCGTCGGAGTAGCCGTCGTATTTGGCGAGGAACTCCTCGAAGTAATGTTCGAGGAAGACGACCGCCGCGACATTCTCCAAAGCCTGCGATTCCGGGTCTTTTTTCAATTGTTCCTTCCGGATCAGCGCGCCGACATGGGCGATCGCCGCTTCGTCGTAGCCGCTCGCGCGCATGATCCTGCCGGCGAGCTCGGCGTGATGAGCGCGGCACGTGCGTCGCCAGTCGTTGTAGCCTTTGCGGCCTTCGGGGTAGTCGCCGCGCGCAATCTCCCAGCGGCGCAGATGCTGCGCGCGGGCGGCGATTTTCAAAAGGTCAGAGGCGTTGGGGTAGAGCGCGGCGAGCCGCGCGCTCATGCGCTCTGCATATACTGTCTCGACGGCGCGGCCGTCGACTTTGCGGGGATCTTCGGCGTTGGCGGCGTCGATGGCGGCGAGGGCCGCGTCGAGAGAGGGCATGTGGTTTTCCCGTTGCGCCCCCTCCCCAACCCTCCTCCGCTTTGCGGGAGAGGGAGCAGGTTGAGGCCTTCATCGACAGCGCCGATCGTGAGCGTCCCCTCTCCCGCTTGCGGGGGAGGGACAGGGAGGGGCCTCACCCCAGATCGATCATCCGCTGCACGCTTTGCCGCGCGCGGGCGGCCACGGCCGGGTCTACCAAGACCTCCTCGCGGATGTCGAGCAGCGCGTCGAGAATCTTCGGCAGCGTAATCCGCTTCATATGCGGGCAGAAATTGCAGGGCCGCACGAATTGCGTGCCCGTCGTCTCCGCCGCGATATTGTCGGCCATGGAGCATTCGGTGACGAGCAGCACGCGCGCCGGCTTTTTCGTGCGCACATAATCGATCATCGCCGCCGTGGAGCCGGAGAAGTCCGATACTTCGACGACCTCACGCGGGCATTCGGGATGGGCGATGACCTTGAGGCCCGGATGATCGGCCTTGAAGCCGAGGATTTCGTCGGCGGTGAAAAGCTCGTGCACTTCGCAGGCGCCGTTCCAGGCGATGATTTTTACCTTCGTCTGCGCGGCGACGTTCTGCGCCAGGAAACGGTCGGGAACCATGATGACGCGGTCGACGCCGAGGCTCTCCACCACCTTCACGGCGTTGGAGGAGGTGCAGCAGATGTCGACCTCGGCCTTCACTTCGGCGGAGGTGTTCACATAGGCGACCACCGGCACGCCCGGATATTTGCGGCGCAGCGCGCGAATGTCGGCAGCCGTGATCGAGGCGGCGAGGGAGCAGCCGGCTTCGGCGTCGGGGATCAACACCGTCTTTTCAGGGTTCAGGATCTTCGACGTCTCGGCCATGAAATAGACGCCGCCCTGGACGATGACCTCGGCGTCGGATTTCGCCGCAAGCTTGGCGAGCTGCAGGCTGTCGCCGATATAGTCCGAGACGCAGTGGTAGATTTCCGGCGTCTGGTAATTATGCGCCAGAATCACCGCATTGCGCGTCTTCTTGATGTCATTGATCGCCTTTACGTAAGGCGCGTGAAACGGCCATTCGATCGCCGGAATCACCTTGGAGACGCGCTCATAGAGATGCGCCGTCGCCGCCTCGACCTCCGGGGTCCATTCCAGATTGGGGCGGGGAAGGATCGGAAAGCGGCTTTCGGGCCCCAGGCCCAGCGCGCGCGGACGGATCGTCGGCGCGGGCGCGAGGTCTCTCGTCAGTTCGGCGGTTTGGGACGTCATGGCTCGCTTGCCCCTCACAGTAGTCGACGTCTACGCGGCCTATATACTCAAAGTGAGTATAAGGTGGCCCTACAAAAACTCCGCGGCGAACCCCGCCCGGAGCGCTCATTCGCCAGAGCTTAATGATACTTGTCCGCACCCGCAACCCTAGCAATCCGACACATGTTCTCGCGGCGAGCATAAGTCAAGGCCAGACCCCGGAAAAGAAAACATTAACTCCTTTTCAGGCGCGCGCCCGGCACAGCTTTAACAATTGTCAACGTCTGCGGCGGAACATCCGATCGGATTCTCTCCCGGCATGACGCCGAGGGAAAAATGGGCCGCGGGATGGCATGATGTTTTTATCCGCATTTTCTGGCGCGCTGTCGCGCCTGCGCGCTTACTTTTTCGATTCCGACAAATCATGCCTCGCGCGTCTACGCCATTTTCTCGAGGGCGACCCGCTGGCTTTCGAGGCTTGTCCGCTCTCGCCTTCCGTTCGGGGGCGTTTCCGCGCCGAGCAACTCACCGATCTCGAACGGGGGACGCCGGTCATTTTGCTCGTTTCCTGTTTCAGCGCGCTGACCTTTTTGCTGCTGATGTGGGAAACCCCCGTCGCCGGGCAGGTCGAAGTCTGGACAGCGCTGGTATTTTGCCTTGCGGGAATCGTTTACGCCCGGCGGGTGAGCGCGCCGCAGCGTCACCGCAGCGCCGTTTCCGCGAATGGCGTGTGGCGGGCCACGGCGAATGCGTTTCTGCATGGCGCGCTATGGGGCGTTTTTCCGGCCTTTTTCTTCGCCGACTCGCCGCTGCCGCAGCAACTTGTCATCGTCGGATTTGTCTTGTCGACCTTGTTCGGCGGCGGTTTTGCGCTGTGCATGATCCCCGGCGCCTTGCTGGCCCATGTCGCGCCGATCTGGGCGGGCTTCGCCGTCGCGCTCTTGAGCAAGCACGATCCTGTGTTCGACGTTGTCGGCTTCGCCACGACGCTCTACAGCCTGGTGATGATCAACGGCGCGTTCAAACGCGCGGAGGCGGCGGCGCAGCGTTGCGCGGCCGAGGCGGCGGCGCAGGAAGGGGCCCTTCGTGACGA
Source organism: Methylocystis iwaonis (assembly GCF_027925385.1). Lineage (NCBI taxonomy): Bacteria > Pseudomonadati > Pseudomonadota > Alphaproteobacteria > Hyphomicrobiales > Methylocystaceae > Methylocystis > Methylocystis iwaonis. The sequence goes on from NZ_AP027142.1 coordinate 1,968,995, forward strand.
GCTCACCCTTTTGCCCAACCGGGTCGCTTTTCGTGAAGAGCTGGCGCGGTCCTTCGCGCGTTTGGCGCGCAAGGACGAACGCTTCGCGCTGATGTGCCTCGATCTCGACGGCTTCAAAAACGTCAACGACTCGATGGGACATGAGGCGGGCGACCTCGTTCTTGTCGAAGCCGCGCGTCGGTTGAAGGCGTCCACGCGCGAAAACGATCTTGTCGCGCGCCTCGGCGGCGACGAGTTCGCGCTCATTGCGGTCGATATTCGCAACGTCGAAGACGCGGTGACGATCGCGCGACGCATCCTGGCCAGCTTTCGCGCGCCATTCGAGGTCGAGGGACGCAGCCTGCAAATCTCCACCAGCATCGGCGTCGCCATCGCGCCGAGCGACGGCGTCGATCCGGAGAGCATCATGCGTAACGCCGACAGCGCAATGTATGCGACGAAGCAGGCGGGCCGTTGCGGATATACGCTGTTTCGCGACCGATTCGGCTTCATCGCCGAGCGAAACACGCTCGGCGCCGAGCTCGACCGCGCCTTCGCCGAGCACGAACTCTTCATGGTCTATCAGCCCTTCGTCGATTCGCAGAGCTGCGAAACAACGGGCTTCGAAGCGCTCTTGCGCTGGCGCCATCCGGTGCGCGGCGTGCTCAGCGCCGCGGAGATCGTGCCGCTCTTCGAGCGTGAAGGCCAGATCGAGCGGGTCGGCTCCTGGGCGCTGCGGGAAGCGACCGCCGCGGCGCAAGAATGGCCGTCGCATCTCAGGCTCGCGGTCAATGTTTCCGCGCTGCAATTGCGCAAACATGATTTCGAGGAGATTGTCCGCGAGGCGCTGAATGCGAGCGGCCTCGAGCCGGGCAGGCTGGAGCTCGAGCTCACCGAAACGGCGATGATCCTCGACGGCGAAAAAGCCTACGACATGCTCGCCAACCTGCGCCAGCTCGGCGTGAAGACGGCGCTCGACGATCTTGGAACAGGCTATTCCTCCCTGGCCAATCTCGTGGGCCTGCCGCTCGACAGGCTGAAAATCGACCGCTCTTTCGTGGCCAATCTGGAAACCAATCCGATGTGCGCCTCGGTGGTGAAGCTGACGATCGAGCTGGCGCGCTCCCTCTCGCTTTCGGTCACCGCCGAGGGCGTCGAAACCGCGCGCCAACTGAAAATGCTCAGCGAATTCGGCTGCCGCGAGGTTCAAGGCTATCTGTTCAGCGCGCCGCGCCCGGTGCGGCAGATCGGCGACCTATTCGGCGGCTTTCCGATCGTCGAGGAGGCGCGAGCGCCGACGTCCCAGCACGAGCCCGGACGCCTCGCTGCGGCGGGGTGACCGCGCGGATATTTCGAGGGGTCGCGGCGGCGGTCAAACCCCGCTATAGACATGGCCATGCAGCCAGATGTCCCAACTGTTTTCCCGCGCCGCCATCTCCTCGGCATCGAAGGCCTGTCGAGGCCGACGATCGAAATGCTTCTCGACATGGCCGAGCAGGCGGTCGAAGTGTCGCGGCAGGTCGAGAAGAAGCGGTCGATCCTGCGCGGGCGCACGCAGATCAATCTCTTCTACGAAGCCTCGACGCGCACGCAGGCCTCCTTCGAGATCGCCGGCAAGCGCCTCGGCGCAGATGTGATGAACATGTCGGTGGCGCGCTCGTCGGAATCCAAAGGAGAGACGCTGCTCGATACGGCGATGACCCTCAACGCCATGCGCCCGGACATCATCGTGGTGCGGCATGCCCAGGCCGGCGCAGCGCATCTTCTGGCGCGAAAGGTCGACTGCTCGGTCGTCAACGCCGGCGACGGCGCGCATGAACACCCGACCCAGGCGCTGCTCGACGCGCTGACCATTCGCCGCAACAAGGGGCGCATCGAGGGGCTCATTGTCGCGATCTGCGGCGATATTCTCCATTCGCGCGTGGCGCGCTCGAATATTCTGCTGCTGTCGGCGCTCGGCGCGCGGCTCCGGGTGGTGGGGCCGTCGACGCTGGCCCCCGACAGCCTCTCCCGTCTCGGGGTCGAGGTCCATCACGACATGCGCAGCGGGCTCGATGGCGCGGACATCGTGATGATGCTGCGGCTGCAGCGCGAGCGCATGGCCGGCGCGCTCACGCCGAGCGCCCGGGAATATTATCATTTCTTCGGTCTCGACGAGGAAAAGCTCGCTTTTGCCGCGCCCGACGCGCTGGTCATGCACCCGGGCCCGATGAACCGGGGCGTCGAGATCGACTCCGCCGTCGCGGACAGCGGCCGCTCCTTGATCCGCGAGCAGGTCGAAATGGGCGTCGCCGTCCGAATGGCCGTTCTGGAGGCCCTCGCGCAGCACCTGCCCAATGTGTAAGATCGGTCGAAAAGAACCAAAAAGGGGCGCGAAATGCTCAAATTGATCCGCTTCATCGGATTAGTGTCTCAGTCGATCATGATCCAGTTCGCTCATGTGTTCGGCTTCGTCGCCTTCGCGGCGGCGGCGGCGATCGGCTATTTTCGGTTGCCGTCGTGGTCGGTGCCGATTCTCGCCGTCGTCTGCGGCGTCGTTTCAGACAAATTGCTCGATCAGGACTCTGTCACCGGGCTTTTGGAGAAGGCGCATTCCGCCAATCAGCGCGGCGGCTTTCTGATCGTCGTGTATTTCGTGATCTGCGCGGTCGGCTATATCGTCGGCGCCTATGGGCGCCATTACCAGCGCAAGCGCGTCACGGCGGCGGCCGCGAAGGAGTGACCTTCTCCCAGCCGTCATTGCGAGCGAAGCGAAGCAATCTAGGGCCGTGATGTGGCTCTGGATTGCTTCGTCGCTTACGCTCCTCGCAATGACGGCGAGATTTGCGTTGCCTGTCGCGCTCAATTGTGAGCGATTGCCGTCAGCGATCCGCTGACGTTGACGCCGTTCCGGATGAAGCTGTTGTCGCCATAAGTGGAGGCGAAACCGCCTGAGACTTTGACGCCGGTCGGGTTTCCAACGGCAGTCGATTTCGTGAGATAGATGAAGCCGTTATTCGTGACCGAAAGACCGGTGGTCGCGTTCGCGGTCGCGTCGACCTGGTCGATTTCGACATAGGCGAGGCTCGTCGCGAGCACGCCGACCCCGTTGGCGTTCGCCTTCACGCGCGTCAGCGTTCCGGTCGGCTGTACATAGTTCATATTCTGCGCGTTTGCGATATTGCCCTGCACGAGAACGCCAGTCCCGTTGTCGCGCACGAGCGTCTCGGCGACAGCGAAGAGGCCAGGGCCCGCCTGCGGGACGATGGCGAGGCCATTGCCCTTGAACCCGATGACCGTGCAGTCCTGGATGGCGATGTTGCCGAAGCCCGTGGCGTTGACGCCATTGGTGGCGGTTCCACCCCCGTCGATGACGAGACCCTTGATGAGAATCGACGCCGTCGTCGGGGCCTGGACGGCGATTGCGTCGCCGGAGGAGACCGACACGCTGGCGTCGCCGACGTTCGCATTGACGATCGACAGCGCATTCTTGATCACGACCGGCCCATAGGCGCCCGGATCGCGCACCAGAATCGTCCCGCCGACGGCGACGATGGCGTCGTGCATATATTGGAAGGTCTTGCAGGGGCTCGTGAGGGCGCCGCAGCTCGCGCTGTCGGCGCCGAACTGTGCCGACGCCCAGGCGCGCGGGAGCGCGCCCGAGGCATGAGAAATGTTCGGGGCGAGACTCCCCGTGGCGATGATCGCCGCAAAGAAAGCTGAAGATGATTTGCGCATAACCAACTCCTGACCGCGCAATTCCACTGCGCAATTCGCAATGGTAGCCAGGCGTCCAGAGAGTTCCGTGCGCCCGCTCACTTGGCGAACGCGAATGAAGGAGATGGCCGGAGAGGGATCGCTCGAGTTTAGTCCGTCATCGCGAGCGGTGCGAAGCAATCCAGGGCCGTGATAGCTGCTCTGGATCGCTTCGTCGCTACGCTCCTCGCAATGACGGCGAGGCAGCTAGGTTTGCTTACAGCCCCTCGAACAGCGCCGTGGAAAGATAGCGCTCGGCGAAGGAGGGGATGATCAGCACGATATTCTTGCCCTCGGCCTCCGGACGGCCGGCGATTTCCAGCGCCGCGGCCACGGCCGCGCCCGAGGAAATGCCCACCGGAATGCCCTCCACGCGCGCGAGCAGGCGCGCGGTGTCGAAGGCGGTCTGATTGCCGATGGTGACGATCTCGTCGATGACGCCGCGATCGAGGATCGGCGGCACGAAGCCGGCGCCGATGCCCTGAATCTTGTGCGGTCCCGGCGGGCGGCCGGAGAGCACCGCCGAATCCTCCGGCTCCACCGCCACCACGCGCAGCGCCGGATTATGCTGCTTCAGCACCTGGCCGACGCCGGTGATCGTGCCGCCGGTGCCCACGCCCGAGACAAAATAATCGACGTGGCCCTGGGTGTCGTTCCAGATCTCCTGCGCCGTGGTGACGCGGTGAATCTCGGGGTTCGCGGGGTTTTCGAACTGCTGCGGAATAACCGCGCCGGGGGTTTCGGCGGCGAGCTCCGACGCCTTGGCGAGCGCGCCCTTCATGCCTTGGGCGGCGGGCGTCAGCACCAGCTCGGCGCCGAGCAATGCGAGCATCTTGCGCCGCTCGATCGACATCGATTCCGGCATGACGAGGATAAGCCGGTAGCCGCGCGCCGCCGCGACAAAGGCGAGCGCGATGCCCGTATTGCCGGAGGTCGGCTCGATGAGCACGGATTGGCCGGGGGTGATCTTCCCGCTCTTTTCCAGCGCGTCGATCATGGCGACGCCGATACGGTCCTTCACGCTGGCGATCGGATTGAAGAATTCGAGCTTGGCCAGAAGGTTGCCCTTCACGCCTTTTTCTTTGGCCAGTCGGTCGAGCCGCACGAGCGGCGTGTCGCCGATCGTCTGGGTGATGGAGTCGTAAATGCGGCCGCGGCCCGGCTTTGCGGGCGGCGTGAACGGCGTGTCTTTCGACATGTCTTGCTCCGGAACGAGTTTCAGATCGACAGCTTGGCCCCCACCGCCGCCATCATTGTCGCAAGCGCGGGCCTCAAATAGTGGTCGGGAACGCGAGCGGCCAGATGACTTCCCAGCCAGATGCCGGGCAGCGAGCCCACGAGCAGGGAGAACAGCAACAGCCAGTCGACGCCGCCCATCAGCCAATGCCCGAAGCCGGCGACCAGCGTCAATGGCACCGCGTGAGCAATATCGGAGCCAACGAGGCGCACCGTCGGCATGCGTGGGTAAAGGGCGAGCAACACCGTCATGCCGACGGCGCCGGCGCCCACCGAGGAGACCGAGACCAGCACGCCAATGAACGCGCCGAGCGCGATTGTCAGAAAGCGTGCGCGGCTGTCGGTCAGATTGTCGGTGTGGCGCGCGATGTAATTGAGGATCCAGCCACGGAAGAGAATCGCCACGGCGGTCAGCAGCAAGGCGACGCCGAGCGCCGATGTGATGAGGCCGTTCGCCGCATGGCCGGCCGTCTTGCCGAGCCAGGAGAGCAGGAGGAGCGACGCGATCGTCGTCGGAACCGAGCCACAGGCGAGCCGCCGCGTAATGCGCCAATCGACCGTATCGTTGCGCGCATGGACGATCGTGCCGCCGCTCTTGGTGACGGCGGCGTAGAGCAGGTCCGTCCCCACCGCCGTCGTCGGCGCAATGCCGAAAAGCAGCACGAGGATCGGCGTCATCAAGGATCCGCCGCCGACGCCAGTGAGCCCGACGAGCGAGCCGACGACGAATCCTGACAGCGAATACAGAGGGTTGAAGGCATGGAGCGCATCGGCGACCGAGACCATTGGGATGGGCTCCTTTCTATTTCACATCCACATCCCGTGCAAACACGGGAGCCACCATCTTCTAATGTATATTGTCGGAAAAGTTTGTCGCGTCAAATGTCTACTGTTCTAGTTGAAAGCTAGAGTGACTGGAGGGAGGCCGTCAAGCTCTTATATGAAAGGCGTCGAATATGTGATTTAGTCGCGCCGCCGAGCGGGAGAATAGGGTAAGCCTCCCGACGCGGCGGGGGCCGCGCCTGGCGCGAAATCTGTGGTAAGCTGTCGAATGCTCACGAAAAAAGCAAAATACGGACTGAAGGCGATGTCCTATCTCGCTGGGGTTGAGCCGGGCCAGACGGCCCTTGTCGCGGATATTGCCGCCAGCAATCAAATCCCCAAGAAATTTTTGGACGCCATCCTCAGCGAATTGCGCAACGCGGGCTTTGTCCATTCCAAGAAGGGGAAGGGCGGCGGCTACATGCTCGCCCGCCTGCCGGAGCAGATCGCCGTCGGCGACCTCGTGCGCGTTCTCGACGGGCCGCTCGCGCCGATTCAATGCGCCAGCAAGCGGCTTTATCGCAAATGCGACGACTGTCCGGACGAGTGTCGCTGCCCCGTCCGCCTGGTCATGCTCAAAGCGCGCGACGCCATCGCTCAGGTGCTCGACAACACCTCGCTCGCTCAAATGCGCGCGCTCGGAGAGGCGGGTTTGGCCCCGGCCGAAGGCAAAGCGGCGAAATCCGCGCCGGCTGCGGCCATGGACATGGCGTGAGGCTGAACCTATAAAGCCCGCGCCGGCTTTTCGCGCCGGGCGATCTTGCGAAATTAGAGGCCGGCCTGACGCCGGGAATTGAATGTCGGAAGCAGCGGTGGCGACGGTTCGTCGGGATGCGGAGCAGGGACAAGCGGCGGCTGCGTTGCGCCGCACGATGGTCGAGCGTCAGCTTCGTCCCTTCGATGTCACGGACGTGCCGCTCCTCGCGCGCTTCATCGAGATTCCCAGAGAGCTCTTCCTGCCTGCGAGCCAGGCGCCGCTGGCCTATTCGGACCTCGCCATCACGGTGAACGGCGCTGGCGGAAACAAGCGCACGCTGTTGCCGCCGCTCATTCTCGCCCGCCTCCTGCAAGGGGGCGAACCCCGCCCGGGCGAGAGGGCGCTCGACATCGGCGGCGCCGGCTATTCGGCGGCGCTTCTTGCCGGCCTTGTCGGCGAGGTGGTCGCGCTCGAATCCGATCCGGAACTCGCCGCGCGCGCCAAGGATGGCCTGTCGGCGCTCGGCGCCGCCAATGCGCGCGTCGTGACGGGTCCGCATCAGCAGGGCTTCGCCGCCGCTGCGCCTTATGACGTCATCTTTGTCCATGGCGCGGTCGAGGCGGGTCTCGACACGCTCTTCGCTCAGTTGACGCCGAACGGCCGCCTTCTTGCGATCGTGACGCCGGAGACGGGCGCCGGACAGCATGTTGTGCGGTTCGAGCGTCAGGACGGCCAGCTCGCCGGACGAATCTCATTGCTCAGCGCGAATGCGCCGGTTCTCGAGGGTTTTGCGAAGGCGCCGTCTTTCGTCTTCTGACGCGTCTACATTCAGCTTTTTCGCGTACCTTGCGTTCCTTGTGCCGCGTCTTGTGGAGAATCGCCTGCTGGGCAGGGCGTTCTCGCTGTCGTGCTTCTGGCGGAAGCCGGATTGTGATGAGGAGCGTTCAGTATGGATGTGGCGTCTAAACGGTCGCCGGGGCAGGGCCTTGCGACTGTTGCGCAGAGCGCCCTCATCGCGGCGGCGCTGATTTCGGCTTCGATCAGCGACGCACAGGCCGAATCGCTTCTCTCGGCGCTCGCGCGGGCTTACGCCGGCAATCCAGATCTCAATCAGAGCCGCGCGAATGTGCGCGTGCGCGACGAGGAGACGCCCAAGGCCGCCGCCGGCATGCGGCCGAAAGCGAACATCCAGGCCTCTGCCGGCCCCCAATACGGTAATCTGCGCATCCCCGGCGGGCGAAATACGACGACCGGCCAGCGGCAATATTTCGGCGACGAATTCGTCGGCTGGCCGCGCGGCGCCACGCTCAACATCACGCAGAATGTCTTCGACGGCGGACGCACCGCGAACTCCATGCGCCAGGCCGAGTCCGGCGTCTTCGCCGCGCGCGCCACGATGCGTCTCACCGAGCAGGCGATCCTGCAAAACGGCGCCACCGCCTATATGAACGTGCTGCGCGACACGGCGGTGGTGAATCTGCGCAAGAACAACATTTCGGTTCTCGAACAGCAGCTCAAGCAGACCCGCGACCGATTCGATGTCGGCGAGGTGACGCGCACCGACGTAGCGCAGGCCGAAGCCTCGCTCGCCCAGGCGCGCTCCGATCTCTACGCTGCGCAAGCGCAGCTCAAGACGAGCATCGCCAATTATCATCAGCTCATCGGCAATGACCCGAGCCATCTCGAGCCCGGCCGTTCGCTGGAGCCGCTCCTTCCCAAATCGCTGAACGAGGCCATCGCCATCGCGCTCGCGGAGCACCCGGGCGTCGTTTCGGCGCTGCATCAGGTCGATGCGGCGGAGCTCGCCGTGAAGGTCGCGGAGAGCGCGCTGTCGCCGACCCTGTCGGTCAATGCGCAGGTCTCGAACCAATATGACTCGTTCCTCGGCTTTCCCGGATCGCGGCAGTTTTCGGCGGCGGCGACCGGCCAGCTCAACGTGCCGCTCTATCAGGGCGGCGCGGAATACGCCTCGATCCGCCAGGCCAAGGAGCAGCTCGGCCAGGCGCGCTTGAACGCGGACCTGCAACGCGACAGCGTGCGCGCTAGCGTGGTGTCGAGCTACGGATTGCTCGAGACGGCGAAGGCCTCCATCATCTCGCAGCAGGCGGCTGTAAAGGCGGCGGAGACCGCGCTTTCCGGCGTGCGCGAGGAGGCGAAGGTCGGCCAGCGCACGACGCTCGACGTGCTCAACGCCCAGCAGGCGTTGCTCAATGCGCGCGTGGGGCTGGTGATTTCGCAGCGTGATCGCGTGGTGGCGTCTTACGCCGCGCTCGGCTCCATTGGCCGTTTGTCGGCGCAGGAGATCAATCTCGACGTGGCGCTTTACGACCCTGGCGTCCACTACGAACAAGTCAAATTGAAGTGGATCGGAACGGACACGCCGGACGGGCGATGATCTGAAATGGTGACAGCGTGACCCGAAAGGTGTGGAATTCGGTAACGCCGTGTTGATTCGGAGGCGGGCGAGGGTCACTGATTAATCGACCTTTGCGTCCTAGAACACAACGCTAACCATTTCGAGAAAGCACTCCATGAGCGCAGCGAACGCTTCCGCCCCGTCGCCCTCAATCCATGAAGAGATGCGCGCGCACGAGCCGTCGATGGAGGAAATTCTCGCTTCCATCCGCCGCATCATCGCCGACGACGACACGCTTCCGGGCGCGCGGCGCGAGCGTGACGAGCGCCGCCGCCGCGACGCCGAGCGCGCCATCGCAGAGCAATCCGCCGCTCTCGTCCCGGAGGCTGTTGCGCCGGAAGCCGCCCTGCAGCCGGCGCCTGCCGCCGAAGAAGAGCCGCATCTCGCTTCCGCGGCCAAGATCAGATCGCTGCCGCTGCGTCTGAACCGCGCGCCGGAACCCGTCCAACTGGTCGAGGAGACGGACGCGGAAGAAGAAGACGATTATCTCGAGGAGCCGGAGCTTTCCGAGCCGGTGGATTTCGCCCCCGAAGCCCCGGCGGACGACGTCGACGACGACAGCGCCGACCTCGTCGAATATGAAGCCGAAGACGCGCCGTTGGTCTCGGCCGAGGCCGCCTCCTCGGTCGCTTCGCAATTCCAGACGCTCGCTGCGAGCATGATCCTCAACGACAGCGGCCTCCTTCAGAAATATGCGCAGGAGATGCTGCGCCCGATGCTCAAGCAATGGCTCGACGACAATCTTCCGGTCATCGTCGAGCGGCTGGTGCGCGCCGAGATCGAGCGCGTGGCGAGAGGCGGGCGCCGATAAAGCGGGCCCGGCTTTGACGGCCCGTTAACGATAACGATAGGAGTCGGCGCTAGCGTTTTGCTCATGCACCGACTCCGCCTGTTTCTTCGCTCGCTGATCTTGCCCGTCACGCTGTTTTGTGCGGCCGGCGCGGTCGCGAGCTATTTTGTCTGGCATGGCGTCCACGGCCAGCGCGGTCTCAAGACCGGCGAAGAATATGAGCAGAAGCTCGCGCAGCTCCGCCTCGAACGCGACATGCTGAAGCTGCAGCGCATGCAATGGGAAGCCAGAATCGCGCTTATCAAGGGAGAGAATATCGACGCCGATATTCTCGACGAGGAAACGCGCAAGAGCCTCGGACGCGTGCACAAGAACGAGGTGGTGATATTGCTCCCGGAAGGCGAGACGCCGTAGTCCGCTCCTACCATTTCCGTTTGAACAGCTCGCATCGGGCGCGTGTCATTGAAAGCCCGACCGGGAATCCAGAGCCACAAGAGCGCCGGTTTTGCTCAACGCCCGTCATTGCGAGCGAAGCGAAGCAATCCAGGGCGGCGATGCGGCCCTGGATTGCTTCGTCGGCTCCGCCTCCTCGCAATGACGGCGGTGATTCCTGTGTGTCCGAACGACGCTCGACCAATCAAGCGGATCTCGTGTCACCTGAGCGAATATCGTCCCGCAGGTCGCGGCGGGCCCTCGCTTTCGACCAATCCGCGCCCGACCAAATCCTCCAAATGCGCGAAGACATTCATGGCAGCGGCGCCGTGGAGTCGCTTGTCGACGCCCTCATAAAGGCGCGCGACCATCTGGGGGATGGTGTCGTCGCCCTCGGCCAGGCGTTGGAGGATCGCCGCCTCACGGGCGTGGCGGTGGTGGACGAGGGCGCGCAGATAGCGGGTGGGATCGCGCACCGGCTCGCCATGGCCCGGCCAGAAAATGCGATCGTCGCGCAGCCGCAGATTTTCGAGCGATTCCATGTAATCGGCCATGGAGCCGTCCGGCGGCGCCACCACCGTGGTCGACCACCCCATGATATGGTCGCCGGTGAAAAGCGCTTTCTCCTCCAGCAGGGCGAAGCAGAGATGGTTCGCCGTATGGCCGGGCGTCTCCAGCGTTTCGATCGTCGCGTCGGGAAGATCGAGACGGTCGCCCTCTCTGAGAATGAGATCGGGCGCATAGGCCGCGTCATGCGAGGCGTCGAGGCCGGGGCCGACGATGGCGATGTTGGGCGAGGGGGTATAGGGCGCGCAGCCGGCGATCGTCGCGCCGGTCGCTTCCTTCAAGGCGCGGGCGGCGGGCGAATGGTCGCGATGCGTGTGGGTGACGAGAATATATTTCAGCCGCTCGCCCGTGATCGCGGCGCGCAGGGCGTCGAGGTGGCGCGGATCGGCGGGGCCGGGGTCGATAATGGCGACCTCGCCGTGCCCGACGATATAGCTGCAGGTTCCCTTATAGGTGAAAGGCCCGCCGTTCGGCGCGACGACGCGGCGCAGCAGCGCAGAGACGCGCTCGGCGGCATGTTCGACTGGCGCGTTCATCATCTTTCTCCCTGGATCGGGGGGAAGATAGAAGTTTCGCGCCAGTCTTTCAAAAGGCGGATGCCGCCCGGCTCACATCGGGAAGAGGGCGCCTTCGCGCTGCAGCAGGCTTTCCATCATATAGCCGACCGTGCCGTTGTAATTGACCTGGCACCAGTTCGCCTGCCAGCCCGCATAGCAGGCGCCCTTATTGACTCTCGAACCGCCCGGCACCGCGCCGATGACCTTATATTTCATGCCCGGGCCCTTATAGAGATTGGCGAGCTCCGAGGTGACGACCGGCGCGATCTCGACATTATTGCCGGACGGCGCGAGCACGCCCGCCGCGATATAGCCGCTGATTTGCCCGAAGGAGACCTTGCACCAGTCGCGCTTCCAGCCGCCCCCGCATTGCAGGACCTGCACATCGGCGCCGGCCGGGATGGTGGCGATGACGGGCCATTTCGGGCTCGGGCCTGACCGCACATTGACGGGGCTTGTGACGGGCGCAGCCGAGGCGGCGCCCGCGACGAGAGACAAAGAGATAGCAGCAAGAGCGAGGCTTTTGTTGAGTCGCATTCGAATACTCCCTTCGAAATTTGTTTTGGTTTTCGGCCAAGCAGCCGAGTGATAATGCTTTTAATGTGAAAAGGTTTCGCTTGCGTTTCAGTGGAAGTTGCGGGCCTTGGGCATCGCCTCGCCTTTCGAGACGCGCATCGCCTCCAGGAGGCGCAGATCGGCGGAGAGGTCGTCGACGCGCTGCGCGACCACATGGATCACGCCCGATTCCTTCTGCAGCCGGCCGGTGACGGCGACATAGCGGGCGCCGATGATCTCGGCGCGCTGGCGCTCCAGAAGCTTCGGCCAGACGATGATATTGGCCTGGCCCGTCTCATCCTCGATCGTCATGAAGACAACGCCCTTGGCCGTGCCCGGCCGCTGCCGCAGCAGCACGAGCCCTCCGACCGTGACCCGCCGCCCGTCGCCGTCGGGGAAGCGCGAGAGCGCCTCGCAGGGCAGGGCGCCGCGCGCCTCCAGCCGGGAGCGCAGGAAGGCCACGGGATGGCCTTTGAGCGAGAGGGAGAGGAAACGATAATCCTCGACGATTTCCTCTCCCGGCGGCATGGGCGGCAGATGCGCGTCGGGCTCCAGCGGCGTGAAAGAGAGCGCGCGCAGAAGCGGCAGATCGTCCTTGTCGCCGACGCGATTGAGCCCCGCCGCCGCCCAGAGCGCATCGCGGCGCGAGAGGCCGAGAGAGGCGAAGGCGTCGGCTTCGGCGAGGCGTTGGATCGCCGCCGGGGAGAGTTCCGCGCGCAGCCAGACGTCACGAACGGAATCGTAGCCCTTGCCACGCCGCGCGACGAGACGGCGCATGTCTTCCTCCGCGACGCCCCTGATCTGGCGGAAGCCGAGGCGGATGGCGCGGTCGCCGATAATGTCGCCTTCCATCTCGGCGTGGCGGGGGTGGAGAGACTTGGGGGAATGACGGACGCTGGGGGTGAGTTCATCCCTCCCCTTTACGGGGAGGGTGGCGCAGCGAAGCTGCGACGGGTGGGGTAAGGCCCCATCAGCGTCGTTGCGGCTCGAACCCCACCCGGCGGCCTGCGGCCGCCGACCTCCCCGTAAAGGGGAGGTATTGGTCGCCATGCTCCCCTGACCGTCATTTGCTCCTTGGGATTCACCCGCCTCCAACGTCGCATCCCAATCCGACGCATTAATATCCACCTCGCGCACCTCGACCCCATGCTCCTTGGCGTCGCGCACGATCTGCGCGGGGGCGTAGAAACCCATGGGCTGCGAATTCAGCAAGGCGCAGGCGAAGACGTCCGGGTAGCGGCATTTGAGCCAGGCCGAGGCGTAGACGAGCAGCGCGAAAGAGGCCGCATGGCTTTCCGGAAAGCCGTAAGTGCCGAAGCCCTCGATCTGGCTGAAGCAGCGCTCGGCGAACTCCCGCGCATAGCCCTTCTGCGTCATGCCGGAGATCATCTTGTCGCGAAAGCCGCCGATGAGGCCGGCGCGTTTGAAGGTCGCCATGGCGCGGCGAAGCTGGTCGGCTTCCGAGGGCGTGAAGCCCGCCGCGACAATGGCGATGCGCATCGCCTGCTCCTGAAACAGCGGCACGCCATGGGTTTTGCCGAGCACCTGCTCGAGCTCTTTGGAAGGATAGGAGACCGGCTCCTTGCCCATGCGGCGGCGCAGATAGGGGTGCACCATGTCGCCCTGAATGGGGCCGGGGCGCACGATCGCGACCTCGATGACGAGATCGTAAAAGCAAGCGGGCCTGAGCCGCGGCAGCATGGACATTTGCGCGCGGCTTTCGATCTGGAAGACGCCCACAGTATCGGCGCGCGAGATCATGGCGTAGACACGCTCGTCTTCGGCGGGGATCGACGAGAGGCGATGCGCGATCCCGTAATGCTGCGCGAGAAGATCGAGCCCCTTGCGCAGGCAGGTGAGCATGCCGAGCGCCAGCACGTCGATCTTGAGCAGGCCCAGCGCATCGAGATCGTCCTTGTCCCATTCGATCGTACTGCGGCCCTCCATGGCGGCGGGCGCCACGGGGACGACTTCATCGAGGCGCTCGCGCGTGATGACGAAGCCGCCGGAATGTTGCGTCAGATGACGCGGAAAGCCTTCGATCTCCTCGGCGAGCGCCAGCGCCTTGGCGAAGCGCGGCTCGGATGCGTCGAGGCCGAGTTTCGTAATATCCTCTCCGCGCTTACCGCGCTCGCTGCCGCGCCCGAAGGCCGCCGACGACAGGCGGCCGACGAGATCATTCGACAGGCCGAAAGCCTTGCCGATCTCGCGAATAGCGCTCTTGCCGCGATAGGTGGTGACGGCGGCGGCGAGCCCCGCGCGCTCGCGGCCGAAGCGGCTGTAGATATATTGGATCACTTCCTCGCGCCGTTCGTGCTCGAAATCGACGTCGATGTCGGGCGGCTCGTTGCGCGCGGCGGAAACGAAGCGCTCGAAGAGCAGGTCGTGCTTCGTTGGATCGACTTCCGTGACGCCGAGACAAAAGCAGATCACGGAATTGGCCGCCGAACCGCGCCCCTGCGCGAGGATTCCCTTGCTTCGCGCGAAGCGCATGATGTCGTGCACGGTGAGGAAATAGGCTGCGTATTTCAACTCGGCGACGAGCCTCAACTCGCGTTCGAGCAATGCCGAGACATGATCGGGAACGCCTTGCGGGTAGCGCGCCTTTGCGCCGTCGCGCGAGAGCGCTTCGAGCGCTTCCTGCTCGCTTGCAAAGCCCTCGCGCAATTCGCTGGGATATTCGTAAGCGAGATCGGTGAGGCGGAAGTCGAGCCTTTGCAGAAAGCGCGCGCTTTCGTCGACGGCGCCTGGCGCGTCAATGAAGAGCCGCGCCATTTCGGCGGCGCTTTTCAAATGCCGCTCTCCGTTGGCGACGAGGAGAAAACCAGCTTCGTCGAGCGTCGTCTTCTCCCGGATGCAGGTCAGCGCGTCGGCGAGCGGGCGGCGCTCCACGACATGCATATGCGCGTCATTCACCGCGACGAGCGGCAGGCCGAGATTTTGCGCAAGCTCGATGCGGCCGAGCAGCCGCGCGCGCGGGCGCGGGCCGAAAAGGGCGGTCGCCGCCAGCCAGACGCGGCCCCGCGCCGCCTCCAACAGGGCGGGGGGCGGCGCGCCATTCTCCATGAGGATGAAGTGCTGGTCTTCGGCGAAGTCGAGAAGATCGGCGAGAAAAAGCGCGCAGTCGCCCTTCTCGGTTCGCATATTGCCGCGCGTCAGCAGCCGGCACAGGCGCCCATAGGCGGCGCGGTCCTTGGGGTAGCAGAGAATGTCCGGCGTCTCGTCGCGAAAAACGAGCCGCACGCCGACCGCAAGGCGAAAATCCCCGATGCTTTCCTGATGTGCCCGCAAATAGGCGAAGGCGCGCACCACGCCCGCGAGCGAATTGCGGTCGGCGACGCCAATGCCGCAATGCCCGAGCGCCAACGCCGTCGCCGCCATCTCTTCCGGATGCGACGCGCCGCGCAGGAAGGAGAAATTGGTGGTGGTCGCAAGCTCTGCGTAACGGGGCGGCGGCATGGCGTGGACGGAGATTTTTGTTCTCCTAATGTTCTAGACATTTTCTCCCGGCGTCAAGTGGCAGGACCGCGAGCCTTCAGGCTCGCATTTCCTCGAGCGAGCCTGAAGGCTCGCGGTCCATGGCCGGACAAAAAAGGCCCCGCCGCGGGAGCGAGGCCTCAAGTAGGCGATTACGCGCAGAAAACGATAAGTTATTTTTCGAGCAACACGCGCTCAAATGCTTACGCCTGAAAACGCCCTCCGACTGTTTTCAGTCGAAGACCGAGCCAAGTCCCACGCCGACGACGCCGACCATGACGGCGATCGGGAGGACGGCGTAAGCGCCGAGCAGGATGGCGCCGATTGCGCCGCCAATTACGGCGCCGACCAGGCCGCCGGCGATCTTGCCCGTGTAGCTTTCTTTCTTTTCCGCCGAACCGGCTCCGGCGTTCCGCGTCGTCTCATTCGCCATGACATTCCCCCGATTGTTGGAATGGCGCGATTTCCGGGTGCCCAGAAAGCGCGCGATCGCACCGCATCGCCAGATTGCTAGCGGCGTCATGTGAGAGAGCCATGAGAGTTTTGTGGAGCTGCGATGATCGTTCGATGAATTGAACGTCACCTGCCGGTCGCCGAAGTTTCGCAGGGGCGCGTAAGCCGCGCGCGGTTCAGGCTGCTTCCGACAAGCTTGGCAAAACGGCCGGCGCTGGGCGCCGGCCGAAAATATTTTTAGCCGATTACTGCTGCGGCGCGGGTGCCTCGGCCGGCGCGTCGGCGGGAGCCGATTTGGGCTTGGCCTTCGGCTTGGGCTTGGGCTTGGGCTTCGGCTTGGGTTTCGGCTTCGCCTCGGCTTTAGGAGCGGCTTCCGGCGCGGGCGCCTCGGCGGCGGCCGGCTCGCTTTGAAGCGGCGCGGCGGCAGGCGCGGGAAGGGGCGCGGGGGTAAAGGTCTCGGCAGCGGCGGGAGCAGGCTGCGGCTCCTGCGGCGCGGGCGCCTCGACGGCCGCCGGCGTCTCGGCGGGGGCGGACTCGGCCGCGGGGGCGGTCGAAACGTCCGACTCCTTCGGCGCTTCCTCCGCCGCGGCGGGCTCCGCAGGGGCCGTTCCAGCAGGCGCCTCTTCGGTCTTCGGCGCCGTCAATTTCTCGATCGCCGCCCTCAGAGAGGCGACGCCCTCGCTCGGCGCCGCATAGACGCCGAGGCCGAAGCCGATCGCGCCTGCGACGAGAGCCGTCACAATGGTCGATAAAACACGCGCCATTCGATGCGTTCCTCCCAAAAAATCGCTGTGCTCATGCTGCCGTGTCAAGCAGCCTCACAGATACGTGTATTGGAGGATCGTAGCAATTCTGAGACTTTGTTTGTGGACGCCAAGCGGTTTCAGGCCCTTGCCGCCGCCAGCCGACGAGTGGCCTTTCACCCTGGATTTTCATGGCTTTCGTCGAACGCGGGCGCCGTGCCCGGCGGGCGGCGCCGTTGGCGTCTCAAACGCCCTGCGCGCTTTTTCCGATCGGCCAAAAGCGCCTCCGGGCGCGAATCGGCCCCTTTTTGACGCCGTGGCGGCCATGCGCGACACTCGCTCGTTCATCGCCGCTAGAGCGCATTCCGCAAAAGTTGGTAGACTCTTGCGAAAGGAATGCGCTCCAGCTTTTGAATCTGGGCGTTAGGGAGGAATGACGAGATGAGGAAAGGATACGCCGGCCTGTCAATGGCCGTTGGTGCGACGATCTTTATCGGACTGGGCGCCGCGCAGGCGCAGAACGCCGCACAGCTCGCCGCCATGGAGAGCAAATTCGCCGCCGCCGATAAGGACGGCGACGGCAAGCTCACCGCGGAAGAGGCCAAGGCCGGCATGCCGCGCGTTTCGGCAAATTTCGAGAAGATCGACAAGGGTCGCAAAGGCTTCGTGACCGTCGAGGACATCAAGGACGCGATGGCGGTCATGATGGGCAAGTAGACGCATGGGCAAGTAGGCGCATGGGCAAGTAGACGCGCGGCGATCGGCGCACCGTCACTTTATTTACGGAAATACGCCGGCCCCGTTGCGCGCTGCTTCGGGGCCTGTTTGTTGAACTTCCCAGGGCAAGGCCGATGGCGCCCTCGCGCGCGTCGCAAGAGCGGGAGTATCGAATGGCCACAGCATTCGATCGAGCATGATTGCTGCGCCACTTCCAGGCGTTTGCTATGGCTCGACGCTACGCGATTACCCGCTTTGCAGGCAATCGGCTAGCAGCGGCGCTGCTGGCGGATCTGCGCATCGCGCCAAGCGATATTCGTATGAGCGCACACGATCGATTGCAGATAAAGCGCCTGCTCGCCGCTGTGTCGAAGCAACTCAGCCGACGCTTGATGCCAAATCTGTCCAACTTTTGATGCGCCGCCTTCAGACAGGCGCGTTAGGCGATGCGCTCGACCCTCGCGCCTTTTTTTGTCTCGGTGATCTCGAAGCGCATTTTATTGCGAGAGCCGTACATTTTGGCCGCGTTGCGCACGCGCTCGAATGGAACGCCGAGATAAATGAACGCATCGCCGCGGCGATACTCGTTGAAGCCGTAAAGATAAGACGACCGCTTGTTTGTCACTCTAGCCACTCGTTTCTCCTGTTCCTGTGTAAGCCCGAACCGGAAGACGCTCCGGGCGTCTCGCCCCGTTCCGGCGCTTCCAAGCCAAATATCGGCCATGCAGCCAAAGATAAGTATCCGATTGGTTATTAAAAGATGCTCAAGAGCGGGCAGTCGATTCTCCGCCGGTCCGATTGTCACCGCGTTCGGTTCTGACCAGTTTTTTGACTTTTGCTTCTTGGTTCTTTTTGCCTTTTGGGCGTCGCGTCATTGCGCGACTTGCCCTCAGACGAACCACTCAATCTCTCGACGCGAATATTGTCGCCGCCAGGACGGCGCATGTTCGCGGCGAATTGCGCCGCCGCGCGCGACGAGATTTCGACTTTCGTTTCATGGTCGAAAATACGAATGACGCCAATATCCTGCCTTGCAACGTCGCCTTTCCGGCAGAGCATCGGCAACAGCCATTTCGGATCGGCGTTCTTCTTGCGGCCGATATCGAGGCGGAACCACACGCCGGGTTCGGACAGGCTGACCGAAGGCGGGCGTTTGCGCGCCTCTTCACACATTTGAGTGGCGGAGAGACGCGGCTTGCTGCGCGTATCGCGGCGGGCAGGTTCCTCCCCGGGATCCACGACCTCCTCGATCGACGGAAGACGGGAGCGGTAGAGTCGGACCAGCGCCGCGCCGATCTGCTCCGGCGTACGTTCGGCGAGAAGCAATTCCGCCATGTGAAAGTCGTCTTCCGTTGGAGTTTCCGTCAGAAGCGGATCCTTCAGCATCCGGTCCTGGTCCAAATCCAGGATTTGCTGGGCGGTTGGCGGCCCGCTCCAATGCGCTCCCACGCCCGCGTCGGCCAGTAGCCGCTCGGCGCGTCGGCGCCGCGAGGCGGGGATGAGAAGCGCGCTGACGCCCTTGCGGCCGGCGCGGCCGGTGCGCCCGCTGCGATGTTGCAGGGCTTCGACGTCGTGCGGAAGGTCTGCGTGGATCACCAAATCCAGATTCGGCAGGTCGATGCCGCGCGCCGCCACATCCGTGGCGACACAGACGCGCGCCCGCCCGTCGCGTAGCGCCTGCATCGAGTGGTTTCGCTCGTGCTGGCTGAGTTCGCCCGACAAAAGCGCCGCTGAAAACCCGCGCTCGAGCAAGGTTGCGTGTAAATGCCTGACCGACTCGCGCGTGTTGCAAAAGACGATCGCGGTCGGCGCCTCAAAGTAGCGCAAGAGATTGACGGTCACCAGCTCCGTCTCGTGCGGCGCCACGCGGATCGCCCTGTATTCGATGTCGGAGTGGCCGCGCGAACCGCCGGCGACGTCGATCCGCTGCGCGTCGCGCTGATAGCGCCGGGCGAGCGCGGCGATGCCTTTCGGCATGGTGGCCGAGAACATCAAGGTGCGTCGCTCGACAGGCGACGCTTCCAGGATGAACTCGAGGTCCTCGCGAAATCCGAGGTCGAGCATTTCATCGGCTTCGTCGAGTACGACCGCCTTGAGCATCGACGCATTCAATCCGCCGCGCTCGATGTGATCGCGCAGACGTCCCGGCGTCCCGACGACGATATGGGCGCCCTCCGACAGCTTGCGTCTTTCGAGGCGCGCATCCATGCCGCCGACGCAAGCGACGATGCGCGCTCCCGCATATTTGTAGAGCCAGCTCAACTCGCGCTCGACCTGAAGCGCGAGCTCGCGCGTCGGCGCGACAATGAGCGCGATGGGCGCGCGCGCGTCGGCGATCTGCCCGGTGTCGCCGAGAATCGTGGGGGCGATGGCCAATCCATAGGCGACCGTCTTGCCCGAGCCGGTCTGCGCCGACACGAGCATGTCGCCGCTGCGCGCCTGCGCCAGGACCGCGGCCTGAACGGGCGTGGCCGCTGTGTAGTTGCGCTCTTCGAGCGCACGGGCGAGCGCGGGGCTCGCGTCGAAGAAAGTCATTGCGTGAGGGGCCTGGAAAGTTGAGTGTCTCGCCGACAGGGCGCTTCTGTCGTGCGCGGATAGGGGCGAATCACCGTCAGTCTGCGGTGACAAGAGCGTCAGGGGCGCGGAAAACCAGGAAATTGCGGCGCAGCCGCATGCTGGTCAAGGCCATTTTAGGCTTTGCCCTTTTGGAGCACGCTTTGATCATTCGCGCAACCGCGGTCTTTGCACGCTCTCGCCAACGGCGGTCCCCGGCCTGGGTGGCGTGCGACCGGCCCAAAATGAGCGGGCGCCGGGAAAACGCCGCCAATTATCCCGGTTAGGCGCTGTTAGACTGGCGCTCGCCGGCGCAGTACCATACAGGAGAGGGGACAGGGTCGTTCGGCGGTCGAACGTGAAGTCCCTACCCTGAGATCTTCCCGATATCCGAGTTCTCGCAGCTTTCGCTTCGATGCCGGAGCATCGGGGCGCGTCATGTGGCGTCTCAGTAGGGGGGCCGTCCCTCACTTTCAGATCGGAGAACTCGTGCAGGTTCTGGTTCGCGACAACAATGTCGATCAAGCGCTTCGTGTGCTCAAGAAGAAGTTGCAGCGCGAAGGCGTGTTTCGGGAAATGAAGCTGCGCCGCGCTTACGAAAAGCCTTCGGAGAAGCGCGCGAGAGAGAAGGCGGAAGCCGTTCGCCGCTCCCGCAAGCTTGCCCGCAAGCAGGCGCAGCGCGAGGGGCTCCTGCCGGCGCCCAAGAGCAAGGCCCGCCCCACGAAGCCGCGTCCGGCGGCGCCTGCGCCCGCAGCCCAGGCCAATTGACGCTCACGCCGGCCACGGTCGTGGCCGGCTGCTAGCGCGCTTTCCGCTCGCATGGAAACATGCGAGCGATGAGAAAGCGCGCTAATTGCACCAAAGGAGAGCTCAGCCATGGCTCGTAAACCGGCTTCGAAGAGCGAATTCGTCCTTTTCGATGTGATCTATGAAGACGGCAGCCAGCGCTCCAATCGCCGCGTTCCGAAGGAAATTCTCGGCGGGCTCGACGGCGACGCGCCCGCGCGCGCAGCCCTCGAAGCGCAGGACCGGGAGATCGCCGAGCGCTCGGGACAGCCGATGGCGGCGATCAAGACGGTGCGGCGCTCGTCCTGACCCGTTTCTAGTTCAATTCGCTTTGGTAAGCGGCTTCCCAGCTTGGATCTGATCCAGATGGTCCAGCGGAATAGCTCGGCCCCGGATTCGTCAATCGCGCGAACCGCTTCGGGCCATTCCCAGATATTGGGGCTTGCGCGTCTGTCAGGAAGCTCCTCCTGCGCCCATGCAACGAACGCCGGTTCATCGGCGAATGGCGGCATGGAGACGCTCCCCACGAGGCGCCCAACGCCACCGCCAATCGCTAATTTGTAAAACTGGATACGGGCCATTTCTCGCCTGCGCTTTCCCGACAAGCATGCGAGGGGAAATCGGTGGGCGCTGGCCGTAATCAACCCTGCCTAAATTCAAATTGCCGTCTGCGGCGCCGTCACTGAAGGCGACGCTGACGCAGGGCTCCGAATTCGGATTATCCCGACGTCATGGCCGCGCTTGTCGCGGCCATCCACGCCGCGCACGCGGAAAAGCCTAAAAAGATGAGCGGAACAACGCCGTTTCTTTTCCTCGCGTGTCGCAATGTCCTGGCGTGGATGCCCGCGACAAGCGCGGGCATGACGTGGCTGATGGACGCTGGCCAAAGGCAGGCGGACGCTCGCCCGGCGATTGAGCGACATTGTCACGGACGCAAAGGCGCCCTGGGCCCAAACAGATCACGAAGAGGGCCGCCATGAATTACAGACTTGCGATCATCGTCCTGGGCGTCGCGATGTTTATCGTCGCGATGATCCCTTATGCCTACAAGCCGAGGTGCGCGACGCCCGACTGCCCGCCGGAGCCTCCGTATTTTGGCGAGCGCGGCAGCCGCTAAGGCAGACAGCCGCAGAGGTTAGTTACCGCGTTTAATCGCGATACCGGCGCTCGCCAGAAGCAGAAGACCGGCGAAGACCCGCACCGAAAGCAGTGGCGCGTCGCTGCTCGTCGCCAAGCCCTGAATGACGCTCCCGGCGCCGAAGAGTCCGCAAAAGAGCAGGAAAGCCCAGCGTTCTTGCTCGTCCGGGCGCCAGGCGCGAGACAGGGCGCGGCGCATGCAAATTCCGCCGACGCAAACCATGATGAGTGCGACGATAAGAGCGCTCACACCGGTCCTCGCCATTCCTGGTGAACTAGACGCCTGCCTGGCAGAGCAGTGGTCTTTTCGAACTTGGATCGCGTAGCCGGCGAGGTGGGAGGCGAGGGCAATTGTCGCGCGATCGTCATTGCGAGGAGCGAAGCGACGCGGCAATCCAGGGCAGGGACGGGGCTCTGGATTGCTTCGCTGCGCTCGCAACGACGCGTTCGCGCGCACTTCCCCGCCGCCTTGAGGCGCTTCTTTCTTTGCCTATGATTTCGTTGGGGTCTTTTGGTGGAGCTGGGGGGATTCGAACCCCCGACCTCTGCAGTGCGATTGCAGCGCTCTCCCATCTGAGCTACAGCCCCGCTCCGAGGCGGGTGGATAAAGGTCGCGCCTTTCTCTGTCAATCGCCGATCGACGCCGAACGTCATTTTTCGCACATAAGCTTGCGGCGTCGCAAAAGGTTGCCGCGCGGGGGCGGGGAGGCTAGGAAGGCGCCGAGCCCATCATTTGCGGGACGAAGGCATGTCTTACGCGGTTGCGAATCTGCTTCTCACCATCATCGACCTCTATTGGTGGGTGTTGATCATCTCTGTCATCCTGTCCTGGCTCGCCGCCTTCGACGTGATTAATATGCGCTCCCAGGCCGCGCAGACGATCTGGCGCGCGATCGACGCCCTCACCGAGCCGGCGTTGCGGCCGATCCGCTCCATCGTGCCGGCGTTCGGCGGCCTCGACATTTCGCCGCTGATTCTGCTGCTCGCCCTGCAGTTCCTGCGCGACATTATTTCCCGCACCCTGGTCTATGGCTGAGCCGCCCTGGACGGTTGAGCCCGACGGCGTCACGCTCTGGCTGCGATTGACGCCCAAGGGCGGGCGCGACGCCATAGACGGGATCGAGACGCTCTCGGACGGCAAAAGCGTTCTCAAGGCGCGGGTGCGCTCAGCGCCCGAGGACGGACGCGCCAACGCCGCCCTGATCGAGCTGATCGCCAAGGCGCTGTCGGCGCCCAAAAAAGCGGTGACGATTCGCTCCGGCGAAACGAGCCGCGTGAAGAAGCTTTTTGTCGCGGGCGACCCCGCGCGCTACCTCGATGCGCTGGCAAAGCTGGCGCCAACAAACGGCTAGGGAAATGAGCAAGTCGAAAATCAACGTCGGCAATTTCTTCGAGGACTTCAAGATCGGCCAGGTGCTGCGCCACGCCGCGCCGCGCACTGTCACAGTCGGCGAGGTCGCGCTTTATACGGCGCTCTATCTGCCGCGTTTCGCCGTGCAGTCGTCCAAGGCTTTCGCCCAGGCGATCGGCTATCAAGAAGCGCCGATCGACGACATGCTGGTCTTCCATCTGGTGCTCGGCAAGACGGTGCCCGACGTTTCGCTCAACGCGCTCGCCAATCTCGGCTACGCCGATTTCAAATTCCTCGCGCCGGTCTATCCGGGCGACACGCTCGACGCGACCTCCAAGGTCATTGGCCTCAAGGAGAATTCCAACAAGGAGACCGGCGTCGTCTATGTGCGCACGACAGGCAAGAATCAGCGTGGCGAAACGGTGCTCTCCTACGCCCGCTGGGTGATGGTGAAGAAGCGCGACAAGGATGCGCCCGTTGGCCCGACCGTCGTGCCGGACCTCCCCAAGGCCGTAACGCCGTCCGAGCTCGGCAAGGCCGTCCCGTCGCTCAATGTCGCGGCTTATGACAAGGCGCTCGCCGGCTCGCCCTTCTTCTGGGGCGACTATGAGGTGGGCGAGAAGATCGACCATATCGACGGCATGACCGTCGAGGAGGCCGAGCATATGCTTGCGACGCGCCTCTACCAGAACAACTCCAAGGTGCACTTCAACCAATATTACGAATCGCAGGGCCGCTTCGGGAAACGCATCATCTATGGCGGCCATGTGATCTCCATGGCGCGCGCGCTGTCCTTCAACGGGCTGGAGAATGTCTTCCATGTCTCGGCGGTGAACGGCGGCAAGCATGTCAATCCGCTCTTCGCCGGCGGCACCATCTTCGCCTGGAGCGAGGTGCTGGATAAGGCGGAGATCCCCGGCCGCACCGACATTGGCGCGCTGCGCCTGCGCCTCGTCGCGTCCAAGGACAAGCCCTGCGCCGAGTTCCCGCTGAACGGCTCCGACGGCAAGCCGGACCCGGCGGTGCTGCTCGACCTCGATTATTGGGCCGTGCTGCCGCGGTAAGCGGTTACACGCCAGACCGTCATTGCGAGAAGCGAAGCGACGAAGCAATCCAGAACCTCGGTAGCTGCCCTGGATTGCTTCGCTGCGCTCGCAATGACGAGTTGCAAGATCGCTTCGTCTCCCGCTCCCCGCCAAGCTAGGAACAACGCCCGAGCCCGTCTGTTGTAGGGGCACGTGACACTAGTCTCACGTGCCTAGAGCCTCGAAGAGCGTGAAGTCATGAAACGGGCGCGCGACATCGCACGCTCGCGGCTCGCGCTTGCGACGACGGAGTAACAGACATGTTGAAAGCGATTATGTTCGCGGCTGCGCTGGCGACGGCGGGGGCCGGCGCCGTCTATGCACAGGCGACGGGCGGCACGACCGGCGGAACCTCCGGCACGACCATGGGGCCGGGCGCCGGATCGAGCACGCGCGGACCGAATGCGACCATGGGGACGACAGGCGCCCCGGCGCAATTGATGACGACGTTGCCGCAGCACGCCTCGGCGGTCTCCAATTGGTACGATCAGAACGTCTACGACCAGCAGGATAACAAGCTCGGCGAGATCAAGGACATGCTCCTCGATCGCGAGGGCAAGGTGCAGGCGGTGATCGTGTCGGTCGGCGGCTTCCTCGGCATGGGCGAGAAGGACGTCGCCGTTTCGTTCGACGCCGTGACGCCGACGCAGCGCGAGAATAAGTTCTGGCTCGCGATGAACGTCAACAAGGATCAGCTCCGCTCGGCCCCGGGCTTCCGCTACGATCGGTCGAAACAGACGTGGACGGTCGCGGAACGCTGACTGCGACAGACGCTGCGCTGTGACATTGGGCCTCGCTCTTTGGCGGGGCCTTTTTACTGATCCGCTTCGATCAGGCGGCGAGCAGTCGTAAGCGGTAGAAACAGGCTGTCAGGTTTGTTGGCGAAGGGCTTGAAGAGATATTTTCGGTAGAATGCAGCCGCCGCATCATCAATGGCGTCGACGATAATCGCATGCGCGCCAATGGGTGACGCGCAAATTCTCGCGAAGGCGTCGAAGAGGAGCAAGCCGCCTACGCCCTCTCCAGTGTAGGCTTTATCTCGCGCAAGCCAGCCGATCAGCACAGCGGGGACGGTCGGATAGCGGGGGAGCTTGCCGGCGAGGTCGGGCGGAACCTCGAGCAGCGGGACGCCGCTTGATGAAAGGGTATAAAATCCTGCGATCTTCTCATCGGACTTTTCGACGAGAACGTAGCAGGCCGCATAGTTGCGCCTTACGTCCTGTCCGAGGCCGTTTGCGAAATACCGGTCAATCCTGGCGTTGCCGCTCGAGAAGCCTCTGCGATCTCGGGCGCCGAGCGCCGTCGAATAGAAGCGGGTCACCGCATTTCGACATTTTTGGCATGCGCCCGCTTGGCCTTTTCCAAGGCTGCGTTCGGCTCCGGCGGGTTTATTAAGGCGTGCGCGAAGGCGAGTTGGTCCTGCGCGGAAAGCCGAATAATTTCCTCTTCCTCAATTGCCTTACGCGCGGCCTCATGCGCGGCCGATACGACGAAATCGGTTAGCGTCCGGCCTCGCAGCTCCGCGGCGCGCTTCAATGTCGCGTAGACGCTTGCCGGGAGGCGGGCTTCAAGGCGGGCGGTGTCGTTCTTGGGCATGGGATGAAGAATACGGCAGACTGCCGTATTCTTCAAGGCTAATTTACATCGGGGCCGGCAGCTTGTCCTCGTCCGCGAGATTGGAGAAGCGGGTCACCTCGGCCTCGAAGGCCAGCGCCACCGTGCCCGTCGGGCCGTGACGCTGCTTGCCGATGATCGCCTCGGCGCGACCATAAGCGCGCTCCATCTCGGCCTGCCATTGGATATGCTCTTCCGTGCCTTCGCGCGGCTCGCGGTTCTTCAGATAATATTCCTCGCGATAGACGAAGAGCACGACGTCGGCGTCCTGCTCGATCGAGCCGGACTCGCGAAGGTCCGAGAGCTGCGGGCGCTTGTCGTCGCGCGACTCGACCTGACGCGAGAGCTGCGAGAGCGCGATCACCGGCGCGTTCAGTTCCTTGGCGAGCGCCTTCAGGCCCGTGGTGATTTCGGTGAGTTCCTGCACGCGATTGTCGCCGCGC
Organism: Methylocystis iwaonis; assembly: GCF_027925385.1. Classification (NCBI taxonomy): domain Bacteria; kingdom Pseudomonadati; phylum Pseudomonadota; class Alphaproteobacteria; order Hyphomicrobiales; family Methylocystaceae; genus Methylocystis; species Methylocystis iwaonis. The sequence continues at coordinate 1,995,140 of NZ_AP027142.1, forward strand.
GATTTCGAGCCGGAGAGGAGCTGCAAATAGTCCACGACGAGCAGATCGAGTCCCTTTTGGCGTTTCAGGCGCCGAGCGCGGGCGACAAGCTGCGCGATGGAAATGCCGCCGCTCTGGTCGATGTAAAAGGGAATGCTCTGCATCTCCCGCGAGGCGTCGACAATGCGACGGAAGTCTTCTTCGTTGAGATCGCCGCGGCGGATTTTGTAGCTCGCGACGCCGGATTGCTCGGCGATGACGCGGGTGGCCAATTGCTCGGCCGACATTTCGAGCGAGAAGAAGCCGACAATTCCCCCATTGATGGTCTTATGAGAGCCGTCCGGCTCGGTTTCATATTGATAGGCTTTGGCGATGTTGAAAGCGATGTTGGTCGCCAGCGCCGTCTTGCCCATGCCGGGGCGGCCGGCGACGATGATGAGGTCGGACTTTTGCAGGCCGCCCATCTTCTCGTCGAGATCCGCAAGCCCCGTGGAAACGCCCGAGAGGTGGCCGTCGCGCATATAGGCGCTCGACGCCATGTCGATCGCGATGGTGAGCGCGTCGGAGAAACGCTGGAAGCCGCCCTCATATCGACCTGTCTCGGCGATTGAATAAAGCTTGCGCTCGGCCTCTTCGATCTGGGCGCGGGGGCTCGCGTCGACCGGCGAGTCGAAGGCGGTGTTGACGATGCTTTCGCCGATGCTGATGAGGTCGCGCCGCGTCGCGAGGTCGTGAACGATGCGGCCGTAATCCTCGGCGTTGATGATGGTCGTCGCTTCCGCCGCGAGGCGCGCGAGATAGGCCTGTATGGTGACGCCGGCCGGCAGCTCGATGTCGGCGAGAAAGGTCTTCAGGGTGACGACGGTCGCGAGCTTGCCGGCGCGGATGAGCTGACCCGTCGTCTCATAGATGCGGCGGTGCAGCTCCTCGGAGAAATGCTCGGGCTTGAGAAAATCCGAGACGCGGTCGAAGGCGTCGTTGTTGACGAGAATCGCGCCGAGCAGCGCTTGTTCAGCCTCGATATTGTGGGGCGGCGTGCGATAGGCGGGCGTCTCGGGCTGCGCGACCTGAAAGGCGCGGCGGCCCGCCAATTGTTCGATCGGCGGCATAGAGGCTCGTTTATTGCGAATGAAATTCCGGAGCTTTCAAACACGCGACGCGGAAGCCGGCCGGTTCGAGTGTGACCTTCGCATGAACGAGGCAAGGGCGCCAGACGTGACTCTTAAGCGATGGTTTAGCGGCGCCAGTTGCGAGTCTTTTCCACAGAGGAGAAAAGAATCACGCTGTGGGGAAGCTGTAGGGCTTGCAGCCCGCGCGAATCGCTTCGCGATCATCATTGCGAGGAGCGCAGCGACGCGGCAATCCAGGGCGGCGATGGGGCTCTGGATTGCTTCGCTGCGCTCGCAATGACGGGTTCGGCGGACAAGGAAAAAAGCCCGGCGATCTTGCGAGCGCCGGGCCGAAAACCAAAAAGCGGAAGAGCTTCTTACAGCTCCACGTCGCCGGCTTCCGCCAGCGCCGCGCCGATCTCGAGGCCGAGATCGTCCATGGAGGTCTCTTCGCGCGCCGTGGCCGATTCACCGCGCGCCTGGCGCTCGGCTTCTTCTTCCGAACGGGCGACGTTGAGCGTGATCTTGACGTCGACTTCCGGGTGCAGATGCACAGGCACGCTGTGCAGGCCCAGCGCCTTGATCGGATGGGTCAGCACGATCTGGTTGCGGTTGAGCGAGAAGCCGCCGGCCGTCGCGGCCTCGGCGACGTCGCGCGTGGCGACCGAGCCATAGAGATGGCCGCTCTCGCCCGCCTGGCGGATGATCACGAAGGTCTGGCCGTCGAGCTTCTCGGCGACCGCCTCGGCTTCCTTCTTGGCCTCGAGATTGCGGGCCTCGATCTGAGCGCGCTGGGTCTCGAAATGGCCCTTATTGCCTTCCGTGGCGCGCAGCGCCTTGCCGCGCGCAAGGAGGAAATTGCGGGCGTAGCCGTCGCGCACGCGCACCGTGTCGCCCATCTGGCCGAGCTTGGCCACGCGTTCGAGCAGAATGACTTCCATTTTCTTCTTCTCCGAGAGTTGGCGCCTTTGTCAGGAAAATCCGGCTTCTGTCAATCGCTTTTCGCCGGATTTTCAGGCGCCGCGGCCGTCTTGCGGTCGCGATAGTTGAAGATTGTGTCGGCGCCGCCGAGCACAGTGAGAGGCACGATCGGCCATCCGAGGAAGCCGAGCATGAAATAGAGAATCGCGAGGACCAATGCGCTGGACTTGGAGCCGCGCACGAAAATGTGAACGACAGCAAGGCCCTGCAGCATCAGCAGCATGCCCATGGTGGCGGCCAGAACCAGGCCGATCGCTCCCGACGGGCCAGGGAAAAACGTCAGCGCGAGGCCGGTCAGGAAAAGCCCGCCCACGCTGCGGGGAAGGCGGAACTCCATGGCGATGTCGGGCCAGGGACGCGTCAGAAGCCCGGAGGCGCGGGCGATGGCCGCGCCGAGCCAGATGTTGGCGACATGCACAAAGAGCCCGTAACCCGCCAGAAAGGCCGGCACGGCGAGGGCGACCTGGCCTGAAAGCTCGGTCGGGTTCAAGGATTCGGGAAGCTGCTGGTCGCGCCGCATATTGTCGAGCAATATGAAGGCGCGGGCGCGGATCGGGTTCAGAGCCTCGTCGAGCGAGCCATTGCTGACGGAGGCGACGACGAGCCACAGGATGACGGCGAAGGCGATCGCGCCCCCGGCGGCGAGACAGGCCCAGCTCGAAAAATTCGCCCGGATCAGATCGCGGCCGCCTCGCGGCGCGCCCGACGCCGCATAGGCGGCGAGCCAGGCCGGGCCGGCGACCAGCAAGCCATAGCCCATGCCCACGATAGGGTGGGGGTAGATCGAGAGGATCAGCGTCGCGAGGATCGCCGAGGTCGCGCCGTGGATGATTCCGAAGCCAAAGGCCACGATGAGGATCGGCAGCGGCGCGAGATGGGCGAAGATCAGCCCGCCGACGCCGCCGCGCGTGACGACGAGCGCGATCGTCGCGGCGGCGAGGCCAGCGAGGATCGAAACGCCGATATTCTGCAGCGAAAACACGCTCTTGTCTGGCACGGGCGTCAGCTTCCGGGTCGAAGTCCGCGGCCCGCCCGCGGGATACGGCGCGGTCAAGCCAAAAAGCGCCGATACGGCCTCTCGGCCGGCGACGCATCGCGTGCTTTTAGTCCGGCGCGGGCGGAAGGGCAAGGGCGAGCGTCGCGGTCGCCTTTTAGAAAAATTCAAAACTGGAAGCGAACAACGGCTCAGCCCAGACGTTTGAATCACACGGGCCGCGATAGGTGGCGGCCTTGCAGGAGGAAGGCTCATGATGCTGCCGCAGACGGTCGCCATTGCCGCGCTCGCCTTGGCTGCAACGCAGGTTTCAGCTCTGGCTCACGCTTATCTGATCGACTCGGTTCCGGCGAAGAGGCAGGAGGTGATGCATCCGTTGTCGCGGATCAAGCTGGCCTTCTCGGCAACGGCCGACGCGCATTTCTCGGTCGTGAAGCTCACCGACGACAAGGGCGCCGTGATCGCCGAGACGACGCAGCAAACAGCCTCGCGAGAAATGACCCTTCCAGCGCCGGCGCTGAAGCCGGGGCCCTATCAAATTCGTTACCGGGTGCTATCGACCGACGGCGATATTGTGGAAGGAAAGGTAGATTTCGTGGTGCGCGCCGCGGCGGACCCGGCGCGGGATTTCCAGGATGAGCGGCCGCAAAGTTGAGGCGGCCGGCCGGCTCCTCGCCGCGCGCCCTGTCCTATGATAGGTTACGCGCGAGGAGCCGTCGCTCAATGCCGTCGACCATCACCAAAGCCGCCGAGGGATATTACCGCCGCGCCTTCACGGTCGACGAGATTGTCGCCATGCAGGACGCCGGCATCATTTCCGAAGATGAGAATTTTGAGCTGATCGAGGGGGAAATTGTCCCCATGGGGCCGAAGTATTCTGCGCATGAGCTGATCAAATCCGAGCTCGGCATGGCGCTTTCCAAATCGTGTCCGGACACTTTGAGGATCGGCTTCGAAAGCTCCTTCTTCTTGTCTGCGAGCACTTTCGTCGAACCGGACATCGCGGTCTATTCCAAGAGACTCCGGACCCAGGACGTTCGCGGCCCCGATATTCTGCTCGCCATCGAAGTCGCCGCCTCCAGCCTCGCCTATGATCTCAACTTGAAGGCCAAACTCTACGCGCGCCATGGCGTGCGCGAATATTGGGTCATCGACGCCAATGAGCGCGTGGCCTTCGTCCATCTTGGCCCGAGCGAAACGGGCTGGGGCAGCGTGACTCGCAAGGCGCCGGAAGAGGTTCTCCGCAGCGCCGCCGTTCCGGATTTCAAATTCCGGCTCGTCGACGCCTGAGGCTCACAACTCCCGTAGCTCCGGTCCCGGGCGACGCGACAGAACGCGCCAGGTGCCCGCAAGGCCGAGCGCGATCGTGACCGCGAGCGCCGCCGCGGTTGTCGCCGCCACGGCGCCCACCGGGAAAACGAAGTCGATCTTCATCAGCATGGTCGTCATGGCGAAGGCCGCGCCTGCGCCCGCAAGGAGCGCAATCAGCGAGGCGACGAGCCCGACGAGGCCGAATTCCAGCGCATAGGTCGTCGCAAGCCATCCACGCGTCGCGCCCAGGGTCTTCAGCACCACGGCGTCATGCAGCCGCGCCCGCTGACCGCTCGCAACGGCGCTGGCGAGGGCGAGAATAGCCGTGACGATCGCGAGCCCAGCCGCCGCCCGGGCGGCGAGCGCCAATTGCCCGGCGATTTTATCGACCGCCTGCAAAGCGTCCTTCACGCGCACCGACACGATCATTGGGAAGCGCTTCGCCGCCTCGCGCGCGAGGCGCGCGTCCATCGCGTCGCGCGCGGCGACGCTCGGCGCGCCATAGGAGATGGTGAAAAGCTCCATGTAAGGCGCCGCCGCAAAAGTGCTGGGCGAAAACACCATCACGAAATTGATGCCGAAGCTGCGCCAGTCGACTTTGCGCAGGCTGGTAATCTTCGCGACTGTCTCGCGGCCCAGCACATTCACCTTGATCTCGTCGCCCAGCGAAAGTCCGAGCCCCTCCGCGACCCGCTCCTCGAGCGAGACCAGCGGCGGGCCATTGTAATCCGCCGGCCACCATTCGCCCGCGGCGAGGCGAGAATTTGCCGGTAGGTCGGTCGAGAAGGTCACGCCGCGATCGCCGTCGAGCGCCCATTTGGCGTCCTCCGCGACGGTTATTTTCTCGACGGGAACGCCCTTCATCTCGATGATGCGGCCCCGCATCATCGGCACATGCTCGATCTTGGCGCCCGGCGCCTGCTCGGCCAGAAAGGCGGCGAAAGCCGGCGCCTCCGCTTTCGGCGCGTCAATGAAATAGAAATTGGGGATTTCCCCGGCGTCGGCGCGCGCGAGCTCATTGTGGATCGAGCCTTCGACGAGCGCGAGGGCGACGAGCAAGGTCTGGGTCAGGCCGATCGAGACGACGAGCGCCGGCGTGAGGCTCTTTGGCCGCCAGATATTGGCGAGGGCGAAACGCACACGCGCATCGCGCGGACGCGGCACGGCGCGGGCCGCGCGCATGGTGAGCCAGGCGGCTCCGCGTAAGGCTCCGAAGGCGAGGGCGGCGGCCCCGACATAAGCGAGCCCCAGCTTGAGATCGGGAGAGGAGAGGATGATCAGCGCGGCCAGCAACGCCGCCGCCGCCCAGGCGCCGGCGCGGTAGCGGGTGAGCTTTATGCTGCGCGTGTCGTCGCGCAGCAACGCCGCGACCGGGACTTCATGCGCGCGTCCCAGCGGAACGAGCGCGAAGATCAGCGTCACGAGCAGCCCATAAAGCGCGCCGAAAGACGCGCCGCGCAGATCGAGAGACGCCGATACGGGCAGCTCGGCAAGCTGCTTCAATGTCTCCGCCGCGGCGACAGGAATAACGGCGCCCACTGCAAGGCCGAGCAGGATCGCGAAAACCGCCGCGGCCAGCACCTGCGCGAGCGCGATGACGAAGACATGCGAGCCCGTCGCGCCCAACGCCTTCAGAACGGCGAATTGCATGCGCTTGCGCTCGACGAAGCCCTGCACGGCGTTGGCGACGCCGGCGCCGCCCGCGACCAGCGCCGTCAGCGCGACCAGCGTCAGCAATTGGGTGAAGCGATCGAGGTTGCGCGAGAATTGCGGCGAGACCGCGTCGCGCGTGCGCAAATCCCAGCCTGCCTGCGGAAAAGCGGCGTCGGCGGCTTTGGCGAAGGCTTTCACCTCCTCGTCGCTGGCGTTACCGTTCAGCGTAATGCGCGTGGCGTTGCGCACCACAGAGCCCGGCGACACGAGCCCCGCGGCGACAAGCGCTTTGCGCGTCATCATCACGCGCGGGCCGAAGCCGACGCCGCCCGCGAGCTTATCGGGCTCGCTCATGAGCTGCGCGCGTAATCTCATCCGACTATTGCCGATCAAGAGCGTGTCGCCGAGCTTCACGTCGAGCCGCGCCAGCAGGATCGGATCGACGGCGATTCCATCGACGCCGTCTTTCTCCGCCAGCGCCTCGGCGAGCGAGACGGCGGGATCGAGCGCGACCGCGCCGAAGGCGGGATAGGTCGCGGGATCGACGGCTTTGATCTCGATCATCGCCGCCTCGCCGTCGTCGCGCCGGGCCATGGCGCGCATCAGCGAGATTTCCGAGAGGCGCCCGCGCGCCTGGAAAAACGCTTGCTGTTCGGGCGTCAGCTCCCGCGCGGTAACGCTGAAGGAGGCGTCGCCGCCGAGAATGGTGCGGCCCTCGCGAGCGAGGCCCTGAGAGAGCGAACGCGACAAGCCCGAGACGCCCGAGATCGCGGCGACGCCGATGACGATGCAGGCGAAGAAGATCGAAAAGCCGCGCGGATCGCCGAGGAGATCGCGCAGCGCAAAGCGCAGGCCGAAGGGGAGGGAGCGAAAGCGCGCGCCGGCCATCAGTTTTCGTCCGTCTCGATGCGCCCCGAGCGCAGTCGCACGCGCCGTCCGCAGCGCGCGGCGAGGGTGGCGTCATGGGTGACGAGCACCAGCGTCGCGGCCCGGCGCTTCTGCTGGGCGAAGATGAGGTCGATCACGGAAGCGCCGGTCTCAGAGTCCAGATTGCCGGTCGGCTCGTCGGCCGCCAGAATCAGCGGGTCGGGGGCGAGCGCGCGGGCAAGCGCGACACGCTGCTGTTCGCCGCCGGAAAGCTGAGTCGGATAGTGGGAGAGGCGATGGCCGAGCCCGACGGCCACGAGCTCCGCCTCGGCGACCGCGAAGGCGTCGGGCTTGCCCGCAAGCTCCAGCGGCACAGCGACGTTCTCGAGCGCCGTCATGGTCGGAATGAGCTGGAAAGACTGGAAGACGACCCCTATCTTTTGACCACGGAAGCGCGCCAGCGCGTCTTCCGAGAGGGCGCCCAGATCGGCTCCGTCGATCCTGACGGCGCCGGAGTCGGGCCGCTCCAGCCCGGCGAGGGTCATGAGCAGCGTGGATTTTCCCGACCCGGAGGGGCCCAGAAGACTCACAGTTTCGCCATGGGCTATGTTCAAGCTGACGCCCTTGAGGACATGGACCCGCGCGGCGCCTTCGCCCAGCGTGAGATGGACGTCTGCGAGTTCGATAACTGGTTGCACGGAGAGACGATCCTTGAACGACGCGCCGCTTCAGACGCATTTTGCTTCGCCCTTATATCGCCTCTTCGGGGGCTGGCTCCAAATCTTGAGCGTTTCCATGGCGTTGTTTTCGGGTGGCGCCGAGGCGGCGCAAAAGCGGGTTCTGGCTTTCGGCGACAGCCTGACCGCGGGCTTCGGGCTGCCGGCCGGGGATTCGCTGCCCTCCCAGTTGAAAAAGCGTCTACAGGCGGACGGCTACGACGTGGACGTCATTAACGCCGGCGTTTCCGGCGACACGACCGCCACCGGCCTCGCGCGCCTCGACTACACCTTGTCCGACGGCCATGTGGACGTTGCGATTCTGGAGCTCGGCGCCAATGACATGCTGCGCGGCTCATCCCCCCAGGAAGCGCGGGACAATCTTTCGACGATCATCGAAAGTTTTCAGTCGAAAGGCGTCACTGTCATTTTAGCGGCCATGGTCTCCAGCAACAATTGGGGGCAAGCTTACCGCCAGGAATTCGATTCGATCTATCCCGACCTCGCCGCCAAATATGGAGTGACGATGGTTCCGTTTTTCATGGAAGGGGTCTGGGGCGAGCCCAAGCTGTTGCTCGGCGACGGCCTGCATCCGAACCCGGCGGGCGTCGCCAAGGTCGTGACGAAAATAGCCCCTTATGTCGAAAAGGTTCTCGCGTCTCCGGACGGGAAGGCCCAGTCGCGCGCGCAATAGCGCGGGATGTTCAACAGCATAGAGGAGGAGCACATGCCTAGACTTTTCACGGCCCTGGAAGTTCCTCCCCATATTGCGGAAAGCCTGGCGCGGCTGCGCGGGGGCGTCGCTGGCGCGCGCTGGATCGACGTCGAGAACTACCACATCACGCTGCGCTTTCTGGGCGACGTCGACGACCGCTTCGCCCATGACGCCGCGAATGCCCTCTCCTTTATCCAGCGTCCCGAAGTCGAGGTGACGATCGATCAGCTCGCTTCTTTCGGCGGCGACAAGCCGCGCGCCATCGTAGCGCGCGTGCGGCCGGACCCGGCGGTATTGGAGATGCAGGCGGAGCAGGAGAGGCTGATGCGGCGCCTCGGCGCGCCGCCGGAGCCGCGCAAGTTTTCGCCGCATGTGACGCTGGCGCGGCTGCGCGGGTCGAATTCAGCGTCTGTTGCGGCCTATCTCGGGGCGCGCGGCTATTTCCCGCCACTGCGGTTCACAGCCGATCGCTTCGTGCTCTACTCGTCGCGGGATTCGGTGGGCGGCGGACCCTATGTCGTCGAGGCGGAGTATCCGCTCTATGAGGCGCGACCGGCGCTGACGGGAACGGTAGGGTTATAGGCAAGCAAATAGAGAAACGGGCGTTCCGGGCGGATCGGTTCCTGGAACGCCCTTTTGCACGCGCTTATTGCACCATGCGCGCGGTCGAGCCCGTGTTGCCCGTGATATTTGCCGAGTCGGGTGAAATCCACGCGGGGACCCAGGTCATCGCGACAATGACGAAGGCGACAAATCCGGCGATGTAGATCAGGACTTTTCCGACTTCGCCGGTATGGACGTTAACAGCCATGTTTCCCTCCCTTTAGTTGATTGTTTGCGAATTCCGCCTGTCGACGAGGGAGCGACGGCCGGCTCCCAAGGCCTCGCGGGAGGCCGGCCGTCGCTCGCCAACAAGGCAACAGGGGGAACGCCGTCTCGTTGACGCCAGCAGGTTGAGCGAGAAAACTTCCAAGCAAAAGGACCACAGACGCACAAACAGATGGGCAATTTATTTGGATCTATCAGATTTATACTGGCTGGATTCAAGACAAGAGCTGGTCTTACGAAAGTGGAGGGATGTGGCTGGGCCTTGCGCCGGTCGCGGCGCCGCCGGACATTCATTCGCCTCTGCGCATTCCCAACCCCGGCAAAATGCCCTAATCAGGCGCCATGTCGCCTCATCAGCCGTCGCCGCGGCCTTCTGCGCCGCTCCTTTTCGTCAACGCCCGCTTGATCGACCCCGCCGCGGGGAGCGAGACGCGCGGCGGGCTGCTCGCCGTGGATGGCCGCATCGCCGATCTCGGGCCGACGTTGACCGCGCAAAACGCCCCCGACGGCGCCCGGGTCATTGACTGCGCGGGCGACGTCCTCGCGCCCGGCCTCATCGACATGCAGGCCTTCGTCGGCGAACCCGGCGCCGAGCACCGCGAAACCATCGCCAGCGCCACGCTGTCCGCAGCCGCCGGCGGCGTGACGACGCTTGTCGCCACAAGCGCGACCTTCCCGGCCGTCGACGATCCGGCGGTGGTCGATTTCGTCCTGCGCCGCGCGCGCGACACGGGGCGCGTGCGGGTGTTGCCCATGGCGGCGCTCACCAAGGGCCGCGAGGGCAAGGAGATCGCCGAGCTCGGGCTTTTGCAGCAGGCCGGCGCCGTGGCCTTTTTCGATGGCGCGCGCTCGGTCAAAAACGCGCTCGTGATGCGCCGCGCCATGAGCTATGCGCGCGACTTCGGCGCGCTGGTGGTGCATTTCCCCCAGGACCCGGACCTTGCCGGCGGCGTGATGAACGAGGGCGATTTCGCTCTGCGCCTCGGCCTTGCGGGCGTGCCGCGCGAAGCGGAGGCGCTCATGCTGGATCGCGATTTGCGCCTCGTCGCGCTCACCGGCGCGCGCTATCACGCGGCCATTGTCACGACGACGCTGTCGCTCGACGCGCTGCGCGCCGCCAAGGCGGCGGGGCTTCCCGTCACCTGCGGGGTGACGATCAACCATCTCACGCTCAATGAAAACGACATTGGCGATTATCGAACCTTCCTGAAGCTGCGCCCGCCGCTGCGCCTCGAGGACGAACGCAAAGCGCTCGTCGCCGCACTCGCCGAGGGGCTGATCGACGTCGTCGTGTCCGACCACGATCCGCAGGACGTGGAAATGAAGCGCCTGCCTTTTGCGGAAGCCGAGTTCGGCGCCATCGGCACGCAAACCATGCTCGCCGCCGGCTTGAGGCTCGTCCATTCCGGCGATATTTCGCTTCCCAAGCTCCTCGCCGCCATGTCGTCGCGACCGGCCGAAATCCTCGGATTGGAGCAGGGCCATCTGCAAAAGGGCGCGCCGGCCGATCTCATCCGCTTCGATCCGGACGAGCCCTTCGTCGTCGATCCCGAAAAGCTCCATTCGCGGTGCCGTAACACGCCCTTCGACGGCGCTCTGCTGCAGGGCGCGCCAAAGACCACTGTGGTCGCTGGCGAGATCGTCTACGAGCGCGCCTCATGAGCCGCACCGCCCTCTATTCCGGCACTTTCGATCCGCTGACCAACGGTCATCTGGATATTCTCCGCCAGGGCGTCGCGCTTTTCGACAAGGTCGTCGTCGCCATCGGCGTGCATCCCGGCAAGGCGCCCTGGCTCACTTTCGAGGAGCGGGCCGAAACCATCCGGACGGTCGTTGCCCAGGAGGGTTTCGGCGAGAAGGTTGCGGTCGCAAGCTTCGACGGCCTCGTGGTCGAGGCTGCCAAAGAGCAGGGCGCATGCGCGATCCTGCGCGGATTGCGCGACGGCTCGGATTTCGACTATGAAATGCAAATGGCGGGGATGAACGGGACGCTCGCGCCCGGCATTCGCACGGTTTTCCTGCCGGCCTCGCCAGGGCTCCGCCACATCAGCGGCACCCTCGTGCGCCAGATCGCGGCGCTCGGCGGCGACGTGTCGGCCTTCGCGCCGGCCGCTTCCGTCGAGGCCCTGAAACGCGCCATCACAAGGCGCGGATAAAACCAAGGCCTAAAGGGAGGCTTTTTCCATGAAACTTACCCGCCGCCTGCTGCTCGCTACCGTGGCTTTTTCGGCCGCGCTGGGAACCGCTTCGATCGTCCGCGCGGAAGACGAGCTTCTTTACCTCGACACGAAAGACGGACGCGTCACCATCAAGCTGCGGCCTGATCTGGCGCCCAAGCATGTCGAGCGCATCAAGCGCCTCGCCAAGGAACACTTCTATGATGGGATCGTCTTTCACCGCGTGATCGACGGCTTCATGGCGCAGGCCGGCGACCCCGAGGGCACGGGCATGGGCAGCTCACGCTATCCCGATCTCAAGGCCGAGTTCAGCGATCTACCCTTCAAGCGCGGCACGGTCGCCATGGCGCGCCAGCCCGGCGACAAGGACTCCGCCAATTCGCAATTCTTTATCTGCTACGCCGACGCGCCGCAGCTCCAGGGCAAATATACGATCTGGGGCGAGGTGATCTCGGGCATGGACGTCGTCGACAAGATCAAAAAGGGCGACAAATCCAACAATGGCATGGTCGTTGCCCCGGACAAGATCGTGAAGATGCGCGCCGCCGGCGACGAGAGCTAACCAAGGTGAAAAGCCCTCGTGCTGAGGAGCCGCCGCAGGCGGCGTCTCGAAGCAGGAGGGCGTTTACGCAACGGCTCCCTCGCCCTTCGAGACGCGGCTCCGCCGCTCCTCAGGGTGAGGGAGCCTTTCTCTAAGGAAAACGAGAATGACTGAAGCCGCCGACACCATGACGCTGGAGACCACCAAGGGTCCGGTCGTCATCAAACTCCGTCCCGATCTCGCGCCCAAGCATGTCGAGCGCATCAAGAAGCTCGTTTCCGCGGGCTTCTATGACGGGATCGTCTTCCATCGCGTGATCGAGGGCTTCATGGCTCAGACCGGCTGCCCGCGCGGCACCGGCACGGGCGGTTCGCAATATCCGAACCTTGAAGCCGAGTTCAACGAGGCGCCGCATGTGCGCGGAACCTGCTCCATGGCGCGCGCTTCACACCCCGATACGGCTAATTCGCAGTTCTTCATCTGCTTCACCGACGCCCGTTTCCTCGATCGCCAATATACGGTGTGGGGCGAGGTGATCTCCGGCATGGAGAATGTCGATAAGATCAAGCGCGGCGAGCCGGTGAAGGATCCCGACAAGATCATCAAGGCGACGCTGGGCGGCTGAGCGCGCTCAGTTCGGTGACAAAGGCGGCCTCGTCCTTCGCTCGCTCCTCAGGATGAGGCCTAAGTGTTTGGCGTAGATGCAGAAGCCCCTCATGCTGAGGAGCCTGCGCAGCAGGCGTCTCGAAGCGCGAGGGGCGTCGACGCGGGCTCTTCGCAGCGAAAGAGCCCCCGGCGGTCTCCGACCACCGACCTCCCGGCAAGCGGGGGATGGCGCGCCTCGCCTGCCGCCCGTTTGATCGAGCAACAAACATGCGCGTCGATCTCTTCGACTTCGAGCTTCCCCAAGACCGCATCGCGCTACGCCCCGTAGAGCCGCGCGACGGCGCACGCATGCTCGTCGTTCCGCCGTCAGGCTCTTTAGAAGACCGGATCGTGCGCGACCTTCTCTCCTATTTGCGGCCCGGCGACGCTCTCGTCATCAACGACACGCGCGTCATTCACGCGCGGCTTTCCGGAAAGCGCATTCGCGGCGAATTGAGCGCGGGCGTGGAGGCGACGCTGATCGAGCGGCTCGACGCATCACGCTGGCGCGCGCTCATGCGGCCGGCAAAAAAGCTCGTCATCGGCGACGAAATCCGCTTCTCCCGTCATGGTGAGCGAAGCGAAGCAATAGAGAGCGCCATCCCGGCTCTGGAGTGTGTCGTCGCTAACGCTCCTCGCAATGATGAGGCGGCGTCCCTTGTGGCGCATGTCGAGGCAAAGGGCGCGGAAGGCGAGATCACTCTGAGCTTTGCTCTCTCCGGCCCGGCACTCGACGCAGCGATCGAAGCCTTGGGCGAGATGCCCTTGCCGCCTTACATCGCCGGCAAGCGTGCGGCCGACGAACGCGACGAGACGGACTATCAAACGGTTTTCGCGCGCGAGGCCGGCGCCGTCGCCGCGCCCACGGCGGGGCTGCATTTCACGCCGGCGCTCCTCGCCGAAATCGAAGCGATGGGCGTGACGCTGCATCGCGTTACGCTCCATGTCGGGGCCGGCACCTTTCTGCCCGTAAAGGCGGATGACACCGACGCGCATAAGATGCACGAGGAGTTCGCCCGCATCGACGCGGCGACCGCCGACGCGCTGAACGCCGCGCGCAGCGGGGGCGGCCGCATCATCGCCGTTGGCACGACAGCTTTGCGCACGCTGGAAAGCGCTGCGAGCGAGGAGGGGATGGTCCTTCCTTACGCTGCACGTACAAGCATCTTCATCACGCCCGGCTATAAATTCCGCGCGACGGATATGCTGCTCACCAATTTTCATTTGCCGCGCTCGACGCTCTTCATGCTGGTCTGCGCCTTTTGCGGCGTCGACCGTATGAAAGCCGCCTATGTGCACGCCATTGCCAACGGCTATCGCTTCTATTCTTACGGCGACGCCAGCCTTCTCTATCGCGCCGACCGATGAGCGAGGCGCGCGACTTGAGGCTGATTGCGCAATGGCGGGACGATCCCACCGAGGCGCGGATGACTGTCGATCTGCGCGTCGAGGATTTACGCGTCGCGTCAGCATGGGATGTCTTCGGCGCCTTCGACCTCGACGGAGCCGCGCCGCTCCCCTTTATCCTGCGACGCGACGGACGGATTGAATTCGGCAAGAGCGCAGACCCATGGCGCACCGACTTACGTAAGGCGGAAATAAGGGTGGGCGCAACCTTCTCCGTGTGGTTCAACGAGATGGATTCCGGACAGTATAAAATCGTCAAGCTCGCCGAACTCGGCGCCAAGGAACGAAAATGAGTGATGACTTCTCCTTCGCCGTGCAGGCGACAGACGGCGCGGCGCGCAAGGGCGAGATTTTTACGCCGCGCGGAACAATCCGCATGCCCGCCTTCATGCCTGTCGGAACGGCGGCGACGGTGAAAGCCATGTTTCCGCAGGACGTGCGCGCCGCCGGCGCGGATATTCTGCTCGGCAATGTCTATCATCTGATGCTGCGGCCGGGCGCCGAGCGGGTCGCCAAGCTCGGCGGCCTGCACGAATTCATGCGCTGGCCTTATCCGATCCTGACGGATTCGGGCGGCTTTCAAGTTATGTCGCTCGCCAAGCTGCGCAAGCTCGATGAAAGCGGCGTCACTTTCCAATCGCATATCGACGGCTCGCGGCACCATCTATCGCCCGAGCGCTCGATGGAGATCCAGCATCTGCTGGGCTCGGACATTCAGATGCAATTCGACGAATGTGTTCGTCTGCCATGCTCCGACGAAGAGGCGGAACGCGCGATGCGCCTGTCGCTGCGCTGGGCCGAGCGCTCTCGCAAAGCTTTTCGCGAGCAGCCGGGCAGGGCGATCTTCGGCATCGTTCAAGGCGGCGCAAACAAAGCTTTGCGCGTCGAAAGCGCCCGGGCGCTCGCCGATATGGATTTCCACGGCTTGGCGGTCGGCGGCCTGGCGGTCGGAGAGCCGCAAGAGGTCATGCTCGACATGCTGGAGACGACCGTTCCGCATCTCCCGGCCGGAAAGCCCCGTTACCTCATGGGCGTCGGCACGCCGGACGACATTATGCAGGCGGTCGCGCGCGGGATCGACATGTTCGATTGCGTGATGCCCACGCGCGCCGGCCGCCATGGCCTCGCTTATACGCGCTTCGGAAAAATCAACATCAAGAACTCCCGCCATGCGGAAGACACGCGCCCGCTCGACCCCGACTCCTCGTGCCCCGCGGCGCGCGATTACTCGCGCGCCTATCTCCACCATCTCGTAAAGGCTGGGGAAATCTTGGGAATGATGCTGCTGACCCAAGCCAATGTGGCGTATTATCAGCAGTTGATGGCCGGGTTGCGCGCCGCGGTCGTCGAGGGCCGGCTTTCCGATTTCATTGCCGAGACCCGCGCGCAATGGGCCGAGGGCGAGAGGTCACATCTCGCGCCCTAACGCTTTACGGAGCGCGTAATCTTTAGGAGGGAGCGAGTGGAGCCTATCGCGGGCACTTACTACGAGGCGCTCACCCGCCTCCTTCTGACCGGCGGCTTCAGAGCGCGCGACGATCGCTCGCCGCCGCAGGCCCAGGCCAGCGCTGCCGTCGCTTCTGCGCCAGCGCGTAAAGCGCCGGCCATTGCGGCTGCGCCGCGCCGCGTCGCCAAGGATGCCGCGCCGAGCGCTTCGCTTCGCCGCACGAATCGACAGCTCAGTTTCGAGCTCTCCTCTGCGGAGGAGGGAATAACCCACCCGGGCCGCATTCTCGCGCAACATCTCTTCGACCTTGGTTTGACGGCATCCAATCTCGCCAGAGACATCGGCGTGCCGGTCAATCGCGTGACGGCCATTCTCAATGGCCAGCGCGGCGTCACCGCGGACACGGCGCTGCGCTTTGGTCATTGGTTCGGAGTCGATCCGGAACAGTGGCTGGATTTGCAGTTGCAATATGAGCTGGCCCTTGCGCGCGCGGAGCTTGGCGCTGAGATCAAGGGGCGCCCCCGGCTTGCCGATCGCATCGCGTAAATCCGCGCGCCCGGCGGCGGAGAGCGATTTCCTCACGGCGCTGCGCGCGTTCGACGCTTTCGGCGCGCCCACGCACGTAGTGGAAGAGGGTGGTCTTACGTATTACGTAAATGAGTATTGGACGGCCTCGCAGCGCTCGGCGCATTCGCTGCACGAGGTCAGCTACCGCGCCTGCTTCAAGCCGCAGCTTCCGGCTTTTTTCATCGAGCGGCTGACAAAGCCCGGCGACGTGGTTTGCGATCCTTTCATGGGGCGCGGCACGACGCCGCTTCAAGCGGCTTTGCTGGGCCGCCGCGCGGTCGGTTCCGACGCTAATCCGCTCTCCCTGATGTTGACGCGCCCGCGACTGCGCCCGCCCGTGATCGAGGATGTGGTTGCGCGCCTTGCCGAGGCGCCTCTCGGCGCCGGCCAGATCGAGCGCGAAGATCTTCTGGCTTTCTACCATCCCGAGACGTTGCGGCAGATCTGCGCCTTGCGCGCCTGGCTCATCGAGCGCCTGCCGCCGGAGGTCACGCCTGATCCGGTCGATGACTGGATCAGAATGGTCGCGCTCAACCGCCTGACGGGCCACTCGCCGGGCTTTTTTTCCGTCTACACCATGCCTCCTAATCAGGCTGTGAGCGTGAAGGCGCAGTTGAAGATCAACGAACGCCGTGCGCAAACGCCGCCGATGCGCGACGTCGCCGCCTTGATTTCGAGAAAGTCGCGGTCGCTTCTCTCCGATGGCGTGCCGCCGTCGGGACCTGCGGCAATTCTCGCCGTGACCGACGCGGCGAAGCTTGCGCATTTGCAGGACGCTTGCGTCGATCTGGTCGTGACGTCGCCGCCCTTTCTCAATGTCGTCGATTACCGGGGGGACAATTGGCTGCGCAATTGGTTCGCCGGCGTCGAAGCGGATCAAATCGCTTTGTCGCAATTGCGCAGCCTCGAGGCCTGGACGCGCATGACGCGCGCCGTTTTCGAAGAGCTCGCGCGCGTCGTCAGGCCTGGCGGCCATGTCGCCTATGAAGTCGGCGAGGTACGTGGCGGCGCGGTGCTGCTCGAGCGTCTCGTTTGGGAAGCCATGGAAGGCCTGCCTTTCGAAAGGCTGTGCGTTATGGTCAATCGCCAGCGTTTCACCAAGACCAGCAATTGCTGGGGCGTCGCCAACAACAGCAAAGGCGTCAACAGCAACCGCATCGTTGTGGCCCGGCGCATTTAGCGCCGTATATCCTCCCCGCTTGATCGATACGAGATCCGCTCGATTGGTTCGGCGCGATCCCCGACGCTCGCGCCGTTTGGACACACAGGGTATCACCGCCGTCATTGCGAGAAGGCGAAGCCGACGAAGCAATCCAGGGCCGCCTCGCCGCCCTGGATTGCTTCGCTTCGCTCGCAATGACGGGCGCTGGTTTTGCTCTGGATTCCCGATCGCTCGCTTAAGCGAGCGTCGGGGATGGCGCCGGTCCAATCAAGCAAATCTCGTATTAATCAGTCATTAATCCTACCAAGCTCCGACACGCTGTTTTAAAGACAAGATTCACACGCGAAGCCTAGCAAGATGAGAACAGCCCGAGCGCGGCCCGGGCTGCTCTTGCCTGATAGGAAATCGAACATGCAGGGCGACCCACTTTCGAGCGATTTGGACGAGCTCTTCGCGTCGACGCTCGCATCGTCACACGAATTTCGCTCCTGGTTCCTCAGCCGAACTAAATTTGCGCGGCTTTGGCCCCTCGTTCGGTTGCTTCAGGCGGAGCAGCAGGAGGCTCAGGGGCCGGACCCCTGGTGGCGCAACTGGCGTTCGGAATCCACCGGGCGCATCTCCACCAGAATGCTCTTCATCTTCGAAGTGGAGCAGACAAAGCTGCGCTTTTCGCTGCATGTCGAAAGAGCGATGCGCGCGGAGGAGCTGGCGGCTTTCGAGAGGGGCTCGCACCGGGCCGTGGCAAAGGCCATGATGAACCAGGAGTGCTTCCAAAATTACATGGATTTCGAGACGGTGCTGCTCGCGCCGCAGGCGCTCATCGTCGGCGACGCCCGCACGCTCAATTTCGACCGCCGCATTCCCTTCGAGACGGTTGCGGGTTTTCTCCCTGGGTTCGGTCAGCTCGGACAGGCGGCGGCGTAGTTTTACCCTGCGCGTAAAAGCTTGATCGCCTCCTCGCGCTCGAAAAGATAGAGCAGGGCGCGTAGCGCCTCGCCGCGTTCGCTCGTCAGCTCTGGGTCGCGTCTCAGAATGATCTCGGCGTCGTCTCGGGCGATGGCGAGGAGGCGGGCGTGGGCGGTGAGATCGGCGAGACGAAAGCCCGGCAGGCCGGCCTGCCGCGTGCCGAGCAATTCGCCTTCGCCACGGAGTCGTAAATCTTCTTCCGCGATACGGAATCCGTCTTCCGTCTGGCGTAAAACCATCAGGCGCGCCTTTGCGGCTTCGCTCAGCGGGCCCTTGTAGAGCAGGAGACAGCTCGATTTGCCCGAACCGCGGCCGACGCGGCCGCGGAGCTGATGCAATTGCGCAAGTCCGAAGCGCTCGGCGTGTTCGATCACCATGATCGTCGCTTCGGGCACGTCGACGCCGACCTCCACCACTGTCGTTGCGACGAGCAGGCGTGTGTCGCCGCGCTGGAAGGCCTCCATGGCCGCGTCTTTTTCGGGCCCTTTCATTTGTCCGTGGAGGAGACCGACGGCGTCGCCGAAATAATGGCGCAGATCGGCGGCGCGGGCTTCGACGGCGGCGAGGTCGAGGTCTTCATTTTCTTCCACAAGCGGACATATCCAATAGGCGCGGGCGCCTTCGCCCAACGCGCGCTGAAGACCTGCGACGACTTCGCCGATGCGCGACGCGGGCAGGGCGCGGGTCGAGATCGGCGTGCGGCCCGGCGGCTTTTCGTCGAGGGCCGAGGAGTCCATGTCGCCGAAGGCCGTGAGCGCCAGCGTGCGTGGAATAGGCGTCGCCGTCATCATCAGCACATCGACCGCCGCGCCCTTGGCGCCGAGCGCAAGCCTCTGCTGCACGCCGAAGCGATGCTGCTCGTCGACGACGGCGAGGCCGAGATCGTGGAAGGCGAGATCGCTCTGCACCAGCGCATGCGTGCCGACCACCACGTCGATCTCGCCGGCTGCAATGGCGGCATGCGCAGCGGCGCGCTCGCTCTGCTTCAAGCGTCCGGTGAGAAGCTTCACGCGCACGCCCGCGGGCTCCATGAGCGGCGCAAGGCGTTCGTAATGCTGGCGCGCCAGGATTTCGGTCGGCGCCATCAAGGCCGCCTGCCGCCCGCATTCGACGACGCTCGCCATGGCGAGGGCGGCGACAACCGTCTTGCCGGAGCCGACGTCGCCCTGGACAAGCCGCAGCATGCGCATCTCGGAAGCGAGGTCGGCGCGAATATCGGCGAGCGCGCGTTGCTGCGCGCCGGTGAGGCGGAAGGGAAGGGCGGCCTCGATTGCGTGCGAGATGCGCCCGTCGCCTTTGTTCTCCCGGCCCGGCAGACGGCGCATTTTCGCGCGCATGAGCCGCAACGCGAGCTGGCTTGCCAGCAACTCGTCGAGCGCCAGGCGCTGGCGCGCCGGATGCTGCGGCGACAAAGCCGTGGGGCTGTCCGGGCGATGCGCCGTGCGCAGGGCGTCGGCGAAGGCGGGGAGTTTATTGGCGGCGAGCACGGTCGGCTCCTGCCATTCAGGCAGAACAGGCAGGCGCGCCAGCGCCTCTTCTGTCGCCCGCATAACAAAGCGCGCCTGCAACCCTTCGGTCAGTCCATAAACCGCTTCATAGGGTGGCAATTTGGCGAGGCCGGCCTCGTCGAGCACGCGGTCTGGGTGCACCATCTGGCGGCGGCCGTCGTAAAGCTCGATGCGGCCCGAGATCCAGCGCGTTGCGCCCAGCGGCAGGCTGCGTTCGATCCAGTCGGCGTTGGCCAGGAAGAAGACGAGCTCCACATCGCCCGTGTCGTCCTCGACGAGCACTCGATATGGTTGCTTGGCATAGCGCCCCTGCGGCCGGCGATGCGCGACGACGCGCGCCTGGATCACCACCATGGTCTCCAGCGGCGCCTCGGCGATGGTCGGGCGCTGGCTGCGGTCGATGATGTTCGTGGGCAGATGAAACAGAATATCGACAAGGCGCGCCTGCTGGCCGGGCCTGGCCAGCAGACGATCGAAAAGCGGCGCGGTCTTCGGACCGACGCCGGGAAGGGCTGCAATGCGGCCAAAGAGCGGGGCGAGGATATCGGGGCGCATGGGGCGCGCAGTTTATCCACCGGTGGCCGTTTGTCATGTTGCCGCCGTCATCGGCGTGTTTTAACTTTCGTATTAACGACGATTGTTAATACGGGAGTTCGAACGTGACTGAGAAAAATGGCGAAGCCTTCGGCGCGCTCAAGATCATCCGTATCGGCAATTCCCTCGGCGTGGTGCTGCCGCGCGAGATCGTCGCTGATCTTGCGGTCGAAAAAGGCGACCGGCTGTATCTGACGCGCTCGCCCGAGGGCTATCGAATCACCAAGTGCGATCCGGATTTCGAACGCCGCGCGGCGCTGGCGCGGCGCATCATCAGCCAGCGTCACAATGCGCTGCGCCAGCTCGCAAAATGAGCGGCTGGCGTTTCCTCGACCGCAATATCTCGCTCGCGATCCATGAGGAGGTGCTTGCGGCGCATGGCGGCGCCGTCGGCGTCATCAGCGAAGCGGCGCTGGGGAACGCAATCTTGCGCCCGCAAGATACTGTGCGGAAGGAGGCGGCGTGCGACGCCGCGCGCCTTGCGGCGGCCAACGCGGCGGGTTTCATCCGCTGCCATCCTTTCGTCGACGGCAAGAAACGCGTCGCGCTCGTGGCGATGGAGCTGTTTCTTGTGGATAATGGCTATGAGCTGACGGCGAGCGACGAGGAATGTTTCGTTTTGATCTCGCAATTCGCCAATCGCGAGATCGACGAAACGACTTTGGCGGCCTGGATTCGGGAGAATTGCCAGGCGCAGAATGGGGAGGCGTGAGCGCCGAAACACGGAGGCGGCAATGCCGGCGGCCCCTCGGTAACGCACTTAACGAGAAGACGTTCCGGCGTCATGGCCGCGCTTTTCGCGGCTATCCACGCCGCGCCGACGCTGAAAGGCTGAGGGCATGAGCGAAATAACGCCGTTTCTTCTCCCCGCGTGTCGTAATGTCTTGGCGTGGATGCCCGCGACAAGCGCGGGCATGACGCGGCTGCGTAGGGTTTGTTAAACTGGATTCCGAGCCCTGATGGGGGAGCCAAAGGGCTCGCAATTCAAGAACTGCTGCCTTAATCTGCGGTCATTATCTGACGACGCAGCTATCCATTTTCGGAAGAACAATAATGAGCCGGATATTCGTAGTCGTTCTGATTGGTTTCCTGCTCCCGGCGGAAGCCCTTGCTGGGGCAAGGGATGCGGGCCAAGGGGCCGCAGCGTCTGGCGGCGTAAGTTCGCCGCAAATGACGTGCCTTCCCGCCATCGTGGAATCTATGCGGCGTCACACGCCACGATCGACAGGCCTTGGGCCGGGAACTGCTCGTGTGGCCTTTCGCGTAGAACCCGGAGGAAAGATTTCTGTGATTGCCGCTTCTGGCTCGACGCCTGAGCACGCGTCCGCCGCGCAATTCATCGTAGCGGAGTCTCGCGGGCCAAAAAGCTGCGGCGCCGCTTTTGGATCACAGGCTTTTACGTTTCATTGAGCAACGCTACGGCGAGGCAGCGACGGCAAAGACCGCGTGGGCTCCTCTGCATAACCTCAAAGGGGCGGTGGAAGAACGCCATCAATGCGCGTCAGTCTATTTTACTTCCTCGTCATGGGCCCGCACGTCGCCCGCGCCCTTGAAGGCGTAATGCCACCATTCGCGCGGATAATTCTCGAAGCCGTGGCGTTTCATCAAAGCGACCAGGGCGTCGCGATGCGCGCGGGCGTCTCCGGCGACTTTCGATTTCGTCCAGGAGCGCGGATCGAAGAAATCGAAGGGCGTGCCGAAATCCCAGCCGACGACGCCGAGATCGACGGCGAGGCCGGTCGAATGGGTGGATTGCGCGGCGATATAGCCCTGCGCAAAGAGCTGGCTTTTATCGAGATTTGGATAATAGGCGGGCTTGGTCCCCTGATCGGCGTTGCGCGACCAGTCGACGAATGAGGCGACGGCGCGCATGGGCCGGTAGCAGTCATAGACGACGAGAGAAAAGCCCTGGGCCTTCGCTTCCTTCTGCGCGGCGGCAAGCGCCGTGGCGGCCTCGGCCCGCAACCAGCATTGCGGCGCGCGATAACCGGGAACGGGATGGCCGGTGAAATTATCCGACCCCGCATAGCGCATGTCCTGCGCAATATCTGGCGCAACGTCTGCGAGGCGCGTGAAGCCGGGCGGCGGCTCGGCGCGGGCGGTCGTGGCGGCGAGGGAGAGGAGGCAGGCGAAAGCGGCGGTCTTGTTCATTGGAAGCTCTCATGCGCCCGCGCAAAGGCGCGCGCCGTCGGGGCGATTATAGCGGATTGCGCAGATCGAGGAGGTCCGAGACTGATACGAGTTCCGCTTGAGTGGTTCGGCGCCATTCCCGTTTGAACAGCGCGCATCGGGCGGGTGTCCAGAGCCACAAGAGCGCTAGTTTTGCCCGGCGCCCGTCATTGCGAGCGAAGCGAAGCAATCCAGGGCGGCGATGCGGCCCTGGATTGCTTCGTCGGCTCCGCCTCCTCGCAATGACGGCGGTGATTCCCTGTGTGCGGCTCGGCTGGGGCTATCGGGAGTTCATCAGTTGCTATTGAAGGCCCGTCGTTGCGAGGAGCGTCAGCGAGGAAGCAACCTAGAGCCGGGATGGGGCTCTGGATTGCTTCGCTTCGCTCGCAATGACGTTTGGCAGAGGTCGTGGGTGGTTTAAGCCTTCGGCTTGTCCGCGCCGCCATGCGCGGCCGACCACGCGATGGGATCGGCGATGAAGGCCTCGATCTCTTTCAGCGTATGCTCGGGGAAATAGCCGTGCTCCCGCGCCACCGCCAGCACGTCGCGCCAGGTGGCGAGATAATGCAGCTCGACGCCGAGCTTGCCCATATCGTCCCGGGCGCCGGCGAAGATGTCGTAGAAGAAAAACACGAACACATGCTCGCAGCGCTGCCCGGCGTCGCGCAGCGCCTGCACGAAATCCTTCTTGGAGCCGCCGTCGGTGGCGAGATCCTCGACGAGCAGAGCGCGGCCGTTCTCGTGAAGATCGCCCTCGATGCGGGCGTTGCGGCCGAAGCCCTTGGGCTTCTTGCGGACATATTGCATCGGCAGCATCAGGCTGTCCGACACCCAGGCGGCGAAGGGAATGCCCGCCGTCTCGCCGCCGGCCACCACGTCGAGGGATTCATAGCCGATGTCGCGCTCGATCGTGCGCGCGGCGAATTCCGTCAGGCGGCGGCGCAGGCGCGGAAAGCTGATCACCTTGCGCATGTCGATATAGACCGGCGACGCCCATCCTGCCGTGGTGATGAAAGGCTTCTCGACATTGACGAGCACGGCCTGCACCTCGATGAGCGCCTTGGCGGTTTCCTGGGCGTAGAATTGACGTTCGTTGGACATGGCGCGGCTAGGTCTCCTTGGTGTTTCGCTGAGCGTCAGGCGTAGAGCAATCATGGGGTGGGGCGCATGGCCCGCATGCACACACACATCTTCACGTCGCCGCCCTCGTCATGGCCGGGCTTGTCCCGGCCATCCACGCCATGCAGCGATAGCTGATGCGGGGCATTCATCGTCATCGGAATGTTTGCGTCGGTGCGAGCATCCCAAGCTCTACATTAACTTTATCCATAGCGAATAACGCGTCCTGTTCGGCTGCGCCCCTCGGCGTGGGTGGCCGGGACAAGCCCGGCCATGACGGCCCCGAGATGTGTGACTCCTTCGGCCCGTAAAGGGGAGAGGGGGGCCCGGCCATTTTCCTGGCGCCCCGCCTATAGCCTATTTCGCGTCCGGCCGCTCGGCCGTCTGGCCGAAAAGAATCTCGCGCTCCAGCGCGGAGAAATCCGGGCCCTTGCGCTCATAGGGCGCGCCGGCGGCATAGGCGCGCACGACCGCGGGCCGGGTCTTGATCGACTCGAACCAGCGCTTGAGATGGGGGAAGTCGTCCAGATCCTGGCCCTGGTCGGCGTGCGGCACGATCCAGGGATAGCAGGCGATGTCCGCGATCGAATAGTCGCCGGCGACATAGGGCGATTTGGCGAGCTCGCGATCCAGCACGCCATAGAGGCGGTTGGTCTCGTTGCGGTAGCGCTCGATGGCGTAGGGGATGCGCGCCGGCGCATATTTGGCGAAATGGTGGTTTTGCCCCGCCATCGGGCCGAGCCCGCCAACCTGCCAGAACAGCCATTGCAGGGCGCGCATGCGTTCGCGCAGGTCCGTAGGAAGCAGCCGGCCGGTCTTCTCGGCGAGATAGAGAAGGATCGCGCCGGACTCGAACAGAGCGACCTCGGGCCCGCCGTCGGCAGGCGTCCGGTCGATGATCGCCGGCATGCGGTTGTTGGGCGAAATGGCCAAAAACTCTGGCTTGAACTGATCGCCCTTGCCGATGTCCACCGGCTTGATGCGATAGGCCAGACCCGTCTCCTCCAGGAAGATCGTGATCTTATGGCCGTTCGGGGTAGGCCAGTAATAGAGGTCGATCATAGGAGACTCCTTGCCGCATCCACCTTTTATTTCCTTTTCGAGCGCTAGCCTGTCGTGAATTTCCACGGGCTCAAGCACTGCGATGACCAAAATTCTTACAGAATGGCGCCCCGATCAGATGACGGCGTTCGGCCGAAAACCGATGCTGTTGCGGCACAGGCTGGCGGACCACCCGCTGTTCTCCGACGCGGCGCTGGAGCGTCTGATCGAAGCGACGCCCCGCGAGCGATTCCACGTAAATACCATAGCCCGCGAGGAAACCGACCCTCGCAAATGGCGCGAGGGCGACATGTCCGGACTTTCGGGACGCGAGGTGATGGCGGCGGTGGCGCGGGGAAATATCTGGGTTCACCTTCAGCGCGTGCACGAAGCCTTTGAAACCTACGACGATTTTCTGGGAGACCTGTTCGCCGACATCGAGCGCCATGTGCCCGGCTTTCGCAGCTACAAGCGCTCGATGAGCGTGCTGATTTCTTCCCCGAACATGAATGTCGCCCTGCACGCCGACGTTCCCGGCCAGAGTCTTTGGCAGGTGAGGGGCAGGAAGCGCGTCTGGGTCTATCCGCCGCGCGCGCCCTATCTGCCGCAAAACAAGATCGAGAATATCGTCCTTGGGCGCGCGGCCGACACGGACCTTCCCTATGACCCGGCATATGAGGCGGGCGCCGAAACTTTCGAACTTCTGCCGGGCGACTGGACGACATGGCCCCGTAACGCCCCGCACCGCGTTCGCAACGCCGATTGCGTCAATGTCTCGTTCACGACGGAGCATTGGACGAATGAGCTGCGCGACGGCTATGTCGTCGATTACGCCAACGCTCTGTTGAGGCCGCTCCTTGGTGGCCGCGATCTTGCTCGCGCGACGACCGGCCCGGATTTTTGGGGCAAGCTCGCTTTGACGGCCGCGCATAAGGGCTGGCGCAAACTTGCCGGCCGCACAGTTGCGCCTCTGACGATCGACTTCCGGGTCGATCCTGCGGCCGAGATGGGCTTTCGCGACGTCGCGCCGTATCAGGTGATGAAATGAGCGCGTCGGCCCCCTCGTCCTATCGCCTGGAGCGCGCCGAGACGGTCGAGGCCATTGACGCGCTCGCCGCCGAATGGGCGGAGCTGGAAAGCGCTACGCCCGAGGCCACGGGCTTCCAAAGCTTCGTCTGGTGTCGCAACTGGATTGCTGTCGCGGGGCCAAGCATCCGGCCGCGCATCCTCTGCCTGCGCGAGAGCGGGCGGCTCGTGATGTTGCTGCCGCTGCAGATCGAAACGCGCTTCGGCGTTTCGATCGCGCGCTGGCTGGGCGAACCCATGACTCAATATGGCGATGCGCTGGCGCGCGCCGAGGCGGGTCGGGCGCATTGGCGCAAGCTCGCGCAAGCGGAGATGATGCGCTGGCGCGACGTCGATCTCTTTGCTTTGACGCGGCTGCGGACCGGCGCCGTCATGGCCGATGGAACGCGGGCCGGCGAATCTTTTTCGGCGCCCTATGTCGATCTGCGTCTCGCAACGACGCGGCGGCATAAAAGCATCGAGCGTCGCGTGAAGCGCCTCGAAGCCAATGGGCCGCTCGCGCTTGCTCAGGCCGAGACGCCCGCGAAGCGCGAGAGTCTCGCGCGTCATGCGCTTGCACTCAAGCGCGGCTGGCTCGCCGCCAGAGGCGTCTATAGCGCCGGCCTCTCGAATCCCTTTGCGGAAGATTTCATCGCGGCGCTGGCGCGAGACGGCTTCCTGCAAGTCAACGCGCTGCGCGTGGGTGGCGAGATTTGCGCGATGGATTTGGGATTTATTGGCGGCGGCGCCTACCGTTCCTTCCTCGGCTGTTTCGATGAGCGCTTTGCGGAAGGATCGCCGGGCCAGGCGCTGACCAGCCGCCTCGTCGCGCGTTGCGCGCAAGAGGGGCTCGTCGCCTATGACATGCTGCTGCCCGCCGACGCCTATAAGCTTGCCTGGGCCACGGGCGAGATGGAAATCGGGGCGCGTTTCGTCGCGCGGACATTGAGCGGCGCCCTGGCGGCCTTCGCGCTCGCCCGGCTGCGTCCTTTCGTCAAACGCGTGCTTCGCGCCGCCGGGCCGTCGTTCGCCCGCGTAAAAGGCGCGTTCTCCTTCGGGCGTCGGGGCGCTAGATTGTCTGTGTCGAGGCCAAAGGAGACAACGACATGATCGTCAGGCTGGCGAAGATCGCGATCGCCTTTTCGGCTGGCGCTCTGATCCTTCTCGTTGCTTTCGACAATCTCTTGGACTACGGTCCGAATTTCGAGGTCGTGCAGCACATCCTTTCGATGGATATGATCCCGGCGAGCCCTCTCAAATGGCGCGCGATCTCGAGCCCGGCGCTGCATCACATCTGCTATCTCCTCATTATCGCGACCGAATTTGTTTCCGCCGGGCTCACGCTCTGGGGCGCATGGATTCTCTGGAAAGCGCGGGCAGGGCGGGCGGCGGCTTTCAACAACGCCAAAAGCCTGGCGCTTGCGGGCCTTTGCGTCGGTTTCCTGCTCTATTTCTTCGGCTTCATGGCGATCGGCGAATGGTTCCAGATGTGGCGCGCCGGCGTCTACAACATGCAGGAGCCGGCGTTTCGTTTCATCGGCAGCATTGGCGTTGCGATGATCTTCCTTGCGCTGGCCGATATGGAATTGAGCTAGAGGCGCGCTAACTTCCTTCCGCTTGGCGCGTGGAAGCTGATGAGCGAAGAGAAAACGGCCTTTGTCCTGGCGGGCGGCGGCAGCCTCGGCTGCATCCAGGTCGGCATGCTGAGAGCGCTGCTGGCCGCCGGGGTCTATCCGGACTTCGTCGTCGGCTCGTCGGTCGGCGCCCTGAACGCCTGTTACTTTGCCGCCTATCCGGATGAAAAGGGCGTCGAGTCGCTTGCCAAAATCTGGGCGTCGGTACGGCGCAGAGACATCTTCCCTTTCACACTCGCGACGGCCTTGTCGGTCATCAAGCGGCGCGACTCGCTGATCGATCCTTCTCCTTTGCGACGGCTTGTCGAGAAGGCTTTGCCGTACAGCCTCTTGGAGGAGGCCAAGCTGCCCGTGTGCCTCGTGGCGACCGACATGCAAGGGGTCGCGGTTCCCTTGTCGCGCGGCAAGGCCGTCGAAGCCATCATGGCGAGCGCGGCCGTCCCGGGCGTCTATCCGACCGTCGACATCGACGGCGCGCCGCTGATGGATGGCGCGGTCGCCGCCAATACGCCGGTCCGCGCCGCCGCGTCGCTTGGCGCGACAAAGATATTCATCCTGCCGACCGGCTACGCCTGCGATCTGCAAGGCCCGCCGTCGGGCGCCGTCGCGCGGGCGCTCCACGCCATCACGCTGCTGATCGCCTGGCAGTTGAGCCGAGACATCGAACGTCTGTCGGAGACCGTCGAGCTGCATATGGCGCCCGCGCTCTGCCCGCTCGATGTCTCTCCTTACGATTTCTCGCAGTCGGAACGGCTGATGACGCGCGCGACTCTCTCGACGCAAAAATGGATCGAAGGCGGCGGTCTCACTTTGCGCGCGGCCTCGTCGCAGCTCGCGCCGCATCACCATCGGCATTAGCGCGCTGGAAGCGTGCTAGCGATGCTTCAGTCGGTTCGCTTACGACATATTCTCAATTCTGCTAATCTCAAAACATGTCTAAGAGCAAACGGGATTCGATTGCCTTCCAGAATGCTGCAGAATTGAGCGAGTGGTTGATGGGCCATCATCAGTGCAGCAGTGAGGTTTGGGTGCAAATCTTCAAGAAGGGGGCCGGCAAGCAGTCGGTGACGTGGACAGACTGCGTGATCGAAGCAATTCGCTTTGGCTGGATCGATGGACAGAAGCTGCCGCTGGATGAGGCGTCGTTTCTGCAACGCCTAACGCCTCGAAAACAGAAGTCAAACTGGTCCGCCAAGAACCGCGAACATGCGACGCGGCTCATCGCAGAGGGGCGGATGACGCCTGCGGGCCTCGCTCATGTCGAGGCTGCAAAGGCTGATGGTCGATGGGACAGCGGCTACGAAGGATCAGCCTCCATGACCATCCCGCAAGACTTTCTGGACGCTCTGGAGGTAATGCCGGCCGCCAAGGCCCTCTACCAGACGCTGGATCGCAAGAATCTCTATTCGATCTACTATAGGCTTCACACGGCCAAGCGCCCTGAGACGCGCGCCAAGAGGTTGTCGCAAATCCTTGCCCAGCTTGATCGCGGCGAGCGCTTTCACTGAAGCGGAGCCGATCAGGTCCAAAACGCGATGGCGGCTGCGAGCGCGCGCCTGAGGGGAAGAAGTTGGCGGTGAACTTGTCGAAGCGGGTAGCTACGCGGCGGAATTCTCCGCTGCCCTTGGGGCGCTGATATGGTTGGCTCGAGTGCGGAGGTTATCATGCGCTTTCTTGCGTCCTTGGCTGTCTGTCTCGTGTCGGCGGCGCTTCCTCTTTTGGCGGCCTCCGGCGCCGACGCCGGCTTTCGCGGGCGCGTCCCGCGCGCGCATGGTCCAACTTTCCTCGGCCCCTGGCTCGAGGAGGGTTGGGATCGGGAGGATTGGTCGCGCGCGCCTGCCGTTCGGGATTGGGGGCTTTCGGCTCCTTGGGATGTCGATCCCGTCGCCGGCTATCCGAACAGCGCGGCGGAGTATCCGTGGGGCTATACGACGCCCTTCGCGCGCGTCGGGCGCCGGTGCGTCGCGAGCGAGATCAACGCCAGCCCCGGCGGCGACCTCGTGCGTTATCAGCGGGTCCGCCCTTCGCATTATTGCAGGTGAGGGGAGAGCTGCGCTTTTGGCGCCTTTCGGACATGAGCGAGCAACATTGGAGTCATGAGCGCGACAAGGCGGCAGCTTAAGAATGGACCGCGCGCCTTCAGGCGCGCATTCGCGGCGGCGAGCCTGAAGGCTCGCGGTCCAAGGGCTCGACGCCGCGCACCCCCAAGTGTCCACGGCAGCGCGCCGAGCCTGGGCCCCCGGCGCGAAGCGTGCTTGTTTCGCGGCGGGGGTCGCTCCCGTATCTTGCCGCGCGCGGCAAGGCGTTTGCTAGGGAGCCATTCGTTCGTGCGCATTCCGGCCGCCAGGAAGCATGCGGGCGGAAAGCAAGGGCCCCGCTCCGATGAAACCCCAATCCCAGCCTCCAAATTCGGCAGATTTCATCCAGACTGATCCTGGGCTGGGCGTTCTGCGCATGGCGACGCTCTTTGCGGAATCGCAGACCGATCCCGACGACGAAGCGCTGAGCCTCATGTCCGCTCAGGTAGAGGCCGGGGCTCTGGCCGGCGTGGAGGCGTCCCACATATGGCCGGAGCTGGTTCGCGGGATGATGTGCCAATCCCCTTCCAGAATGATCGGCGCTTTGCGCGAGTGCGGCGCACTTTATCAGATACTCCCCGAGGTGGCCGCAATTTTCGGCGTTCCGCAACTGTCGGATGAGCCGGCGCAGGTCGATCTCGGCGAGCATATGCTACACGCGCTCGACGAGGCGGCCCTCGGCAATGCGTCCTTGCCGGTGCGTTTCGCTCTACTGGTGATGAATATCGGCAAGTCCGATTCCCCTCGTGAGCATCTTCCGGTCCATTACAAGCATGTCGAACGCGGACGCCCACGCATCGAGGCGCTCTGTGCGCGCTTCGAAGCGCCTGAGGACTGCAAGGAGCTGGCGCTTGTGGCGCTGGCCGAATGCGAACGCGTGCATCGCGTCTCGAAAATGCGCGCCGGGCCCGTCGCGGCGATGCTCGAACGCCTCGGGGCCTTTGACGCGCCGGAGCGGTTCTGCCAGCTCATGACGGTGTGCGCTTGCGACTTTTGCGCCCATCCGGGCCGCTCGGGCCAAGTCTATCAGAAATCGGCCTTGCTCGACATTGCGTTCGAAGCCTGCACTGACGCCGACCACGCCGCTGAAGACCAAACAATGGCGCGCGCCGAGGCGATTGCGGGGGCGTTTCGTTCTTTACGTTGGTCCGACGCTTAACGCGGCGCGCCCGGCGGCGTCGACGCGCCGGGGCCGAGCGAGCGCTGCATGATCACCGAGTCTGTCCAGCGGCCATATTTGAAGCCGACCGACGAGAGATAGCCCGCCTGCACGAAGCCGCAGGCCTTGTGGAGCCTCAGCGAGGCTTCGTTCGCCGCGTCGATATAACCGATAAGCTGGCGGTAGCCCGCCGCTGCGCAAGCGTCGATCAGCGCCGGTAGCAAGAGGCGGCCGACGCCGCGATGCAAATGGCTCGGATCGACATAGATCGAGTGCTTGACGACATAGCGATAGGCCGGCCGCTTGCGAAAGGGGACGGCATAGGCGTAGCCGATCACGGCGCCGTCGAGCTCCGCGACGAGATGGGGCAGGCGATGCTTGCCCATATTCTTCCGACGCCGCTTGAGGTCGTCTTTCTGCGGCGTGTCGTAGAGCGGCGCCTCGGACGGATCGAGCCCCTTGCGGATGTGATGCAGATAGATCGCCAGCATGGCGTCGACGTCGTCGTCGCGCGAGGGCCTTACGACGATCGCCGAACGCTCGGCTTCCGCAATTGCAGTTCTCTCCGACTCCAGGGTCATACCATTTCCGTTTGAATAGCTCGCCTTGGCGCGTGTCATTCCCGATCGCTCGCTCAAGCGAGCGTGGGGAATGACACTGAACCCAACAAGCGGATCCCGTATTATTCGCTCACGACAAAAGTGTAGAGGCGCAGGCGGCCTTGTGCGTCGGTTTCCTTATAGAGCCCTTGGATTTCATAGTCGAAACCCGGAAACTGATTGGCGCTGCGCTCGAACATTTTCAGATAGTGCAGCATGGGACGCGCTTTTTCGCCGAGCCGCTCGCCGGGAACGATGGTGGCGATGCCCGGCGGATAGATGACCCAGAGCGTCGTCGCGACGCGCCCCTCGATTTCATCCAGCGTCAGATAATCGACGTTGTTGCGCACGAGATGCAGATACGCCTCGCGCGGCGTCATCGCCATGTCCGGCAGATGCTCGCGCGCAAATTGCGCGAGCTGCAAAGCGCTGACGCCCGCTTCCTTGAAGAAGCGATGCATATCGCCGCAAAGATCGCGCAGCCGCACGCCCTTGTAACGGCCCGGCCGCCGCGCGACGAATTCCGGAATGACGTCCTGCAGAAGCGCATTGTCGTCGTGCAGCCGCTTGAAGGCGACGAGCGCCGAAACGAGCGTTCCCGCCTTGCTCGACTCGACGCCCGGCGTCAGCAGGAAGAGGAGCGAGTTGAGATCGTTCTTCTCCGGCACGATGCGGTTCTCGCGCAAATATTGCGCGACGATCGGGGCCGGGACGCCGTGATCCTCATAGGCGCCCGTGCTGCGATCGAATCCTGGCGTGAGCAAGGTAAGCTTGCAGGGATCGGTGATCGCAAAGCCCGGCGCCATGTCCTGGAAACCATGCCAGCCCGCGCCCGGCGCAAGCTCCCAGAAGGCGGCGTTGCGCGAGAGTTGTTCGGTGGAGACCATTTCCCAGCCGACTTGATGCGCGCCGGTTTCGCGCGCGGCGTCGGGAATGGAAACCTTGTCGGGAACGAAAGGATCGAAGAACCAGCGCCGCGCCGGATCTTTCTCCTTGTCCTCGAATTCGCGGCGCACGGCGCGCAGCTTCTTGCGCAACTCGACGCCGAGACGAACGGTGTCGTCCCACAGAACTTCGCCGGAGCGGCCTTTCATCATCTGCGCGCCGACGTCGAGCGAGGCGAACAGCGGATAGAAGGGCGAGGTCGAGGCGTGCTGCATGAAGCCTTCGTTGAAGCGCTTGTGCTCGACCCGGCGCCTCTGCCCCTTGATATGCCGGTCGCGCACATGGATCTGCGACGCCTGCGAGAAGCTCGCGAGCTGCTTATGCGTCGATTGGGTGGCGACGACGCCGGGAGAAGCCTCGTTGAGGTTTTTCAGCCCCATGGCGAAGCGCCGCTCGTAGAGCGGGTGGAATTTCATGAAGCCGGCCCAGGCTTCGTCGAAGAGGATGTAGTCGCACAAATGGCCGATCTTCTTCACGATCCATTCGGCGTCGTAGATTGTGCCGTCATAGGTGCATTGCTCGATCACTGCGACGCGGAAGGGCCGCTCCTTGCGCCAGGCGTCCTTATCCTTGACCAGCGGATTGTCGCGAATGCGCGTGCGCAGCGTCTCTTCGTCGAAGGCTTTGTGGTCGATCGGGCCGATCAGGCCGAAGGCATTGCGCGTGGTGGGGAGAAAGATCGGCACGCCGCCGCTCAAGAGCAAGGCGCCATGATGCGCGGCCTTGTGATTGTTGCGGTCAAAGAGCACGAGATCGCCTTCGGCCACGAGATTGGTGAGGACGACCTTGTTCGATGTGGACGTGCCGTTGAGCACGAAATAGGTTTTTTCTGCCCCGAAGATTTCGGCCGCCGCCTTTTGCGCTTTGAGCGCAGGGCCTTCGTGTGTGAGGAGGTCTCCAAGCTCGACGACGGAATTGTCCAGATCGTCGCGGAACACCGCTTCGCCGAGATGCTCCATGAAGATGCGCCCGATGGGGCTACGGCTATAGAAAATGCCGCCATTATGGCCGGGACAGGTCCAGAGCTGATTGCCTTCTTCGGCGTAATCGACAATGGCGCCGAAGAAAGGCGTCTTCAGCGTGTCGGCATATTGCTTGAGCCGCGAGACAAGATTCTTGGCGATGAACTCCGGCGTCTCCTCCGCCAGGAACACATAGCCGTCGATGAAGTCGAGCACCTCGACCGGTATATCCTCGAAGCGCTTGCGGCGGATGAGCAAAACAATCGGCATGTCCAGACCGCGCTTGCGCATCAGATCAATGAGCGAGGCGGTCTTGCCCTCTATCCCCCTCTTGCCCCAGTCGACGACAAGGCATCCGATCGCGGCGTCCGTCTGCACGACGATCTCGGCGTCCTCCAATCGCCGCGCCCGGACGACCTGAAAGCCCATGCGCTCGATGGCCGCGATGATCTGATTGACGCGCAGGCCTTCGAGGTCGTCTGCCTCGAAATTGGGCGCGGAGAAGAGGAAGGTGAAGCGCTGGGAAAAGTCCATCCAATGCCGTCCATTCGGAAAGCGCGCGTTAAGCTGAGCCGCGCTGTCGACGGTTCGCAGACACTTCTTGCGTGACGCAATCGTGACAGTGCGCGCCGTTAGCTTGTCAGACGGCAAGAAGCTAGGCCAACATGCGTTAATTATCGGGGAAGGCGATATCCGCCGCGCTTTCGTAAAACGCCGACTGTCCTATAACATTTGCGACAGCGTCGGACGGTGCGGGCGACGAACGGCAGTATTTGCGCTCGTCACGAGCGCGTCATGGTCGCGCTTAAATTGGAACGCCTTGGTTTCCGACCGGGAGAAGCTTCATGAAGCCGTGGGGATTTGCGTTAGGCGTGGCGGCCGGCGCCGCAGCGGCGCTCCTGTTTGACCGCGAGGGAAATCGCGTGCGGCCCGTCGCCAAGGCCGCCCTGAAGGCCGCCGTCCTGGCCTTGCACGAAGCGCGTGTGCAGGGCGCACACCTGATGGAAACGGCCGAGGATCTCTTCGCTGAGGCGAAGGCGGAGGCGGCTTCCGACATATTTGCCGCCACGATGGCGCAGGCCCGCAAGTCCGCCGGCCCGAAGCCCGAGGAAGGCGGGGCCGCCGCCGAAACGACGCCGCAGCCGACCTCGGAAGGGGCGTGAGCATGGGCGCCGGCCTGCCAATCGCCGAAATCGCGCACGCCATGCCGGGCCGGGCCCGTCTGCGGTTCCCGGACCGCCTTGGCGACTCGGACTTTTTTGCCTCTGTCTCCAGCGGTCTGTCCGCGCTGCCGAGCGTCTACAAGGTGGCGGCGAGGCCCTTCACCGGCAGCGTGCTCATCGAGCACGGCGACGCGCTCGAGAAGGTCAGCGAGGCGGCGCTGGAAGCGGGGCTTTTCGCAATCGGCAAGGCGCGATCCGCGACGAAGACTGACAAGCCGGTCGAGTTCGATCCGAAGGCGCTCGTCGCATTGGCGTTGGTCGGGCTCGCGCTCTGGCAGGTGACGCGGGAAAAGTTCTTTCCGCCTGCATTCACGCTGCTGTGGTACGCCGGCCATCTCGCCGGCGTCTGGCGGTCGCCCGAGAGCGGCGACGACGCCATGATCTAGCCGCGCAGGGCCTCGACCAAATCAATCGCCTCCCAAGGGAGCGCGAGATCGTCGCGTCCGAAATGCCCATAGGTTGCAAGCGGCAGATAGAAGCCGGAGGCGCCGGCGGCCTTCGGCCGGCTTCGGAGCGAAAAACGCTTCACGATCGCGGCCGGGCGGAAATCGAGGATCGCGGCGAGACGCTTAGTGATCGCCTCGTCGCTGAACTTCCCGGTATTGAAGGTCTCGACGCTCAGGCTCAGCGGCTCCGCCTGGCCGATGGCATAGGCCAAATGGACTTCGCAACGCTCGGCCAATCCGGCGGCGACGATGTTCTTGGCGGCGTAGCGCGCGGCATAGGCGCCGGCGCGCTCAATGCGCGAGGGGTCTTTGCCCGAAAGCGCCGAACCGCTCATGCGCGCGATCTCCCCATAGGAATCGATCCCGTTCTTGCGCCCGGTCAATCCCGCGTGGCGCCCGGGACCGCCGATGTCGAGGGGCTCGCCTGCGTTGATGATGACCTGCGTCCCATCGTCCGGCCTGACGTCGTCGCTTGCCAAGGCGTCGAGCGCCAAAGTGCGCAGATGATCCTGCGTGTCCGGCGCGGCAGAGTCGTCGAGCGCCACGGTGAGCGACAGACTGTGGATACGCACTGGGCGTCCGTCCCGATATTGCACGGAGACCTGCGTTTTCGCGTCAGGCGACAAGGCGTGAAAGCCTCCGCGGCGCGCCGTATCCAAAGCCTTCGCCATTTTATGCGCGTAGCTGATCGGCGCCGGCATCAGCTCGCTCGTGTCCCGGCAGGCATAGCCGAAAACATTCGCCTGCTCATGCGCCACCCTGCGCGCGACCGCCTCCGGCGCGTCTCCCGGAGACTCGGCCTCGCGGGTGGAGAGCGGAAGCTCGGTCAAGCTCGTCAGGATCGAGCAGTTGCGCGCGTCGAACCCGTTCGAGACATAGCCGGCGTCCATGATGATCTTGCGCGCGAGCGAGGGCAGATCGACCCGGGCGTCGGCCGCATATCGCGCCGCGAGAAACAGCACGCCGGTGGCGAGAGCGCATTCCACCACCGCCCGCGCTGTTTCGTCCTCTCTCAGCAAGGCGTCGACCGCCGCGTCGCTGATCTGGTCGCAGAGCTTGTCTGGATGGCCGGGCGTGACCGATTGGGATGTGAAGATCATGTCAGCCGACATGGCTTTCTTCCTCGTGGCGGGCGGCGGCGCGCTCGACCAGATAGCCCAGAAAATCATTGGCGAGCGCGCTGCTGATGGCGATGGCGCCGATACGCAGAATGTCGCCCGGGCCGAGCGGCGCAAGCCCGAGAAGCCGCCGCGTCGGCGGCAGAAACTGCGCCGCGCATTGAGCGAGCAGGGACACGCCGACGCCGCCATAGAGCCGGAGGTTGGGCTGGCGGCGAATTTCCGCCGAAAGGCCGCGGGTCTCGGACCGGCAAGCGATTGCATGCAGCAATTGGGCGAAGGTCAGCCCGTGGAAAGTGATCGTGCTCGCGCGCGCATGCCCATTGGAGCCGCCGGCGCTGTAATAGCCGAGAAGCGCGGCTGCCCCGATGACGGCGCCTTCGCGCAGGACGCGGCGGAAGTCGTTCGCGCCCATGATCGGCGCGCCGGGATCATGCGGCGGCTGGTCGAGAATCTCGGCCTCCGGCGGCTCGAGGCCGAGCGCGAGCGCGGGGAGGGCGTCCGTCGCCAGATTGAGCCAGAGCAATTGCATCGGCGTCAACGGCTCCCTGGCGTCGACCAGCGCCGCGCCGAGCATGGCGATGGTTTCGGAAGCGTTGGTCGAGACGAGATAGCGCAGCACTTTGCGAATATTGGCGTAGGTCGCGCGGCCGAGCCTTATCGCCTCGACGATGCCGTCCATATCGTCGGTCGCGAGAACAATGTCGGCGACTTGGCGCGCGACGTCGGCGCCTTCGCCGCCCATGGCGATTCCAACATCCGCCGCGCGAAGCGCCGGCCCGTCGTTCACCCCGTCTCCCGTCATCGCCACAATGCGGCCCCCGGCCTGCAGCGCCTTGACGATGTTGAGCTTGTCGACGGGACTGACGCGCGCGAAGACATGCGGTTGCGTGGCCAGCGCTTCGAGAAGCTCGGGCGGCATATTGGCGATCTGTCCGGCTTCGAGAACGCGCAGCTCGCCGCCGTCATTGAGATCGAGATTGCGCGCGATGGCGAAGGCGGTGGCGCTTTGGTCGCCGGTGATCATGACCGTGCGCACGCCGGCGCGGTGCAATTGCTTCAGCGCGGGTCGCACGCTGGCGCGGATCGGGTTCGCTATGCCGGCGAGGCCGAGCCAGACGAGATCGCGCTCGTCGCGCGGATCGCCGCCGTCGTCACGATAAGCGACGCCGAGGACGCGCAGCGCGTCGCCGGCCATGCGTTCATTGGCCTTCAGCGCCGCCGCGCGGGCGTCGTCGTCCAATGGGGCGACGCCGTCGCTGCTGCGTCGCCACGCGCAGCGCGCCAGCACTTCCGCGGGATCGCCCTTTACGCACAGCAGACGCGCGCCATCGCGGGTCTCGTGCAGCGTGCTGATGCGCTTGCGCCCTTCGCCGCGTGCGGCGCTCGTCATGGCCGTCGTCGACTGACGAAGATCGACCGGATCGGCGCCGAGCGCGACGCCGGCGGCCAGCAAGGCGATCTCGGTCGGCGTGCCGTCGAATGTCACGCCGTCGCCGGCGCGGATTGCGACCGCGTCGCTGCACAGCGTCGCCACTTCGAAGAGCCGGCGCGCCAACTCCCGCAGGGCGCCGTCGGTTTCTTCGCCGTCTTTGAGCAAACGACCGCCCTGCAAGTCGAGCATTGCGCCGTCGAGATGGAGCGCCTCGACCGCCATGCGGTTCTGCGTGAGCGTTCCCGTCTTATCGAGGCCGACGACCTCGACGGCGCCCAGCGTCTCGACCGCGTCGATCTTGCGCACCAGCACTTTGCGCTTGCGCATGTCCTGCACGCCGATCGCCAGCGTCGTGGTGGCGACGGCGGGAAGTCCCTCCGGAATGGCGGCGACCGCGAGCGATATCGCGCTGCGCAGCGTGCGCACGAGCGGATGGCCGTGGTACGCGCCGAGCGCAAAAACGCTCGCGCAGATCAGGCCATTGATGATCACCAGCTCGCGTCCGACCTCGCCGAGCTCGCGCTGGATCGGGGTTTCAGGCGGCCGCGCGGCGCCGATCAGCTCTTGCACGCGGCCGATTTCCGTGCGCGCGCCGATGGCGGTGACGATCGCGGCGCCGGAGCCGCCCGTCACCGCCGTGCCGCGAAAGACCATGTTGCGGCGATCGGATACTAGGGTTTTCGCCGGCAGCAACGCCAGCGCGTCCTTTGCGGCCGGATGCGCCTCGCCGGTGAGCGGCGCCTCGTTGACGCTCAGATCGTCGCTCTCGATCAGGCGCGCATCCGCCGGCACGGAAGCGCCGCGCTCGATCACGAGAATGTCGCCGACCGTCAAAGCGGCGGGATCGATCGACTGCCTGACGCCGTCGCGGATGACAGTCGCCAGTTGCCGCTTCTCGGCAATCATGCCGAGGACGGTGCGGTCGGCTTCGCGCTCCGTGACCGTGGCGATGCTTGCGTTCACCACGACGACGGC
This sequence comes from Methylocystis iwaonis, assembly GCF_027925385.1. Classification (NCBI taxonomy): domain Bacteria; kingdom Pseudomonadati; phylum Pseudomonadota; class Alphaproteobacteria; order Hyphomicrobiales; family Methylocystaceae; genus Methylocystis; species Methylocystis iwaonis. The sequence continues at coordinate 2,033,275 of NZ_AP027142.1, forward strand.
TGCGATCATGACGGCGTCGGCGATCCCGCCGGTTGCGAGCGACAATGCCGCCGAGACGGCGAGCAAGGCGACCGGCAGGCTGGCCATCTGCTCGGCGAAGATCGCCGCGGCGGAGCGACGCTCGGCGGGGCGCAGCTCGTTGCGTCCCCATTTGGCGATTCGCGCCGCCGCTTCCTCGGCGCTCAGCCCGGCGGCGGGCCGTGTCCCCAGCCGCGCCACGAGCGCCGCGAGGGGTTCGGCGTGGCAGGCGTCTGCGTCCGCGGAGAGGCTTTTCGGCGATGCAGCCGCGGTTGCTCCGAGGGGAGGGGCGCAAGCTTCCGCCTCTCGCGCCGCCGCGTCGAGCGCGCGTGAAAGCGATTGCGCCGTCGCCGGCGGATGAAAGGCGATCAGCGCCGATCCCGTCAGCCCGTTGGTCTTGACGCTCCCGACGCCCGGAACCCGTCGCAGCGCCTTTTCGATTTGCAGCCTCTGCTCGTCCCGCCCGAGGAGGGTCGGATGCCGAAGCCGAACGCGGCCAGGAACGGCCTCGTGCGCGATCCATGCGCCCATGGCCGCGTCGGCGTCGACGGAGAGGTCAAGCTTCGACAGGAGCATCCGCGCAACCAGGCTCGTATCGGCGGTGTTTGCTTATTCCGCGTAGATGACAAATAGGCGCCGCGTGCGCCTGCGCCGCAGGCAACAGCGCCGACGCGTTTCTCGCGAGGGCTATTTAGCGCGTAGAGCGACCGGGCCGTTTATTCGGAGCGCGAAGCGCCTCGGATCGATTCATGGGTCGTGCGAAATCGCCCGGCGGATCAAAATGACCGGCTCGCGCTTTCTCGAAAATGATGCGACAATTAGGCGCGTCTTTGGGCTAGGATGCTGGGCACATGTTCATTCGAGAGGAAATCTCTTACGCAATTATGCTCTCCGTTCTCGTTGCGGCGTTCATAATCGCCCTGCAACTTGTTTCCGGTTGAGCGATGCTTTTTGCGCGTCTCTGTTTGGCGTGTGACCCTGCGCGCGCCATAGCGATGCAGAGCGGCCCGAAGATTCTTTCCACAAACGACATCTGAGCTTCGGCTTCTCGACAAGCCTCCGCCCAAGGGGCGAAGTGATTATTCGCGCGTGGAGCCAAACCCCGCCCGGAATGGTTAGCCGGTCCGCGGTTGGCGGCATCAGACTTCGCGAGGATTTCTTGCCTCGAAAGCCGTGAAGGCCCGCTCGATCAGGCCCTGATCCCGGCAGACAGCGCGCCAGGGGGCGATGTGTGGCGCTTGCAGATGGCGCGCCAGCGTCTCCGCGTCGGGCCATTTTTCCGAGAACCGGATCAGGCCCGGCTCGAAAATATCTTCAGCCGCGTCATAGGCGATACAGCCGTCGCGCCGCCGTGTCGCCTCAACAAGGTTGCGCAAATGCGGCAGGACGTCGGTCATGTTCTGCGGCGGAAATCGCAGGATGCCGGTGACGACCACAATCAATGCTTTCCTCCGTAAATGCAGCATCTGCGCCGCGCCCTGCCGGGTCCGGTAGGGAGAGTAGCAGGGGCGAATTTGGGGCTCTGGAAAGCTATGAAAAAGGTGGGTGGTGCCCCTGGCCGGAGTCGAACCAGCACTCCTTGCGGAACTCGATTTTGAGTCGAGCGCGTCTACCAATTCCGCCACAGGGGCCCGTCGCGGCCGGTTGTGAGTCGACCCAGCGAGCGGCGCGGATATTAGCGAGGCGCCGCGCCGCGTCAACCCGGCGCTCTCCTTCTTTGGCCAAAGTTTTCGTGCTAAGCGCTGCCGGCAGGCGTTAGACGGCCTTGGGCCCGACCTCACGAGGCAAAATGAAAAAGCTTTACGACTGGACAATGTCGCTGGCCGCCAGCAAGCACGCGCCTTTCGCGCTGGGGGCGATCGCCTTTGCGGAAAGCTCTTTCTTCCCGGTGCCGCCGGATGTGATCCTCGTGCCGATGACCCTCGCCGAGCCCAAAAAGGCCTGGTATTTCGCTCTGCTCTGCACCATCGCCTCGGTCGCGGGCGGGGCGCTCGGCTACGCTTTCGGCGCGCTCTTCTACGACACCATCGGCCTGTGGCTCATCAATCTTTACGGTTACACCGAGAAGATGGAGAGCCTGCGCGCCTTTTACGCCCAGTGGGGGGCGATCTTCATTCTGGTGAAGGGCCTGACGCCCATTCCCTACAAGCTCGTGACGATCGTCTCGGGGCTGCTCGCCTATAATTTCCCGCTGTTCATCGGATTGTCGCTCATCACCCGCGGCGCGCGGTTTTTCATTCTGGCGGCGGCGATCAACCATTTCGGCGACGCCATCCGCGCGAAGCTCGAGAGCCATTTCGGCCTCTTCGTCAGCGTGATGGCGGCGATCGTGGTCGGCGGCTTCGCCCTTGCCGCCAAGATGTTCTGAGCGGCGTTTTTCGTTCTGGATCGCGCCCCGCGCCCCTCACCTGACCTCTCCCCGCAAGCGGGGAGAGGAACTAGAACGGCGCCGGCGCGGCTCCTCTCCCCGCGCGCGGGGAGAGGCTGGGTGAGGGGCCGGGGGATTGTCCCGAATGAACCTCGATAGAAGACAGGCTCTGGCCGCAATCATTTTCGCCGCCTCCGTCGCAACCATCGGCGGCGCGTGGCTTTACGAATCCCTCGGCTATCTGCCCTGTGAGCTCTGCTACAAGGAGCGCATTCCCTATTACGCCGCCTTTGCGCTGGCGCCGCTGGCGGGCTTCACCGCGCGGACGGGCAGGGCGGGGCTGGCGCGCGGGGCCTTTCTGCTGCTCGCCTTGCTCTTCGCCGCCGACGCCGCGCTTTCGGTTTATCACTCCGGCGTCGAGTGGAAGATTTTCGCCGGTCCTTCGGACTGCTCCGGCGCAGTCAACCAGGCAGGCTCCATGGCGGATTTCATGAAGCAGCTTCAGACCGTGAAGGTCGTGCGTTGCGACGAGCCCTCGCTCTACGTGCTCGGCCTGACGCTGGCGAATTGGAATGCGCTGATTACGGCGGCGCTGGCGGGGGCGGCGGGCTTCGCCGCCCGTATGGTCAAGCGCGATCCGGCGCGCAGGGTGTGACTTTAGTTCCAGCCTTCTAGCAGCCTTCGCCTTACACCGGCCTCGATAGCAGTCGAACCGGAAGGCGTTCCCATGAAAAAACTGACATTCCTGCAAATCGTCGCGGCGACAGGCCTGTGGCTATCCGCCAGCGTCCCCGCTCAAGCGGCGGGCCTCGATGGTGGGCAGATTTTAGGGATCTACATCCAGGTCAACAGCTTCGACATCGAGTCCGCGTTGCTCGCGCGCGCTCAGGGGGCGTCGGCCGCGCTCCGCAAGCTTGCCGCTCATGTTGCCGCGGACCATATCGGCGTACGCAAAGCCGCTTATGATCTCGCCCAAAAATGCGGTGTCACCCCCACGACGCCGGCTGAGCGCGTTGCGGCGGCGAGCGATCATGCGGCGGCGATGCAGAGACTCGCGGCGCTGCAAGGCGCTGAATTCGACAAGGCCTATTTGCGCCATGAAGAGGCCTTTCACGCAGGCGCCATCGACGCGGCAAAAAAGCTGCTCGAGCCGGCGGCGAGCTGTGCGGAGCTGCGCGCCCATCTGCACGAAATTTTGCAGGCCTTCGAGGGGCATCTTTCGCAAACGCGCGCCATGGCGCGTGAAGTTGGCTCTCGCTAAACGAGAAATTGCATAGAGCCGAAGGAGACCCGCAATCATGCGTGAAAGAAGGTCGTTCGCCGCTGTGTCGACGCAAGAGTCCGAAGCCGACTATGATCGGCGGATGACATTTCCTTCCCTTCGGCTCTTTCCATCGCTCGGCGAACTATCCGCCGAAGGACGCAAGCTCTTGGGCGCGTCGGTGCGCCATATCTCCTGCGCTGGCGGCGCGCAGCTTGTCGCCCGCGGCGATATGGTGGCGGGCGCCTATCTGGTCGAGCGCGGCGCGCTGCGGATCTATTACGTCAATGCGGAAGGCCGGGAGGGGACGCTGTATTGGGTGGACCCCGGCCAATCCTGCATATTGGCGATCAGCTGCGTGTTCTCGCGCCATCCCTATCCGGCTTGGGTGGAGAGTGAAGGAGAGACGGAAATCAGCATCGTCCCCGGCGACGTCTATCGTCGCCTCTTAACGCTCGAACCGGCTATTCAAGGATTTACTTTCGACGCTCTGTCGAGCCGCATTGTCGAGCTCATGGCGTTAATGGAAGAGACAGCGTCGCAGGGTGTGGAAGCCCGCGTCGCCGCCTTCCTCCTGCGGCGCTCGAAAGGCGAGGCCAATGTCGAGATGACCCAAGAGCAGGTCGCGCGTCATCTTTCGACGTCGAGAGAGGTTGTGTCGCGGGTTCTGCGGGGGCTGGCCGCGCGCGGATTGGTCGAGACGATGCAGGGCCGAATAACGCTCCTCGATCTCGATGGTTTGCAGAGTCTCACGAGCTGATCCGGGGCCGCGGCTCATCCGATGATCCGCGCGCTGCGTGGCCAGCTCCTGTCGTTCTTCGCCGCGCTGACGATGGCCTCTGCGATCTTCCCGCCGCCGATGGACGAGGGCTCGATCGAACCGGCGTAATCCGTGGGCGCGTTGCAGATGAGACGCAGGTCGAGGATGGTCAGCCCATGCTCGACGCCGATGCGGATGATGGCGTCGTTGAACGGCGTCAGCGCGATCTCGGCGATGCGCTGAAACGCCGGCTCGGGAAAATTGCCGGAATAGATCGTGCAGATTGTCGTGTGGCGGTCGATCTGCAGGCAGGGGCGCAGCATGTCGCGATAGGCGGCCTCGAAACGGCGCGCCGCGGTGCCGATCAACTCGATGGCCTCGGCGCTGGTGGTCACGGGCGCGCCCAGAATATCGGCCTGCTGCAAGACGTCATTGCCGCCGATGCTCAGGATAAGGCGCTCGGCGTCGGCCGGAAGCCGCGCGAGCTGCGCGGCGACATCGGCCATCGTCGCGCCGTCGACGGCGGCGAGCGTCGCGCGCCAGCCGACGGGGATGCGCTTCCTCACCTGAGAAATTACCGCTGGCCCGCCGGCCGTATAGGCGCCGTTGTCGAAGGTCGAGTCGCCGAGAAGAACGAGATGCGACATCCGACCCGCCGCCGTGGTTACTCCGCCGCCTCCTGCGCCGCCAGCCGCGCCCTCGCGCGCAGCTTCTCCGTCTCGCTCTTCAACTGGCCGCAGGCGGCGAGAATGTCTCGGCCGCGCGGCGTGCGCACGGGGCTGGCGTAGCCCGCATTGAAGACGATGTCCGAGAAGCGCTCGATCGTCTCCCAATCGGAGCATTCATATGGCGCGCCCGGCCAGGGATTGAAGGGTATGAGATTGATCTTGGCCGGAACGCCCTTCAGGAGCCGCACCAGCTCGCGCGCCTCGGCCGGGCTGTCGTTGACGCCCTTCAGCATCACATATTCGAAAGTGATGCGCCTCGCGTTGCTGACGCCGGGATAGTCGCGGCAGGCCTGCAGTAGCTCCTTGATCGGATATTTTTTGTTGATCGGCACGAGCACATTGCGCAGATCGTCGCGCACGGCGTGGAGCGATATGGCCAGCGCCGGGCCGCAATCGGCGCCGAGCCGCTCGATCTGCGGCACGACGCCCGAGGTCGAGACGGTGATGCGGCGCTTACTGAGCGAGAGCCCGTCGCCATCCGCCATCACGTCGATCGCGGCCATGACATTGTCGATATTGTAGAGCGGCTCGCCCATGCCCATGAAGACGATGTTGGAGACCGCGCGCACGCCTTCGCCCATGGGAACGAGGCCGTCGGTGGGGCGCTCGCGGTCGGGGAAATCGCCGAGCCGCTGCCGCGCGACGAGAAGCTGCCCCACGATTTCCGCGGTCGTCAGATTGCGCACGAGCTTTTGCGTGCCCGTGTGGCAGAAGCTGCAATTGAGCGTGCAGCCGACCTGGGAGGAAACGCAAAGCGTGCCCCGGTCGCTCTCGGGGATGTAGACGCACTCGACCTCCGCGCCCTTATCGAGCGCGTCGACGGGCTGCATCCGCAGCAGCCATTTGCGCGTGCCGTCGACCGAAATCTGCTCCTCGACGATCTGCGGCAGGCGCAGCTCGAAGGCGGCGTCGAGCGTCTGGCGCAGGGTCTTGGAGACATTCAGCATCTCGCCGAAGTCTCGCGCCCCGCGGAAATAAACCCAGTGCCAGATTTGCGAGATGCGCATGCGGATTTCGCGCTCGGGCAGGCCCAGCGCGCGCAGGGCGTCGCCGATTTCGGCGCGCGTCATGCCGGCAAGCGAGGGCTTTTCGGCGGCGATGGTCTGTGAGAAAGTCATTTTCTACCTTTGGTCGGCCCGGCTTGTCGGGTTCGGGCGGCCGGCATTTCAAGTTCGAACCTTTCAGATGCGCTTTTTTGGGCGATTTATCCAGAGAAAGAAAAGGCCACCACTCTGTCTCCCCAAAAAATCCTGATTGCGACATTCGGGTCGCTCGGCGATCTGCATCCCTTTGTCGCGCTTGCGCATGCTCTGGCGCGCGAGGGCTTTGCGCCCGTCATCGCGACCAGCGCCGCCTATGCCGATTTTATTCAGGGCGAGGGGATCGCCTTCGCGCCGATCCGGCCCGACGCCGACGATCTGACGGCGCGGCTCGGCATGGATATGGGCGAGATCGCCCGCAAAATGTCGGAGGACGACAGGTTCCTGTTCGACTCGCTGATTTTCCCGCATCTTCGGGAGAGCTACGCGGATCTTCTCCTGGCGAGCGAGGGCGCCGTCGCGGTTGTCTCGCACAGCCTCGCCTTCGCCGCCCGGATTGCGGCGGAGCGGCGCGGCCTGCCGCTCGTCACGGCGCTGCTCTCGCCGATGATGCTCTATTCGGCGTATGACCCGCCGCTCGGCTCGCGCATGCCGCTGCGCAGCGCCCCGGCCTGGCCGATCGAGATCGTCTATAACCGCTTCCTGCTCTGGTCGCTCTCCCACGCCATCGCGCTTTGGGCCGAGCCCTTGCGTCGGCTGCGTCGGGACGTCGGGCTCGACCCTCGTTATGGGCTGGACCTGCTGCTCGGCGTGAAATCCAGCGACGCGGTCGTCGGCCTGTTCAGCCCGCTGCTAGCGCCGCCGCAGCCGGATCACGGGCGGCGGACCTTGATTGCCGGGCACACCTTCCACGATCGCTATCTCGAAGGCGGGCGGCTGTCGCCGGCGCTCGCCGCCTTTCTCGACGCTGGCGAAGCGCCGATCGTTTTCACGCTCGGCAGCTTCGTCGTTCGGGCGCGATGCGACTTCTACCGCGATTGCATCGACGCCGCCCGCCGGCTCGGGCGGCGCGCCGTGCTGCTCGCGCATGAGGACGACGTCGCGGAGCTTGCCGGCGATATGGGCGCGGATATTCACGTCTCCTCCTATGCGCCGCATTCGCTGGTCTTCCCGCGGGCGCGCGCGGTCGTCCACCATGGCGGCATCGGCACGACAGGGCAGGCGCTGCGCGCCGGACGGCCGCAGTTGGTGACGCCATTTCTCGGCGACCAGTTCGACAATGCCGAGCGGCTGCAAAGGCTCGGCGTCGCCCGCGTGCTGGACGGCAAGACGGCGACGGCGCAGGCATTGTATGAAGAGCTCGCGGCCTTCGATGCGGGCTATGAGGCTCGGGCCTCCGCCATGGCCGAGGAGGCTGGGCGCGAGGATGGGGCGGCGCTGGCGGCGCTGCGGATCGCAGCGCTTATCGCCCAGCGCGCGCTGGCGCAGGAGGAGGCATTGGCATGAGAAAACGCGTCGCTTTTTTTGTGGCTTTTTACCTCGGCCTCGGCGCGGCGAGCCTGCAAGCCCTGGCGGATGAGGCGCATCGGATGAAACCCGGCGAGACGTTCAGCGTCTCCAATAAGGAAAATCCTTCGACCGGATACATTTGGCGCATCGATCCGAGCGCCAGCGCGGGGCTCGATCTTCTCGCGATTTCCGATGGCGGCCACAAGGCCGGAAAGAGCCTCCCCGGCGCGCCGGGAACGCATAGCTGGACCATTCGCGCGCTCGAGCCGGGAACGGCGACGGTCCAGTTCGTCTATCAGCGTCCCTGGGAGCCGGCTCCGGCCGAGACCCGGCGGATTGTTTTCAAGATTTCACCCTAGCAGGAGCTGCAGCGCTCAGCCGCGGCGGGGCAACGGAAACGCCCCGTCGTCGTAAAGCGGTCGGATCTGCCGCCCGAAATAATGTACCTCATTCACTTCGAGCGAGCAGCCGCTGAGGGTCTGAGGCGAGAGTTCCTCGACGGCGAAACGGATCGCCTCCGCCGCTACCGTGAATTTCCGGTAGACCAAGGATTTCTGCTTTCGCTGCGTGTTCTTCGCGTAATAGAGCGAGGCTTCCGACGCATAATCCGCTGCATCCATTTCCGCCTCCAAAGCAGTTGCTCTACGATAAGCTTAAGGCATGTCCCGCTGAAGAGACGCTTCGACAACGACGCGCTCCTGGCCATCCCTTTCGGACCGGACGCGATACTGCAGTCCCTGTCCGCCATCCGGAAGATGGCGCGTCACGCGGAACAGGCTACGCTCCGACGACGCGCCGATCCGGTGGGAGACGAGCGTCCCTACATCGAACTTGTGGGTCGCAGTGGCCGTTGCTTTAGCGCTTCGAAAGCGTTCGCGCGCGCCGATGCCGATATAGTCGCTCATGTTCGCGCTCTCGGTCGTTTGAGGTTATTTCTTCTTGCTGAGGTCACGGGATTTCAACTTATCGACCGTGGCCCATGGCGAGTCGCTCGCTGGGAGAGGCGCGCTAACGGATTTGTCTTTTTTCGGCTTTTTCGCTTCGCGATTGCCGCGGCGTTGCTCTTTGGACATGGCCGTTACGCCTTGGTGTTGAGAGCGATTTTACTGGGAGAGCGGCGAACACAGTCGCCGCTCTCCGAACCCCTCACCAATGGACCGCCGGTACATCCGCGGTCGGCCTAAAGGCGTGAGATAGCTCAGCTCTGGAGTTGAAGCTGGTCAGCGGAAAACTTGCCGCTGCGCTTGTCGACGAAAAGCTCGTAGCCGACCTTCTGCCCCTCGACGAGCGAGGGGAGGCCGGCGCGCTCGTTCGCGGTGACGTGAACGAACACGTCGGGACCGCCGGCGTCAGGCTGGATAAAGCCGAACCCCTTGTTCGCATTGAACCACTTGACGACGCCAACTTGCATGAGATGTCCTTTCCAGGAGCAGTTGCGCGGGGCGAAGGTTCGCCGCCGCAGTTAATCAAAGTTCTGGAGAGGAGGTCACAAGCCGACTTGCCAGGGGCAAGAGAGAAAGTACGAACGTCCGGCCGAAACCCGATGGTATCAACATAATCCTATCTTCTGGAATTACAATTGTTGTCTTTGAGAAATATTTTCACGACGTAATATCTTCGTTCAAAATTTCCTTTTCGGCGCCTGTTCAGCTAAGCTTCAGCGCTGCGCCCCGGGAAGATTTTCGCTGCGATCATGCCAGCCGCCATTCTTGCGCGGAATTGCGCGCCTGATACGAGATCCGCTTGATTGGTTCGGTGTTGATCATGCCGCTCGCAAAACGAGCGATCGGAATTACCGCCGTCATTGCGAGGAGGCGGAGCCGACGAAGCAATCCAGGGCCGCATCGCCGCCCTGGATTGCTTCGCTTCGCTCGCAATGACGGGCCTGAGCAAAACCGGCTCTGGGTTCCCGGTCGGGCTTTCAGCCTTTCAAACGAAAATGGTATCACGTTGCGAAGTTAGAGGTTCTCGCGCACATGCCTGTTTTGATGTTCTGGCGCCCTTTCACTCCCTAAAGCCGGAAGCAATCGCCCGCCGCGCTGACGGTCAGGATTACTCGAGCACGCGATCCATGATCGCCTCGAACGCCGTTTGTGGCAGGAGCCTTTTCGCGAGCAACACGGCGCGCTGGTAGGCGGGACCAATGAAGTAATATCCCTTGGGATTACGGCTCTCTAATATCTCCTGGACCAGCGCGGCGACGGGCTCGGGCGTTGTCATGTTCTTCATGAACTTATCTGCGTTTTTCATGAAGCGGCTGAACCGCTCGGCATAGGCGCCGTCTTGCATCGAGTCCGAAACGACGATGTTTTCGGACATTCCCGTCCGGAAAAAACCCGGCGAAATATTCGTGACCCGTACGCCGAATGGCGCAAGTTCGCGTCGTAGACTTTCGGTCACGCCTTGCACGGCATATTTCGACGCGGCGTAATGACCGCCAAACTGCGTGCCGATCGAGCCGGCGAAGGAGCCTATATTGATAATAGAGCCCTTCCGCGCCCGCAGGGCGGGCAGCGCCGCCCGACACACTCTCAGTGTGCCGAAATAATTGATCTCCATGATCTCGCGACCTTCGGCCATCGGAACGTCCTCGACCGAACCGCGTAAATTGACAGCCGCATTATTGACGATGGCGTCGATGCGACCGCATGTGGCCAATATATGCGCGACGCCTTTCTCGACCGCCTCGTCATCCGCGATGTCCATTCGCAACACGTCATAACGCTCAGCGGCGGGCGCAGAGCGCGACGCCCCGAACACGCGCCAGCCCGCGCCGGCGAGACGCTCGGCGCAACATTTTCCGATCCCGGAGGAAGCGCCTGTAACCAATACGACTCTGGAGTCTTGGGTCGTGGAAGTCATAGAGAAGAAATCTTTCCGTAGTAGCGTTCATTCCGAACGACAAGATGAAGTCGGATAAAACGGATAAGCGAGTATTCTTACCGCGAGCGGTGCAGTAATGGAGCTTTGTGTCGAGATCGCGGCTATGTCTGATCGCGATGTCGGTTTCACCGCATGGAATGCAGTGGCTTGATATATTGTGCTGCCATCACAATATCATAATGTTTCATGGAATTCTGGAGCAAAATTCCTTAGACGTGAGATAAAGGTCCAAAACGAGGAGCAGTTTGTCGCAGCTCTTAAAAATATTCTTTCCTCGGAAAAGACGAAGATGATTGTCGCGGGACTCATTTCCCAAGCGAAGGCTGCTTAACCGCGCGCGGCGCTCACTCGCGCCGCCCCGCCTTCATCGCATCCTCCAGGCGCATGGTCGCCGAGCCCGGTTTGGCCGGCTTCTGCTGGCTCTCATGCGGCGCCCAGCCGGAAATCCACACGATCTCGAAGCTCGCGCGCACCCGTCCGTCCGGGTCCGAGAAGCGCTCGGCGTAAATCTGCGCGGCGCGCGCCAGCACGTCGCGGCGCAGCGGGCGCGCGGCGCGCTTGACGAGCACATTGGCCGCGCCCATGGCGCGCAGATCCGCCATTAGCCCCAAGACCGAGTCGTAGCGCAGCGTGAAGCTGTCGATGTCGGAGACGGGCAGGGCGAAGCCGGCGCGCTGCAGCAGCCCGCCCATGTCGCGCACGTCGACGAAGGGCGAGACGCGCGGGCTCGCGCCGCCGGTGATCTCCTCCTCGGCCTGGGCCAGCGCCACGCGCAGCTCCACGAGGCTCGCCCCGCCGGGCAGGCAGGCCAGGAACAGCCCATCCGGCGCGAGGATGCGGCGCACCTGGGCGAACACGCCCGGCAAATCGTTCACCCATTGCAGGGCCATCCCCGAGACGACGAGATCGAAAGAGGCCGGCGCGAAAGGCAGGACCTCTTCATCTGCGATCACGGCGCCGCCTAGCCGGCTCGCCCGCAGCGGCGCGGCGCGGCCGCTGGCGACGATCGCTTGCGAAAAATGCTCGGCCGGCGCCCCCAAATCCAGTGAACGCGGGAAGGCGCGTTTAACGGTTAGAAGCCGGTCGAGAAGGTCGTCGGCCGCCCGCGCCAGCAGGAAATCGGGGGCGCCCTTGGCGAGCGCCCGTCGCAGCCGCGCATGCAGCAGCGCGCGATCAAAAATTTTTGGCGGAGAGCTCTGTTTTTCCATCGTGTTTTCCTAACGCCCCGCCGCCACGAAGGGGCAAGTGCGCGCCCACACGGATTTTGGCGCAGAGAGGGCTAAATAAAGGCGAAGACCGCTGTTGCATGAGCGCAACATGCAGAAAACCTTAAGGTTAAGCCCTAACCGCAAGAGGCGGAACGCTTAGACAAGGCCATAGCTGAAGCTAAAATGCAAAGCATCCGAATCTTCCGTGTCGAGCGGCCAGTCAAAGGTGAGTCCCATGCGTAGCTCGTCCCTCAAAGCCGTATTTTTCGGCGCCGCTGCGGCGCTCGGTTTCGCCATGCCGCAGGCCGCTTCGGCGCGCGACACCGTCGCCTTCGCGCCCGGCGTCGAGCCAGGCACGATCGTCATCAGCGCCAGCCAGCGCAGGCTGTTTTATGTGGTGAGCCCCGGCGTCGCCATCCGCTATCCGGTCGCCGTGCCCAAGCGCGGCAAGGAATGGGCGGGCTACGCCGCCGTCGACGGCAAATATTACGAGCCGGACTGGTCGCCGCCGGCGGTCGTTCGCGCCGACCATCCCGAGCTTCCCAATCTCATCCCCGGCGGCTCGCCCCGCAATCCGATGGGCGTGGCCGCGCTGACGCTCGACCGCGGCGAGGTCGCTATCCATGGCACGACGGCGAAAATGCGCGCCTCTGTCGGCACCGCGGCATCCTACGGCTGCATCCGCATGCTGAACGAGGATGTCGTCGATCTCTATTCCCGGGTCAGCGTCGGATCGCCGGTCATCATGCAGCCTTGATCCTATCCACAGGCCCAGCGCGCGGCAAAGTTGCAAAAACATTAGATAATTCAGGCGCGGAAAGTAACGGCCGGAGTTCTCCAAGGTTTTTTCTGGGGGCTCCGGCGTCTATCTGTGGAATAGGGCGTCGCGGCCATAGACGACGGAAGCCGAATCCCGCAGTCTGCGCACCAAGTTGACGCGCCAATGGCGATCGTCATGCGTTTGCGGATAGGTGGAGTATAGTGGCTCAGGCAGGTGATTCGTCTGGAGACGCCCCTGTTACTCGACGCTTCGTGATGCGTCACATTATGTTGCTGTTGGTCGCCGCGTCCTGCTGACACTCCGATGAAGGTTGGCTATGCTGATCGCTACAGAAAAAGAAATCGAACGCGCCGAACATCCAGTGGATGTCGTGGAGCAATTGGCCGCCACGAATGATTGGTCGTTCGATCGCGAAGACGATGACGAGATTTGTATTTCTGTCTCGGGCGCCTGGACCGAATATCACGTCGCCTTCACCTGGCTTCCGCATCTTGAAACGCTGCATGTGAGCTGCGCCTTCGACCTCAAGGCGCCGGAGCGGCGCCGCCGCGAAGTGATGGCGCTCGTCAACGCTATCAATGAGCAGATGTGGATCGGCCATTTCGATTTTTGGCCGCAAGAGAACGTCGCCATGCACCGCCATGGCCTGATCCTTTCCGGGGGCGCGCAGCCCTCCGCCCCGCAATGCGCGGCGCTGCTCGACAATGCGCTCTCATCCTGCGAGCGTTATTATCAGGCCTTCCAATTCGTCCTCTGGGCGGGAAAATCCGCCAAGGAAGCGCTGGAGGCCGCCAATTTCGAGACGAAGGGCGAGGCGTGAACCGAGCGCTCGAGGGCAAGACCGTCGCGCTAATCGGGGCGGGCAATATGGGGCTCGCCATGCTCGAGGGCTGGGCGGCCGAGGGGCTTGCCGGCGATCGGGTCGTGGTGGTCGATCCAAACCCTTCCGAGCGCCTGCAGGCGCTTTGCGCGGCGAAAGGCTATTTGCTCGGCGACGGCGCAGCGGTCGGCGGCGCGCGCGACGCGGTGATCCTCGCCATCAAGCCGCAAATGCTCGAGGCCGGGACGTCGGCGGCTGCGCCTTTCGTGGGGCCCCAGTCGGTCGTCGTTTCGATTCTCGCGGGCAAGCGCATCGCTGACATCGCCGCGCGCCTGCCCGCCGCCAAAGCCATCGTGCGGGCCATGCCCAATACGCCGGCCGCCATCGGGCGCGGCGTGACAGGCGCTTTTGCGAGCCCCGAGACGAGCGAGGCACAGCGCGCCCTTTCGCATGCGCTGCTCGCCGCCGCGGGCCAGGTCGAATGGGTCGAAAACGAGCCGCTGATCGACGCGGTGACGGCTGTCTCGGGCTCCGGCCCGGCCTATGTGTTCTATCTGGTGGAATGTCTGGCCGCCGCAGGCGTCGAGGCGGGCCTGCCGGCGGATCTCGCCGCCCGACTCGCCCGCGCCACCATAGAAGGCTCCGGCGAGCTCCTGCATCGGCAGGCGGATGTTGCCGCCGAGACCTTGCGGCAGCGCGTCACCTCGCCGGGCGGCACAACGGCCGCGGCGCTCTCGGTGCTGATGGCCGAGGAGGGCCTCGCGCCCTTGATGTCTCGCGCGGTCGCGGCGGCGAAAAAGCGCGCCGGCGAGCTGTCCGGCTGAGCAATCCCGCTTGCCACTCGGCGGCGGAGCAATAAATTACGCCGCAAGACAATAGACAATCGGAGAACGAAGATGAGCGTCCGAAACAGGGTGATCGACGCCGCTTTGAGGCTGGCGGCGCGCCGCGACTTCGGCGACGTCAGCCTCACCGATATCGCCCATGAGGCAGGCATTTCGCTCGCGGATCTGCGCGATCAGTTCCCCTCGAAGGGAGCGATCATCGGCGGCTTCAACCGGCGGATCGACCGCGACGTGCTGGAGGCCGTCTCGGCCCAGGATTCACACGATCCGGCGCGTGATCGGCTTTACGAGGTGCTGCGCAAGCGGCTGGAGGTGCTGGAGCCCCATCGCGACGCGCTCGCCAGCATCTTCCGCTGGTCGACGCGCGATCCGCTGACCGGCGCCGCGCTCAATCGCGAAACCCTCAATTCCATGCGCTTCATGCTGGAGGCGGCCGACATCGATTGCGACGGCCCGGTCGGCTCGTTGAAGCTGCAAGGTCTGGCGATGGCCTGGGGCAGGGTGCTCGACGCCTGGTTCCAGGACGGGTTCTCCTTCGCGCTGGAGACGCTCGATCGCGAGATCGCCCGCGGCGAGCGCTATGTCGAGCATGTCGAGGACTTCGCCCGCATCACGCGGCCCTTTGCAGATATGGCGAACCGGCTCTTCGAATTCGGCGGCGCAATGCGTCGCCGCCGCCACGGCCACGCCGAAGACGAATATCCGCACCATTCGGCCTAGATCGGCAGCGTTACCGTCGCCCGCAGCCCGCCCAGCGGACTGCGGTCGAGGGTGATGTCGCCGCCGTGTGAACGCGCAATGTCGCGCGCGATGGCGAGCCCCAGTCCCGAATTGCCGCTGTCCTGATTGCGCGATTCATCGAGCCTGTAGAAGGGGCGGAAGGCGTCTTCGCGCCGCTCGACCGGAATCCCCGGCCCGTCGTCGTCGATATGGACGATCATCGACTCGCCGTCATTTACAAGAGAAAACGCCAACGCCTTGCCGTAGCGCTGGGCGTTGCCGACGAGATTGGCGAGCAGGCGCTTGATCGCGGCCGGTCGCGCGATGACGATCGGATCGCCCTCGACGTGTAGCGTGGCGGCCTCGCCGCGCCGCTCTGTGTCCGCCTTCAGCTCTTCGAGAATGGCCTTGATATCCGTCGGCGTGGAGGTCTCGCCGCCGTCGCCGCGCGCAAAGGCGAGATAGGCCTCGACCATGCGCTCCATCTCATCGACGTCCTTGCGCATCTCGCTCGTTTCGTTCGCCTCGGTCATCAGGGCGAGGGAAAGCTTGAAACGCGTGATGATGGTGCGCAAATCGTGCGAGACGCCGTTTAGCATGGTGGTCCGCTGCTCGATCGCGCGTTCGACGCGGCGCTTCATCTCCACAAAGGCCGCCCCGGCCTGGCGAACCTCGCGCGCGCCGCGCGGGCTGAATTGCACGTCGCGACCTTTGCCAAACTCTTCCGCCGCATGCGCCAGCCGCAGGATCGGGCGGATCTGATTGCGCAGGAAAGAGGTGGCGATCGCGAGGATGATAACCGACGCAATCGCCATCCACATGAAGAAAATATAGGAGTTCGACGCATAGGCGTGGGTGCGGAAGACGAGCATCCGCAGGGTCGCGTCATTCATGGCGACACGGATTTCCAAGCGATCGCTGGAAAAGCCAGTGTTGATCCAATAGGGCTGCAGCAGCTTGCGTGACAATTCGATCGACAGCGCTTTGTCGAGCAGGGAGAAGATCGGCTTCTTGGTGAGCGGTTCGGGCAGCGGCTCCTTGGGAAGGAGAGAGAGCTCCATGTTCAGATCGAGCGCCGCGATGCGCCGAAGCTGACTATGGGCGGCGTCGTCCGGGAAGGTCTGATAGATGTCGACAATTGTCGCCACTTGCCGCGCCACTGCGCCGGAGAGGCGATAGGTCATGACCTCCCAATGCCGCTCCATATAGACATAGGCTACCGCCGACTGCAGCAGCACGACGGGGAGGATGACGATCAGCAGCGCGCGCGCGTAAAGGCCCTTCGGCATGCGCGCATGCAGCCAGTCGGCGAAACGGCGCCACGCCTGGCGCGGCGCGGAAAGAACATCGGCAATTACGAGCGACATTGGGCGCCTCTAACTCTGCATTTTCCGCGCGCGCGGCGCATCGACGACAAGCCGGTATCCCTGGCCGCGCACGGTTTGTAAATAACGCGGCGCGCCGGAATCGAGCTCGATCTTGCGGCGCAAGCGGGCGATCTCGACGTCGACCGACCGCTCCGCAGCTTTGGGCTCCGACTCGCGACTGGCGAGAGTCTGGCGCGAAACGATGGCGCCGGCATGTTCGACCAGAATCTGCAGCATGTCCCGTTCGCGGGTCGTGAGCCGCACCGCCTCGCCGGCCTGCGTGGCAAGCTCGGCGCGCGCAGGATCATAGGCGAAGGGGCCGAAGCGCACGAGGGGGTCGACGCTCTCGGGCCGGCGCGCGCGTCGCAAAATGCTGGCGATGCGCAGGGACAATTCGCGCGGATCGAAGGGCTTGGCGAGATAGTCGTCGACGCCCGCCTCGAGTCCCTCGACGCGATTGCGGGTCTCGTGCAGCGCCGTGAGCATGAGGATCGGAGCCGATCGCAATGGTTCAGGCCCTTCGCGCAGCCGCGCGGCGAATTGCGTCCCACTTTCGCCGGGCATCATGCAGTCGAGCACAATGAGATCGAAGGCGAAGTCTACCAGGAGCGCGCTCGCTTCGCGCGCGTCGGCGGCGGCGCTGACGAAATAGCCTTCGCGCATCAGATAGCGTGTCAGAAGCGCGCGGATTCGGCGATCGTCATCCACGACGAGAATATGCGCGCCCTTCGCGCCGGCGCTTGGATTTTGCGTGGAGGCCGCGTGCAGCGGCGGCGAGGCGCGCATGGGCGCTCACCGTCCCTCGCGGCCGAGGTCCGGCCGGCCCAGAAGCGCGCGCACCCTCTCGCGTTCGTCCTTGTCGATCATGGCGAAAAGGAACTCCGCCGCAGCCTCGCGCGCCGGGGAGGCCAACTCTTCCATGACGCGGCGGAAGCGCTCCGATTGCAGCGCCGCCAGCTCGCGGGCAAGCTGCGCGCCGGCCGGCGTGGGGTAAAGCAGCCGCTGCCGCCGGTCGACGGCGCCGGCGCGCGCCTCCACGAAACCCGCGTCCAGGAGCTGCTTTAGAACGCGATTGAGGCTCTGCTTGGTGATTTTCAAAATATCGAGCAGCGCGGCGATGGTGAGCCCGGGCCGCCGGCTGACGAAATGCAGGACGCGATGATGCGCCCGCCCGAACCCATAATTCTCCAACAGGCGGTCGGCGTCGCCGACAAAGTCGCGATAGGCGAAGAAGAAAAGCTCCACCAGATCGAGCGCCTCGGCGTCTTCTTCCAGACGGCGCGCCGGCCGGGCGCCGCCAGGCGGGACAAGGGCGTTGGCCGTTGGGGCGATCTTTCGCTCGAGAAGCTCGCTCAAGACGCGTTTCCTTGCCAGCCTAGCTGATGGGACCGCGAGCCTTCAGGCTCGCATCTCGGATCAGAGCGAGCCTGAAGGCTCGCGGTCCTCTCGAATTTACGTCAGCTATATTGACATATTTCTGGCCGATGGCTAGTGGTTCCGTCGCGCGCCCTTGCGGCCAGCCGGGCCTTTGTCAAGGCGCCATTTCCCGGAGCTTGCCATGATTGTTCCGCCCTTCGATCAGCGCGACGGATTCATTTGGTATAACGGCGCGCTCGTCCCATGGCGCGACGCGAAACTGCATGTTCTCTCGCACGGCCTCCATTACGGCTCTTGCGTTTTCGAGGGAGAACGCGCCTATGGCGGAAAAATCTTCAAGTCGGTCGAGCACTCCGAGCGCTTCAAGAATTCGGCGCAAATTCTCGACTTCGAGATTCCTTACAGCGTCGAAGCGCTGGTCGCGGCCAAAGACGCGACGCTGAAGGCGAATAATTTCACCGACTGTTATGTTCGCCCTGTCGCCTGGCGCGGCAGCGAGATGATGGCGGTCGCCGCGCAGAACTCGACCATCCATGTCGCCATTGCGATGTGGGATTGGCCGAGCATGTTCGACATCGCCACAAAGATGAAGGGCATCAAGCTCGACATCGCCGAATATTGCCGCCCGGACCCGCGCACGGCGCCGTCCTTGGCGAAGGCCGCCGGCCTCTACATGATCTGCACCATTTCGAAGCACCGGGCCGAGCGGCGCGGCTACGCCGATGCGCTGATGCTCGACTGGCAGGGCAGGGTGGCCGAATGCACCGGCGCCAATGTCTTCTTCGTGAAGGACGGCGCGCTGCATACGCCGATCGCCGACTGCTTTCTGGACGGCATTACGCGGCGCACGGTCATCGACCTCGCCAAGCGCCGCGGAATCGAGCTCATCGAGCGCCGCATCATGCCGGAAGAGATGGCGTCCTTCGACGAATGCTTCATCTGCGGCACGGGCGCGGAAGTCACCCCGGTCTCCGGGATCGGCGGAAAATACAGCTTCACGCCGGGCGCCGTCTCGCGGGCGATGGTCGAGGACTACAATAAAGAGATCCACGCCTGAGTATTCGGACCGCGCGCCTTCAGGCGCGCAATAAAAAAGCGAGCCTGAAGGCTCGCGGTCTTAAAAATGTCGCGGCGGCCTTTTGGGCCGCCGCTTTGCTTTTTAGTAAATCGTTTCGCAGTGGCAGCGCTTGCGCACCACCCGGTACTGCGTGACCGGCCGATAGGAGACCGTATTGTACGTGCGGTAAGTCGTCACCGGCACGTAATGCGTGCGGACATAAGGCCGATAGACCGTCCGCGGCACGACATAGGCGCGCTCATAGGTCCGGCCGTAGGAATAGCCGGCGTTCCGATAGACGTCGGCGGCGCTGTAGGCTGCGCGACGATAGGCGCCGCCGCCATAGCCGCCGGCCGGATATTGGTAGCCGCCCTGATAATAGCCCTGGTCGTAACCGACCGCGCCATCGTAACCGCCCTGGTAGCCGCCGTTGTAACCGCTATAGGCGTAGCTCGGCCCCGGCCCATAGGCGCCGCCGAAGAAGGGGGTCGCAAAGTCCTGTGCGACGGCGTTGCTCGCGGCGAGACCCCCCGCGGCTGCGCCGGCCAGAGCAAGCGACCGGACAATCGAAATAAAACGCATGTTACTCACCCCCTGATACGACGCGCCATTCGCGTCATTGAAACTCATTACTCCGCTGCATGGCGAGCAGCTTTTCGGGCGCCGCGCGGATTGTTGTCCGGCAGGTAAAAGATGTGCTGAGAAGGACGGTAAACCGAATAGGGCGCATAGCCCGTCGGACCGTAGGTCGGCTCGCTGTAGTCCCCCGGCGGGCGGATCGAATAGAGGCGGCTATAGCCGTCGTCGCCATAGAAGACGCCGCCGCCGCCGTAAAAGCCGCCATCGCGCCGGCGGTAGTCGTTGTAGTTGTAATTGAAGACGTTGGCCGAGGGGCCGGGAACGATCGCGACGCCATCGCCGCCATAACCGCCGCCGTAGCCGCCGCCGAAATAGCCGAAGGGCCCTCGCGTGAAGCCGCGCCAGTTGCCGCCGTTCCAGCCGGCCGCGCCGGTGTTGCCCTGGCCGGGCGCATAGGCGTTCGCGCCATAGCCCGGGAGAGGACCGGGTGCGCCACGATGGCCGCCAAAACCGCCGGCGCCGAAACCGCCATGTCCGGCGCCAGAGCCCCCGCCGCCGAAGCCGCCACCCTGGGCAAGCGGCGCGCCGGGGAGCAGCATGAGCGCTCCCGCAAGGGCGGCGGCCTGAAATCCTGAAATGAAACGCATGACAGGCGCCCTTTCGTGTCGGATCGGAGCGGTTGCGGGCTTTTGCGCCGCAACTGTCCGAAATTGGCGCGCCTCGGCGGCGCGCCTTCCACTCAGGGCAAATAGCGTTCCGGCCGCGAAGGTAAGCTCCCTGCGCGGCCGGCGAGGATCAGCGGCCGATGCCCGCCTTGATCGCGTGGCCGGCAAGCGTCTTGCCGAGCGACCAGACGGCGGAAGGCGCGTCATGGGCGTCCGCAATCACCGCGTCGAAGGCGCTTTCGATCCAGTCGCAATCGGCGTCGGTCAGCGTCAGCGGCGGCAGCAATTTGATCGTGTGGTTGCCGTGGCCGGCGACCTGCGTCAGCACCTTGTGGTCGCGGAACAGCGGGATGGAGATGAGCTGGCAGAAGAGGCCGGAATTGACGGTCTCGAGCAGGTTCCACGCCGCTTTCAGCTTGAGGGATTTCGGCGGGCCGAATTCGACGCCGATCATCAGTCCTTTGCCGCGCGCGTCGCAGACGAGCTCATAGCCTTCGGCCATCTTGCGGAACGATGCGAGCAGGCGCTCGCCTTTCGCCGCGGCGTTTTCGACAATGCGCTCGTTCTTGATCACATCGAGCGTCGCGACGCCCGCCGCCATGGCGAGGTCGTTCTTGCTGAAGGTCGAGCCATGCACGACGGCGCGGTCCATGCGATCGAAAACCTTGTCGAAGACCCATTTGCGCGTGAGCACGGCGCCGACCGGCACATGGCCGCCCGAAAGCGCCTTGGCGACGACGACCATGTCGGGCTCCACCCCCGCATAATGGTCGATCGCAAAGAATTTGCCGGTGCGGCCGATGCCGGTCTGTATTTCATCGGCGACGAACAGCGTTCCATATTTACGGCAAAGCGCCTGCACGCCCGCGAGATAATCGTCGGCGGGAATGTTGACGCCCTTGCCCTGGATCGGCTCGACGAAGAACGCCGCGACATCGCGTCCGGCCAGCGCCTGCTCCAGCGCGGCGAGATCGTCGAAGGGGATTTCCCGCGCATTCGGCAACAGTGGTCCGAAGCCCTTCTTGAATATCTCGTCGCCATTCATTGACAACGAGCCATAGGTCAGACCGTGGAAGGAATGCGCACAGTGGAGAATTCCAGGACGCCCCGTGGCGGCGCGCGCGAATTTGATCGCGGCTTCGATCGACTCCGCGCCCGAGTTGGCGAAGAAGACTTTCTCGAGATAAGGCGCGCGCTCGATGAGTTTCTCGGCGAGTATGCCGGCGAGCGTCGACACGTCGAGCTGGACGAGATTGGCAAATTCGCCGTCGATCACGCTGACGAGGGCGTCGCGCACGGCCGGATGATTGCGGCCGATTGCAAACACGCCCCAGCCGCTCAGGAGATCAATATAGCGGTCGCCTTTACGGTCCCACAGATAGGGACCGAGGCCGCGCGTGAAGCCGACGTCGTAGCCGATCGTCTTGAGCACCCGCACCCACATTTCATTGAGATATTTGGAGTGCAGCGAGAAGCGTTCGTCTTCGCGCGCGGCGACCATCGCCGCGAGATCATAAGGGGAGGCGTCGCGCGCGTGTGCGCCTTGCGCAGCAGAAACGCCCGAATGCGCAGTCGAAAGATCGGTCATGCGGCGGCTCCAAGATGGGTGAAGGGGGCGGGGATCGCCTTGTTCGACAAGTCCGCGCAGCTTTCGATTGCGCGCGACGGCGGATTTGTCAAATCCTCGTAAACGCGGCCGCCGGCGCGGGCGCGGCGGGGGCGCATGGCGTCGCCTCGAAGCTGCTGCGCTGCAGCGGCCGGCTAGGACATCTACAGCAAAGAAGAAAATCAAATCAAATCGAATTGCGCGCGCCCGGCATTGAGCGCTGGCAAAGATCAAACAATTGCCCTCTTCGCGTGTATCCACAAGGTTTTGCGCTCTCGGTCAAATTCTTTGGTTGGACGCCACGTCGTCAATGCTATCTTTACCTCAGTGATTCATTTGGCACGCAGCGATTCGAGATTTTTATAGCTCGCAGACTGCGCCGGTCGAATGCTCTGGATCAGCACGGGGAGTTGGTCGCTTGGGAGCGAAGGTGACTTTTGCAGACGAGTTGGGCGCTGCGCCCGCCGCCGAGGGCGAAGAGGCTCTCGATCTTATCGAAGTTGCCGGGCGCATCAAATGGTTCGACGTCGCCAAGGGCTATGGCTTCGTTGTGCCGGACGACGGTTCGCCCGATATTCTTTTACACGTGACCATTCTGCGCCGCAGCGGCCATCAGACCGCTTTCGAGGGCGCGCGCGTGGTCTGCGAGGCGCAAAGACGCACGAAGGGCTTACAGGTCTTCCGCGTGATTGCGATGGACGAAACCACGGCCGTGCATCCGGCTCAGTCCCCCGCCGCCCGCACACATGTCCAGATCAAGGCCACGAGCGGCTATGAAATCGCCATTGTGAAGTGGTTCAACCGCGTGAAGGGATTCGGCTTCCTCACGCGCGGCGAAGGCACGGAGGACATTTTCCTCCATATGGAGACGGTGCGACGCTTCGGCATGACCGAACTCAAGCCCGGCGACAGCGTGCTGGTGCGTTACGGCGACGGCCCGAAGGGGCTGATGGCCGCCGAGGTGCGCCCGCTCGAAGCCAAGAATCCCTCCCACTGAAAAGCGGCGCATCGGCCGATAACCCCTCAGCCGAGCGCCCTGTCGATCGGAGTGCGCATATGGCGCGTGGATCTGCCGTGGTGAGACGTTTTGCTGTCCTGCCCATCTTCCGAGCGTTGTTTCCCGTAATCATCCTCTGCCTGGCGATGGTGGGCGCAAGAGCGGAGGCCGCGCTGGAGCGGCTGGAAATTATCACCGAGAGCGGCGCGCATGAATTTCAGGTCGAACTCGCCGACAAGCCGAGCGAGCGCTCCAAGGGCCTGATGTATCGCAAATCCATGCCCCAGAATCAGGGCATGCTTTTCGACTTCCATGTCGAAGGGCCGGTCATGATGTGGATGAAGAACACTTATATTCCGCTGGACATGATCTTTGTGTCGCGGCAGGGGTTGGTGACGCGGGTCGCGGCGAATACCGTTCCCATGTCGGAAGAGGTCATCTCGTCGGACGGCCCCGCTTATGCCGTGATCGAGCTCAACGCCGGCGTCGCAGATAAGATCGGCCTGAAAAGAGGCGACCAGATTCGGCATCGGGCCTTCAAACGCTAACGGGCTTTCGACGCGCGCCCCCCGCCTTGTGGGGGAGGGCGCCGCGTGATAGCGAAGGGAAGGCTTTTCGTCGGATCGTCGGGGTATAGCGCAGCCTGGTAGCGCGGAAGTTTTGGGTACTTCAGGTCGCAGGTTCGAATCCTGCTGCCCCGACCAGCATTCAGCCGGGACCGAGAGCCTTCCGGCTCGCAGGATCAAAGCGCGAGCCGGAAGGCTCGCGGTCCTGGCCAAAAGGTCGCATAACTGAAAAGTTCGGGTTGCAAATTGTCTTCCGCCGATTACGAAGGAAGCGACGGCTTGCGCCTGAAACGCGGCAATTGAGACGAGGGCGGCGCCCGCCGCCGCTCCAAATGAAGCAAGAGGTTGAGATGACGGCTCGCATCTATCGCCAATCGCCGAGCGTGACGCAGTCGGGACCGGGCTCCGCCAAGCCCTGGCGTCTGGTTTTCGACCCCGAGCTGCCGCGCTCGATCGAGCCGCTCATGGGCTGGACCAGCTCCGCCGACATGAAGCAGCAAATTCGCCTGCGTTTCGAGACCAAGGAAGAAGCGATCGCTTACGCCGAGCGCGAGGGAATTCCCTATCGGGTAGAAGAGCCCAAGCCCGAGACCGCCTCGCGCCGCACCGTGACCTATTCGGATAATTTCAGAACCAATCGTATTGGTTTGTGGACGCATTGACCTCGAATTCCAAGGCCCCGTAGCTCAGCCGGATAGAGCAACTGCCTTCTAAGCAGTAGGTCGCAGGTTCGAATCCTGCCGGGGTCGCCAGATTCGACATATTTATGTAGCAGGTTGCCTGTCCAAGGGCGGCTTGATCTATTCAGAAAACCGTTTCGCCGCCGGCGGAGCGGCAAGCTTACACTGATGGCTCCGTAGCTCAGCCGGATAGAGCAACTGCCTTCGAAGCAGTGGGTCGCAGGTTCGAATCCTGCCGGGGTCGCCAATGTGGGCGCGACAAGGAAACGGGAACGGCGCAGATGCGGCTCCATCGACCAATTTTCGCTGTCTTCGCGGCGCTTCTCGCCACCGGGCTCTCCAGCCAGGCGGAGGCGGGGCTGCTGGATTTCCTTTTCGGCTCCGATCCCGAGCCCGTGCAGATGGCGCCGCAGCGCGCACCGGATTCCGCGCGGCGGCGCGCCAAGGTGCAGGGTGACTTGCGTTTCGGCCAACCGAAGGAAGGGAGCGGCTTCGCGTCGACAAACGCCGGCGGTTTTTGCGTGCGCACTTGCGACGGTTATTTTTTCCCGCTGATCAAATCGACCCGCGCGTCGCGCCAGCAATCCTGCGAGCTCGCCTGCCCGTCGGCTCAGGTGGAGATATATGACGGCGGTTCGATCGAGACGGCGCGCAATTCCAAGGGTCAGCGCTATTCGGCCCTGCCCGCCGCCTTCGCTTTCCGGGACAAGGCGAACAGCAGTTGCGTCTGCAACGATCCGAGCACCTCGCAAGCGTTTTTCGAAAAGACCGCCCGGGAAGATCCGACCTTGCAGAGCGGCGACATATTGGTGGAGGAGACCGGCGCCTTCGTCTATCGCAGCGATAAGTTCGTACCGCTACGCAACGCTTCTTTCATGTCCTCGGCCGTGCGCGATCGGCTGCGCGCCATGCTGCGGCGAACCGCCAGCATGAAAGCGGCCCCCGCCCAGGCCGAGACCAGTGGGCCGACCGGCGAGATCAGCTTCGGGAAGGACGACAGGACCGGCAGCACGACGCGGTAAATCAGCAAGACGGGCGTGTGTTCAATTCGCCGACGACAGCGTTTGTCCAAGACCGGAGAACAGGAAAACGGTATAGATCAGTCTTCGCCCTGGGCCAGCAGGGCCGGCCAGCCGCCTGCCCAACTAGAACGAAGCCCCGCATGAAGGCCCCAAAGAAATCATCCGCCGACAAGGCGAAGAAAAAGCCTCCCGGAGCGCCGCGCATGCAATATGGCGCGTTGCCTTGGCGTGTCGACGCGAAGAAGGGCGTCGAAATATTGCTTGCGACGTCGCGCGACACCAGGCGCTGGATCATCCCCAAGGGCTGGCCGATGAAGGGGCGTAAGCCGCATATCGTCGCCGCCATCGAGGCGCAGCAGGAGGCCGGCCTGCACGGCAAGATCGAGAAGACCAAGCTCGGCGAATACCACTATCCCAAGCGGCTCAAGTCGGGCTCCGCCGTCGAGTGCCTTGTCGAAGTGTTCCCGCTGCGAGTCGAATTGCAGCGCAAGAAATGGCCGGAAAAATCGGAGCGCGCGACCTATTGGTTTCCTTACGCCCTCGCGGCCGAGCAGGTGGATGAACCCGAGTTGCGAGAGATCATACTGGCATTCGGAAAGTCGATCGTTTTTTGACGACTGACGCTAACGTCATTGCGCGGAGCGAAGCAACGAAGCAATCCAGGACAGCCGCCGCGGCCCTGGATTGCTTCGCTTCGCTCGCAATGACGGGCTAGGAGGTCAACCGCGCGAAGCCCGCGTCGAGATCCTCCTTGAGATCGGCGACGTCCTCGAGTCCGATCGAAAAGCGCAGCGCGGGCCCTTCCGCTTGCCATTTGGTCGCCGTGCGGTAGGACGTGCAGTCGAAGGGCAGCACGAGGCTCTCAAAGCCGCCCCAGGAGTAGCCGATCCCGAAAAGCTCCAGCCCGTCGACGAAGGCTGCGACGGCCGCCTCGGACGCAGGTTTCAATATGATCGAGAAGACGCCCGAGGAGCCGGAAAAATCCCTTTTCCAGATGTCGTGGCCGGGATGGTCGGGCAAGGCGGGATGCAGCACCCGCGAGACCTCCGGCCGCGCCGCCAGCCAATTGGCGATGTCGAGCGCGGCGCGCTCCTGTTCGCGTAGACGCAGCGCCATGGTGCGCAGGCCGCGCAGCGCGAGCGCGGCGTCGTCGGGCCCGGAGCCGATCGCGAAGAGATTGAAGGTGTGGCGCAGCCGCTTGGCCCATTTTGCATTGGCCGAGACGAGGCC
Organism: Methylocystis iwaonis; assembly: GCF_027925385.1. Lineage (NCBI taxonomy): Bacteria > Pseudomonadati > Pseudomonadota > Alphaproteobacteria > Hyphomicrobiales > Methylocystaceae > Methylocystis > Methylocystis iwaonis. The sequence goes on from NZ_AP027142.1 coordinate 2,059,362, forward strand.
GAGCAGCAGGTCGGAGTGACCGGAGAGATATTTGGTGCCTGCTTCGATCGCGAGATCGCAGCCGCGGTCGTGCGGCGGAAAGTAAAGCGGCGTCGCCCAAGTATTATCGAGGATGACGCAGACGCCCTTTTCGTGCGCCGCGGCGGCGATCGCCGGCACGTCCTGGATGTCCATGCTCTGCGAGCCCGGCGATTCCAGCACGATCGCCGTCGTCTCGGGCCGGATCAGCGCCGCTATGTCCGCGCCGATTGCAGGATCATAATATTCCGTCGTCACGCCGAATCGCGCCAGGAAGCCGTCGCAAAAGAAGCGCGTCGGCGCATAGGCGGAATCGGTCACGAGAAGATGCGCGCCGGCCTTGGTGGCGGTGAGCAGCGCCAGAGCGATCGCGGCGAGCCCCGAGGGGACCAGAACCGTGTCCTCGGCGCCGGCGATCTCGCTCCAGGCCTTTTCCAAAGCGCGCGTCGTCGGCGTGCCCTTCGTGCCATAGGTGTAGGGCTGGCTCGGGGTGCCCAGCTCCGCGACAGTCGGAAAAAGCACGGTGGAGCCGCGATAGATCGGCGGATTGACGAAGCCGAAATGCTCGAAGGGTTCTCTACCGGCTTGCGTCACAACCGTGGCAATACGCTTTTTTTGCCGCTTTTCGTGTTTATCGCTCTTCATCATGGTCCTTGGCTCGCCGAGCGCCCGCTTGCGCCTGCCTGGGTCGAACGTAATATAGCGACCGTCCAAATCCGAGCCTCTTACATGATCGCACGACGCTTGTTTTTCGCCGTCGCCACAGCGATCGTGCTTGCCGGCTTTTTGCCCATTCTGTCGGGGCAGGGCGCTTGGGCGCAGACCGAGGCCGGGCCGACGCTCGCGGGCGTCGTTAAACGCGGCTATCTCGCCTGCGGCGTCGTCGAGTCGCCGGGGTTTGCGCAGCCCTCGGGCGAGAACGGCGAGTGGCGCGGCTTCGACGTCGACTTTTGCCGCGCCGTCGCCGCCGCCATTTTCGACGATCCCACGAAAGTCCGTTTCCTCGGCCTCAGCGCAAAGGAGCGCGTTCCGTCGCTGCAAGCCGGCTGGGTCGATCTGCTGGCCAGCGCCGCGCCTTGGACGCAAACCCGCGACGGCGGCCAGCGGGTGATTTACGCGGGCGTCTCGCTCCATGACGGCCAGTCTTTTCTCGTGCGCCGACAACGCAGTTTCGCCTCGGCGCAGGATCTCGCCGAGGTCGCCGTCTGCGTGCAGCAGGGCACGTCCTATGAATTGGAGCTCGCGGATTTCTTCCACAAACGCAAAACGTCTTATCAACCCAAGCTCTTCGCCACATTCGAGGAGGCTGCCGCAGGCTATGACAAGAGCGAGTGCGACGCGCTGACGGCGGACGCCGCGACGCTCTATGGGGCGCGAACGAAGCTGGCGGCGCCAGTGGAGCACGACGTCCTGCCGGATCTCCTCACCAAGGCGCCGCGTGGGCCGGTGGTGCGGCAGGGCGACGACCAATGGCTTTCCATCGTGCGATGGACGCTCTTCCTGATGATCGACGCGGAGGAGCAGCGGATTTCCAACGCGAATGTCGACGCCGCTCTGAAGTCTGAGGAGCCGCGCATCCGCCATCTCCTCGGCGTCGAAGGCGACCGCGGCGTCGGTCTCGCGCTGCCGGGCGACTGGCCTTATCGAATCATCAAGCATGTTGGCAATTACGCCGATGTGTTCGAGCGCAATCTCGGGCAGTCCTCGCCGCTCAATATGGAGCGTCGCTTGAACGCTTTGTGGAATAAGGGCGGGCTACTTTATGCGCCGGCAGTCAGGTGAACGTGGATTAAGGGAAAAAAGCGCGGCGGAGCTTTGGCCGCCGCTCGCGCGCTTTGTCGAAGAAGAGGCGCGCCTCGGGCGATGGGCCTCGCAAAAGCCGGCGCGACGTTTTGTCTATGAGTTCGTCCGCTTTGGAATCAAACAAGCGTGGGCCTGCCTCTTCGGCGGCCTGATGGTCGCTCTCGTATTGGCGACGCGCTTCTTCTATCCCGCCCATGCGGCCCTTGCGCGCTATGATTTCCTGTTCCTCGCCGCGCTTGGCGTACAAGCGGCGCTGATCCTTCTGCGTTTCGAATCGCTCGAGGAAGCCGGCGTAATCTTTCTCTTCCATATCGTCGGCACGGCGATGGAAATCTTCAAGACGGCGCATGGCTCATGGGTCTATCCGGAACCCGCCTTCTTTCGCATCGGCGGCGTGCCGCTATTTACCGGCTTCATGTACGCCTGCGTCGGCAGCTATATGATGCGCGCCTGGGCGCTCTTCGATTTTCGCTTCCACAAACATCCGCCGCTTTGGCAGGTGAGCGCGCTCGCCCTGGCGATCTACGTCAATTTCTTCGCGCATCACTATGTCGCGGACATGCGCCTTGTTCTGTTCGCCGCGAGCGCTGCGATCTTCTGGCGCACGACCATCTATTACCGCATCCACCACGGCTGGCGGACGATGCCGCTGCTGCTTGCGGCCTTCCTTGCGGCTTGCTTCATATGGCTTGCGGAAAACATCGCCACTTACAGCCATGTCTGGCTTTATCCGGATCAACTTGCGATCTGGAAGCCGGTCGGCGTCGGCAAGCTCGGATCGTGGTTTCTGCTCCAGATCGTCAGCTATGCGCTGGTGGCGATCGCTTGCCGCCCCCGGGAGCCGGATGACGCGCCCATCGCGGAATCGCAGGCGCGCCATGCTGACAGGCTGACCTTCCGCTCACGCGCCTCAGGCTGAAACCCGCGCGCGCGACCACCATTCGAGCAGCGCCTCGCGCGTCGGCGCGACATCTTCGGCGAGCGGCCCGGCGAAGCGGCGCCATTCATCGCGAAAATGCGGCGACACCGCCGCAATCACGGGAACATGCGCGGCCATGGCGGCGCGGAAGGCGTCGCAAAGCCCGCCGCGTTCGGCTTCCTGCTTGGAGAATTTGCTGACGACGATGAGACCAGCGCCCGCGCGCGCGGCATGCTCGACGGAGGCGCAGGCCATGGCGAGCCCGCTTGTGTCGAGATTGCAGGCGACGGAGCCCGGCCCAAGGTCCTGCGAGATCACAAATTCAGCGTCCGAAGCGATATCGCGCAGGAAAATCCGTGAACGGCCCGCCGAGTCGGCGCCGCGCATCTGCGTGACGCCCGCGACCCGCACGCCGCTCTCTGCAAGCTCGAGCGCGAAGCGGCGCATGAGCGCCTGAACATTCTCGCTGTCCTCAGCCGGCAAGGCGGCGATGGGCGTAGCAGCCGTTTCACGCTCCATAACGCCCTCCGCGCAGATGTCCTGGACCGCGAGCCTTCAGGCTCGCTTCCAAGGGGCGAGCCTGAAGGCTCGCGGTCCGATGATGCGCTTGCATATTGCCCCTCTCGCGCTTGCGTTCCGCGCCATCCGGCGTAGCTTCCAACTCTCGCTCGGGCCACTTGCTTTGTAGGCCGCTGGCACGATTTTATATATCGTTACGAACAAGCGACGTGAACAAAAGTGGGCGACGAACAAAACAAGGCGCCGGCGCCGCGCCCCGCACGTAATGGCGACATCGACGCTTTTCTCGAAAAGGCGCGCGGCGTCACGGAGCGGCGCGCGCGGGGGCGGCTGATTTTCGCCTTGGACGCCACAATGAGCCGCCAGCCGACATGGGATTTGGCGCAATCCATACAGGGCGAGATGTTTCGCACGACCGCCGCGCAGGGCGGGCTCGACGTCCAGCTTGTCTACTTCCGCGGGTTCAGGGAGTGCCGCGCCTCGCGCTTCGTCTCGCAGGGCGAGGGGCTCGGCGCTCTGATGTCGCAGATCTCCTGTCAGGCAGGCCACACGCAAATCGGTCGCGTGTTGAGCCACGCCCTCGACGAAACGCGATCCGAGCGCGTGGGCGCGCTCGTCTATATCGGCGACGCGATGGAGGAGAAGATCGATCATCTGGGCGGCGCGGCCGGCGAGATGGGCCTTCTCGGGCTCAAGGCCTTCATGTTCCAGGAGGGCCAGGACGCGAAAACGCGAACGGCTTTCCAGGAGATTGCGCGCCTCTCCGGGGGCGCCTACGCCGCCTTCGATCTTTCGGCGCCGCGCCGTCTCGCGGAACTGCTTGGCGCCGCCGCTGCTTATGCCGTTGGCGGATTGCCGGAACTGGAAAAACGCGCGGGCGAGGGCGAGGGAGCTGCGCGTCTGCTGCTGTCGCAGATGGGGTCACGATAAGCCATGCCGGTCTTGATGGGATTTTTCGCGCTCGCGCTCACGCTCTTCGCGCTCAAGGCCTATACGAAGGCGTCGCCGGCCATTCTGGCGCGTATGATCAGGCGTGGGGGCGGATTTCTGTTGATGGCGCTCGGCGGCCTGCTGCTGGCGCGCGGGCGGATCGACTTCGGCCTCGCCCTTGGCGCGGCCGGCCTGTGGATCATGGGGCGCTCGGAGCGCGCCGGATTGCGCAACGCCGGAGCAGGAGGGGCCGGAGTTTCCCGTGTTCGCTCGGCTATGATCGAGATGGAGCTCGACCATGCGACCGGCGCCATTCGCGGCATGATCCTCGCCGGCAGGAATGAGGGGAAGCGGCTCGACGCCCTGACCCGGCCGGCGCTTCTCGACCTCTACAATATGTGTCTGCGTGACGATCCCGACGGGGCGCGGCTACTTGAAGCGTATCTGGACCGCCGCTTTGCCGGATGGCGTGCGGCAAGCGATCCGAACCGCGACTCGGGGGGCGGCGAGACGCGCGCGCGCCGAGCGGGCACGATTACCGAGGATGAAGCCTACGAAATCCTCGGCCTGAAAAAGGGTGCGGCCGCCGCTGACATTGCGCGGGCTCATCGCGATCTGATGAAAAAGCTTCATCCAGATCTTGGCGGGACGACGGATCTGGCCGCCCGCGTGAATGAAGCTAAGGATGTCCTGATGCGGCGCCATCACTGAGGCGCGACGGGAGCCCTCGAGGCGGTCCCAGGTGGCGGACATGGCGGCGGGGTCTCTTCTTTTTTAGTTCTTGGTGGTGAAGCAGGCGAAGCCGGCGCGTTTCAGCGCCTTGCAGGCTGACTGAGCGCTATCTTCCTCGAGACCGGCGAAGCGGGCGCGGTAGAGGGTCTCGTTGCCCTTCTGCACCTTCTCCGTGAAGGACTTGGCGGTGGCGGGGAAGCCCTGAAGCTGGCTGCGGGCGCGCGAGAGCAGCTCATTGGCTTTCGCCGGGTCCTCGGCCGCGCCGATCTGGATCATCCAACCGGGCTTCGTCGGTCGCGCGGCGTCGACCTTCGCCACATTGGTGGTCGAGCGAATGGCGGCGGGCGTCGTCGTCGCGACGGTAATGCCTTTGGTCGGCCGGCCGGAGGTCGAGCCGTCGGCGATGGGGGAGGCGCTCTTCTTCTCGGAAGCCTTGCCGCGTCCCTTCTTCTCCGCGACGGCGGGCTCCTCGGCGACGCGTTTCTGCACGCCCGAGACAAAGGCCGGGCGCACTTGCGCGGCGGCGTCGACCTGCGGCGCGCGCTCGATCGGCTTCTCGATCTTTTCTTTCAGGACGGGCGCCGCGGCATGTCGCGGGATGGAGCCCACGGCCGTTTCGGAATCGATTGCCGGCTCTTCGGCGGCATAGGCGGTCCGTTCCGGCTGACGCTCGGCGACCGGCGCGGAGAAGGCGGGCGCGCGTTCGAGCGCGGCGACGGCGGTCGGGGCGGCGGCAACTTCTTCGGCGGCGTTGTCGTCTTCCGTTATGGCCGCGGCCGTGCGCGTCGAAGCGCCGCCGCCGATATATTGCTCGATGAGCTGCGCCATAATGCGGTCGCGTGCGCCCGCGCTGGTTCCGCCCATGACGACGGCGACGATATGATGGCTGTGCCGGCGGACCGAGGTCAGCAGATTGAAGCCGGAGGCGCGGGTATAGCCCGTCTTGATGCCGTCCATGCCCTCGACCCGGCCGAGGAGATGGTTGTGGTTGCGATGCAACGCGCCGTTATAGGCGAAGCTATGCGTCGAGAAGTACCGGTAATAGCGCGGGAAGCGGTCCTGGATCGCGCGGCCGAGGATCGCAAGGTCATAGGCCGTGGTGATCTGTCGCGGGTTCGGCAGGCCGGAGGCATTCTCGTAATGCGTGTTGCGCATGCCGAGCGCATGGGCCTTGCGCGTCATCATCTGCGCAAATCTGGCTTCGTCGCCGCCGATGTTCTCGGCGATGGCGCAAGCGATGTCATTGGCGGATTTGGTGACCACCGCCTTGATGGCGTTTTCGACGCTGATCGTCTCGCCTGGCTGCAGACCGAGCTTGGAGGGCGCCTGCGCGGCTGCGTGACCCGAGATCATGAGCGGCGAGTCGAGCCTCAGCTGGCCCTTCTCGAGCTGCTCGAACAGGAGATAGAGCGTCATCACCTTGGTGACGGAGGCCGGGTGACGCAGCTCGTGCTCGTTGCGGGCGTAGATAGTTTTCCCGCTGTTGCCGTCGACCACAATGGCGGCGAAGCCGTGATGCTCGCCGACCATCTCGCCGGCGCCTTCGCCCGCCGTCGAGGCGTAGAAGCGATGGCTGCGCGCATGGCGTGCATGACGGACGCCTCTGTGATGCGCGAAGGCATGATGGAAAACGTGCCGGCTATAGGAAGCGTGATGGCGATGGCCATGCCTGCGCGCTTCCGCCGGGATCGCCGTGATGGCGACGAACGCCATGACAACCGCGAAAATAGCAGCGAGGGAACGGGGTTGCGCCAGACGATCCAGCTGACTCGGTTTCGACATTTGCCACACGCCTCTTACGGAACTGGCGCTAGCGCGAGGCGACAACCGTGGATTGGCGTCGCATAAACGCTACAGTTATCAAGGGTAAGAGAACGCGGTTACCCGGGAGTTAAGCCAAAACAGGATTTTCTATGGCAATTTTGCAATGCAACATTTTAATTGACGCGTATTTGTGCAACGCATATAACTGTGCTGTCAGCAGGCGCGTGGGTCGCGCCGCCAGGGGGCGGCGCTGGGCGGGGCGCCATATTATGAGGACGAAGCCAATGGTGGCCAATTTCGAAAGCGTACAGCAGCTCGGAAAAGAGCACTTCGAAGCCGTCTCCGCCGCCGCGGCGGCTGTCACGAAGGGCTGGCAGAACATCGCCGCCGAGACGACGGACTATTCCAAGAAGTCTTTTGAGAAGAGCCGTTTGCTTGCCGAGAAGCTCGTCACGGTGAAGAAGATCGACGAAGCCTTCGCGCTGCAGTCGGACTATGCCAAGAGCGCCTATGAAGATTTCGTCGCCGAGGCGACCAAGCTCGGCGAGTTGTACACCGCCATCGCCAAGGAAGCCTTCAAGCCGATCGAAACGGCCACGAAGAATTTCACGACGGCGGCAGAGTAAGACGCCGTTTCGCGGCCCCCTTTCGTCCGGGGCGGAGTATCAGACGCCCGGCGGGGAGCTTCCCCGGCCGGGCGTTGGTCGTTTGGGGGGAAGCTGGACCGCGCGCCTTCAGGCGCGCGCCCAGTTTGTTGGCGAAGTGGCGGTGACGCCCCTCGTGCTTCGAGACGCCTGCTTCGCAGGCTCCTCAGCATGAGGAGCTTCTGCAATTTGGTCAAACACTTAGGCCTCATCCTGAGGAGCGAGCGTAGCTCGCATCTCGAAGGACGAGGCCGCCTCGGAGGTTTGTCAACAAACGGCGCGCGCCTTCAAAGCGCGCCTGAAGGCGCGCGGTCCAGGCCACTGTGGACGGTCGCAAACATTGGTTTCAGGGCGCCTTCGCAAGCGCTAGACTCCGGCCATGAGCGCCACTTCCGCCGGCTTCGTCCATCTCCATCTCCACACGGCCTTTTCGCTGCGCGAAGGCGCGCTCACGATCGGCAAGCTGATCGACTTCGCCGTGCGCGACGAGCAGCCGGCGCTCGCCGTCACCGACACCAACAACCTCTTCGCTGCCCTGGAATTCTCCGAAAAAGCGGCCAAAGCGGGGATTCAGCCGATTGCCGGCGTGCAACTGCGCGTCGATTTCGCCGACGCCAAGACGAGCGGCCCCTTGGGGCGGAACGAGGCGCTGGCCAATATCGTGCTCCTCGCCAAGACTGAAGCTGGCTATCTCAACCTCATGCGCGTCGCCTCGCGCGCCTATCTCGACACGGAGGAGGGGGACGAGCCGCATGTCTCGCTTGCGGCCCTCGCCGAGGACGCCGCCGAGCTGATCGCCCTGACCGGCGGGCCGGATGGGCCGCTCGACCGCATGTTCGCCGCCGGGCGGCCGGAATTCGCGCGCACGCGGCTCGAAACGCTGCAGGAGCTTTTCCAGGACAGGCTCTATCTCGAAATCCAGCGGCACAAGCTTCAATCCGAAGCGGAAGTCGAGCCGCAGCTTCTCGATCTCGCCTATCGCCGGGGCGTGCCGCTGGTCGCCACCAACGAGCCTTACTTTGCTTCGCGCGGTGATTTCGAGGCCCATGACGCGCTGCTCTGTATCGCCGAAGGCACGGTGACGAGCGTCGCCGAGCGGCGCCGCGTCACCCCCGAGCATTACTTCAAGACGCGCGCCGAAATGCTCGCGCTCTTCGCCGACCTGCCGGAGGCGACCGCCAATACGATCGAGATCGCCCGCCGGACGGCCTATAGGCCCAAGACCCGCAAGCCGATCATGCCGCGCTTCCTGCGCGACGCGCCTGGCGACCGGCCTCTCACCGAGGTCGAGGCCGAAGAGCTGCGACGCCAGGCGGTCGAAGGGCTGGAGGCGCGGCTTGCCGCCCACGGGCCGGCGCCGGGCCATGAGCGGGAGGAATATTTCAACCGCCTCGACTTCGAACTCGGCACAATCGAGAAGATGGGCTTTCCCGGCTACTTTCTGATCGTCTCCGACTTTATCAAATACGCCAAGTCGCAGGGCATTCCGGTCGGGCCGGGCCGCGGCTCGGGCGCGGGCTCGCTGGTCGCCTATGCGCTGACCATCACCGACCTCGATCCGCTCCGCTTCGGCCTCTTCTTCGAGCGCTTCCTGAACCCCGAGCGCGTCTCGATGCCCGACTTCGACATCGACTTCTGCCAGACTCGCCGAGGCGAGGTGATCGACTATGTCCGCGACCGCTACGGCGCGGACCGGGTGGCGCAGATCATCACCTTCGGTTCGTTCCTGGCGCGCGGCGTTCTGCGCAGCGTCGGCCGCGTGCTGGAAATGCCGTTGGGGCAGGTCGACAAGCTTGCCAAGCTCGTGCCGCAGAACCCGGCCAAGCCCGTGAGCCTCGCCGAGGCGCTCGCCGGGGAGCAGAAGCTGCGCGAGGCGGTCGACGAGGACGAGCGCGTGGCGCGACTCTTCAAGATCGCCAGCGCGCTCGAAGGGCTCTATTCCAACGCCTCGACCCACGCCGCCGGCGTCGTGATCGGCGATCGGCCGTTGCATGAGGTGGCGCCGCTCTACCGCGACCCGAAGTCCGACATGCCGGCGACCCAGTTCAATATGAAATGGGTCGAGCCAGCCGGCCTCATCAAATTCGACTTCCTCGGCCTCAAGACGCTGACCGTGCTCGCCATGGCGAGCCGGCTGGCGCGCCGCCGCGACCCCGATTTCGACCTCGCCAAAGTGCCGCTCGACGACACGGACACCTACGCCATGCTCGGCCGCGGCGAGACCGTGGGCGTGTTCCAGCTCGAAAGCGCGGGCATGCGCAAGGCCCTGGTCGAGATGCATGCGGACCGGTTCGAGGACATCATCGCCCTTGTCGCGCTCTACCGGCCGGGCCCGATGGCCAATATCCCGACCTATTGCGCCGTGAAGCTCGGCGACGAGGAGGCGAACTACTACCACCCCAAGATCGAGCCCATCCTGAAGGAGACCTTCGGCGTCATCATCTATCAGGAACAGGTCATGCAGATCGCCCAGGCGCTCTCCGGCTATACGCTCGGCGAAGCCGACATGCTGCGCCGCGCCATGGGCAAGAAGATCAAGGCCGAGATGGACGCCCAGCGCGAGCGCTTCGTGAAGGGCGCCGTCGAGCGGGAGCTGGCGCCGGAGCTCGCCAATATGATCTTCGACCTGCTGGCGAAATTTGCCGACTATGGCTTCAACAAGTCGCACGCAGCCGCTTACGCGCTGATCGCCTATCAGACGGCCTGGTTCAAGGCGCATTATCCGGCCGAGTTCCTCGCCGCCTCCATGACCTTCGATAAAAGCCAGACCGACAAGCTGGCTGAATTTCGCGACGAGGCGCGCCGGCTCGGGATTGCCGTGGAGCCGCCCTCGATCAAGCGCTCGGGCGTCGACTTCGACGTCGCGACCGCTCCCGACGGCAAGCAGGTGATCCGCTACGCGCTTTCCGCGATCAAAGGGGTGGGCGAGGGGCAGGCGGAGTCGATCGTGCGCTCGCGGGGCGAGCGGCCCTTCAAGAGCCTTTCCGACGTCGCCCGGCGGCTCAACCCGCGCGAGGTCAACAAAAAGGTGCTCGAGAATCTCGCCGCCTGCGGGACTTTCGACGAGCTGGAGCCGAACCGCGCGCGCGCTTTTGCGGCCATTGAAAGCGTGCTCGCGACCGCTAACCGCCACGCCGAGGATCGCAAGGCGGGTCAGAACGCGCTCTTCGGCGAGGCCGAGGCGGACGACCTCGTCCTGCCCAAGGTCCAGCCGTGGCCAGCGGGCGAGACGCTGCGGCGGGAGTATGAGGCCGCCGGCTTTTTCCTCTCCGGCCACCCACTCGACGCCTATGCCGGCCTCCTACCCAAATTGAGGGTAACAAACTGGGCGAAATTCTCGGCGGCGGTGAAGCGCGGCGCCGAAGCCGACCGCCTCGCGGCAGTGGTTTTGGACCGCGCCGAGCGGCGCACCAAGTCCGGCTCGAAGATGGGCATCGTCCAATTATCGGACCCGACTGGCCAGTATGAGGCCATTCTTTTCCAGGAGGCGCTCAACCAATATCGCGACGCGCTGGAGAAGGGCGCCGCCGTTTTGGTGCAGCTCACGGCGAGCGTCGATGGCGACGATGTGCGCGCCAGAATTGTCTCGGTCACGCCTCTCGCCGCCGCCGCGGCCCGCGCGCAGAAGGGTTTGCGGATCGTCGTCAGCGACCAAAGTCCGCTCGATAGGATTAAAGGCAGGCTCTCCGGCAGGGGCGAAGGCGAGGTGTCGCTGCTCGTCAAACGCGACGTTGCGCCCGAAGAGGTCGAAATTCGCCTGCCGGGCTCTTACCCCGTCAATGCCGACGTAGCGAGCGCGCTACGGGACATCCCTGGGGTTCTGGAGGTCGAGTATCTGTAGAGGATTAGTTCATGTTTTAGTGTAAGATGAGCATGCAACATATTGTTTTTAAATATCATAATGAATGATGTTGAAGTTGAAATGTAAGTCTCTTGATGCGCGTCGGGAGGTGGAGACGACCGCCCGTCATTGCGAGCGAAGCGAAGCAATCCAGGGCCGCCGTGGCTGCCCTGGATTACTTCGTCGCTTCGCTCCTCGCAATGACGAGACTAATGTCAAACAAGAGCACAAACGCTTTGGCCGCGCCCTCGCGAAAACGGCCTCTCCATAAATTTGCGAACTTTTTCCTAGCCAAATTTTTTCATCTTCAACTGGAACATTCACGTCCTTTCGACGTTGGTCTCTTGGCCGCAGGAGCGCCAGGCCACAGGGCTTGGCGGCGAGCCTTCGGGGTTGGCTATGTCGGCGATGTTCGACGAAGCGTTCAGCGCTTCCGCCCTTTTCCCTTGCGTTCAATTTGTCTCTTTCCTGGCGATCGGCGCCATGGTCGGCTGGCTGCTCGCGCGGCCCCGGGGACGAGCGGGCTGGTCCAGCTCGCTCTCGATGATTGGCGTCTGCGGGGCGTGGATGGGGGCGGAATTTGCCCACCTGTTCGGGCAGGCTGAACTTGGCGGCGCCAACGAGCTGACAGCCGCAGCCATCGGGGCTTTGTGGCTCGCGCATGCCTGGCGACGGCTGCATCCGCCGGAGTCTGGCGACGACATTGCTATTCACCAGTCCCATGCGTAGATAAGGGCGCAGGAGGCGCCCTGTGCCCACCATCGATTTGCTCAACGACGACCCTCGGCCCAACAGCGAGGCGCGGGAGCCGGCGGCTCTGCGCCACCCCGAAAAGGCCGCGCGGCCGGATCAGCCGGTCCTGAGGAAGCCGCCATGGATACGGGTGAAGGCGCCTGGGTCCGCCGCCTGGGGCGAGACGAGCGCGCTATTGAAGGGCTCCGGCCTCGCGACCGTCTGCCAGGAGGCCGCCTGTCCCAATATCGGCGAGTGCTGGGAGAAAAAGCACGCCACTTTCATGATCATGGGTGAGGTCTGCACCCGCGCCTGCGCCTTCTGCAACGTCGCGACCGGCTTGCCCGCGCCGCTCGACCCGAGCGAGCCGGGCAGGGTGGCGGAGGCGACCAAAGCCCTGGGGCTCTCCCATGTCGTCGTCACCTCGGTCGACCGTGACGATCTTCCCGACGGCGGCGCCGAGCACTTCGCCCGCACCATAGAAGCGATCCGCCAGGTCTGTCCGGGGACGACGATCGAGGTTCTGACGCCCGATTTTCTGCGCAAGGAGGCGGCGCTCGAGCGGGTCGTGGCGGCTGGCCCGGATGTGTTCAACCATAATCTCGAGACCGTGCCGTCGCTCTATGTCACGGTGCGGCCGGGCGCCCGCTACTTCCATTCCCTGCGTCTGCTCCAGCGCGCCAAGGAACTCGACCCGAAGCTGTTCACCAAATCCGGCCTGATGCTGGGCCTCGGCGAAACCCGCAACGAGGTGATGCAGGTCATGGACGACATGCGAAGCGCCAATGTCGACTTTTTGACGCTTGGCCAATATCTCCAGCCGACCCGCAAGCATCATCCCATCGATCGCTTCGTTACCCCGGAGGAGTTCGACGCCTATAAAGCGATCGCGCTCGCCAAGGGCTTCGCCTATGTCGCCGCCTCGCCGCTGACCCGCTCGTCCCATCATGCGGGGGAAGATTTCGAAAGGCTGCGTAGGGCGTCGTCTCGTTAGCGTTCCGCGGCCAAATCTGCAGTCCCGCCGCGCCCAGCCGCCTTCACTTTCTGAAGTTACCGTTTCCGTTTGAATAGAACGCATGGGGACGTGTCATTTCCCGGCGGGCTGAAAGCCCGACGGGGAATCCAGAGCCACAAGAGCGCTGGTTTTGCTCAGAGCCGTCATTGCGAGCGAAGCGAAGCAAACCAGGGCGGCGATGCGGCGCTGGATTGCTTCGTCGGCTCCGCCTCCTCGCAATGACGGCGGTCCGATCGCTCATTTTACGAGCGTCGGGAATGACCGCGAACCGATCAAGCCCATCTCGTGTGGTTGGAGCGCTCCACGAATGTCCGAAAACGCTGGACATTTCTCGGGAGACGGTGTGCCTATGATCGAGCTGCGCACACAACGATCCCGCCGCGCAAGCTCCCTGCCTTTCGCGTTATTCCCAGCAACGTAATTCATGTGAGAGAAGAGTTGAGATGGATGAGAGCATAGGACAGGTCGTCCTGCTTTTGGCCGTGGCGATGATCGTCGCGATCGGGGCGCGCCAAATCAAGCTGCCCTATACTGTCGGTTTGGTCGTCGTCGGGGCGGCGCTGACGCTCTCACACACAGATTTTGGGCCGCATCTCACCCACGACTTGATCTACGACCTGATTTTGCCGCCGCTTCTCTTCGAGGCGGCCCTCAGCATTCCATGGCGTGAACTGCGGCGCGACGGCCCGCCGATCCTGGCGCTTTCGACATTGGGAACGGCAGCCGCCGCCGCCGCCGTGGCGACCGGAATGACATCGCTGCTCGGGTGGCCACTCGCATCGGCGCTCGTCTATGGCTCCCTGATCGCCGCAACCGACCCCGTGGCGATCATCGCCATGTTCAAGGACAATAAAATTCATGGGCGGATGCGGCTGCTCGTCGAGGCGGAAAGCCTGATGAACGACGGGGCGGCGGCGGTCCTTTTTGCCGTGACGCTCGGCTGGGCGCTGGCGGGAGGCGGCGAGCAGCTTGGCCTGGAGACCCTCGGCACGCTCGCGCGCATCGTCCTTGGGGGGATCGGCGTCGGGGCGGCGTGCGGCGCCGCCGCCATCCTTCTGGCCGGAAGAGCATCCGAGCATCTTGTCGAAGCCGCGCTGACGACGATTGCCGCTTTCAGCTCCTTTCTGCTCGCCGAGCATCTGCACGTCTCCGGCGTGCTCGCGACCGTGACAGCGGGGCTGATGATGGGGAACCTCGGGCTTCTGAGCGCCGAGGATAAGAGCTATCTCACCCGGAAAGGCCGGGAGTTTGTCGTCTCCTTTTGGGAATATGCGGCCTTTGTCGCCAATTCGGTCGTGTTTCTGCTGATCGGGATCGACGTCGCCGGCGCGCCTTTCGAGTCCTATGGCCCTAAACTCATTGCCGGGGCCATTCTCATTGGGCTGATCGGCCGCGCCTTGACTGTTTACCCGATCAGCTCGGCGTTCCTGCGCTCCCGCTGGGCGGTGACGTTCCCCGAGCAGCATGTTCTTTGGTGGGGCGGTCTGCGGGGCGCCCTGGGGCTCGCCCTCGCGCTTTCGCTGCCGCCAACCCTGCCGATGCGCGACGAGATCATGGTGGCCACATTCGCCGTGGTTGGCTTTTCCATCGTGATCCAGGGGCTCACGATGCCCTTGCTGCTACGGCGGCTCGGGTTTCTGGAGGAAGCAAATGGGGGCCATCACTGATGATGGAAGTCTGGGGCAAGTTCGTCGTTTGCGTCTCCCTGATTGCCGTCGCCGGGCCCTCACTCAGCCGATATGGAGACGTCATCGCCCAAAAGACGGGCTTGTCGCGGGGATGGATCGGATTGTTGCTCCTGGCGACGGCGACCTCTCTTCCCGAGCTTTTCACGGGCGTGAGCGCCGTCACAGCCGCCGCAGCGCCGAACATTGCAGTTGGCGACGCCTTAGGAAGCTGCATTTTCAATTTGGTGATCCTGGTGTTGCTCGACGTCATGAGCCGCGAAAGTTCGGTTTTCACCCGAATGGATCAGGGCCACGTGCTCACGGCGGGCTTCGGGGTCATCCTGATCGGCTTTGCCGGAGCCTCAGTTCTGGTCGGATCGAGCGGTTTCGCGCCCGCGTTCTCTCACATCGGGATTTTCACGCCCGTGCTGATCGTCCTCTACCTTGTGGCGATGCGCGCCCTTTTCGATTATGAGGCCCGCCGCCCAGTCACCTGGGACACGCAGGACGCCAGGCCAGGCGTCGGGCTCGCCCGCGCCGTCCTGGGCTACCTCGCCGCCGCAGTGGTCGTGGCGGCGGCGGGTATCTGGTTGCCATTTGTCGGCATGGAGATTTCCGAGGCGATGGGATGGCGGGCGACCTTTGTCGGCACCCTGTTCATCGCGGCTGCAACATCCGCCCCCGAGATGATCGTCACGCTGGCCGCCGTGCGGATCGGCGCGCTGGATATGGGTATCGCCAATCTTCTGGGAAGCAATCTGTTCAATATGCTGATCCTGGCGATCGACGATGTCGCTTACCGTAGCGGCGCTCTTTTCGCCGCCGTGTCGCCGACGCACGCCGTGACCGCTTTTGCGGCCGTCATTATGTCCGGCATTGTCATCGTCGCCCTTCTTTACCGGCCATCAACCCGCTTTTTTGGGCTGATGGGCTGGACCAGCCTTGCTCTCTCCGCCTGCTATTTTCTCAGTTCCTACGTGATTTACCTCTACGGACATTAGAGCGCATTCCGCAAAAGTGGACAGGCTTTTGCGACGAGAAAGCGCTAGGCGCATTGCCCTGTCGAATCGGGATAATTATGATTTTCTGGCGGCAGGACGTCCCACAGGAAAACCGGCAATCGCAATGCGAGAGCGTATCGACGAGATAGATTTTTGGCGCGGCATTGCGCTCGTCACCATCTTCATCAACCACATTCCCGGCAACATCCTGGGAAATATCACACCCCGAAATTTCGGCTTTTCGGACTCTGCCGAGGCCTTCGTTTTTCTTTCCGGGGTCTCCGTCTCGCTGGCTTACGGAAATCGCTTCCAGTCCGCCGCGCTCTTCGGGGCCGCGTCCCTCGTCAAACGCGCTTTGCGCCTCTACGGGGTTCATCTGGTTCTGACGATCGCCGCCCTGGCGCTTTTTGGGCTCGCGAGCGCGATCACCGGCCAGGATTCGCTTCTCGCGGAGCACGGACGCGGGACGCCATTCGCCGACCCGTTGCGGGGCGTGCTCGGGATTCTCACGCTCACCCATCAGATCGGCTATTTCAACATCCTTCCCCTCTACGTTGTTTTATTGTTCGCAGCCCCGGCATTGTTTGTCTTGGGGCTGCAAAATCGTTGGAAGATGCTCGCCGTGTCCGCCGCTTCCTATGCATTCGCGCGCTGGAGCGGGATCAACGCGCCCTCGTGGCCGGACGAGGGCTTTTGGTATTTCAACCCTTTCGCATGGCAATTGATGTTCGCGCTCGGCATGTTCTGCGGTTTCGGCGGCATTCGGCGCAGATTCACGGCGGAGCCGGTGACTTATAGACTGGCGCATAGCTTCACGCTGGGGGCGGCGCTCATCGTATCCAACTGCTTCGGCTTCGTGCCGGGCCTGGTCGATGCGGCGGGGGAGTATCTCGATTGGGACAAGACCCAGTTGGGGACCGTCCGCATCCTCGATTTCATGGCCCTTGCCTATGTGATCTATTGTTCGGGCTTGACCCAAAGGCTCCGGTCCGTCTCCCTTTATCCTGCGACGTCCCTCATGGGGCGGCATGCTTTGCCTGTGTACTGCCTGGGTAGCGTGCTCAGCGCGGTCGGGCAAATCATCCGGGAGACATACACCGCGTCTCCCTTGTTCGACGTGGTCTTCGTCGCCGTGAGCCTGAAAGGGCTTCACGCCGTTGCGGCGCTTATCGATCGTCGAAAGGCGGCGCAGTTCGCCGTGGCCTAGCGCGCTTTCCGCTCGCATGGAATCATGCGAGCGATGAGATTCAAAAAGGTGGAACTTTTGCGGAATGCGCTCTAGGCGCCGAGCGCCGAAGCGATCTCGGACAGCGTCGCGCGCTCGCTGGCGCTGACTTGCTCGCCCCCGAAACCGAGAAATCCGCCCTCGGCGCTGGCTTCGGCGACAAGTCGCGCAATATGGCTGAGCCAGTTCTTGAACGGCCGCGCCTCCAACGGCGCCGTGGCGTCGAGGATTTTGGCCGTGCTGCGCAGCTCCTCCAGGGCGCGGATCTTGATGTCGTCGAGCGCGGCGCCCTGGATGATCTTCCTGACGCCCTCGCGGGCGGAGGTGCGGCCTTCCGGGGTAAAAAGATCGTCCACCACGGATTGGATCAATTCATCCGCGCCGCCGTCCGTCTTTGCGGCGGAGAGGGCCTCGGCGCTGGCCATGCCTTCCTTCAGCGCGCCGATGAAGCCGTTCGGGTCGGCGGCGCTGATGGCGAAACCGGCCAGGAGAGGCGCCTGAATGATCCTGTCCCACTGCTCGGCCGTGAAGCTGGATTTGTTCGCCATAGATTCCCCCCTGTGACAGGGAATAAGCTAGACCCTTTCCGTCGACCGTGCGAGAGGCGCTTGGTCGCGGCGTTCCAAACGGCGGGGAAATGGCTTAAAAGCCCAGCCTCATGAAAAGCTTTCGCACTCGCCGCCATGTGTCGCACAGCGCCGCCGATATGTTCGCGCTCGTCTGCGACGTCGACTCCTATCCGCAGTTCGTGCCGCTCTGCGAGGGGCTGAAGGTGCGCAAGCGCAGCGAGATCGCGCCCGGGGTCGTCGAGCTCGTCGCTGAAATGCAGGTCGGCTTCAAGGCTGTCTGCGAGCGCTACACGAGCCGGGTGACCTGCGATTCCAACAAGCTGGAGGTGAGGGTCACCTATATCGACGGCCCGTTCCGCAAGCTCGACAATCGCTGGTCCTTCCGCGACGAGACGCCCGGGCCCGACGGGCGCCCGCGCTCCACCGTGGAATTTTTCATCGCCTATGAGTTCAAGAGCATGGCGCTTGGGCTGCTGATGGGCGCGATGTTCGACAAGGCTTTCCAGAAATATGCCGACGCTTTCGTGAGCCGGGCGGATGCGGTTTACCGGCGCAAATAGCCGCTAATCGCCGAGCGCCGAAATCATGAGATCGAGCGCCTGATCGACCGCCGCCTGACGGATCTCGCGCCGGGGGAGGGGGCCGAAGCGCCGCTCTATGGCTACGACCTCGGCGCCGCGCTTGGCGCAGGCGAAGTGCACGAGGCCGACGGGCTTTTGAGGCGTGCCGCCGCCGGGCCCTGCGACGCCTGTAATGGCGACGGCGACGTCGGCGAGCGAGTGCTCGAGCGCGCCCTTCGCCATGGCTTGCGCCGTCTCGGCGCTGACGGCGCCATAGGCGTCGATGACGGCCGCGCAGACGCCGAGCATGTCGATCTTGGCGGCGTTGGAATAAGTGACAAAACCGCGATCAAAGACGTCCGATGCGCCGGGGATGTCGGTTAGCGCCGCCGAAACCAGCCCGCCCGTGCAGGACTCCGCGGTAGCGACGCGAAATCCGCGCTCTTTAGCTTTTACGATAAGCGTAATAGCTTTTACGTTAAACGTATCTTGCATCGCTCAGTCCTGCGCTGGTTTCGCCCGCATCGCCTTCACATCGCCGCGCAGCTTCTTGCCTTCGAGCCGCCGCATCTTCGAGCCGAGCGTCGGCTTGGTCTTGCGCCTTGGCGGCGGAGGCGGCGCGGCGGCCTCGCGAATGAGGTCGATCAGCCGCTCCAGCGCGTCGGCGCGGTTGCGCTCCTGCGTGCGATGGCGTTGCGCCTCGATGATGATTTCGCCCTCTTTGGTGAGCCTGGAGCCGGCGAGCCGCGCCAGCCGCAGTTTTACGCCTTCCGGAAGGTTCGGCGACCGCCAAATGTCGAAGCGAAGCCGCACGGCGCTCTCCACCTTCTGGACATTTTGGCCCCCAGGGCCGGACGCGCGCAGAAACTCCAGTGAAATCTCGGAGTCGTCCAGCGAAATGTAAGGGGTGACGCGGATCATCTGCGCGGCCTCGACACGCCGGGCTCGTTCCGGCCTCTCTTAACGCGACGGCGTTCGGCAATTGTCAAGGCGCACGGCGACGGAGGGCAGCCGCGTCATGCCCGCGCTTGTCGCGGGCATCCACGCCGAGACATTGCGACATGCGGGGAGAAGAAGCGGCGTTATTCCGGCTCATGCTCTCAGCTTTCCGCGTCGGCACGGCGTCATGGCCGCGACAAGCGCGGCCATGACGCCGCAACACGTCTGCTCGTTAACCCGAATTCGGAGCCCTGGCGACAGAGGGACGCACGCATGCGGCTCACAAGCATGCGGGTCAACGCACCTACTGCCGACGCGCGGCCGACAAGGCTTGCTGGCCGGTGTGAGCTGGCAGGCGTGCGGCGCCCGTTCTGAAAAAAGTGGGACGTTCGAACAGAAATTCGAACGGAGTCGCCAGGGTTGCTGTTCTAACAAGTATGGGAACATGGACTGCGATGGCTGTCACAATCAGCGCGATCACGCCCCCATCCACAATGAGGCCCGTCTTTAAAAGCGCGATGCGCGTCGCCGCCATCGGCAGGAAGAAGGCGAGATAGACGACCATCGAGCGCGCGCCCAGCCAAGCCAATGAGGGCAGCACATGGGCCTCCGCCAGCAACGCGGAGAAGGCGACGACCGCCGCCGCGCCGGCGAAGCCGAGAAGAAGCGAGACTGCGGGGAGGCCCGAATAGCCGCACCGCACGGCAAGTTCGTTTGTCACGCCCCAAAGGATGAGGGCTGGAATTGTCCGTCGCAGATTCGCGCGCGACGCTTCGGCGAAAGCGAAAATTCGCGGCGCAAAATGATAGCCTGCATAAAAGTAGACGTAGCGTGCCGCGAATTCGTCGATCACGGTCGAATGCGTGGCGATATGCGCCATCTGAAGCGCGCTGGCGGCGGCCAGCACAGCGCAGGGCGGGGCGGGGCGCAGGAGCTTGGTGGTCACGAAGAAGATCGGCAGCAGATAGATGAACCACAGCGTGCCGAAGGGTTCGACCATTGCGAAAGCAAGATCACCCAAGATCGACAAGGGATCGCCGCCCGCGAGTAGCAGCTTGGGCGCGCCCTGGATCAGCGTCCACAGCACGAAGAAATAGACGAAGTGCAGGACCTTGCGGTCAAGATAATCGGCCCAGGGCTTGTCGATCGTTCGCGAGAGAAAGAGGCCTGCGACCAGAAAAAAATCCGGCATGCGGAAGGGCCGCGCCCAGTCGATGAAGCCATGAAGCCAGCTCTGCTGGCCGAGCGCTTCCTCGACGCCCAGTGTCGAATGCATCATCACGACAAGAATGATGCACCAGCCCTTGGCGTAATCGACCCAATCGACTCGTGTGGTGGGCAAGGCGGAAAGGGGGGCCTTGGTGCTCGCGAGCATGAAGAATGACCTTCGAAAATGCGCAGTTTTACTCCAATTCGTGCCCCAAATCGTTCATGCGCGCGCCGCGCTGAAATGTCCGCATTTTCTCGAAAACATGGTGAATATCACCCGGACGCCGGCGCGTTGAGATGGCCGGGCAAGCGTCCGTCACTCTGATACGAGGTGCATTTGATTGGTTCGCTATCGTTCCCAATGCTCGCAAAACGAGCGATCGGAATTACCGCCGTCATTGCGAGGAGGCGGAGCCGACGAAGCAATCCAGCGCCGCATCGCTGCCCTAGATTGCTTCGCTTCGCTCGCAATGACGGGCTCTGGGCGCAAAACAAGCGCTCTAGTGCTCTGGATTCCCGGTCGGGCTTTCAGCCCGCCGGGAATGACACGCCCCCGTGCGCGCTATTCAAACGGAAACGGTATGACTGGTTTCGTCGGCCGGAGAATTACGACAGTTGCGCCGGGCAGCGCGAAGGCGCCGACGCAATGTCCCGTCACTCCGGCAGCCGCACCGTCGCGATCGCTAGCGCCGCAATCCCCTCGCGGCGCCCGGTAAAGCCGAGTTTTTCGCTCGTCGTCGCTTTGACCGCCACGCGGCCGATGTCGACGCCCATGATCTCGGCAAGACTCGCTCGGATGGCGTCGCGATGCGGGCCGACCTTGGGCGCCTCGCAGACCACCGTCGCGTCGATATGGGCGATCATGCCGCCGCGCGCGCGGACGAGCTTGCAGGCGTGTTCGAGGAAGATTGTCGAGGCCGCGCCTTTCCACTGGGGATCGGAAGGCGGGAAATGCGCGCCAATGTCGCCTTCGGCGATCGCGCCCAGAACCGCGTCGGTAATCGCGTGCATCAGCACGTCGGCGTCGGAATGGCCGGCGAGGGAATGGCTATGGGGGATCGAAACGCCGCCGAGCCAAACCTGATCGCCCTCGGCAAAGGCGTGGACGTCATAGCCTTGCCCTGTTCTAACGTCTGTTAAAACATTGGCCGTTCTAACGTCTGTTAAATTACCTGATCCGGGAGCGACGGACGGGGCTTTGATCTGATCCATGGCGCGTGCGAAATCCTCCGGCGTCGTGAGCTTGAAATTGGCGAGATCGCCCGGAAAGACATGCACGGCGTGGCCGGCGGCTTCCGCGATCATCGCATCGTCCGTGTAGTCGCGCTCGGCTGCCGCCGCCGCGCGATGCGCCGCGAGAATAAGCGGGAAGCGAAAAGACTGCGGGGTTTGCACGGCGCGCAGCCGCGCCCGGTCGGGCGTGGCGACGACGAAGCCCGCCGCGTCGATCTCCTTCACCGTGTCGTTGAGCGGCACGCCCGGGACGGCGGCGCCATGGGCCCGCGCCGCCGCGACCGCGCGGGCGATGAGCGCCGGATCGGCGAAGGGCCGGGCGGCGTCGTGGATCAGCACAATCTGCGGCGCGCTTTCTCTGGCGACGGCTTCGAGCCCGTTGCGCACGCTCTCCTGCCTTGTGGCGCCGCCGAGCGCAGGCTCCGAGACGGCGGCGCGCGCCGCGTCGCTCAATTCGGCGACGCTTTGCGCATAAAGCGCGCGGTCGTCCGGGTGGATGACAACCTTCAGGCGCGCGCCCGGCGCGCTGGCGCCCATCGCCTCCAGCGTGCGCGCGAGCACGGTCTTGCCAGCGAGCCGACGATACTGCTTGGGCAAGCCTTCGCCGGCGCGCGAACCGCGTCCCCCGGCGACGACGAGGATAGAGATTTCCGTTCCATCAACCATGCCGCTCCTGTGTCGCTTTTCATGCATCGCGTCAAATGTGCGAGAATGCGGCGAAATGCTATGTTGCAACTGCGAAGCTAGCTGCTTATGGTATAGGCAAGATGACTGCTGCTGAAAAATCGGGCTTTGAACCCGAGCGCGAGGCGCTGCGAATCGGGCCCGTCCGCCTTTCCGGGCGCGCTTTTCTGGCGCCTATGGCAGGCGTCACCGATGCGGCCATGCGCCGCATTGCCGAACGCTATGGCGCCAGCGCGACCGTGAGCGAGATGATCACGGCGGCGGGCGTCGCCCGGGGCGACCGCGAGACCACGCTGCGGCTCGCTTCTTCCAGCAATACAAATACGGTGCCGCGCGTGATCCAGATCGCGGCGCGCGACCCGCAGGAAATCGCCGTCGCCGCGCGCCATGCCGAAGAAGCGGGCGCCGATTGGGTCGACATCAATATGGGCTGCCCCTGCAAGCGGGTGACCGGCGGCCTCGCCGGCGCGGCGCTGATGCGCGACCTCGACCAGGCCTCGGCCCTCATCGCCGCTGCGCGCGCGGCTATCCGCGTTCCGCTGAGCGTGAAGATGCGGCTCGGCTGGGACGACGCTTCGCGCAATGCGCCCGAGCTCGCGCGCCGCGCCGAGCAGGAAGGCGCCGCGCTGATCACCGTCCATGGACGCACGCGCCAGCAATTCTACAAAGGCCGCGCGGATTGGGCGGCAATCGCCCCGGTCAAGCAAGCCGTTTCGATCCCGGTTATCGCCAATGGCGATTGCGGCTCGGTCGAGGACGCCGCGGAAATGCTGAGATTGTCTGGCGCCGATGCGGTGATGGTCGGCCGCGCCGCGCAGGGGCGCCCCTGGCTCGTCGGCGATATTGCGCATTATCTTGGCGCCGGGCTACGTCGCGCCGAGCCGTCGCTTGCCGAGCGCAGCGCGCTCGCGCGCGAGCATCTCGATGGGCTTCTCACGCAAATGGGCGCGGAGGCGGGCCTGCGCCATGCGCGCAAACATCTCGCCGCCTATGTAGACGAGGCTTTCGGCGCCGCTTGCGCCGAGGTCGCGGCGCTGCGCCACGCGCTCGTCACCACCGCTTGCGCGTCGGAGGCCTTTCGGCTGATCGACGCCATTTTTACAGAGGGACAAGAGGTCGCCGCATGAGCCTTTCGGATCGCCCCAGACGCGACGACCCCCGGCGCGGCGAGTTTACCCCGCTCAAGATCATCGACGAGCGCGGCCGTAGCTGCGTGCTCGAGGCGCTGCCGAGCGTCATTCTCACCGTCTCGCGCGAGGGGGTGATCGAGGACGCCAACGCCGCGGCCGAAAGCTTCTTCGAGCTCGGCAAGCCTTTGCTCATCGGCCAAAAGCTCGAGCGGCTGCTGCCCTTCGGCTCGCCGCTCATCACCCTCGTCCAGCATGTCCAGGACCGCGGCGCGGCGATCAACGAATATAAGGTCGATCTCGGCCGGCCTGGGCAGGAGGGCGACCGCCGCGTGGATGTCCATTGCGCCCCGCTTCCGGAGCAGGACGGCCTGGTTCTGGTTGTGCTGCAAGAACGAACAATTGCCGATAAAATAGACAGGCAACTCAGCCATCGCGGCGCCGTGCGCTCAGTTTCCGGGCTCGCGTCCATGTTGGCGCATGAAATCAAAAATCCTTTGTCCGGAATTCGCGGCGCCGCACAATTACTGGAGAGCGGCCTTTCGGATCAGGACCGGGCGCTGACACGGCTGATCTGCGAGGAGACCGACCGCATTGTGCGGCTGGTCGATCGCATGGAGGTTTTCTCCGACGCGCGGCCCTTGAAGCGCGAGCGCGTCAATATTCATTCGGTGCTCGATCACGTGAAGCAGGTGGCGCAGAGCGGCTTCGCCCGGCGCATCAGATTTGTCGAGAATTACGATCCGTCGCTGCCGCCGGTTTACGCCAATCGCGACCAGCTCGTGCAGGCATTTCTCAATCTGGTGAAGAACGCCGCCGAGGCGATCGGGCTCGACGCCGTCGATGGCGAAATCGAGCTTTCCACAGCGTTTCGGCCGGGGGTCAGCCTGCGCGCCATGGGCGCCCGCAGCCCCGTCGGCCTGCCGCTCGAATTCTGCGTGCGCGACAATGGTCCCGGCGTGCCCGACGACATCGCCGCGCATCTCTTCGACCCCTTTGTCACCACGAAGTCTTCCGGGACTGGCCTGGGTCTTGCTTTGGTGGCCAAAATCGTCAACGACCACGGCGGCGTTATTGAATGCGAATCCCTTCCCCGACGTACGACCTTCCGAATTCTGATGCCCATGTATCGCGCCAAAACGGAGAAGAGAGAGGCGGCCCGTTCATGACGCTTCGCCAGCGGGGGAGACTGGTCTGATGACGAGAGGCGAAATTCTTGTCGCCGACGACGACGCCGCGATCCGCACTGTCGTCGCCCAGGCGCTCTCGCGCGCCGGTTACGAGGTGCGCACCACCGGCACGGCGGCGACCTTATGGCGCTGGGTGCAATCGGGCGAGGGCGATCTCGTTGTCACCGACGTGGTGATGCCGGACGAAAACGCTTTCGAGCTTCTGCCGCGCATCAAGAAGTTGCGGCCGGAATTGCCCATCATCGTCATGAGCGCCCAAAACACATTTATGACGGCGATCCGCGCGTCTGAGCGGGGCGCCTATGATTATCTGCCGAAGCCCTTCGATCTGAAGGAGCTGGTCGGCATTGTCGGCCGCGCCATGGCCGAGCCGCGCAAGGGCGGCGAAGAGGCCGCGCCGGAGGAAATGGAGGGCATGCCGCTCGTCGGGCGATCTCCGGCGATGCAGGAGATCTATCGTTCGCTCGCGCGGCTGATGCAGACCGATCTGACGGTTATGATCAACGGCGAGTCCGGCACGGGCAAGGAGCTGGTCGCGCGCGCGCTGCATGATTACGGCAAGCGCAAGAAGGGCCCCTTCGTCGCAGTGAATATGGCGGCGATTCCGCGCGACCTGATCGAGAGCGAGCTGTTCGGCCATGAGAAGGGCGCCTTCACCGGCGCGAACCAGCGCTCGGCCGGCCGTTTCGAGCAGGCCGAGGGCGGCACGCTCTTCCTCGATGAAATCGGCGACATGCCGATGGAGGCGCAGACTCGTTTGCTGCGCGTGCTGCAGCAGGGCGAATATACGACGGTCGGCGGTCGCACGCCGATCAAGACGAATGTCCGCATCATCGCCGCGACCAACAAGGATTTGCGCGGCCTGATCCAGCAGGGTCTCTTCCGCGAGGATTTGTATTTCCGCCTCAACGTCGTGCCGCTGCGCCTGCCGCCGCTGCGCGAGCGCACCGAGGATATTCCCGATCTCGTCCACCACTTCTTCAAAGTGGCGGCGAGCGAAGGCCTGCCGCAGAAATATATCGAGCAGGCGGCGCTCGACCGGATGAAGAGATACCGCTGGCCCGGCAATATCCGCGAGCTGGAAAATCTCATCCGCCGCCTCGCCGCGCTGCATCCGCAGGAAGTGATCTCCGACCCGCTCGTCGAAGCGGAGCTGGACCACGAGTTGCGGCAAGCGACTGTGGATAAGCAGTCGTCGCCCGGCGCCGCACCGACGAAGGAGCTGGAGAACGGCCAGACGCTCTCGACCTCCGTCGAACAGCACCTCGCCAAGCTGTTCCGCGATTACGGCGACGGGCTGCCGCCGCCAGGCCTCTACCACCGCGTCATCCGCGAGATCGAAATCCCGTTGATCTCGGCGGCGCTGGCGGCGACGCGCGGCAATCAGATCAAGGCGGCGGAGCTTCTTGGGTTGAACCGGAATACGCTGCGGAAGAAGGTCAATGATCTCGACATTCGGCTGATGAGATCGCCGAGGTGAGGGGCAAGAAGAGCGCCGAGGCGGCGCTCGATTTTCGACGACGGGACGTTAAAATCCGCTTGATTGGGGCGCTGTCATTCCCGACGCTCGCGCAGCGAGCGATCGGGAATCCAGAGCCGAACCAGCGCTCTTGCGGCTCTGGATTCCCGGTCGGGCTTTCAGCCCGCCGGGAATGACAAGGCCCCACGCGAGCTGTCCAAACGGAAAGAGCGAGCCTGCTTTCGGAGAAGACGCGCTTCTACGCACAGGGCGCGATGAGTCGCTTAGTTTTAAGTTTCACCTTGTTTGCCTGCCTTTATCCGCCAGATTTCGCCAATTTCCGCCATCGGCCGGGCGCTACGCCGCTCCAACTTTCGAAGGCGCGACTGAAATGCGCGGGGTCACGATAGCCGAGCATCACCGCAATCTCGGTGATTGACAGGTCTGGTTGGCAAAGAAAGCTTATCGCCCGTCGCTGCCGTGTGTTTTTCAGAAGATCGGAGAAACTCAGCCCCAGTTCCGCGAGCCGACGCTGCAGCGTTCGTTTCGATAGGCCCATCCGACGAACAATGCGCGAAAGGTCAGGACGACCGTCGAGAAGCTCCAGATCGATCAGGGCGCCGATATTGCCTGGCAAGTCGTCCGGAGCCGGTATATCGAAAATGCGCGCGAGTTCGTCCGCCTCCAGTCCTCGATCGGCGCCGAGATGCGGGTTGACCGCCATGAGCAGCCGCTGATCGAAAACGATCGTGCCGGGCGCGTCGCGGATCATCGTATCGACGCCCATTTGCGCGTCGATGGAACGCCGCGCCGTCACGGGCAGGCCGCCGACCATGATGCGGCTCGGCAACCACCCGGCGCCAGCGAAATGGCGGATCATGACAATCATGTACCACAGCGCGAGCATCTCATTTTGAGGCCTTCCGTCTGTGGCGGGGTCGGCCAATTCATAGGACCAGTGGACCTCGTCGCCATATCGTCGGACGGCGAGCCGCGTCGCACTCTGCATCATATGCGGCAGACTTGTTCCCGAGCGGTGGATCGCTTCGAATAAGGTGGGCGCCTGTGTGACCCATTTGCCGTAGACGCCGAGGCCCGCGATCGACGTTTGGCGACCGAGGCGCGCCGCGAAAGCCTCGTCGCGCAGCTCGCGAGACGCGGTCGCAAGCAGCCGAAAATGGTCGCGCAGCGGCAGAAGGGTGTCGGGCGACTCCAACAAACGGATGGGAAGCTCGGCACGCTGAAAGACCCGCTCGATCGAGCCGCCGTTTTCCATGACGACGCCGGCGATCGGCCCGAGCGTGCTCGCGCGCGTATATCCGGTCCGTCGCATCGATTGCCCTCTCGCGCCGTAAAAAGCTCGATTTCGGCACGCCAAGGCATGCAGATTTCCGGCGCGAGCATAACATTCGGCTTCCCGATCACGAACGCCTGACCGCAGAGCGCTTGCGCGTGATCAAGGAGGAAGCGTATGTGCCTTTATTGTCTCAATCTTTCCTATGGCGCCAACGCGCCCGGCGCTTTTTCGCGGCGCGACCTATTGCGGCGCGCCGCGGCGCTCGGCGTGGCCTTGCCCGTCATGGCCGCCTCGAACGCCACCTTCGCCGCTGAGCAGAGCGGCCTGGCGCCAGTGGATTTCAAAAAGGGCGTCGAAGACCTCATCGCCCGGGCGCAGTCGCCCGAGCTTGCGGGCTATCGGCTCTTCCAAATCAATGGCCCCGATCTGCCCTGGATCGATCTTGGCCTCGAGGCTGTCAAAGGCCAGCAAATCACCTTTCTCGTCACCGGGCGCTGGTGGCTGTCTCGACAACACGACCTCTGGTTTCGTCCCGGTCTCGGCTTCCACGCCCGCACGCGCGGCAAACGACCGATCTACAGTCCGGGCGTCGACACGGGCGCCATGACCGCTTTGCACGACGGTCCGATCGAAGTGGCCCGCTTCGCTCCGCTGGGCGCCGATGAGGACGGCCGCCTGACCATTCCAGAAGACGTCTACGCCAAGGACGACGTGACAATTACCGGCGTCGCGCTGCTGTGGCGCGGAGAGGCCGCCGCGGGTCTTGCGAGCCTTGCGGCCCATGGGGACGTCGGCGGCCTCTTGGCGGCGGAGCTGGCGCGGCTGCGGCGCAACCGCAGGCTGCCGGAAGGCTGGTCCAACCTCTTCTTGTTCGGCGGCGGCGAGGAAAGCTTCGTTCGAGACGCGAACGGCGAGATCGTCTGTGAAAGCGCGGGAAGCGCGTCGATTATCGAGCGGCCATTGTCGCTTCCTCTCGCATCCCGTCCAAAGCTCGGCTGGCGCTGGAAGATCGACCAACTGCCGTCTGCGGTCCCGGAGGATCAGGCCCCCGTCCACGACTATCTCTCGATTGGCGTGAAATTCGAGGACGGGCAGGACCTCACATATATCTGGAGCGCCGCGCTGCCGACCGGCAAGGTCTTCCGCTGCCCGCTTCCCGGCTGGAATGCCGTCGAAACCCACATGATCGTCGACTCCGGCGCCACCGGCCTCGGATTGTGGCGCGAGAGGGAGCGGGACGTCGCTTCCGACTACGCCGCCCATATCGGCGGGTCGGCGAAAGCGATCAGCCATATCTGGCTGTTGGCGATCACGCCTTTCCAGCGCCGCCGGGGCGCGTGCCGTTACGCCGACATCAGGGTCGAGACGGCTGACGGTGTGGTGCAAAAACTTTAGAATCGGGGCTCGGCTGCTGCTCGCAGCAACAGAAATTTGTTTAACCAAGCGCGGCAAAAGCTGGTGCGTAATCGATTATGCCAGTCGCAACAGGCAAAGGCCTATTAAATGACAGAGCCATGAGGTGCGGCCCCGCATAGGGAGATGTGAAGCCACTTGCGAGGGCTGGATCAAAGCCAAACTTTTGATACAGGTTTGGATCGCCAAGCACGAAAACACCCTGCCATCCTTCCTTTTCAGCCTCCTTCAAGGCTGAACGGACCAACGAACCGCCAATCCCTTTACGCTGTCGATCAGGGGCGACGGCAACCGGCCCAAGACCAAGCGCTCGGAACGGGGCGTCCATTTTCGACAACATGACGTGTCCCACTATGATCCCGGATTGGACAGCGACCATTGAGATAACGGCGTCGCCATCCGACCGGAGCTGCTCGACCAACCGCGCTTCGGCGGGCGTGGGAAAAGCAGCTTCGACAATCTTTCGGATTTCACAAACGTCAGAAGGTTCTTCGTGACGGATTATCATCTTATCAACTCGGCTTTCGCGTCGTTGTCTAGGGCCAGAAGCGCTTGGTCAACGCAACGCGTCAGGTGTTGACCAGCGGTATCGATCACCAGATGGGCGCGGTTCCAAGGGCGATAATCTAGGTCGGCGACCTCGGCCCATGTTGGCGGAACATGACCGGGGATTTCGCTGACACGCGTTTCGACGCGCCGACGGTGCTCATCGACAGCCGAGCAAATCGTCTCGATCTCGAGCACGCGCGCGCCTGCCCGAAGCCCCACATTGCGCCACGCGTCGCGCGTCAGCATCCACGGATTTACGCAATCTCCGACGACGAGCCGCCCCAGCCGGAGATTGTCTTCAGCGATAGCGTAAGCCGCACGATAACCGGCGTCCTCGATCGAACCTGGGACGACGCCTAATGCCTTGATCGCCGTTTCAATTGAGTCGATCCGTAACCAAAGCGACGCCGAGCCGCCGGGCGATTTCACGGGCAAGCGACGACTTGCCCGTGCCAGGCAGGCCTGAAAAAACGATGAGAGTCGCTCCAAGTTGCATCAAGTAAGGATAGGAGGCGCTCGCCAATCGGCGCAACGCGCAAATTTCAGTGAAGGGCCGCCTTGGGCCAAACGCGGTTGACGCCGATCGAAGAGCGGCGCTGGTTTGTCAGGAAGAGCGAGCGGTGACGGGCCTCCCCAGCACGCCCCCACCCAAAGCGCTACGCATTTGCGACAGTCTCGCCCGCGGCCTATAACCGCCTTATGATCCAAACAGGCGAGCAAGCACTTTCCGACAGCGGCAAAAGCGCGGGCGGCCGCGCCTGGTTCGGGCCGGCGGTCGTCGTCGGCGCTGTAAGCTGTGCGCTCGCAACCTTCCTCGTTACGGCTGAGTTCGGCGTTATCTCGCCGACGGACAATCGGCTTATCCCGCTTTTCATCGCCAATGTGTTCTTCGTCGGCGTCCTCCTGGCCATGGTGGTCGCCAAGGCGATGCGGCTTTATCGCGTCTGGCGGCGCGGCGAGGCGGCGGCGCGGCTGCATGTCCGCATCGTCGGCTTCTTCTCGGTTATCGCGCTCATTCCGGCGGTGCTCCTCGCCGTCGCGGGGTCGCTGACGCTGGAGCGGGCGCTGAACCCCGCCTTCATGAATGGCGTGAAGGTATTTGTGCACAACACTGCCCAGGCGGCCGAAGCGTTTCAATCGAGCCAATGTCAGGCGCTGCTTCAGGAGGCGCAGCTCACCGCCTCCGACCTCGACCGGGCGCGCGTGCTCTTCATCACCGACCGCAATTATTTCCACCAGATTTTCGACTCGCGCGCCAAATTCCTCGGCTTTTCCGTCGCGGCCCTGGTGTCCTCCAACGGTCAGGTCATCGACCGGGTGGATGTGAGCCAGAACGCCTCGGCGATCGTCATTGCGCCCCCGCAATCGGAATTCGACAATGCGCGCAAGGGCGAGCCGCTTTGCCTGATGATCGACGACGGCAAGAGCTTCGTCGCGCTCAGGGCGCTGCACGCCTTCGAGAACACCTTTCTTTACGTCACCCGCCCGATCGACCCCTTTGCCGTCGACTTCCCCAAGCAGGCCGAGAAGCTGATCAGCAATTATGACGCCTTCGACGCCTATCGCGTGGCCGTGCAGCGCGCTTTCGTGCTCATGTACGCCTTGCTGACGATGATCATGCTCTTGTCCTCGGTTTGGTTCGGCCTCGACTTCGCCGACCGGCTGGTGAGCCCGATCCGCACGCTTATCGCCGCGACTGATCAGGTTTCGGGCGGAAATCTCCAGGTGCAGGTGCAGGTCGATCGCGCCCATGGCGAGCTGGCGCGCCTCGGCGACGTCTTCAACAATATGACGACCGAGCTGAACCTTCAGCAGAGCCGGTTGCTGGAGGCGAACCGGATCAACGACGAGCGGCGCGAATTCACCGAGGCCGTACTGGCTGGCGTGCCGGCGGCGGTTATGGGCGTCGACGCGGACGGGATCGTGACCGTCCTCAACCGGTCGGCCGAGGAATTGTCGCTCAACGACGCCAAGGGGCAGGCGACAGTCGGCGCCAATATCGCCGATGTCATGCCCGAAATCGCGCCGCTTCTTACCGACGCGCTCGAGCTTTTCCCGCGCGCGGTGCAGAGCCAGGTCACGATGAAGCGCGGGACAGCCGAGCGGACCCTCAACATTCGCGTGACCTCGGCGCGCCGCGCCGAGGAAGGCGCGCCGAGCTTCGTCGTCACGCTCGACGACATTACCGACCTCGTCTCCGCCCAGCGCACCTCCGCCTGGGCCGATGTCGCGCGCCGCATCGCCCATGAAATCAAGAATCCGCTGACGCCGATCCAGCTCTCCGCCGAGCGCCTCAAGCGCAAATATGGCAAGCTGATTCAGGTGGACCGCGACGTGTTCGACCAATGTATCGACACGATTGTGCGGCAGGTAGACGACATCAAGCGCATGGTGGACGAGTTCTCCTCCTTCGCCCGCATGCCCAAGGCGCGGCCGGCGCGTGACGACATCAGCGAATGCGCCCGGCAGGTCGCCTTCCTGATGCGGGTCGGCAATTCCGACGTCGACATCGTCGAAACCGAGCTGGCGGGGCCCGTCTATGCGCAATTCGACCGCCGGCTCCTCTCGCAGGCGCTGACGAATATCGTGAAGAACGCCATAGAGGGGATCGCCGCCCGCGCGCCGCAGGACGCGGCCGAGAAGGGCAGGGTGGAAATCCGCCTGTCCGTGCGCGAGCGCATGGCGGAGATCGACGTCATCGACAATGGAAAAGGCTTCCCGGCGATCAACCGGCAACGTCTGTTGGAGCCTTACATGACGACGCGGTCGGACGGCACGGGGCTCGGTCTGCCCATTGTCGCCAAAATCATAGAAGATCACGGCGGCCGACTAGAGCTTCTCGACGCTCCCGTTGGGCGCGGGGCCTGCGTGCGGCTCGTCCTGCCGCTGGCGGACGCCGACAAGGACAACACAAACCAGCCGGAAACGGCAAATTCCTCTGAAACGAGCGGGGCCTAATGGCAAGCGACATTCTGATTGTCGATGATGAGGAAGACATCCGCGAGCTCGTCGCGGGCATTCTGAGCGACGAGGGCCATGGAACGCGCACGGCCAAGGACGCCGATGAGGCGCTGGCGGCGATTGCCGCGCGTCGGCCGCATCTCGTCTTCCTGGATATCTGGCTGCAGGGCTCGCGGCTCGACGGGCTGCAGGTGCTGGAGCAGATCCAGAAGCAGCACAAAGGGCTGCCGGTGGTCATGATTTCCGGCCA
The DNA here is from genome assembly GCF_027925385.1 of Methylocystis iwaonis. Taxonomy (NCBI): domain Bacteria; kingdom Pseudomonadati; phylum Pseudomonadota; class Alphaproteobacteria; order Hyphomicrobiales; family Methylocystaceae; genus Methylocystis; species Methylocystis iwaonis. The sequence goes on from NZ_AP027142.1 coordinate 2,091,612, forward strand.
CGGCAATATCGAGACGGCCGTCAGCGCGATCAAAATCGGCGCCTATGACTTCATCGAGAAGCCCTTCAAGGCGGATCGTCTGGTTCTGGTCGCCGAGCGCGCGCTGGAGGCTTACCAGCTCAGGCGCGAAATCTCGGCGCTGCGCCAGAGGGCAGGGGCCTTCGACCGGATCGTCGGCTCGTCGCCGCCGGCGCATCAGCTTCAGCAGCTCATCGCGCGGGTCGCGCCTGTGAATTCTCGCGTGCTGATCATGGGCGCGCCGGGCGCCGGCAAGGAGCTCGCCGCCCGTTGCATCCATGAGGCGTCCCAGCGCGCGGATGGGCCTTTCGTGGTCATCAGCTCGGCGACCATCACGCCAGAGAATATGGAGATCGAGCTTTTCGGCCGCGAAGGGCCGGACGGCGAGCGCAAGATCGGCGCGCTGGAAGAGGCCCATGGCGGCACGCTCTTCCTCGACGAGATCGCCGACATGCCCAAGGACACGCAGGCCAAGATCCTGCGGGTGCTCGTCGACCAGACCTTCCAGCGCGTCGGCGGGTCGACCAAGGTCCAGGTGGACGTTCGCGTGATCTCGTCTTCGGCCCGCGATCTCGCCTCCGCGATCGAGGAAGGGACGCTGCGCGAGGATCTCTTCCATCGACTTGCGGTTGTGCCGGTCCGCGTGCCGTCGCTGGCCGAGCGCCGGGAGGATATTCCTGCCCTCATCGAGTATTTCATGGAGAGCCTGTCGCTCGCGGCGGGCTTGCCGCGGCGCAAAATCGCCGAGGACGCCCTTGCCGTGCTCCAACTGCACGACTGGCCAGGGAACATCCGGCAACTCAAAAACAATGTCGAACGGCTGATGATCCTGACCGCCGGCGAGCCCGGCGCCGTGATCACCGCGGACATGCTGCCGGCCGATGTCGGGGAGCTGGTGCCCGCCACCCCCGCCGGCGTGAGGGGTGAAAAGCTGATGAGCCTCCCGCTGCGAGAGGCGCGCGAAGTCTTCGAACGGGAATATCTGGTGGCGCAGTTGAACCGCTTCTCCGGCAATATTTCGCGCACCGCGGAGTTCATCGGAATGGAGAGGTCGGCCCTCCACAGGAAGTTGAAGTCGCTCTCAATTGAGTAGTTATTTCAGATAATTATGACTTAATGTTCATGCTTTACTTTAGGGTTATCTGCGGCTTCCGAAGCGGGCTGGCCGACGGCCCGCATTCGCAGGGACTCACCGCCGTCATTGCGAGGAGACGGAGCCGACGAAGCAATCCAGGGCCGCATCGCCGCCCTGGATTGCTTCGCTTCGCTCGCAATGACGGGCTCAGTAAAACGAGCGCTCTTGTGGACGGTTGCGCTGCACAATTGCGCCTCCCTTAATTGCCCCGGCGCGGCCCGAGCGCCCCGGCTCGTCATTCGGGCCCTCGGTAACGCCGTCGGGTGGCGGACAGGGGGAGCGCTGCTTCGAGTTCATCCAGACCAAGCGAATGCTACACGCTTTGGTTGCGCAAACGCATCGAAAGCCATTACTGAAGCAATCGCCCAAGCGCCAGCGTGGCCGATAGCGGTGGCTAACTTCGGCTCCATTCGACTTCCGCCTTGCGCGAAAACTTTCGAGGGGTTCTAATGGCGGCGCGGCGACCGAACTAAAAATCATAAACCGCGGGGGGCGGCGTCATACCGCTCGGCTCAACAAGATAAAGAACAGGACAGCCGATGTCGTCGGAGCGTTCGCAAAATCTGCAAGATACATTTCTGAATTTCGTCCGAAAAAACAAGGTTCCGCTCACTATCTACCTCGTCAACGGCGTCAAGCTTCAGGGTATTGTCACCTGGTTCGACAATTTCTGCCTGCTGCTGCGTCGTGATGGCCACTCGCAATTGGTCTACAAGCACGCCATATCGACGATTATGCCCGGGCATCCGATCCAGATGTTCGAACCGGCGGAAGACGAGGGCGTGGAGAAGCAAAGATAAGCGGATTGATCGGCGAAGTATCAGTTGAAGAACGCGCGCTCGGTGAGGACCGTACGCGCGCGGTCGTCGTCGGGCCCTATCTCTCGCGCGGTCCGGCGGCGCTTTCTCGTGATCCCCAGGCCCGGCTCGCTGAGGCGGTCGGTCTCGCGCAGGCGATCGACCTCGATATTGTGGGCGAGCTTCCTGTGGCTTTGAACGAGGTTCGGCCAGCGACCTACCTCGGGAAGGGCAAGGTCGAGGAAATCGCCGAGACGGTGAAGGCGCAAGAGGCGGGCCTCGTGAGCATGGATTGCCAGCTCTCGCCCGTGCAGCAGCGCAACCTTGAAAAGGCCTGGGGCGCGAAGGTCATCGATCGCACCGGCCTCATTCTGGAGATCTTCGGCCAGCGCGCCCGCACCAAGGAGGGCGCGCTGCAGGTCGAGCTCGCGCATCTCGCTTACCAGAAATCCCGCCTGGTGCGGTCGTGGACCCACCTTGAACGTCAGCGCGGCGGCTTCGGCTTCCTTGGCGGTCCCGGCGAGACGCAGATCGAAACCGACCGCCGGCTCATCGAAGAGCGCATGCGCCGCATCGAGCAGGACCTCGACAAGGTGAAGCGCACCCGCGGCCTGCATCGCAAGACTAGGCGGGAGGTTCCCTATCCCGTCGTCGCCCTCGTCGGCTACACCAACGCCGGAAAGTCCACGCTCTTCAATCGGCTGACCAAGGCCGAGGTGCTCGCGCAGGATATGCTGTTTGCGACCCTCGATCCCACGCTGCGGCAAATTCGTTTGCCGCATGGCGCGCGCGTCCTGCTCTCCGACACGGTCGGTTTCATCTCGGACCTGCCGACCATGCTGGTCTCCGCCTTTCGCGCCACGCTGGAGGAAGTGACCCTTGCAGATGTGATCCTGCATGTTCGCGATGTCTCCCATGAGGACTCGGAAGCGCAGGCGCGCGATGTCGAGACGATCCTGGAGGAGCTGGGCCTCAAGGGCGAAGCCGAGGGGCGGATCGTCGAGGTCTGGAACAAGATCGATGGGCTTGAGCCCGAGCGGCTCGAAGCCATGCGCCTCGCCGCGCGCGGCTTTGATCCGCGCCGCCGCCCGGCGCTGGTCTCGGCGCTGACAGGCGAGGGGCTCGACGATCTCCTGGCGCGCATCGAGACCTTGCTTGCCGAGAGCCGCGTGACGCTCGCGCTGGAGATTTCTCCGGAAGACGGGCAGGGGCTCGCCTGGCTCCATGCCCATGCCGAGGTCCTCTCCCGCGAGACGAAGGAGGACGGCGGCTCCCGCCTCACAGTGCGCGTTGCGCCGGAGCGCCTGGACGAGGTAAGACGGCGCTATTCATCAGCCTTGCGAACATAAGACCTTAGCGCCATGCACTGGTTCTACCTTGCGATTGCGATCCTCTCCGAGGTCGCGGCCTCCACGGCGTTGCCGGCGGCCCAAGGCTTCCGTAATCCGCTGCCGTCGCTTGCCGTCGTCGCCGGCTATGCGACGGCTTTCTATTTCCTGTCGTTGACGCTGGAAGACATCCCGCTGGGGGTGGCCTATGCGGTTTGGTCGGGCGTCGGCCTCGCGCTGGTTTCCGTGGCCGGCTGGGTCATTTATCGCCAGAGCCTGGGTTCGGTGGAGATCGCGGGCATCCTGTTGATAGGATTAGGAATTATCGTTTTGAAATTTGGCGGCGGCCATTGAAGTCATAATCTGCTTCATTGGTTTAGTGTCATTCCCGACGCTCGCGAAGCGAGCGATCGGGAATCCAGAGCAAAAGCCGCAACGCTTTTTGTGGCTCTGGATTCCCGGTCGGGCTTGCCCGCTGGGAATGACCATTCCCGATGCGCGCTGTTCAACCGGAAATGGGCGTCATTCGAAAACCGCCGGCAACATGCGCTTCAATGTCCGGTCTTTCAGCACATGGTGATGCGCGATGGCCGCTGCGGCGTGCAGCGCCGCCACTATCATCAGCGTATGCGCCAGGAACTCGTGGATTTCCTTGTAAGAGTGCTTCAGCTCGCGATTTTTGACCCAGGGAGATGAAATCTCCGAGAGGCCGAAGAGCGGCAGCGCCTCGCCGCTATGGAAGAGCGTCAGCACGCCGACGACGGGAACGGCGAGCAGCAGCCCATAGATGGCGAGATGGCCGAGCTTCGTCGCCAGTTCACCGGCCGTTCCGAAGCGCGTGGGCTCGAGGGGCGGCGCAGGGGCGATGAAGCGCCAGACGATCCTCAGGACGAGCAGCAGCACGACCAGTTCGCCCAGGATCACATGAACGAACTCGCCCATATGGCGGATCGAGCCCTTTGGCAGATCGTCGCCGACAACGCCGAGAATCCAGGCGCCTGCGACGCATAAAACGGTGAGCCAATGAAAGAGCTGCGACGGCGGGCTGTAACGTGATGGGTTCGAGGCAATGGACATGGTACAGATGGCCTCCATGGTAGTCAGCGTGACCTTAGCGCCGTTGAAGGCTCCAAATTAAGGCACATCCGCCGCCTTTGGCGCGGCGCCGGCCTTTGCCCCTTTTTCCAGTTGCTTCGCCTCGCTCCAGAGCGCCTCCATTTCATCCAGAGACGCCGCCTCCGCGGACGAGCCCATCTCCGACAGGCGCCTTTCGATATGGTGGAATCGACGTTCGAATTTGGCGTTGGCGCCCCGTAGCGCCTGTTCTGGATCGACCTTGGCGTGACGCGCGAGATTGGTGACGACGAAAAGAAGATCGCCGATCTCCTCTTCCAGAGATTTGGGGTCGAGGTCCGGCCGGCGCAATTCCTCGGCGACTTCCTCGGTCTCTTCGCGGATCTTCCCCATGACATGCGCGGCGTCGTTCCAATCGAAACCGACTTTCGACGCCTTCTGCTGCAGCTTCACCGCCCGCGTGAGCGCAGGCAGGGCGAGGGGGACGCCATCGAGCAGGCTCGCGGGAGCAGGGGCGCCTTTCGCCGCCTTCTCCGCCGCCTTGATGTCGTTCCATTGCGCCGTCACGCCCTCGGGCGTCAGCGATTCGCCCGCTTCGAAGACATGCGGATGGCGGCGGATAAGCTTGTCGCAAATGGCGCCGACGACGTCGGGGAAGGCGAAAGCGTCCTGCTCTTGGGCGATGCGGGAATGAAAGACCACCTGGAGCAGCAGGTCTCCTAATTCATCTTTCAAATCGCCAAGGTCGCCCGATTCGATGGCGTCGACGACCTCATAGGCCTCCTCGATCGTATAGGGAGCGATGGAGCGGAAATCCTGCTCGAGGTCCCAGGGGCAACCGGTCCCGGGGGTGCGGAGCGCCGCCATGATCTCGATAAGACGCGCAATGTCGCCGGACATCAGGGGGAGATCCTCTGGAGCAAAAGAAAACGCCGCGCGCCCGGAGGGGCGACGCGGCGTCTGATCAGATTGCCGGGACGTTAGTCCAGAGCAATGGAGAGGGCTTCACGACCCTTCGCGGTGTCGACGACCTGCATGGTCACCGGCTGGCCTTCGAGCAGGCGGTTCACGCCCGAGGGACCGAGGATCGAGATATGGACGAAGACGTCCTTGCCGCCGTCGTTCGACTGGACGAAGCCGAAACCCTTGGTCTCGTCGAACCATTTGACCTTGCCGGAGACCGGCACGGCGCTCGACGGATCAGGCGCCTGGCGACGGGGAGGACGGGGGCTGTCGAAGCCGCCGCCGCCGCTGCGCGGGGGCGGAGGAGCGCGCTCGGCGGCGCCGGCGAGGTCGACGTCGAGAATGCGGGAGACCTGCTGGCCCTTGACCGAGCTGGTCACCACGACCTGCAGCTTCGCGCCGGGCGGAAGCGTCTCATAGCCAGCCGCCTGGACCGCGCCGATGTGGAGGAACGCGTCGCCCGTGCCATTGGCCAGCTCGACAAAGCCGAAGCCCTTGTCCGACTTGAACCATTTCACGACGGCGTCGACGGACGGCTCGTTCATCATCGGGGGCGCCGCATCCGGGAATCCGCCGCCGCCGAAGGGCGACCTCGGAGCGCGACTGGGCCGCGGCGCGTCATAGCCAAACGGACCATCGTCGTCGAACCCACGCTTACGGGGTCCCCGGAAATCTCTACCTTTGCTCATGTCTACCTGCTCGTCTCCGCCAAAAAAGGCAAGACTCTTATGCCAAACGCGTGCGCCCAAGCAGAACCGTTCGGACGCGCAAAATGCGTCCGCTCGGAAAGGATGGGATGTTGCCAGTTGAATGCCATATAGTCCCGCGCAACAGGGCTTTTAGCAGATTTCAGGCCGTTCTGGCCAGAGATTTTCGTGGCCCCATCGAAAAAACCAAAGAACTGCCGCGCTCGGGCTGGGGCAATCGGCCGTTTTTTCAGAGGTTTCATTCGCGCGCGCCATGGCCGCGGAAGCCGCCACGTTTCTGAACCTTCGCCGCTACGGACGCACAGCAGCGCTCGGCGGTTCGCGCGCGGGCAGCAAATTGCCCGCAGATCAACCCGGCTGATTCTTCGAGGCGAGTCGGACTGGAAGGGCATGGCGTTCGGGACTGACCGCAGCATCAATTCGCATAATCGATATTATGGAACTAAAACCGACGATCGGGCGGGCCCAGTCTTGGAACGACAAAGCCGACAAGAACGCGTCTCGAAAGTAACATGCCGCCGCGCCATGGGCGCCGATTTCTGGAAACATGGCAAATTCGCCCCAAATGCAGAGCTGTCACGCCGCTAGAAATCGCTCTAGCTGCGCGCGGAAAAACTCCGGCGCCTCTTCGGCGACAAAGTGCCCGCTATCTTCGGCGATCACGGCCGTCAATTGAGCCGCGTGCGAACGCAGCGCATCCGCGAGCTTTTCGCCGACGCATAGCGGCCGGTGATCGCAAGGACCGGCGCCTCCAGCTTCCGATTTTCAAAAGATGCGACCAGCGCTGCATCGTCACGAAGAGCGCGATAATAGGCGAACCCGGCCGTCATGCCGCCCGCGGACGCGTAATGGCGCGCGAACTCGGAAATTGCGGCTTCCGAGACGGCATCCTTCTTGTGCGACCAGGCGCGAATTTGGGCGGCGATATACTCTCGCTCCCGCCCGCGCGTCAGCATCTCTGGAATCTCGGGAGCCATATGGAAGCCATAGTGCCAAGCCCCGCCCCGCCTAGCGTCCATGTTTTCCGTCCCCGGAACCAGGCAATCGACAAGGACGAGCTTTTCGACCTTTCCGGGCTGCAGATTGGCGAGAACGAAGGCCGCTTTGCCGCCCATATCGTGCCCAACCACATGGGCGCGGCCGCCAGCGACGTGGTCGATCAACGCGGCGACGTCGGCGGCGATCGTCTGCTTGTCGTAGCCGGCCGGCGTTTTCTCCGACAGTCCGAGACCTCTGAGATCGAGCGCGACGCATGTGAACCGGGAGGAAAGCCGCTCCATGGCTCCGCGCCAGGCAAACCATGTCTGCGGCCAGCCATGCAGCAGGATCACGGTCGGACCCGATCCGACGCTGACATAGTGCAGCCTCACGCCATTGAGCTGTGCGAAATGGCTCATTCCGCCGCGCGGCAGCGGCGTCGCTGTCGGATCGTCTGTGGCAAGGGGCTGGGCGGCGGCGAGCGACGATCTGAATAAGATGGCGTGGGAGCTTCCGACGAGGAATGCGCGGCGTTCGGCTTTCATGCTAAATCCTTCTTCGAAAAATCAGATCAATGGCTTGAAAAATAATGAACTACACCTCGATCTGCAGCCCGTCATAGGCCGCCTCGACATTCGCCGGCAGCACGGCCGTCAGCGCATCATAATCGAGATCGACATGGAGGTCGGTCAGCACGGCGCGCTTCGGGCGAAAACGATCGATATAGGCCAGCGCCTGTTCGACTGAGAGATGGGTGCCATGACGCTGCCAGCGCAGCGCGTCGATGATCCAAAGATCGAGGCCTTCGAGGAAGCGCGCGCTCTCCGGCGGGATGGCGTTCAGGTCGGGCGTGTAGGCAAGATTGCCGAAGCGGAAGCCCAGCGCGTCCATGTCGCCGTGATCGAGCCGGAATGGCGTCGCTTCGATCGGCCCGCCGGGCCCCTCGATTGTCACGGACCGGCCCGGATGCAGCCGATGCTCGGTCATCAGCGGCGGATACAGGCTTCCGGGCGGCGTGGTGAAGATATAGCCGAACTTCTCGCTGACATCGCGGGATGTGCGCTCGTCCATATAGGCGGGAATGCGCCTGCCGTTCAGAATGACGAGGCCGCGCACGTCGTCGATCCCATGGGTATGGTCGGCGTGCGGATGCGTATAGAGCACCGCGTCGAGCCGCCTGACCTCTGCGTCGATGAGCTGCTCGCGCAAATCGGGGCCCGTGTCGACGAGGAGCTGGGTTTTTGCCGCATCGTCGCCGCGGGCGACCAGGATCGAGCAGCGGCGGCGCCGGTTCTTGGGATTGTCCGGGTTGCATTTGCCCCACCCCTGCCCGACGCGTGGCACGCCGCCCGACGAGGAGCAGCCGAGGATCGTGACCGTGAGCGTCAAGCGGCGGCCTCGAGCGGAGGCATTTTGGAAAAGAGCCGAAGCGCGTTTTCCGTCGTCACGCGGGCAAGCTCTTCCTCTGAAACGCCCTTGATTTCCGCGAGCAACCGCGCCGTGTCGACGACAAAGGCCGGCTCGTTGCGCTTGCCCCGATGCGGCACGGGCGCAAGGAAAGGCGCATCGGTCTCGACCAGCATCCGCTCCAGCGGCACGACCTTCACCGTCTCGCGCAGCTCGGCGGAATTCTTGAAGGTCACGACGCCGGAAAACGAGATGTAAAGGCCGAGATCGACCGCCGTTTCCGCCAGCGCGCGGCTCGAGGTGAAGCAATGGAGGAGGGCGGTGAAAGCCCCCTTCCCCATTTCCTCTCGCAGGATCGCGGCGCAATCGTCGTCGGCGTCGCGCGTATGAATGACGAGCGGCAGGCCGGTTTCGCGCGCGGCGGCGACATGGGTGCGGAAGACCCGTTGCGACAGCGCGCGCGGCGCTTGATCATGGAAATAGTCGAGCCCCGCCTCGCCGAGCCCGACGCATTTTGGATGCTGTGCGAGCGCCACAATCTCTTCGACCGTCGGCTCGGCTTCTTCGTGGGCGTGAAGCGGATGGGTGCCGACCGTGAAGAAGACGTCCGGATAGGCCTCGGCGATCGCTTTCACGCGGTCGAAGCGCGACAGATGCGTGGAAATAGTGATCATCCGGCCGACGCCCCGCGCCTTGGCGCGCGCGACGACCTCCGCCTGCTCAGGTGCGAAATCGGGGAAATCGAGATGGCAATGGGTGTCGATGAGCATGAGACGTTCAGTTTCCTGCAGAGGCGGCGCGCCAGGCGCCCCGCGCGCATAGCACATTATTGGCCGACCAGTCGCCTGCGCCCGACTGGCCGCTCATCTTGCCGCGAATGGCGGCGGTGACGCTGAAAACCTTCATGTTGAGCGACACGCTCGCCATGCACAATCGTGACCAATTGCTTCCGCTCGACGGGGCAAACAAAGCTCGATGTCGTCGCGTCGATGATCCACCGGACGTCGAAAGGCGTCGACGGCGGCGTCGCGGCTTGGACGGAGCCGGCCAGCCTCCAGGCCAATGAGGACGAGGGAGCCCCAGAGGCGCTTAGGAACATAATCATACCGCTTTGTTTCGCGCCGCTGTGGTGCGGCTATTCCCCAAGAGATAGGACGAGTTTTCGACAAACCCGCATCGGCGCGGAGGCCTTCACGAGGCGGGCCACGGCGCACGTGCGGAATGGCGGATATGCACGACCTCAATAGCGTCCGTCCGAAACCGATAGAAAATTTTGTAGGGGCAGTCGGGCAATATCTTTACGTAAAGCTCTGGGTGATCCGTGCGCAGCCCGCCCCTGGGATTTTCCGAGAGGAACGACAAGCCAGCTTCGATTGCGGCGGCGACACGCGCCGCTCCCTGCGGGGACTTTTCCGCCACAAAGGACAGAATTTCGAGCATGTCGGTTCTAGCACGCCGCGTAACGCGGATTTTCATCGCTTGAACCGTCGCCAGAGTGCGGCCATCTCCTCTTCGGTCGCGAAGTCCCCGCGATCGGCTTGCGCCAATCCTTCCGCAACGGCGCGCTCCTCATCCGGAGTCAGGGCGTAGAAGCCCGCCCGCGCCGCCGCAATTTCGCGCGCCGCGTCGGCGAGCGCTTGCTGATCTTCCTCCGGCCAGTTCTCGATCGCGGGGAGCATTTTTTTCAGGGTTGAAATCATCCCTCAAGAATATCACAAAGAGCTGCCGCCGCGAGCGCCGACTCTGCCGGGCCCATTCAGCGGCAGTTGCCCGTTCCATAGCCCTTCCCGCCGCGCAGCGAGCCTGCGACATGGGCGACGATTGGATGGAAAGCAGCCTTCTCGGCGGCCGGATAGTCGAGATAGACGCTGTTCCATACCGTCCCGCCGCAGGAGAGCAGCGACTTTCGGTAAAAAATCCGATCGCCCTTGCGGCCAGAAGCGACGATCCAGTCCCTGCCCTGGCGCTTGTAGTCGACGGTTTCCCCTGCGCCTGGCTTGGTTATGATCTCGACCTCCTGAAAGCGCGGCAGGACTGCATAGCTGCCAGACACCGTGACGCTGGCGCGCCCGTCGGGAGAGGTGAAAGCTCGGCCGTCGTCATTCTCCGGCCCCTCCCCCATGCGCCAGCCGACCGGAACGTCGGCCGTCGCGCCGAAGCGATCGTTGCGATACGTCCACCAATCGCCAGCGTGGGCGGCCATAAATGCGAAGATCAAAAAAGCGAGCGCCCCTAGGAATCTCATAAGCGCGACGCCTCGAATAGAATGGCTTGCATCGGCATTCTCGCCGGCGCGCCGAATTCCTGCCCGAGCCTCTCCGCCAAGGCCGCGGCGATCGCCTCGGGCGCGACCTCGCCCCGCGCGCGGATCTGGTTGAGGAGCGGGTGGCCGAAAACCAGGCCCGTGGCGAAAGCCTTGACATCCGCGATCTCATGCACGCGCGGCAGGACGGAGATGACGATATTGGTGAAACCCGCCGCGATGAGCGCCTCCTTGGTCGGGTCGATCTCGGGGCACGAGAAAGGCGACACGAATTTGGGGGGATCGCCGGGAAAGAAGCGCTCGACCATTTCCTGGCCGAGGCGCGAGAACGGGTTGTAGCGCGGCGCGTCCCAGACGCTTGTCAGATAGCGGCCATGGGGCCTCAGCACGCGCGCCGCTTCACGATGGGCGGCGTCCTTGTCTGGGAAAAACATCAAGCCGAACTGGCAGATGACCGCGTCGAAGGCTCCGTCCGCGAAGGGCAGGACGAGCGCGTCCGCCACGTCGAAACTTACTTGTTCGTCGGGCCTAAACTTCTCCCGCGCGATCTCGAGCATAGGCGCGTTGAGGTCGGTCGCGGTGAGCCGGGCGTCCGTTGGCAAAGCATCGCGCAGCTTGCGGGTGACGATGCCCGTGCCGGCGGCGATCTCCAGCGCGTTTCGCGGTCCCCAAATCGCCGCCCGCCGCGCGGTCTCCTCGGCATAGGCCTCGAAGATCACGGGGCCCAGGCCGCGGTCGTAATGGCGGGGAATGTCGCCGATGAAGCGGGCGGGGTCGGAGGACAAGATCGCTGTTCCTTCGGCGTTTTGAGTGCAGATCGATCAGCCGCCCAAATCGGTCTTGGTGAAGTCGTCCCCTTTGTACAAGAGGGTCGCCCCCAGCGCCTTAGCGCAAGAATACGCGAAACAATCGCCGAAATTGAGGTCCGCAGGATGGCCGACGGCCTTTCCATATGTCGCGGCTGCGAGGATCGCGCCCTGGCCGATTTCTGAAGAGATGGATATCTCTCTAATGTCGTTCGCCCTGATGAACTCTCGCACCGAGGCGGTCGCTAGTCTGAGATTCTCTGCAGTCGAGCGGCGTGCGGGGGCTCCGATCCGAGCCGGGGCCAAGCCGAGAACTGACTCGAACGTCGAAATCGGCGAAATATTAAGCTGGCCACGAGCCTCTTCGATCGCCGTGATCAGGCGCTCTGAATCCGGCTCGCGGTTCAAAATCGCGATGACAGCCGAGGCGTCGAGGAAAATCACTCGCCCCACATCCGGTCCATAAACGCCTTGGCGTCGAAGTCCGGGTTGGGTGCGCCGATCTTATCCGCGAGAGCAAAAGCCTCGGCGTTTCGTTCTGCAAAGGACTGACGTGCGTTCACGCGCTCGAGTTCATGCAAAAGTGCGGCCCGCACGGCTTCCGCTTTCGTGCTTGCTCCAACAGCCGCCTGTAGCTTCTCCGCGAGCGCATCGACGTCTTTATCTTTGATGTAAAGCGCCATGAACGTGACCCTCTTAGATCAATATAGCAAAAGCGGGATATTCAGGACAGTTCCTCCTCCACAAACCTCGGAAACACCGGCGCCGGCGGCGGCAGCGGCGCGCCTTCTTGCAGCGCGTTCCCCTCCCCGGCATGGGCGAAATCGCGCTCGTCCGGGCCAACGCCCAAGGAATCGAGGAACTTCCCCGCCGCCTCGGGAATAAAGGCCTGCAGCGGGATCACCAGCCGGCGCAGTGTCTCCGCTGTCACATAGAGGATCGTCTCCATGCGCGCCGGGTCGGTCTTCTTCTTGGCCCAGGGCTCCTCGCCGGCAAAATAGCGATTGGCCTCCGCCACCACGCGGAAGATCTCCGCAAGCGCATGATGCGGCTGATAGGCGTCCATCGCCGCCCGCGCCTTCTCCAGCACGCCGGCAGCCTGGGCGAGAATATCCCTGTCCGCGTCGGTGAAGGCGCCCTTCTTCGGCACGGCGCCGTCGCAGTTCTTGGCGATCATGGAGAGCGAGCGCTGCGCCAGATTGCCGAGATCATTGGCGAGATCGGCGTTGATGCGCATGACGATGGCTTCATGCGAATAATTGCCGTCATTGCCGAAAGGCACTTCGCGCAGGAAGAAATAGCGAAGCTGGTCGACGCCATAGCGGTCGATCAGCTCCTGCGGGCCGACGACATTGCCGAGCGATTTCGACATCTTCTCGCCGCGCGAGAAGAGGAAGCCATGCACGACGATCTGCTTGGGCAGCGGCGCCTCCGCCGACATCAGAAAGGCCGGCCAATAGATGGCGTGAAAGCGCGTGATGTCCTTGCCGATGACATGGGCGTCGGCGGGCCAGTAGCGCGCCTTCTCGCCGCCGGTGAGCCAGCCGGTCGCCGTGATGTAATTCGTCAGCGCGTCGACCCAGACATACATCACATGGTTCGCCGTCGTCTGCGGGCGCGGCGGAATCTTGATGCCCCAGTCGAACGTCGTGCGCGAAACGGAGAGGTCCGAGAGCCCCCGTTTCACGAAGGCGACGATCTCGTTCTTGTAATGCTCGGGCGTGATGAACTCGGGATGCGCCTCGTAATGAGCGAGGAGCTTTTCAGCATAGGCGGAGAGCTTGAAGAACCAGCTCTCCTCTTCCACCCATTCGACGGGCGTGCCGGTCGGCGCGTATTTCTTGCCCTCGCGCTCGGTCAGCTCGCTCTCGTCGTAATAGGCCTCGTCGCGGACGGAATACCAGCCGGAATATTTCGAGAGATAGATGTCGCCCCTGGCCTCCATGCGCCGCCAGATGTCGAGCACGGCCTCCTTGTGGCGCTCCTGCGTCGTGCGGACGATGTCGTCGGCCCGCGCGTTCAGCGCTTCTCCCATGCGGGCAAATTGCGCGGCAATGCCGTCCACGAACTGCTGGGGCGTCACCCCCTCCTTCTCGGCGGTGCGCTGCACCTTCTGGCCGTGCTCGTCCATGCCGGTGACGAAGAGCACGTCATAGCCGTCGAGCCGCTTGAAACGCGCGAAAGCGTCCGTGGCGATGCGCTCATAGGCGTGGCCGATGTGGGGCGCGCCATTCGCATAGGGAATGGCGGTGGAGATCATATAGGTGGGGCGCTCAGACATGGCGCCCGAGATAGCGCGCTTTTGAGACGCGGGGAAGTCGGAGCCTGCGCTTCAGCCAAGCGAGCATGAGGCCCTGCCCCGCACCGTGACCGTCTTGCTCTCGGCGCCCTTACCCGGCAGGAAGCTGACCTTCAGTTCGTAGGCGCCCCGATACTGATTGGGATCGCTCGTCATTTTCGTCTCGACGACAAGCTCGAAACTGGCGAAGCGCTCGCCGTCGCGCTCCTTATAGGCATGGAGCTTCAGGTCTTTGCCGTGAACCCAACTGTGCGGCAGGTTATCGCCCGCAAGGCTTACTTTACGAAAATCGTCGGGAACGCCTTGAACGAGAACGTCGAATTCGCCGTGAATCTGCAGGAGGCCCGGAAGCGAGCCCATCAATGCGCCGATCGCGCCTTTGAGCCGCTTGTCCTCGATCGCGCAGTCGAGATTGGCCGTGGCGCGGGCGGGCGCGGCGGCAAGGATGGCAACAAAATCGCGAGAGGCAAAATACGCATGTTCATCTCCCGGAAATAAAGCCGAGATTAAAGCCTGACCGACGCGGGCGGGAGGGCGAATCGCAGACTCCCATTTCTGCCCCTGAAGCGCTATGTTTTGGCGCACTGTGCGGGAGCATCGGTATGAGCGTAACCAGGGCGCCGAAGGATATTGCGCGCAGGCTCAGCGAGAAGGGCCGCGCCAGGAGCGACGGCTGGCGGCGCGAGACCTTCACCTTGCCGCGCCTCGACGCCCGCGCCAAGGCGCGTGAGTGGTTCGACCGCTACCCCAAAGCCGCTTACATGACCGAGATCGAGTTCTGGCGCGAGCTCGAGGATGGCCGCATCGAATTCGTCATGCGGCGTCTGCCGAGCGCGGACTGACCTATTTGCTAGCTTGGTCGCGCCTATAAACCTTCCTTTCGCCAGCTTTCCCAAAGCGCCACCGCCAGCGCCGCGATCAAGGCGCTCCACCCCCAGGCATAAGTTCCGGACGCATCGCGCAAGGCGCCGAAGGCCGGCGGCGCGAGCACGACGCAGATCTGGTTGATGGCCATGGCGAGGCCGATCATGAAGCCGATCGCGCCCTTGGGCGCGGCTTCGCTGACCAGCGCGATCCAGGGCCCGTACCAGCCGAAGCCGAAGAAGCCGAGCCAGATCGCAAGCAGGGCGACCGCCCATAGAGGCGCGCCGGGGGCAAACAAATAGGCGGCGAGGCCCAGCATGATCGCGCCCATGCTGACGGCGAGCGGGAAGAAACGGCCGCGCGCGCTTCTGTCGCTCCAGAGGGCGAGAATGATGCGCGCAAACGCCCCGGCGAACTGCGCGGCGAACAACAGTTTCACGCCCGTTTCGACGGGAATGTCGAAGCGGTCGCGAAGATCGAGCGGCAAATAGACGGTCACGCAGAATTGCACGCAGACGAGCGCCGCTCCGGGCAGAGCGATGCGCGGCAGGCGCGGCGCGATCTCCTCGATGCGCTCTCGCCAAAGGTTCTCGCCCCGCTTGCGCGCCGGCAAAGGGTCCGGCGGCGGGCGATACAGAAAGGCGAAAAACAGCCCGCTTATCAGCGCGGCGCCGGCGCCAAGTTCAAAAGCGGCGCGCCACCCCTGCTGCGCGGCAACGACCGGCAGGATCAGGGCCGCGAGCGCCGCGCCCAGCGGCAGGCCCGCCTGACGAATCCCCATCGCGAGGCCGCGCGTATCGGACGCAAACCACGCCGCCACCACCTTGCCGCCGCCCGGTTGCACGGTGCAATAGCCGATGCTCGCGACGACGAGCCAGGAGAGGATATCGAGATAGCTCTCGGCTTGCGCGGCTGCGAAGAGCGCCGCCGCGACCATCGCCGCGCCGAGCCCGACGATCAGCCTTTCGCTGAAGCGATCCAGCAGCAGGCCGGCGATCGGGAGCCCCACGATGGGCGTCGCCTGCGCGGCGGACATGGTGAGCCCCACCTGAGCCGCATCGAGGCCAAACGCCGCCTGCAGCGCAGGCCCCAGAGCGCCGAGCCCCTGCACGAGGAAACAGCCGCCGGTCTGGGCGAAGGTCGCCAGCGCCAGCACGAACCAGCGATAGGAAGACGGGCGTTTCGGGGTCGCGGCTGGTGGCAAAGCTGTCTCTTTGTTCAAGGGGCGCTAGCTTTATCGCACCGCCGAAGCCTGGGGATAGAAAATCCGCGGCAAGGCGTCGCGCTCGAAACGGCGGCATTTGCGGGCCATCGGCAACGGCTTGTTCATTCGGCGCGCCCAAAGTGGGACGAGCTATTTTCCGACCGCCATTTTCGCCGACGAAAGAGCGCACGAGCCATGCAAAGACGCGCATTCTTGACCTCGCTCATCTCCTTGCCTTTTACGCTGAAAGCGCAGGAGCTGCGCGCCTGCTCGCTGGCCTTTGTCAATGACCGCAAGCTGGCGAAGATCGTCGTTCGCTCGATGGACCTCCCTGTCGCTCTGCCGGAGCGGCCAAAATTCGTTGTTTTTCCACGCGGCCAGGCCCGCACGTCACAGGCGAGCGTGCTTCCCGGCGTGAAGGGCAAGATCGAAGGCGTCGGCCCGGATACGATTGGCTGGACCTCCAAATATGGCTGCGCCGCGATCGTCTCCTTCGAAGGCGCCGCCTCGGACGGCCTCAATGAAATGGGCCTTGCGGCGCATATGCTGGTGCTGGACGAAAGCCGTCTCGAAGCCCCGGACAAGCGCCCGGTTCTGCCCGATACGCATTGGGCGCAATATGTTCTCGACAATTTCGCGACGGTGAACGAGGTCGTCGACGCGCATAAGGAAGGCAAGTTCCGCGTCGCCGCCGCATGGGCGAGCGACCTCGGCCTGACGCAGCACCTGCCCACGCATCTTGCCGTGCAAGACCCCTCGGGCGACTCGGCGATCATCGAATATATCGACGGAAAGCTCGTCGTTCATCACGGCCCCGAATATCGCGTGATGACCAATGATCCGCCCTATGACCAGATGATCGAGCGCGTGAAGCAATATGCGCCCTTCGGCGGAGCCAAGCCGCTGCCGGGCGACGAGACGGCGGAGGATCGTTTCGTCCGGCTCGCCGCTTACTCGAAATATCTGCCCGATCCGAAGACTTACCGGGAGGCGGTCGCCGGCGCGCTGTCGCTGCTGCGCATCGCGCAAGTTCCCTTCCGCGATTCCGCCCGCGCGCCCGACAAGGGTTTCTGGGGCGCCTGCCAAACAAATTGGGTCACGGCCGCCGACGTCACCAACAAGGTTTATTTCGTCAGCAGCGCGACGGCGCCGAGCCTGTTTTGGCTCGATTTCAAGAGCGCCAATTTCAAGCCGAGCGCGCCAGTGCTTGCTCTCGATCTGCACGATCCGGCGATCGGCGGCGACGCACGGCGCTTCCTGCGGCGGTGGAAAGCGGCTGCGTGAAGGGCTTTTGGCGCCGCTCGGCTAAGGATGTGTAACTGGGCAATATTCTCATCACTCAAACGACCCCCACCCTTGATCCCTCCCCGCAAGGGGGAGGGAGGCGGCTCGCGCCCAAATTTGTCAGCGTTGCTTGCCGGTGATCCCTAGCGGCGCCGCTTTTCTCCCTCCCCCCACGGAGTGGCGGGGAGGGATCAAGGGTGGGGGGCGATTCAGCTTCCCAAACGCCTCCGCAGAACTGCCCAGCGCCAAATTCCCCGCCGCCGTTTCCGACGCGAGCGATCCAGGAAGCCGGGACGCCCCGGCCCCGTTCGGCCGGTAGCGTGAAAGAATAAGCGCATCGGAACCAAGGGCGTCCCGGCTGCGGTCTTTATTCGCGCGCACCTTTCCGAGCCGAAGTAGCGCCATCTAAGTGGCGGTTCCTCCGTCCGGCACGACCGCCAGACGGCGGCCGCTTCTTTCCCAAAGGCTTTGCAGTCTTTGGGCGCGTCGCAAGGGCCTCGACATGCGTCGCCTCCGGCCCGCCGGCGCTTTCCCTTTCGGTACTCGGGCCGCGTGTTGCGGGCGCGGATATTCTGCCCAGCCTTTGCGTGACTTGCATCACGCAATCTCCCCACGAAGGAGAGACCCGGCGGGCGGCGCCGGAGTCCCGCACGGAACGAGGGTCGCGTCCCGCGCTTAACCGACCCCGCCGGCGCCGCCGACCCTGACGACGCCCCTGCAAGTTGGCGAGGCCAGGGAAGGATAATGGAGGTTTTGGGGGTGGGGATAAATTGGGGAGCAAATTTCTCGATGAAGGCCGCGCTCTGCTCCTCTCCCCGCAAGCGACGCTTGCGGGGAGAGGAGCCGGCGGGCGGTCCAGCCCTGATAGAACGGTGACAGAGCAGCCCGGAAAGAAGGGTGACAGTTTGAAGGCGAGGACAACTAAAGAATGACCGCGATCCGGGGGACAGCAGAAGCCTAGAGGCGCCGCGGCTTGCCCTTCCCTTCCCGGCCCTTATAGTCCCGCGCAACTCTCACGCTGGGAAACCTCATGACGATCAAGAGCCTTCGCATCGGCACGCGCGGCAGCCCGCTGGCGCTCGCGCAGACCCATATGGTTCGCGCCCTCCTCGCCGAGGCGCATGGCGTGAGCGAGGAGCATTTTCCCGTCGAGATCATCAAGACGACCGGCGACCAGATTCAAGACCGGTCTCTCGCCGATTCCGGCGGCAAGGGGCTCTTCACCAAGGAGCTCGATCTCGCGCTGATCGGCGGCGCCATCGACCTCGCCGTGCACAGCTCGAAGGACCTCCCCACGCATCTGCCGGCGGAGATCATCATCGCCGGCTATCTGCCGCGCGAGGATGTGCGGGACGCCTGGATCGGCCGCGACGGCATGACGATCGACGCCCTGCCCCCGGGCGCTGTTGTCGGCACCGCCTCGCTGCGCCGCGCCGCGCAGGTGAAGCGCCGCCGCCCCGATCTGCAGACTACGCTGTTGCGCGGCAATGTTCATACGCGGCTCGGCAAGGTGGAGAGCGGCGAGATCGACGCCACGCTTCTGGCGCTCGCCGGGTTGAAGCGGCTCGGCCTCGCCGATCGCGCGACGGCGCTGTTGCCGCTCGCGGATTTTCCGCCGGCCGTCGGACAAGGCGCGATCGGCATAACGGCCCGCGCCGGCGACGCCGAGACGCGCGCGGCGCTCGCCCCGCTGCTCGACGCGGCGACGGCCCTCGCGCTCGCCGCCGAGCGCGCCTTTCTTTCCGCGCTCGACGGCTCCTGCCGCACCCCGATCGCCGGCCATGCGACGGTCTCGGGCGACGAGCTCTCCTTCTATGGCGAGGTGTTGAAAGCGGATGGCAGCCAAGTGTGGATGACGCGCCGCAAGGGCCGCGCGATCGACGCGGCGATGATCGGCGCCGACGCGGGCAATGAGATCGTGCTGAAGCTGCCGCATGGCGTCGCGGGGCTGATGTGAGGCGCGCCCTTGTCTTACGTGCAGCGGAAGATGCTTTACGTACAGCGGAAAAACTAAATTCATTAGGGTTTACGTCAGTCGTATCACCCGTGCTGGAGGTTGGCGCGACCGGGGCGCGCGTTCCGCCGGGCGCTTATGACGCCGTGCTGGCGTCGAGCGCCAAGGGGATCGACTGCGCTGGAACGGATGCGGAACCTTATAAGGCCCTGCCTCTGCACGCCGTCGGCGCCAAGACCGCTAAGACCGCATTAGAGCGCGGCTGGCGCCCGGACATCGTTGCCGGAAAGGCCGAGGCCATCCTGCCGCTGTTGCTTGCCCGCTACCCTGCCCCGGCCCATTTCCTATACCTCGCCGGGCGGGATCGGCAGCCGGCGCTGGAGGCCGGCCTGCGCTGCGCCGGCCATGCCGTCACAGCCGTCGACGTCTATGAGGCGCGGGCGGCCGAGGCCCTCTCCGACGAAGCGCGCGCGGCGCTGGCGGCCGGGGAGATCGACATCATCCTCCACTACTCTCGACGCAGCGCGGAGATATTTTTGCGGCTCGCCTCGGCTGCAGGGTTGGCGGCTCAGCTCCGGCGGATGGCTCATGTCGCGCTATCGCAGGACGTCGCGGCTCCACTGAAAGCGGCCGGGCTCTCAGTTTCCTGCGTTGAAGCGCCTGATGAAGCGCATTTGCTGAAGGCTGCGGCCGCGATTTTGTGACGGCTCGGGGCTGGAGCGTTCTGGCCGGGCAATGCTCGCCTTTCGCGCCCGCCTGTGCTAACCCCTGCGTCTCCCCTTCGGGGACAAGAAAAATCG
Source organism: Methylocystis iwaonis (assembly GCF_027925385.1). Taxonomy (NCBI): domain Bacteria; kingdom Pseudomonadati; phylum Pseudomonadota; class Alphaproteobacteria; order Hyphomicrobiales; family Methylocystaceae; genus Methylocystis; species Methylocystis iwaonis. Next base: position 2,111,493 of record NZ_AP027142.1, read on the forward strand.
GAAACGCAAGGGTCGCGCGAGCATGTCGGATATTTTCCACGAGGTCGACGAAGACGTCCGCCGGGACAAAGCCGCCGAATTTTGGCGCCGCTATCAGACGCCGATTTTCGTCGGAGCTTTTCTGATCGTCGCCGCGACCGGCGCCTGGAGCTATTATCAGGATAAGCGCCTCAAGGCCGCCGAGGAGGCCAACGCCCGCTATGTCGCCGCCGTGGCGCTGGCCGACGAGGGCAAGAACGCCGAGGCCGCCGCCGCTTTCGACGCCATCGCCAAGGACGGTCCCAAGGGCTACGCCGCCCTCGCCCGCATCCGCGCCGCCGAGGCGCGTCCCGATAAGGCGCAGGCGCTCAGCGAATTGAGCGCGATCGGCGAAGACCCCAACGTCGATAAGCTGACGCAGGAAATCGCCATGCTGCGCGCGGCGCTGATCGTGCTCGAGGGCGACGACCGCGAGAAGCTCGAGCGCACGCTCGGCCCGCTGATGCTCTCGACAGGCGCCTTCCGCTTCTCCGCTCAGGAATGGAACGGCCTCGACGCGCTGTTCAATGACGACTACGACGAGGCCGAGCGCGTCTTCGAGCAGGTGCTCAACGACCGCGACGCCCCGCAATCCATGCGCCAGCGCGCCTCCGCCTATAAGGGCCTGCTGCACGCCAAGCGCGGCCCCAAGCCCGCGCCTGCGGCGGCGACCTCCGGCGGCGCGACGAGCGGCGGCAAGATCGACGTCGTTCCGGTGATCGAGCCGGAGTCCGGCGGCGCCATGCCGGCGGGGTCCGCGCCGATCGAGACCGCGCCCGGGAAGTAAAGGCGGCGCGGCTTCCTTGAGGAAGCCGCGTGATAGCGCCCCCGAGTTGTTGAACACCCCCCGCATTGAGGATTGTCATTCCCGGCGGGCTGAAGCCCGACCGGGAATCCAGAGCCGCAAATACGCTGGTTTTGCTCTGGATTCCCGATCGCGCGCTGCGCGAGCGTCGGGAATGACATCGAACCGCTCAAGCGGATCCTCTTACTACCCCGCCCGCTGCTTCTGACAGACGGGCGTCTTAAAAGACGCCCGATGGCTGGGCCACCCTTCTCCACCTGCACACACTTTTGGTCACCGGCCTTGTCGTCATGGCCGGGCTTGTCCCGGCCATCCACGCCGGGCCAATGACAGCTTAAGCAGGGCATGATCGACATGTTTGTGGAACGCGGAGCATCGCAAGCCCTGCGCGGCCTTCGTCCATAGCGATCACGCTTCCGCGTAGGCTGTGCCCCTCGGCGTGGATGGCCGGGACAAGCCCGGCCATGACGGGCTGCGGGTGTTCGAACATATGTTCTATTTTACAAATGTTCGAACATTCCCTCGCCCGCCTCAATTCTCCACTAGCGCCCAGCCGATCAGGACCATCACCGGGCCGACGATCGCTTCACGCGCAACCTTCTCGGGAAGATCGCTGATCGTCCCTTTGATGATGCGCTCGTCAGGGGTCGAGGCGCGTTCGATGAGGAAGGCGGGGGTGTCATGCGCCATGCCCTCCTCGAGCAAGCGGCGCGACAATTCGGGCAAAGTGCGGTTACCCATATAGACCGCCGTCGTCGCGCGGCGATCGGCGAGCGCGCCCCAGTCGAAGTCCTCGGGGAATTCGCCGTCCTTCGTATGGGCGGTGATGAATTGCACGCGCCGCACGGTCTCGCGGCTCGTCAGCGACGCGCCGAGCGCGGCGGCTCCGGCAAAGGCGGCCGTCACGCCGGGCACGATTTCGATCTCGAAGCCCGCCGCGCGCAGCGCCGCGATCTCCTCATTGGCGCGGCCGAAGATCAGCGGATCGCCGCCCTTGAGGCGCACGACATTCTTGCCGGCGCGCGCGAGCTCGACGAGGAGCGCGGTGATCTCCTCTTGTCGCACGGAAGGCTTGTAGCCGCGTTTCCCGACATTGATGCGCGTCGCCTCGCGGCGGGCGAAATCGAGAATGCCTGCTGGCACAAGATCGTCGAAGAGGACGACATCGGCGCCGGCCAGCGCGCGCATGCCCTTGAGGGTGATGAGCTCCGGATCGCCCGGCCCCGCGCCGACGAGCGTCACCCGCCCATGCGCCGCCGCGTCGCCGGCTTCGCGCGCCTGCGCCAGCAGCGCGTCGCAATCGCGCGTCGTGGGCTGGCGCTCGACGTCGCGGAAAGCCAGCCGCGTGAACCGGCGCCAGAAATCGCGCCGCGCCAGAAAGTCGAGGCCGGAAGAAAGGATTTGCGGCCGCCATTCCTGCGCCGCCTTGGCCCAGGCGGAAAAGCTCGACGGCACGAGGGCCTCGATGCGGCCGCGCATGGCCTGGGCGAAAACCGGCGAAGCGCCGCCGGTCGAGACGCCGATAACGAGCGGCGAGCGATTGACGATGGCGCCCATGATGAAGTCGCTCATCGCCGGCCGGTCGGCCAGATTGAGCGGCACATGAGCGGCGTCGGCGGATTTGCGCGCGGCGTCGGCCTCCGCATCGTCGAAGGTCGAGCCGAGCGCGAGCGCCGCGCCGTCGAAATCCGCCGGCCCGGCCGCGCGCTCGTGAAGCGTGACGTTTTGCCGGACGGCGACGATCTCCCGCAGCTTATCGGAGGGGTCGGCGGCGTAGACATCGACCCGCGCGCCGGACGCGGCGGCGAGATCGACCTTCCAGGCCGCGCCCTCCCCGCCCCCGATGACGACGACGCGCTTGCCGGCGAGCGGATAAAACACGGGCAGGGCTTCGAGGGGCTGCATGAGGTCGGAGGAGATTTCGTCGGGTTTGCGCGTCACGTCGGGCCTGTTCCGGGCGAGGGGAATCGGGCAGGCGAGCGTCGGTTAGAACGCCGCCTACTCGGCCCGATGACGCATAGCCGATCCGCCCGTGCTGAGAAAGCGCTGCCGGGGCGAGCGGCCCGATAGTGGGAAAGCTATGCGCGAAGTCTTGCCTTGCGGGCCAGGGTTATCCCGCCGCGTGTTATTCCCGACGCTCGCGAAGCGAGTGATACCGTTTCCGTTTGAACAGCTCGGATTGCCATTTGAATCCAGAGCCACAAGAGCGCTCGTTTTGCCCAGCGCCCGTCATTGCGAGCGAAGCGAAGCAATCCAGGGCGGCGATACGGCTCTGGATTGCTTCGTCGCTACGCTCCTCGCAATGACGGCGGTGATGCCTTGTTTATCCGAACGGCGCGAGCGTCGGGAATGACGGCGCCAACCGCTCAAACGTCGACGATCAATCTTCGCCGGTCAGAACTTAGCGTTGACCGTCAGGAAGGCCGAACGCGGCGCGCCGGGCATGATGTTGTTGTTGTTATGCGCCGAGGCGTAGTAGCTCGCGCCGAGAATGTTCTCGACATTCACCTGCGCGGAAATCTGCTCGCTGAGCTTCCAATAGACGGCCCCGTCCCAGCGGGCGTAACCGGGGATGACGACCGCATTGTCCAGCGCCGCGTAGAATTTGGCGTTGTAGATCACGCCCGTGCCGACGCCCAGCACGTCCGGCGCCAGGCCGATGAGCGACGAGACGTCATATTTGTTCCAGAAGGTGAAAGTGTTCTGCGGCACGGACGGCACGACCTTGCCCTTTTCGGTAAAGAGCGGCCCAGTGCCTGCGAGCGGCACGCGGTCGGAGCTCGTGATATAGGCGTGCTGATTGCCGTAGCCGAGCGACACCTGCCATTCCTTGGTCACCTGCCCAACGAGGCCGAGCTCGCCGCCGACCGTGCGGGTATTGGTGAGCACATTATAAAATGCGTTGATCGCGACCGGCTGGTTGCTGCGATTGAGGTTGTAGATGGCGCCGGTGAAGAGCAAGGTCGGCGTGATTTCAGCCTTGAAACCCGCCTCCACATTTTCGAATCCCTGCGGCTGCAAATTCTGCTGCGAGATCGACAGCGTGTTGAACTGATCGCCCGCCGCCGGCAGGAATGTGCGCGAATAGGCGCCGTAGAGCGAGAGTTGCTCGAAGGGCTTGAACACGAGGCCGAAACGCGGCGACCATTTGCCCACGTTGTTGGTGATCGTCTGGCCCCAATAATTGTCGATGGTCGGGGTCGGAGTCGGAAGCGTGTTGACGAATCTGAGCCTGTAGCTGTCGAAGCGCACGCCGGCGAGGATGTCGACGTATTTCGTGACGCTGATCTGATCCTGCACATAGCCCGCAGCAAGATCGAGATCGGTGTGGCGGCGGAAGCTCGGATTATTGAAGACGACCGGCAGGAAGGTCGTGGGAGAGCCGAAGAAAGTGTTGATGTTCGCCGAGCCGGTGAAGGGGTTCAGCCAGCGGGCGTTGTTACGGTTGGTGTCGGACTTCTGATTGCCAAACTCCATGCCGGCAAGCAGCGTGTGCTTGATCTGCGGCGTCATTTGCAGCGTATAGGTCAGGTCCGTCTGGTTGAAGATATTCTGGCGCGGCGTCTGGTTGTTGTAACCGGAGAGCTGCACGCAGGGCGGCAGCGCGCCCGCGCAGCCGGAGAAGGCGACGGCGTTGTTGGCGAAAGTGTTCTGATAGAACTTGGCGTAATTGGCGAAGACGGTCTGGTTCTTGATGTTGACGCCGAAGTCGGTCGTATGATCGATCATCAGAACCGCGCGATCGACGTCGGTCTTGGCGTAGTTGACTGTCGGATTGCCGAAGAAGGTCGAGCGGTCGGTCGGCGACGGATAGCCGGGGTAGAGATCGGCGGCCCCGAGACGCTGCGCCGCCAGGATCGTCGGATTGGCGTTCCAGTTCACCGACGGTATGCCGCGGTCCATCGTGCGGTAGTCGAAGTAATGCTCATAGCTGAGCGTGACGAAGGTCTTCTCGAAAGGCTTCCAGGTGAAAGTCGGATTGATTCCCCACCGCTTCATATTGAAATAGTCGCGGTAGCTGTAAGACTGCTCGAAGAGCCCGTTGACGCGCACGGCGAGCTGATCGTTGATCGCCTGCCCGACATCGAAGGTCACGCGCTTGCGGCCGAAACTGCCCGTCGAGATCTGCACGGCGCGCAGCGTTTCGCCATCCGCCTTTTTCGTCACGCGGTTGACGACGCCGCCGCCGCCGCCGCGGCCGAAGACGAGCGCGCTCGGGCCTTTCAGCACCTCGACCGCCTGCATGTTGTAGAGATCGCGGTAATATTCAGCGTCGTCGCGCACCCCGTCCGTATAGAAGTCCGCGGTTGTGGGCTGGCCGCGAATGGTGATCTGATCGCGCTGCCCCTCGCCCTGCGCCACCGTCACGCCCGGCACATAGGCGAGCGCCTGGCCGAGAGTCAGGCTGTTGCGGTCCTCGAGCTGCTGCTTGGTGAGGATGGTGATCGACTGCGGAATGTCGAGGATCGGCGTATTGGTCTTGGTGGCGGTCGAGGTGCCGTGCGCGACGTAGCCGACAACGCCGCTCGGGCCGCCGCCGAGCGTTTGGCCTTGCGGAATGAAAGGCGTGGGCGCAGGCGTCGCAGCCGTCACGACCGGGGAGACATGAACCGGCGCGCGCTGCGCCGGCGTGCGGACGACGGTCTTCTGCGCATGCCCGACATCGATTTTTGGCAGCGCATGCTGTGCGAGAGCGGGAATGGGAGCGGCAAGAACGGCGGCGATGGCGCAGAGGCTGACGCGAGGATGAATGTAGGGTTTTTGAGGCGCAGTGGGCGTCACCAGGAAAGTCTCCAAGCAGAAGTGGGGGATCGATTGCCGCTAGACTCGATCTCATGTTTCTGCTCGAGTATTGCTGCGTTAAGTCTTTGGTTGCAATAGCTTGAGAACAACCTTGGAAATCTTTCAAGTTTGTCGCTCTTCTTGGCGGAGTTCCGCCAGAACGCTGGTTGGAAATGCGACATTCTGGACAACTATTAAATTTCTTGACTGTGATAATTTTGAAACGAAAAAGCGGCCCTGAATCAGGGCCGCTTTGAACTTAGGACGTGGGCGCTCGAATTACTTGCTGCCGTCCGCCTTGAACTGGGAGACATAGGCCCAGACATTGTCCTGATCGCCTTCCGAGGCGAGGCCCTGGAAGATCATCTTGGTGCCGGGCACCTTGGCCTTCGGGTTCTTGATGAACTCCTTGAAGGAGGCCTCGTCCCAGGTGATGCCCGAGCCCTTCATCGGCTCGGAATAGTTGTAGCCCTCGACCGAGCCGGCCTTGCGGCCGCTGAGGCCATTGAGCTCCGGCGCCACGGCGTTCTTGGCGCCCGGGCCGACCTGATGGCAGGCCTTGCACTTGGCGAAGACCTTTTCGCCCGCGGCGGCGTCGCCAGCGGCGAAGGCCTGGCCGGCGGAAGCGGCAAAAGCGACGCTCGCAGCGAACGTCAGCAGGGAAATCGTCTTCATCCTTGATCCTTTCCTCATCCTCGGCGTTCGCAGTCGCGTTCGCCAACATTCTTTAAAACGCGCGTGCCAATGGGTTCGGCGCTCGCGGCCGCTCTTTGAGACGCGGCGAAACTACAACGAAGGGGCGCTCTGACACAATACCGCCACTTGAGCAGTCTCGAGTTCGCACCTTGGCGCAGATGAGGTGAACCGGAGCTGAACCCCGTTTCGATTTCGCAAAAGCCTCAGCTTTTGTTGAATGCGCGCTAAGTCACGCGTCGCAATGTCAGATTGACTCGCGCGCCCTGCCCGGCGAGCGGCGCCGGCAAGGGCGTGAGGATCGACGGCAAGATGCGGTCGACCCCATGAAAACATAGCCGCGCGGGCCCAGAGAGAATCAGCGCGTCGCCCGAGGAAAGCGTGAGGGCGGTCGTCTTGTCGGCGCGTTTGCGCCCGCCGAGGCGAAAGCGGCAATCGGCGCCGAGCGACAGAGAGAGGATCGGCGCCGCGACATCCGCTTCGTCGCGATCCTGATGCAAGCCCATCTTGGCGTCCGCGGCGTAGACATTGACGAGGCAGGCTTCCGGCGACTTCGGATAGGCGGTCAGCTCATCCCAAATGTCGAGCAGCATCTGCGGGATGGGCGCCCAAGGCGCGCCCGTTTCGGGATGGCGCGGCTCATAGCGATAGCCCCTGTCCTTATCGCTCATCCAGCCGAGCGGCCCGCAATTGGTCATGCGCACCGACATGGGCAGGCCGGATTTCGGCATGCGCGAGGTAAAGAGCGGCGCAGCCGCGATCACATCGGCGATTTCTTGCGCCAAACGCTCCTGCGCGGCGGCGTCGAGAAAGGCCGGGTAGTGAAACGCGCCGGGGGTGATTTGCTGTGCTTGCATCTCGCGTTACTCTACATGGCCGGCTGGCGCTTTTTCTTGTAGACGGCCGCGCTGCGATATGGGTTCCGCTCGACCGGTCCGTTGTCATTCCCGACGCTCGCGAAGCGCGCGATCGGGAATCCAGAGCAGAACCAACGCTCTTGTGGCTCTGGATTCCGGTCGGGCTATCAGCCTGCCGGGAATGACAAATTCCGATGCGCCGAACGAAATTGCCATCGCCTCGCGCGGCAGCTAGACTTTATCGACTAAACAAAGCGACCGTTTCAATTTTCGATCATTCCCGAGGTCCGCGTTATGATGGCTCGAAAGACTCTCGCCGGGCTTTTTTGTGCGCTCCTGACCGGATGCGGGACTTATGTTCCGGAGCTAGCGGACCCGCCAAGCAATCAAGCCGATGGCCAACTTCTCGTTCAAGCGATCGTGCGCAGCGTCAACTGCGAGATGCGCAACGCCGTCGCTTTCGTCATCGATCGAGACAAGGAACTTGCCGCGATAAATGGGCAACGAACCGCCGCCTGGTTCGAAAAATGGGGCGTGCAAGCCGCGCTGACTCTGACCATCGACGAAAAGACGTCCATAAATCCGACGGCGATCTGGACGCCCCCAAATCCGGCGACCGCCTTGTTCTCGCTCGCCGGCGGCGTCTCGGCCTCCGCAGATGCGACGCGGATCGATACGCTCAACTTCTACCATTCGGTCCAAGACCTCTATCGGCTCGGCCCCTGCCCGGCCGGCGACAATGCCGCCGCGCCGATGAAATCCTTGCTCATCCAGGGCGATCTGAAGCTGAGGCAATGGCTGGTCAGCCATGTGCTCGCCACCGGCACAGGCGAGATAACGGCGCCCACCGGGATCGACACGCCGCTGAAGCAGGACGCCCTGTCGCATGAGGTGAGGTTCCTCGTCGCGACGAGCGGCAATATCAATCCGGCCTGGACATTCGTTCACGTCAACGTCAACCCGGCCGGGCCGCTGCTCTCGACGAGCCGGGATCGCACTCACGACCTGCTTTTGACTTTCGGCCCGGTCGATCCGTCGAGCAAGCGATTGGCCAGCGTCGCCGCCGGCACGTTCCAGGCGTCGCAAATCGGCGTGTACATGAGGAGCGCGCCCATTACGCGCTTCGGGTTCTAAATACAGTCGACGCTCTCGTTTTGAATATGCATCAGAAGGAAAGTCGTTATGGCGAGGACCACTAAACCAACGAAAAAAACCGGCGCACTCAAAAAAACGCCGCCCGCGAAGAAGACAAGAAAAGCCGCCACAAAGAAGAGCGCGACGAAAGCGCGGGCTCTCGCCAACGCCCTCGTGGCGCATGCTTCCAAGCCGCTGACCTCCTTCAAGCGTCCGGCGACATGGTATTTCCCCTCGCCCAATGCCAACACTGTCATCGCCTGTGATTGGAACGCCGCCGAGAATCGATACAACCTCAACTGCCGTGAAATTCCGATTACCGACGTGCCGCGCCATGTGGCCGAGGCCATCGTCATCGAGGGGCATAGCTTCGGATAATGCTTGCTCGAGCAAACCGCCGCGACGCGGCGGCGCTCATGCCCCCCGTCATACTATTTCCGATTGAGCTGCTCGCATCGGGGAATGTCATTCCCCCCGGCGGGCTGAAAGCCCGACCGGGAATCCAGAGCCGCAAAAGCGCTGATGCAGCTCTGGATTCCCGATCGCTCGCTGCGCGAGCGTCGGGAATGACTCGAGATCCGCTTGATTGGTTCGGCGCCATTCCCGACGCTCGCGCCGTTTAGACACAGAGGAAATCACCGCCGTCATTGCGAGGAGGCGGAGCCGACGAAGCAATCCAGGGCCGCATCGCTGCCCTGGATTGCTTCGCTTCGCTCGCAATGACGGGCTCTGAGTAGAACCAGCGCTTTTGCGGCTCTGGATTCCCGATCGGGCCTTCGGCCCGTCGGGAATGACATGCGCCAAAGCGAGCTATTCAAACGGAAATGGTATGACGCCGGCCAATCCGGCGGATCTGGTATCAGCCTGACGTTTTTATTGCCGGTTTCGCGGCAACTATCGATGCTCCAGCACCGTCTTCGACGCCACGGTCGAATCCGCGTTGAGCTTGTAGACGATCGGCACGCCGGTCGCGAGCTCCAGCGTCGTCACGCTTTCGGGCGTCATCTGCTCCAGCACCATGCAGAGCGCGCGCAGCGAATTGCCATGCGCCGCGACCAGAACGCGCTCGCCGCGCATCACCGGCGGCAAAATACGCTGGACGTAAAACGGCACGACGCGGGCGACCGTATCCTTCAGACTCTCGCCGCCGGGCGGGGGCACGTCATAGGAACGCCGCCACAGGCGCACCTGCTCCTCGCCCCATTTCTCGCGCGCCTCGTCCTTGTTGAGCCCGGAGAGATCGCCGTAATGGCGCTCGTTCAGCGCGCGATCTTTGACCGTCGGCACATTGGATTGGCCCAGCTCCTCGAAGATGAGCTGCAGTGTATGTTGCGCGCGCAGCAGCGCCGAGGTGAAGCCGGCGCTGAACAGCAGATCGAGTTTCCTCAATTCACGCCCGGCGCGACGCGCCTCCTCGACGCCGAGCGGCGTGAGGTCAGGATTTTTCCAGCCGGTGAACAGATTTTTGGCGTTCCATTCGCTCTGACCGTGCCGGACGAGGACAAGCGTGCGGTTCATGCTCATGTCGGTCTCGCAAATCTCACGCGCCGGAAAGGCCCAGCACATCAGCCATGGAATAGAGCCCGGGCGCTTTTTCCCGCGTCCAGAGCGCCGCCGCGATCGCGCCGCGCGCGAAGATGCCGCGATCCTCGGCGCGGTGGGAGAGCTCGATGCGCTCGCCCATGCCGGCGAAGATCACCGTATGTTCGCCGACGACCGAGCCGCCGCGCAGCGCCGCAAAGCCGATGTCGCCGGCCTTGCGCGGCCCGGTGAGCCCGTCGCGGCCGCGCGCGCTATGCTCGGCGAGATCGATCCCCCTGCCCTTTGCGACAGCTTCGCCCAGCAGCAGCGCCGTGCCCGAGGGGGCGTCCACCTTCATCTTGTGATGCATCTCGACAATCTCGGCGTCCCAGCCGGGCCCCAGCGCCTTGGCCGCCTTTTCGACGAGGACGGCCAGCAGGTTGACGCCGAGGCTCATATTGCCGGAGCGCACGACAACCGTCTCGCGGGCGGCTTCGGCGATTGTCGCGAGTTCTTCCGGGGCAAGGCCGGTCGTGCCGATGACATGGGCGACGCGCTTTTTGGCGCAAGCCTTGGCGACCGCCACTGTGGCCGCGGGCGCTGAGAAGTCGATGACCGCATCGGCCTGCGAAAGCGCTGACTCTATGTCGCTCGTCACCGGCACGCCGTTGGGCGCCTGCCCGAAGGCGGCGCCGCTGTCGGCGCCGATCGCGGGCGACCCTTCGCGCTCCACAGCCGCGACGAGCCGCACGCCCAGCGTGTCGGGGATGGCCCGCGTCAGCATACAGCCCATACGGCCCGCCGGGCCCACCACGACCAGACGCAAATCGCTCATCTCTTCAAGCCCTCGCCTGCGGCATGCATCAAGACGCGCGAACCGGCGACTCGGGCCTTCTACGCGTATCTCCCTATACAGACCGGAGGGCCTCAAGAGAAGCCTTCCCATTGTCGCGGCGCCAAACGGCTTACTGCCCGTACGGGTAGTTACTTCTTCGGCCGGAAGGCTTTCACCCGCGCCGGGTCCGTCTCGATATAGGCGGCGCCGATGAGGTCGAGGCAATAGGGCACGGCGGGCATAACCGCGTTCAGGCACAGCTCTATGGCGGCTGGTTTTCCGGGCAGGTTGATGACCAGGCATTTGCCGCGATGCGCCGCAAGCTGGCGCGAGAGAATGGCGGTCGGCGTCTGCGCGAGCGAGACCTGCCGCATCAATTCGCCGAAACCCGGCAGCTCGCGCGGACAGGCGGCGAGCGTCGCCTCCGGCGTCAGATCGCGCGGGCTCGGGCCCGTGCCGCCGGTCGTGACCACGAGGTCGCAGCCGACGTTGTCGGCGAGGTCGATCAGCGTATCCCGTACGCTCTCGAACCCATCCGGGATCACCCGGCGCTCGATGCGGAAGGGCGTCGTCAGGACGGAGGTGAGATAGGCCTCGATCGCCGGTCCGCTCTCGTCCTTGTAGACGCCGGCGCTGGCGCGGTCGGAGGCGGTGACGACGCCGATGACGGCGGGGCGTTTGATGTCGGTCATGCGTTGAGTTCTCCCCCGAGCCTTTTGGCGCCTCGCCGCCCATTTGTCAGCCTCTCTCGATGGCAAGACATATGCGAGACGATATGGCTGGCTGCCGCCGAATACGCCAACATGAGCATCGTTTTATCGATAATCTAAAGACAGGCGTCGCGGCATGTTCTTAAATGAGGCGATTATGCGCCATGAATAGGCAGAAGTGTATCAGGACATTTTCGCCACATTCCGCCTTTAGACCCCGCATCCTCACTTCCAACCACGCCTGATCGAAATGAGATGGACGCATCTAATATGGATGCGCTCAAATCTTTATTTCGTGGAATGGCCTCACAAGGAGCTGAATACGGAATGAAGCGTGTTTCTGTTGTCGTAGCCGCGTTAGGTCTGATGAGTGTTCCCGCCGCCGCTCAGGATTTTGTTTCACAACTCTTCGGCGGTTCCGACGCTGCCTCGCAACAACAGCAGTCCATCCCATCGCGTCACCACGGCCGCCACGCCGCAAGCGACGACAACGTCTTCGGCTACGCCATGCCCGAGAACGCGCGCTCTTTCGTGGCCAACGCCTCCTATTATGGCGGCGGCCCGCGCAAATATGAGCCCAACAGCCACACGGCGAACGGCGAGCGCTTCAATCAATGGGGCCTGACCGCCGCCCATCGCACCCTTCCGCTTGGCACGCGGCTGCTCGTTTCGCATGGCGGCCGCTCGGTCGTGGTGCGGGTCAATGACCGCGGCCCGGCGGCCTGGACCGGCCGCAGCCTCGATCTCTCGCGCGGCGCCGCCTCGCGGATCGGCCTCATTTCCGCCGGCACGGGCGCCGTGCATGTGCAGGTGCTCGGCCGCAGCTAAGACGCATGAGCGGCGCCCGGCCTCGGAGGTCGGGCGCCTCGACGAATGGGGGTTCCGCTTGATTGGTTCACCGCCGTCATTGCGAGGAGCGTCAGCGACGAAGCAATCCAGGGCAGCTACGGCGGCCCTGGATTGCTTCGCTTCGCTCGCAATGACGGGCGCTGAGCATAAGTCGCCAGCATCCGCTCAGGCGGCCGCATCCCCTCTTCGTTCGGTCAGCCAATCTCTTATCTCGTCGATTGGTTTCGGTTCGCTGTACCGGAACCCTTGCAAGCACTGACAACCGGCCAGCCGCAACAAATCCGCTTGTTCTTCGGTCTCGACCCCCTCGGCCGTTACCGCCATGTCCAACCCATTCGCGATGTAGATCGCGCCGGCGACGAGCACGCCGGCTTTTTTGTCGGTCGCGATCCGACCGGCGAGGGACTTGTCGATCTTGATCCTGTCGAACCCATATCGTTGCAGATAGGCGATGCTCGTATAACCGACGCCGAAGTCGTCCAGGGCGATCGAAACGCCCATGCCTTTGAGCGACGCGATCACAGCCATCGCCCGCTCGGGATGATCGATCAGATAGCCCTCGGTCAGTTCGAACTCGAGGCGCTGCGCGGGAAAACCAGTCTCGGCGAGAACGGCGGCGATCTTCGCTTCGAAGTCCGGGTCGCGGAATTGCGCCGGGGAAACATTGACGCTGAGATTTAGCCCCTTGGCCTCGAGAATATCCTGGCAGGCCCGCCGCAGAACGAAAAGCCCCAGCGGATTGATCAAGCCGCTCGCCTCGGCGACGCAGATGAATTGGTCGGGACCGATGGCGCCGGCCGGACGGCGCGGCCATCGCAACAGCGCCTCCACCGAGACGATGTCTTTCCCCTCGGCGTCGACGATCGGCTGATAGAAGACCTCGAATTGTCCGTCGTTCAGTCCTTGCCGGATTTCTCCCTCGAGTTCCTGCTGTCTGTGACGTGCGGCGTCGAGCGCGGCGGAATAGACTCTTACGCCCGCTTTGCCATTTTCTTTGACGTCGTACATGGCCGCATCGGCCCGGCGAAATAATTCCCCGGCGTCACATGCGCCTTGCGCGGCGCAGGCGATGCCGACGCTGGCCCCGATTTGGATGGCGCGCTCTCTGATCCGGATCGGCTCGGTGAGATTCGCCACGACACCCGCTGCGAACATATCGGCCTGCGCTGCCGCATCGCTCGCCGAAATCAGCGCCGCAAACTCGTCGCCGCCGAGGCGCGCCAGGACAGCGCCTTCAGGCAGCAAGCGCTGGAGTTCGCCTGCGACGATCTCGATCACCCTGTCGCCCGTTTCGTGGCCGTAGGCGTCGTTGACGTCTTTGAAGCCGTCCAGATCGACGAATATCACCGCAATCTGCCTATGCGCTTCCTCGCTCGCCCGATGCATCTCCTCGAGTTGCGACATGAGCGCTCGGCGGTTCGGCAGCCCGCTCAACGCGTCGAGATTGGCCAGCCGAAGATTCTCTTCGCTGAGACGCTGTGTCTCTTCCTGCTTTTCGAGCAGGGAGCGGCGCGACGAGACCAGATTGGCGAAATCACGATTGTAGATCATCAGGATCACGATCATGCCAGGGGAAACGAGCGCAAGATTGATCGCCGCCGATCTGAAATGCCCTTCTTCGGCGAAGAAAAAATAGATGCTGAAGGGAGCGACGCCGAACAATGTGACGCTCAAAGCTGCGGACCGTAGATGCATCAGGCAGAAAGCGCCGCTGATCAGCGACAGGCCGAGGAAAAACACCAACTGGCCCTGGGCGTAAGCATCGCCATAAGGGAACAGCGCCATTCCCCACGCGATGAAGGCCAGAGCCGATATGAAAGCGAGCCTGTTCGTGCGTCGCATATAGCGGACGACGACATCGTCGGAGACGGGGGCGCGGCCGATGCGCCACCAAGCAACGCCGCGTCCGAGACCCGCCAGACACAAGGCAAGCGGCAAGTAAATCGAAATCCAGGGATGACCGAATTTCGCGAATGTAAACACGACAGCGGCCGTATTGATCGACAGTATAATATAAAGAAGGGGATTTGCTTGGCGAAAGCATGAAACTGCGCCCGCACAAGCTCCATATCATCGGTCGGCGCTTGAAAAAGCCGAACGAATTTGGCGGCAATTTCTCTTCCCAAGGCCTTCGATCCTTGTATCCAAGCCCGCGGGCCGGAGGCGCGCTGCGGCGCGAAAAGCCGAAGATTACGAAGAGCGCGTGCATAAGTCATTAACTGAAAAGGGTTTGAAGCTGCGCCGTCGGGGTTGGCGCGGCGCCTCGAGCCGTCGCCTGGTTTATATTTACACCGCCGACTATTCCATAAAATTATTCGAATAATTTTATAGTATTTTTTCAGATATCTGGCGCCAACGGATGTATACAAGCTAGGTCGTGGCGCTCGGAGAGCGTCAGATGTTCCTTCCTATTCCAATTGGTGCCAGAATGACCAACCAGCGTTTAAAGGCGCAACTGGTTACGACCGTCATCGGATGCTTGATTAGCCCGTCGACCTTCGCCGCCAATTCCTGTCCGGCTCCCTGGAGCGCGTCGGCCACCTATGCCTCGCCGGGCAATCTCGTCAGCGAAAACGCGCTCGTCTATCGAAACAATTGGTGGACGCAAGGCGACGAGCCCGCCACCCATAACGGCGTCTATCCGGGCTCTGGCCAGCCGTGGACCAATGTCGGCGCCTGCGGCTCCTGCGTATCCGCGCCGCCGGCCCCCACTGGTCTGGCGGCCTCCGGGACGACGAGCGCCGCCACGACGCTGAGCTGGAGCGCCGTCACGGTCCCGTCCTGCGTCGTGACCGGCTACAAAGTTTACAAGAACGGCGCCCTGCTCGGGACAGTCACCGGCGCCAGCGTCGCCGTCTCCAATCTCTCGCCCGCTACGAGTTATAGCTTTGCGGTCGCGGCGGTGGACGCCGCCGGCGACTCGCCGCAATCGTCGCCGATTACTGTGACGACGCAAAGCGCCAGCGGCGGCGGCGGCGGCAGTACCGGCGGCTCCAGCCAAAGCTCGGGAACGATCAACTTCCATCTCTGGCTCGGCGTGAACACGGCGCAGGATTCCCTCACGCTGACGGGCGGAAATTTCGACGATCTGATCGCCTCGAACGTCATCGCCGGCGTGATGTATTCTCACCTCGTGAAGGAAGGCTTCCCCGGCGTTCAGTTCAACAACGACTATCTGATCGGCTCGATTTTCGCGCAGCTTTTGCAGGAGAATATCGAGACCCAGCTCTATACGTCGAGCTCCGATCTCATCGATCCGTCGCCGCTGCAACAGGCGGTGATGGGGGTTGGCCAAGGCGGGCCCTATCAGATCAACAATTATGCGGCGGATATGGTCTCCGGCAGCTACAATCCGGACGGGCATTCGCTCATCAATTATGTCGCGATCCAGAAAAACATCGGCTTCACCATCGCCAACGCCGCGCAGCAGCACACGCTGTCGACGCCCGGCTCCTTCAACAACAAATATTACGGGCCGATGTTGCCGGCCTTCTTCCACTACAACGATCTTGTCGCGCTGAACGTCACCGGAAAGGGCGCGGGCGGCTGGGTCACGCCGTGGGAGCCGGATTTCGACAATGCGCTGGTCAGATTCAAGACGCTGCCGAACAGCTTCCTCGAAGTGATCGCCAATGCGGCCTACAATCAGGGCTTTTACGGACCTTTGGTGTCCCGTTACAGCAAGCTCGGCGCGAGCGCGACGGCGGCCACGGTGGCCTCGGTCAATTCCTACGCCTCGGTCTGGGGGAGCACGGACACTTACGCGCAGTATCCGTATCAGGTGCACTATTACCTGGATCAGCTCTACGGAAACCCGATCCCCACGACGAGCCCCACCGCCGTCGTCACGCCGCAGAACCACGTCGTCATCAGCATGAGCGCGCTGGCGAATGTGTTTTCCAAGGTCGTCCAGACGCTCGACTATTCGAACGGAACGGCGCCCGCGCAAATGTTCACCGCCAATCAGGCCGCGGCGGCGTTCACGTCGAGCCTGACGAAGAACGCCGTATCGACGACAGCCTCGCTCGATTTGAGCAACGCCTCGTCGCGCGCGGTGATGTTCGCGGTGATCGACAATGCTTTGTCGAATTTGGAGACGGCGGTCGGCATGAAGTTCAACGCCACGACCTTGTCGCAGCTTTGACTCGAACAGTTCGCGGAGGTTCTGTCATTCCCGGCGGCGCAGCCCGACCGGGAATCCAGAGCCAAAATTGCAATGGTTGCTCTGGATTCCCGATCGCTCGCTTTGCGAGCGTCGGGAATGACAGCGGATCACGGCGGAGACGAAGGGCGCTGCCAGATTATGAGCCCTACGCGCGCACGCCCTCACCCCCGCACGTAAATCTGCGCGCCCTTCTCCATGAACTCCTCGGCCTTCTCGGCCATTCCCTTCTCGCGCGCCTCGATCTCCTTCGCCTCCTCGCGCAAATCGCG
Organism: Methylocystis iwaonis; assembly: GCF_027925385.1. Taxonomy (NCBI): domain Bacteria; kingdom Pseudomonadati; phylum Pseudomonadota; class Alphaproteobacteria; order Hyphomicrobiales; family Methylocystaceae; genus Methylocystis; species Methylocystis iwaonis. The sequence goes on from NZ_AP027142.1 coordinate 2,128,131, forward strand.
CGTGATCTGCATGGAGCAGAATTTCGGGCCGCACATGGAGCAGAAATGCGCGACCTTATGCGCCTCCTTGGGCATGGTCTCGTCGTGATATTGGCGCGCGGTGTCGGGATCGAGACCGATCTCGAACTGGTCGTTCCAGCGGAAGTCGAAGCGGGCGCGGCTCATGGCGTCGTCGCGCTCGCGCGCCGCCGGATGGCCCTTGGCGAGGTCGGCGGCATGGGCGGCGATGCGGTAGGTTATAACGCCTGTTTTAACATCATCGCGATCCGGCAGGCCCAAATGCTCTTTAGGCGTTACGTAACACAGCATCGCCGTGCCGAACCAGCCGATCATCGCCGCGCCGATGCCGGACGTAATATGATCGTAGCCGGGCGCGATGTCGGTGACGAGAGGACCCAGCGTGTAGAACGGCGCCTCGCCGCAGGCTTTTAGCTGCTTGTCCATATTGGCTTTGATCTTGTGCATCGGCACATGGCCGGGGCCTTCGATCATCACCTGGCAGCCCTTCTCCCAGGCGATCTTGGTCAGCTCGCCGAGCGTCTCCAGCTCCGCGAATTGCGCGGCGTCATTGGCGTCGGCGTTGGAGCCGGGGCGCAGGCCGTCGCCGAGCGAGAAGGAGACGTCATATTTGCGCATGATGTCGCAAATCTCGTCGAAGCGCTCGTAGAGGAAGCTCTCCTTATGTTTGGAGAGGCACCAGCGCGCCATGATCGAGCCGCCGCGCGAGACGATGCCGGTGACGCGATTCGCAGTGAGCGGCACGAAAGCGAGGCGCACGCCGGCGTGGATGGTGAAATAATCGACGCCCTGCTCAGCCTGCTCGATCAGCGTGTCCTTGAAGACCTCCCAATCGAGCTTCAGCGCATCGCCGCCGACCTTCTCCAGCGCCTGATAGATCGGCACGGTGCCGATCGGCACGCTGGCGTTGCGGATGATCCAGTCGCGGATGTTGTGGATGTTGCGGCCGGTGGAGAGGTCCATGACCGTGTCTGCGCCCCAGCGCGAGGCCCACACCATCTTCTCAACTTCCTCGGCGACCGAGGAGGTCACGGCGGAATTGCCGATATTGGCGTTTACCTTCACAAGGAAGTTGCGGCCGATGATAACCGGCTCCAGCTCCGGGTGATTGATGTTGGCCGGGATGATGGCGCGGCCGCGCGCGATTTCCGAGCGCACGAATTCGGGCGTAACGAATTCGGGAATGTCAGCGCCGAAGCTTTCGCCGTCGGCGATGCGTTCTTTGGCGGCGTCGAGCGCGCGTTCGCGGCAAAGGTTCTCGCGATGCGCGACATAGATCATCTCTTCCGTGACGATGCCGGCGCGGGCGAATTCGAGCTGGGTGACGGGCGCGGCGCCGGCGGCGCGATAGAGCTTGCGCTCAGCCGGGCATGGCGGCACGAGCCGCTCGCCTTCGGCGAAGCCATTGTCCTCGGGCTTGACCGCGCGACCCTGATAGGCCTCCAGCCCGGCGCGCGTCGCGAGCCAGGGCCGCGCCGCCGGCAGGCCGGCGGAAAGATCGGGCGTGAAATTCTCGCAGCCATAGGGGCCGGACGGATCATAGACCCGCAAGGGCGCCTCGCCGGACGATGGATCGAGCGCGATCTCGCGATAGGGCACGCGAATGTCGGGGCGCCCTTCGGGCGAGGAATAGAGCTTGCGCGACTTGCCGATCGGGCCGGTGGTGACGCTGAGCGGCGTGCGTTTGTCGTGGATGTTCATCGTCGCGCTTCCTTCGATCGCGCTCCTTCAAAGGGAGCGGATGAGGGCCAGGCGGACGAAGAACGGAATCCGGATGAGGGGCGCGAGCGCGCCCTGCCCTGGCATTCCCTCCGCCGGCATGACCCGGATCAGGTTCGACGGGTGCTTCTCAGCCGCGCAAGCGGCGCCCCTCGCCATCGGCGGAAAGCTAGCGCGTTGGAGTTTCGGGAGCAAGGCCGTCCGGCGCGTCGGCGCTTTCTCCATGCGTGGAACCGGCGTCCAAAACGCCTTTTCTCGGGGCGTGCGCCGGGCCTCTTTTCTCGCCGCTGTCATAATTCCTTTTTCGAACTGTGCTTTGGACGGCCGAGCGACAAGCTCTAGAGTCCACGCAAGAATGTCGAGCGTCCCCCATGAAAAAGCTACAGCTACTGTTTCTCTTCGCTCTTTTTCCCGCCGTCGCCTACGCCGCGGACGACGCCGTCGAATGCTCCAAAAAGCACGATGGCTCCGTGAAATGTGACGTCAAGAAGGACAAAGTGATCGTCGACGAGATCGTCGTGAACGGCGGCGGATGCACTATCCCGAATAACGATAAGGTCCTGCACCATCCCTATAAGGTTGGCGACAAGTTCACCGTGCCCGCGAAGAGCGACTCCCCCCTGCCCGGCTTCGACGATTGCAGCTACGTCCGCATTGTCACCATCAAGACTCACGACGGCAAGAAAAAGACCTTCGACGCGCTCTAAGCGCATTCCGCAAAAGCTCACAGACTTTTGCGAAAAGAATGCGCTCCAGCTTTTGAATTTGCGCGCTTTCTCTGCGCTCGCACGATTCCGTGCGAGCGGAAAGCGCGCTAAGCGGCTTGCGAGGTCGTTTTCCCAGGGCGCTTGAAGACAAGCGCCGTGAGATGTGGCGGTAACGCCCCTCGTGCTTCGAGACGCCTGCTGCGCAGGCTCCTCAGCATGAGGAGCTTCTGCAACTTCGCCAAACACTTAGGCCTCATCCTGAGGAGCGAGCGACGCTCGCGTCTCGAAGGACGATGCCGCCTCGGAAATTTGTCGACATACTGAGGGCGCTTGAAGACAAGCGCCCTTTTCTTTGTTGGAGGCCGACCGCTTTTGCGGAACGCGCCTTAGTTGCCCTCTGGCGCCCCTGCTGTCGCGGCGCCTTCGAGGATTATATTTCCGCTCGGATCATGCGGTTCAGCGTAAGGCAGCGCCGATCCCCATCTCGGCGCGACGACGACGTTAGGCGGAAACGGCGCGCAAAATCCGCTCACATATTGGCGATCACACCGGAAATGCGCGAAAGCTGAACCCGGGCTCCACAACGCGACAAGCAGAAACAAGGAAAGGATCGTCTTTAACATTTCCATCCTCCCAAAGGCGTCGCCCGCCTGACGAGCAGGCGCAGACATCATCGTTATAGTACTGTCATGAAAGGCTGGTAGGGGCAGATGGCGCTTTATCCATGAGGCCACCGCGGCGGCCGAGGCGAAAGGCGTCTCCCTTTCACCGCACGCCGCACGTAAATTCGCGCGGCTTCGCGATTCTTTGCGAGCGGAAAGCGTGCTAGGGCCTGGCCATCTTTTTCGGCCGGATGCTCTTCAATGGTAGCGCGATCCGGACTAGGTTGAGCCGGACCATCCTGCCCAGCCAGCGACATGAAAACCCCTCTTTGTGGGCTCTCCTCACAGGACGCCGCGCAGCTCCTCGCCGAATACGGCCCCAATGCGCCGCCCGAGGCGCCGCCGGTCGGCATTCTGCAAATAGCGCTACGCACGCTGAAAGAGCCGATGTTCTTTCTGCTCGCGGCGGCGGCGACGCTTTATCTTTTCGTGGGCGATCTCGGCGAAGGGCTCTTCATGGTCGCGGGGGCGGGCGCGTCGATCATGCTCGTCGTTGTCCAGGAGCTGCGTAGCGAGCGCGCCCTTCAGGCCCTGCAGCGGCTCGCAGAACCCACGGCGCATGTCATTCGCGACGGCGCGGAACGGCGAATCCCCGCGCGCGATCTCGTTCCCGGAGACATGATCCTCGTCGGCGAGGGACAGCGCGCGCCCGCCGACGCCATTGTCCTTGCCGGCGACGCGCTTGTCATCGACGAGTCTATCCTCACCGGCGAATCCGCGCCGGTCACGAAGACGCTTGCCGGCGACGGCGCGGCGCTCGCCTTCCCGGACCCCGGCGGCGATTACACGCCCTTCCTCTACGCCGGCTCGATGATCGTGCGCGGCTCCGGCGTCGCGCGGGTCGCGCGCACCGGCGCGCGCACGGCGGTCGGCGGCCTCGGGGCCTCGCTTGCGGCGATCAAAGGCGAGCCGAGCCCGTTGCAGAAACGCACCGGCGCGCTGGTGGCGCGGCTCGGCGCCTTCGCTTTGCTCTTCTGCGCGCTGGTGATCGTCGCTTACGGTCTCGTGCACGGCGACTGGTTCGAGGGGGCGATCGCCGGCATCACCCTCGCCATCGGCCTGCTGCCGGAAGAATTCCCCATGGTGCTGGCGATTTTTCTCGCCATCGGCGCCTTTCGGCTCGCCGGCCGCAATGTGCTCGTGCGCCGCTCATCCGTCACCGAAACCTTGGGCTCGACCTCCCTCCTTTGCGTCGACAAGACGGGCACCCTGACTGAAAACCGTATGGCTGTGGCGCGGCTCTATACCGGCGATGGCGTCGAGCCCGTTCCCGACGCGCCCGACGCCGAGCAGCACAGGCTGATCCAGGCGGCGCGGCGCGCGTCGAGCGTCAACCCGGTCGATCCGATGGATCGCGCCGTGCTCGCGATGGCCGACAGGCTGGAAATCCCCGCGGGCGGGACGGCGACCGAGAGCTTTCCGATTAAGCCGGAGCTGCTTGCTTTCATTCAATCCTGGCGAGTGGACGGCGGCGCTCTGAAAGCCGCCAAGGGCGCGCCCGAGGCGATCTTCAGGCTGGCCCGAACGAGCGAAGCGGAGCACGCGCGCTATGCGAGCGTCATCGAGGAGATGGCGCGGGAGGGATTGCGCGTGCTGGCGGTCGCGCAGACGCCGACCGTCGTCGACGGGCTCGAAGAAGCGCCCTACGCCGTCATCGGCCTCGTCGCCTTCGAAGACCCGATCCGCGACGACGTTCCCGAGGCGGTCGCCGCCGCGCGGCGCGCCGGCGTCTCGGTCGCAATGATCACCGGCGATTATCCGGCGACGGCGCTCGCCATCGCCAAAGCGGCGGGCATCGACATCAGCGGCGGCGTTCTCACCGGCGCGGAAATCGCACAGATTCCGCCCGGGGACGTCGCTCGAAAAATCCGCGACGTGCGCGTCTTCGCCCGCGTGATGCCGGCCAACAAATTGGCGCTCGTCGAGGCGTTCAAGGCGGATGGCCATATCGTCGCGATGACCGGCGACGGCGTAAACGATGGGCCTGCGCTCGCGGCCGCGCATATCGGCATCGCCATGGGCCAACGCGGCTCGGACGTTGCGCGCGAAGCCGCCCATATCGTGCTGCTCGACGACCGCTTCGCCTCCATCGTCGCCGGCGTGGCGCTGGGGCGGCGCATTTCCGCCAATCTGCGCAAGGCGCTGACGTACGTCACCGCGATTCACATTCCGATCGCCGGCCTCGCACTCGCGCCCATTCTGATGGGCCTGCCGCCCATGCTGCTTCCGGCGCATGTGGTGCTGATGGAATTGATCATCGATCCCACCTGCTCCCTCGCCTTCGAGGCCGAGCCCGCCGAGAGGGACGCCATGCTGAAGCCGCCGCGCCCGCAAAGCGAGCCGCTCTTCGGGACGCGCGATCTGTTGCTCGGCGTTGCTCAGGGTCTGTCGGTGTTTCTCGCCGTGTTGAGCGTCTATGTTTTCGCCAATGGGTTCGGGGTCGCCGAGCCCGAAGGGCGCGGGCTCGCCTTCGCGACGCTGATCATCGGCAATCTGACGCTGGCGCTGTCCGACGCTTTGCCCAAAGGCGTTTCGCCCTTTGCGCGCGAGAACCTGTCTTTCTGGGCGATCGCCGCAGCGGCGCTCTCGGTCGTCTCCGCCGGACTCTACTTCCCGCCGCTCGCCGGGCTGTTGCGCTTCGACCCGCCCGACATGACGGCGCTCGGGCTCGCGGCGCTGCTCGCGATCAGCGCCGGCGGATGGTACGGCATGTGGCGGCGGCTGATTGGTTGATACGACGTCCGCTCGGTTGGTTCGGCGCCACTCCCGACGCTCGCACCGTTTGGATACACAGGAGTCACCGCCGTCATTGCGAGGAGGCGGAGCCGACGAAGCAATCCAGGGCCGCATCGCCGCCCTGGCTTGCTTCGCTCGCAAACGGGCGCCCGACATCCGCTGTTCGCGGGTGGTTTGCCTTTTTGTCCCGTCGGCTGGTATGGGCTTTGCCTCGCAGGCCGGGGGGCCAAGGAACGGACGCATCGTGACACAAGAGACGGCCCAAAGCCGCAAATCGCTCACCATCATCGTCTCGAAAGGCACGCTGGACTGGGCCTATCCGCCCTTCATTCTCGCGACGACCGCGGCGGCGATGGACATGGACGTCACGCTCTTCTTCACCTTCTACGGCCTCGGCCTCCTCAAGAAGGAACTCGATCTCGAGGTTTCCCCGCTCGGCAATCCGGCGATGAAAATGCCGATCGCCGGCGCGCATCTCGGCATGCCGAATCTTCTTGCCGCGCTGCCGGGCGTCACCGCCGGCGCGACGGCGATGATGAAAAACATGATCGAGAAGAAGGGCGTCGCGAAAATCGACGAGCTGCGCGACATTGCGCTGGAGAGCGGCGTGAAGCTCGTCGCCTGCCAGATGACCATGGACCTCTTCGAGTTCAAGAAAGAGGACATGATCGAGGGCGTCTCTTTCGGCGGCGCAGCAACCTATCTCGAAGAGGCCGCCAAGGCCGACATCAACCTCTTTATCTGACGAATGACCATGACCGAGAAAACCGTAGACGCGCGTGGCCTGAACTGCCCCATGCCGATCCTGAAAACCAAGAAAGCCTTGACTGAAATCCCGGTCGGTGGGCTCTTGGAGGTGCTCGCCACCGACTCCGGCTCGATGGCCGATTTCGAAGCCTTCGCGCGCCAGACGGGCGACGAGCTGGTGACCGCGGAAAAGACCGCCGAGCATTACCGCTATGTCATCCGGCGGCGGCGCTGATCGCTATCTTGTTGCGCCTGCAAATTAATTCTGTGGCAAATACGTAACATTACCTAGTAATTTCATAACTGGAGCTCGAGCTGCCTGCCAGTAAATCCGCGACTCTGTTAGCTTGTTGCTGGATTGTTTCCGCCTAAGCTGGGCTCGCTCGCATGCACAAGACCGTCTCCCGCCTCGCCTTCGCCTTTTCCGCACTTCTCCTCGCGGAGCCCGCCGCCTTCGCCGCCGACGGCTATTTCATGATCGGCTACGGCCCGCGCCAAAAGGCGCTCGCCGGCGCCGGAACCGCCGACCAGCGCGACGCCATGGCGATTTCCGCCAACCCTGCGGGAATCGTGGGTCTCGAGCGGCAGTTCCAGCTCGGCATGACGGTCATCAACGCCGAGCGCGGCTACTATACCGAAGGCGCGCCGCGCATTGTCGCTCCCGGCCGCGTCGAAAGCGGCCGGCCCTGGTTCCCTGTGCCCAACGGCGGTTATGTGCAGCCGATCGACGCGGACTCGTCCTGGAGCATCGCGAGCTACGCGAACGGCGGCATCAATACGGCGTATAGCTCGGCCTATCGGCGCGCCCCGAACGGCGGCGTGTTCGGCGGCGGTTTCGCCGGCGTCGATCTGGAGCAGGCTTTCATGAGCGTCTCCTATGCGCGGCGCTTCCACACGCCGATCGGTCCGATCGCCATCGGCGTCGCGCCCACCGTGGCCGTGCAGATGCTCAACATTCAGGGCGCCAAGGTTTTCGCGCCCTATTCGTCGAACCCTTGGGAACTGTCGGACATGTCCTATGACTGGTCCTGGGGCGGCGGCCTGCGCGCAGGCCTGACCTGGGGGATCACCGACAGGCTGCGTTTCGGCTTTGCGGCGTCGACGCCAATGTGGATGTCACGCCTCGACAAATACTCCGGGCTGATCGGCGATCACGGACGTTTCGACATCCCTGCCAGCATGCAGGCGGGCATCGCCTATGATCTCTTGCCGAATTTGACGGTCATGGCGGACTGGCGCCACATCTTCTATTCGGCTGTCTCTTCGCTGGGGAATCCGTCATTCCCGATCACCTTCCGGTCGATGGGCGATTCGAATGGGCCGGGCTTCTCCTGGAAGGATACCGACTCCGCTGCGGTCGGCGTGGAATGGCGCTATTCGCCGACCCTGACATTGCGGACGGGTTATCACTATAGCACGGGCGCCGTGCGCCCCCTCGCCGTGACGCTGAATGTGCTGGCGCCGATCCTCAACCGGCACCACGCCGCGGCCGGCGTCAATTACGCCCTCACCAAGAATTCATCCATCGATCTGGGCTTCGTTTACGCCTTCAAGAACTCGCTCAGCGGGCCGGAGACGATCCCGCAGCTTCCGGGCATGCCTTTCGGCGCCGTCAATGCGGCGGCGAAGATCACGCCCTGGGTGCAGGCGTGGGAGTTGACGCTGGGTTACAACTATAAATGGGACGCGGGCGACAATTCGATTATCCCGACCCACTTCTGAAACAGCCCGTAATTACGAAATCCGCATGATCTAACCGCCGTCATTGCGAGGAGGCGGAGCCGACGAAGCAATCCAGGGCCGCATCGCTGCCCTGGATTGCTTCGCTTCGCTCGCAATGACGGGCTCTGGGCAAAACCAGCGCTTTTGTGGCTCTGGATTCCCGGTCGGGCTTTCAGCCCGCCGGGAATGACATTCCTCACCGCGAGCCGTTCAAACGGAAATGGTATAACGCAATCCAGAGCCGGGTCGCGGCTCTGGATTGCTTCGCTTCACTCGCAATGACGGTGCGATCAGCCCACGACGATATTGGGCGCGGCGCGCTGCTTGGCGGTTTCGAGCAGCGTCTTCACCTTTGCGGCGAGGTTGAGATAGACGGCCGCCTGCGGGCTGTCGGGCTCGGCGCCGACCACCGGACGGCCGGCGTCCGATGTCTCCCGAATTTTCATGTCGAGCGGCGCCTCGCCCAGGAAGGGCACGCCCATCTGCTCGGCGTCGTGGCGCGCGCCGCCATGCGAGAAGATTTCCGACCGGCCGCCGCAATGCGGGCAAAGGAAATAGCTCATATTCTCGATGATCCCGAGGATCGGCGCCTCGACCTTCTGGAACATGGCGACGGCGCGGCGCGCGTCGATCAGCGCCAGATCTTGCGGCGTCGAGACGATCACCGCGCCGGCGATCGGCGTTTGCTGCGCCATGGTGAGCTGCACGTCGCCGGTGCCCGGCGGCATATCGACGACAAGCGCGTCGAGATCGCCCCAGGCCACCTCCCCCAGCAATTGCAACAGCGCCTGCGCCACCATCGGCCCGCGCCAGACCATGGGCGTGTTTTCCTCGACGAGGAAGCCCATCGACATGATCTTCACGCCATAGGCTTCGAGCGGCACGAGCTTGCCGTTCTCGACCTTGGGCTTGTCATGCAGGCCGAAAAGGCGCGGCGCCGAGGGGCCATAGATGTCGGCGTCGAGAAGCCCGACGCGCCAGCCCTGCGCCGCAAGACCGAGCGCGAGATTGGCCGAGGTCGTCGACTTGCCGACGCCGCCCTTGCCGGAGGCGACCACGACGACATAGCGGATTTTCTCCAAAGCCGGCGCGAGGCCTTTGCGCGCCTGCGGGGGCGGCGGCGCGGCGTGGGAATGGCCGTGATGGTGGTCATGAGCTTTCGCGGCGCCGGGCGCGCGCTCGGCGGTGAGCGTGACGACGGCCGCCTCGATGCCCGGCACCGCCTTGATCGCCTTCTCGGCATTCGCGCGCGCGATTTCCCAGCCTTCCGGCTTTGCGGGATCGCCGGCGAGCGACACGAAGGCTTTCGCGCCGGAAAGATTGATGCCGCTCACCGCCCGCGCCAGCGATATGCCGCCAGGCGCGTAGAGATTTTCCAGCGCTTCGAGAATATCCGCTTCCGTCGCCACGGGCCGCTCCTTGAGTGTTTAGAGAAAGTCTAAACAAGGATATGCCGGTAAATGGCGCGCACGTCCACGGCGATATTTAGCGCGGGCTGGAGCAGCAATGACGTTCCGCCTGAATTGGCGGGCAAGGAACGTCGCCATAGGAGCAAAAGACGCAGCAGTCGCCCTCTTTCGGCGTGAGCCAGGCGCCGCAGGCGGGGCAATCATAGACGACGACGCAAGCGTCTTCGGGCATTGAGCGCGTTTCAGCGTGTCCGCAGCGGGGACAGGTGAGTTTGGAGGCAAGCCTCACGCGAACAACCCCATCGGCTCCTCGATCAGCGTTTTGAAAGCAGCCAGCAGCTCCGCGCCCAGCGCCCCGTCCACTGCGCGATGGTCGCAGGAGAGCGTCACGCTCATAATGGTGGCGACGCTCGGCGCGCCGTTCTTCACGACCATCCGCTGCTCGCCCTTGCCGACAGCCAGGATCGTCGATTGCGGCGGATTGATCACCGCCGAGAAATTCTTGATCCCATACATGCCGAGGTTGGAGACGGCGGAGACCCCGCCCTCATATTCCTGCGGCTTCAATTTCCGCTCGCGGGCGCGGCCGGCGAGCTCGCGGACCTCGTCCGAAATCTCGCGAACCGTCTTAGCCTGCGCGTTGCGGATGATCGGCGTGATGAGCCCGCCGGGAATCGCGACCGCGACGCCGATGTCGGAAGCCTTGTGCTTCAACATGGCCTCGGGCGTGAAGGTGACATTGGCCTCGGGCACGCGCTGCAAGGCGAGCGCCAGCGCCTTGACGATATAGTCGTTGACCGAGGTCTTCCATTCCGGCGACCCATCCGCGCGCTTGGGCGCCGCCGCGTTGAACTCCTCGCGCAGACGCAGGAGCGCGTCGATCTCGCAGTCTACGTCGAGATAGAAATGCGGGACTGTCTGGATCGACTCCGTGAGACGCCGGGCGATCGCCTTGCGCATGGAATCGTGCGGGACTTCCTCATAGGAGTCGGCTGCATAGAACTTGCGCGTAATCTCGGCCGAGGGCGCCTCGGCAAGAGAAACAGGCCTTGCTTCAGGCGCCGCCTTGCGCGCGCCGCCTGACAGCGCGCTTTTTACGTCGCGCTCGATGATGCGGCCATGCGGTCCGGAACCCGCTAGCGACGAGAGATCGAGTCCCGCCTCTTTCGCGATACGGCGCGCCAGGGGCGAAGCGAAGATGCGAGGATGAGAGAGGTTCGGCGCCGCGATGTTCATGTCCGTCGATCCCCGTGGTGATTCCTTTGTGCAGACCATCTACGCTACTATGTTATATCCTTGAGCCGTTAACGTCACCGCGAGGAAAGAGGCGCGTGTCGAACGCCCAACTTCATGACGATGATTTCTACGCCTGGACCCATGAACAGGCGGAATTGCTACGCGCGGGCAAATTTGCCGACGCCGATATCGAACATATTGCGCAAGAGATTGAAAGCATGGGCAAGACTGAAAAGCGCGAGCTCGTCAGCCGCCTCAGGGTGCTGATGCTTCATCTGCTGAAGTGGCGCTTCCAACCGATGAAGCGGACGGCAAGCTGGGAGGCGTCTATCAGGGTTCAGAGAATGGACCTGTCCGATCACCTCAGGGATAATCCGAGTCTCAAGCCGCTGGTCCCTGACGTGCTACAGAGAACCTTCAGAGGCGCGGTCATCGAGGCGGTTGCAGAAACTGGCCTGCCCCACGCGATGTTTCCGCACGAATGTCCCTGGACCTTTGACGAGATAATGGCCGAGGAGTTCTGGCCGGAGTAATTATTTGGCAAGCCTGAAGGCTCGCGGTCCGGGATTGCGCGCCTTCAGGCGCGCTCGAATGTTTCCTACGCGCGATAAAGAACCGCCTTCGCCGCCGCCACGACTTCCGCGACGCTCGGCAGCGCGAGCTTCTCCAAATTCGCCGCATAAGGCATGGGCACGTCCTTGCCGGTGACGCGCGCGATCGGCGCGTCGAGATAGTCGAAGGCCTCCTCTTGCAGACGCGCGGCGATTTCAGACGCCACGCCGCCTTGCGGCCAGCCTTCTTCAATGGCGACGCAGCGGCCCGTCTTCTTCACCGACTCCACGATCGTTTGCGTATCCATCGGCCGTAGCGTGCGCAGGTCGATGACCTCCGCCTCGATCCCATCCTTGGCCAGCGCCTCGGCGGCGCCCAGCGCGTAAGTCATGCCGATGGAGAAGGAAACGAGCGTGACGTCCGTTCCCGGCCGCGCGATGCGCGCCTTGCCGATCGGCAGGACGAAATCCTCCAGCGCCGGCACTTCCGAGGTCTTGCCGTAGAGAATTTCATTCTCGAGAAAGATCACCGGGTTGTCGTTGCGGATGGCGGCCTTGAGCAGACCCTTGGCGTCGCTGGCGTTGGAGGGCGAAATGACGATGAGCCCGGGCACCTGCGAATACCAGGCGGCGTAGTCCTGGCTATGCTGCGCGCCGACGCGCGCGGCGGCGCCATTGGGGCCGCGGAAGACGATCGGGCAATGGATCTGACCGCCCGACATATAGAGCGTCTTCGCCGCAGAGTTCACGATATGGTCGATGGCCTGCATCGAGAAATTGAAGGTCATGAATTCGACGATCGGCCGCAGGCCCGCGAAAGCGGCGCCGACGCCAATGCCGGCAAAGCCATATTCGGTGATCGGCGTATCGCGCACGCGCATGGGGCCGAATTCCTGCAGCAGGCCCTGCGTCACCTTATAGGCGCCCTGATATTCGGCCACCTCCTCGCCCATGATGAAGACATTCGGGTCGCGGCGCATCTCCTCCGCCATGGCGTCGCGCAAGGCTTCACGCATGGTCATGGGAATCATGGTCGTGCCCGCCGGCACTTCCGGCGCGGCGGAGACAGCGGGCGGGGCGGCGACGCTCACAGGCTTGGCTTGCGGCGCAGCCGCCTGCGCTGCGGCCTCCAGGCGCGCCTTATTGGCCTCGCCGGCTTCGTCCTGAGGCGCGGTGGGTGGCGGGGGCGCCTTGGCGGCAGGCGGCGCTTCGACCGCGGAAGCGTCCTCGCCCTCGCCGGCAATCACCGCGATCGGCGTATTGACGGCGACATTCTCTGTGCCGCCCGGCACGAGGATGCGCGCCAGCACGCCCTCGTCGACAGCCTCGACCTCCATGGTGGCTTTGTCGGTCTCGATCTCGGCGATGACGTCGCCGGCCTTGACTTCATCGCCTTCGTTTTTCAGCCATTTGGCGAGCTTGCCCTGCTCCATCGTGGGAGAGAGGGCGGGCATGAGGACGTTGATGGTCATTGCGCGAAGCCCCCTCCCCAACCCTCCCCCGCTTCGCGGGAGAGGGAGCAAATTGTCGCCTTCATCGAGGCTGCCGATCGTGAGCGTTCCCTCTCCCGCTTGCGGGGGAGGGACAGGGAGGGGGAAAACATCAAGCACATAAAACTTCAGGCTCCCGCCAGCACATCCGTGTAAAGCTCGGAAGGATCCGGCTCCTTGTCGTTCATGGCAAAATCCGCCGCATCGGCGACAATCTTGCGAACGCCCGCGTCGATCTTCTTGAGCTCATCCTCGGCGACGCCATCGGCGAGCAGGCGCAGGCGCACCTGCTCGATCGGATCATGCTCCTCGCGCATCTTCTGCACTTCTTCCTTGGAGCGATATTTGGCGGGATCGGACATGGAGTGGCCGCGATAGCGATAGGTCTGCGCTTCGAGGAGATAAGGCCCCTTCCCCGAACGGCACCATTCCAGCGCCTCGGCCGTCGCAGCGCGTACGGCGCGAACGTCCATGCCGTCGAGCTGGTGGCCCGGGATGCCGAAGGCGGCGCCGCGCATGGCGAAGTCGGTCTGGGCGGCGGCGCGCTTGAGCGACGTGCCCATGGCGTAACGATTGTTCTCGACGATGAACAGCGCCGGCAGCTTCCACAGCGCCGCCATGTTGAAGGCCTCATAGACCTGGCCCTGATTGGCCGCGCCTTCGCCGAAGAAGGTCAGCGACACTCTGCCGTCGCCGCGATAGGCGTTGGCGAGGGCGACGCCCGCGCCGATCGGCGCCGGCGCGCCGACGATGCCGTGCCCGCCGAAGAAATTCTCTTCCCGCGAGAACATATGCATGGAGCCGCCCTTCCCCTTGGAATAGCCGCCCCTCTTGCCCGCGAGCTCCGCCATGACGCCCTTGGCGTCCATGCCGCTGGCGAGCATATGGCCGTGATCGCGATAGCTCGTGGTGAACTGGTCGCCGTCGCGCGCCGCCATTTTGGCGCCGACGACCACCGCCTCCTGGCCAATATAGAGATGGCAGAATCCGGCGATGACGCCCATGCCGTAAAGCTGGCCCGCCTTCTCCTCGAAGCGCCGAATCAGCAGCATCTCCCTAAGCGCGTGAAGCTCTTCCTCACGGGTGAAGTTGGGAACGCTGTGAACCGCGCTCGCGCCGTCGCCTTCATTGGCCATGGGCTGTTCTCGGCCTCCTACCCGTTAATTGGAGAACGAGCAGGACCATACCAGAGTCGTCGTTCAAAAACGAGTAAATCGGACCGCGCGCCTTCAGGCGCGCTTGTTGATAGGCGCGCCTGAAGGCGCGCGGTCCATTGGCCTATCGCGCGTCCAATTGTGTTTGCAGCTCTTCGGCGAATGCGACGATTCGCGCGGCGTTGGCGCCAAAATCGTGCCGGCCGTAGCGCGACGCCGAGCGCAAATCGATGCGCGTCTGTCCCGGCAAGGGCTTGAGCCTGATCGTGATGTCCTCGTCGAAGCCCATGATCGGCGTCTTGTCGAGGAAATCCGCGTGCCCTTCCCCGGTTCGCCCGCCCGGCGGGCGCTGATCGACGACCTTCCAGCCCACGGCCTTCGCTGTTTTCAGCACCAGGGCAAAAGCCTCGTCGGCGTCGAGATCGACGACGATTGGCTCGACGTCCGGATAGGCGGGCCGCTGCGCCTCGCGCGCCTTCGCGGGCAAGCCTTTCGGCTGGAAACCCTTGCGCGCTTCATAGGCGGCGCGCGACAGCGAGAAATAGGGCGGATTGGCGGTGTCGGTGGAAATGTCGGACAGCACCGGCAGCCGCACCGCCTCGAAAGCGAGATAGGAAGGGTAAGCGAGCGTGAGCAGCGCCAGCATCCCGCCGCCGACCGCCGACCCGACGCCGCGCCGCCCCGTCCGCCAGATGACGACGCTCGCGGCGCCGACCAGAAGCAGCGCCACCAAGGCCAGCGCCACAGCGGCGCCGAAGGCGGCGAGCGCCGAGGCCGGCGCGACAATGCTCAGCCGCGCCAGCAGCACCGCGAGCAGCGCCACCGTCGCCGCAAAGAGCGCAACGTCGCGACTCCATAAAGCGGCTTGCGACCACGGCTCGGGCGGGAGCGTTCGACGCATATTGGCAAATAATCTCGCGTGAGTTTCGCCAGCGGGCGGGCGCCGGCATTTTTCAACCAAAACATCGCCGAATGCAACGATTGCTCTTTTGTCGCGAAACGCTGGGCCTTTAGCGAGTCTTTAAATCAAAACGGCGACAGTCTCGGCGCTCGGTCAACCGTAAAAGCGTTCGCGTATAGAGGAAGTCGCCATGTCGGATAAATCATCGGCCCAACCCGCCCCGTCCCAATCCGGCGGGCATCCTCACGATCTGCTGGCGCGGCTCTACCGCGAAATTGGCATTTCGGCCGTCGCCGCGGCGCTGGAAATTTCCCAAAGCGACATCGAGGACGATGATTATCAGGCGCCCTGGGCCCCGCTGGGCGAAGACCTCGCCGCCTGATACACGGCGCCGTCAGTCCGATAAAAAAGCCCCACGGCGCGCGCCGCGGGGCTTTCTTATTCTTGCAAACCCGACTCTTGGACCGCGAGCCTTCCGGCTCGCTCGACCAAGACTGCGAGCCAGAAGGCTCGCGGTCCAGATCCGCTATTATTCGATAATGCTCGCGACCACGCCTGCTCCAACGGTGCGGCCGCCTTCGCGGATAGCGAAGCGCAGCTTCTCTTCCATGGCGACCGGAACGATCAGAGCCACTTCCATCGTGACATTGTCGCCCGGCATCACCATCTCGACGCCCTCGGGGAGCGTCACAATGCCGGTCACGTCCGTCGTGCGGAAGTAGAACTGCGGACGATAGTTGGTGAAGAACGGCGTATGACGGCCGCCTTCTTCCTTGGTGAGGATATACGCCTCAGCCTTGAACTTCGTATGCGGCTTCACCGAACCCGGCTTGCACAAAACCTGGCCGCGCTCCACGTCCTCGCGCTTCGTGCCGCGCAGCAGGCAGCCGACGTTGTCGCCCGCCTCGCCCTGATCGAGCAGCTTGCGGAACATTTCGACGCCGGTCACCGTCGTCTTGGTCGTCGGACGGATGCCGACGATCTCGACTTCCTCGCCGACCTTCACCACGCCGCGCTCGATGCGGCCCGTCACCACCGTGCCGCGGCCCGAGATCGAGAACACGTCCTCGACCGGCATCAGGAAGGGCTGATCCTTCGGACGCTCCGGCTGCGGGATGTAGCGATCGACTTCCTGCATCAGCTTCAGGATGGCGTCATGGCCGATCTCGGGATTCTTGTTCTCGAGAGCGCACAGAGCCGAGCCCTTGACGATCGGAATGTCGTCGCCGGGGAAGTCATACTTCGACAGCAGCTCGCGGACTTCGAGCTCGACGAGCTCCAAGAGCTCCGGATCGTCGACCATGTCGACCTTGTTGAGGAACACGACGAGCGCCGGCACGCCGACCTGACGGGCGAGCAGAATGTGCTCGCGGGTCTGCGGCATCGGGCCGTCGGCGGCCGAGCACACGAGAATGGCGCCGTCCATCTGCGCCGCGCCGGTGATCATGTTCTTCACATAGTCGGCGTGGCCGGGGCAGTCGACGTGGGCGTAGTGGCGGTTCTGCGTCTCATATTCGACGTGCGCCGTCGAAATGGTGATGCCGCGCGCCTTCTCTTCCG
The DNA here is from genome assembly GCF_027925385.1 of Methylocystis iwaonis. Lineage (NCBI taxonomy): Bacteria > Pseudomonadati > Pseudomonadota > Alphaproteobacteria > Hyphomicrobiales > Methylocystaceae > Methylocystis > Methylocystis iwaonis. The sequence goes on from NZ_AP027142.1 coordinate 2,144,743, forward strand.
GAGCCTTGTCGATCTGGTCGTAGGCCGTGAACGTCGCCCCGCCCGTCTCCGCCAGAACCTTGGTGATCGCCGCCGTCAAAGACGTCTTGCCGTGGTCGACGTGCCCGATCGTCCCGATGTTGCAGTGCGGCTTGGTGCGAGAGAATTTTTCCTTGGCCATTGTCCCGTTCCGATTGGGCGGGTCATCCGCCCGCGCGCGGCGGGCTTTTACGGGGTTACAAGGCCAAGAGCAAGGGGGCCGCCGGGATCAGGGCTCGCAATCCAGGTTAATAAACCCGACGCAGCCGCGTCATGCCCGCGCTTGTCGCGGGTATCCACGCCAGGACTTTGCGACGCGCGGGGAGAAGAAGCGGCGTTGCTCCCGCTCATGTTTTCAGCTTTTCCGCATTGGCGCGGCGTGGACGCGGGAACACGCCGGCCCGTTAACCCGGATTCAGAGCGCTGCGCCGGGACGAAACGCCATCGCCGCCATCTACTTCGGCGCATGGATAATCGAGTTCGAATGAGCAGAGGGAGGCGTCGGCGCGGACCCTTTGGCGCAGGGACGCAAGGCGGCGCTTGGGCTATATTGCAGCGCGGAAGGCTGCGAAGACGCGTCGCGAGCCCGCCGAATGGAGATGTCCGATGGGCTCCGATCCGAGGCGCAATTTATTGCCAGTGTTTGTTTTTTGGGTTTTTCTTCTGACCGGCGCCGCAGCGCTCGGCGTCGGCGCGGTTCGCGAGCATGCGCAGTTAGAGGCCGCGACGCGCGCGTACCTTACAGAGTTGCACATATCGCTTGGGCTCACGGCGGCGCTTCTTCTCGTCGCTCAAATCCTGATCGGCGTCACCCTTTATCTGATGGTCGAGAGCGGTGGGCCGCGCAATGCGCGGCGCATGATCGGCTTTTGGCTGAGGCAGGCGATCTATCTCTCGTTCATCGCGGCGGCGGCGGCCGGGGCGCTGACGGCGGTCTTTCGCGGCGAGCAGATTTTCTTTTGGGAATACCCACTGCCCTTCTGGGACGCGGGCGCGCCCCAGGCGGCGGAGCATGCTCAACTCGCGCATATCATCGCCGCCTATGCCTTTGGCGCCCTCGCCGTCCTTTATGCCGCTTTCGCGCTTTTCGACCGGCTTTCCCCCGCCTCCCACAAGTCGCTCGAGCCGCCGGCGCCGGCCAGCATTGCGGCGATGATCGCGGACGGCCTCGCACAGAGCTTTCGCTTCTTCGGCGCGACGGCTTTTTGGGTGCAGCTCTTTCTCGGCGTCGTGTCGGCGCTTCTGCTGGCCTTCGCTTTTGCGGGCCATAGCGTGAGCCCCGGCGGCTCGAATTTCGGCGAAGCCATCTATTGGGCGTCCGCCGCTTTGGCGTTCATACTGCTGTCGATCCTGTTCGCCTATCGCGACATGAACGCCGCCGCCGCCATCCGCAACCGTCCCGAACGCTATCTGGCGCATGAAAGGCGCATGGCCTTCTGGTTCGTCGGCGCGGGCGGCTTCGTCAATGTCGTAGGCGCGCTGGTGTCTTTCATCGGCGTCGGATTGAGCGTCGCGCTGCTCATCGGCAAGACGGTGTCGCAACCGCCGGGCATCGCCATCACCGATCCCAACAAGATCATCCGCGCGCTCGACGTTTTCGTCCTGCTGGTGAATTTCAGCCTGCTCTTCGCCCATTGCGTCGGCGTCGGCGTCGCGGCCTGGCTGAGCATCAGCGCGCTGAAGGCGCGGCATCAATATGTGGTGGCAAGGGAGATGGCGCGCGCGCAGGAGGAGAAGAGCGTCGCTGTGGTGGCCGCGCAGAGCGTCGCCGAACCGGCAGGTTGAACCGGCTCTCAAAAGGCGCAAGGGGCGCTATAATAGCCGGCGTAACCTGGAGGCCGAGCGACGAGCATGACCAGACTTCTCGAAAAGGCGATCGACAAAGTCCGCGACCTTCCTGCCGCCGAGCAGGACGCCCTGGCTATGCTCATCCTCGACGCCATTGAGGCGGGCGCTCGCCCAGCGCCCTTGGACGCCGAAACGATTGCGGCGCTGGAAGAAAGTCTAGCTCAGGCGCGGCGCGGGGAGTTTGCGTCTGACGAGGCAGCCGCGGCGCTGTTTCTGTCGGTGCAATGCGATGATACCTAATAAATTAACTGATAAATGGGTTTTGCTTGCGCCCCTCGCTCCTTTGATCGCATTCCGAGCAAATCATTCCGTTATGATAATTATTTGGTCTCGACACGACCATGCGGCAGCGCGGGCAAAGAAAATATAACCTATCAAGTTCAGATTGAACGGCGGCGATACGCTGGTCCGCTTCGTCAATTTCGGTAAGTAGTTTCTGCTGTAGCTCCTCACCCATTTTGTACCGCGGCATAGCGAAACCGTAAGCGATTCCGCCAGCTACAATAGCAAAGGTCATTACGAGAAATCGTTTTTTTGTGACCCCTCCGTGATACGAACAGGCCCCCGAATTACCAATAGCGGGCGAATTCCATCCATCCCTACAGGTCTCAGTTCCAGCCAGGTAGGCCCCCGAAAAGAAGACAACAAAGAATACTATAGTGGAAACTATAGGTGATCTCAAAATCCTGCGCATGAACGGCACCTTATGATTTCAATTTTCAAGCAGGACTCTCGTCGTCATCCTCACCCACATCCCCAATATGCTCCACCGACACCACGCGCTCATCCGCAGCGGTGTTGAACACGATCACGCCCTGCGCGCCACGTCCCGCGACTCTAATCCCTCCCACCGGGCAGCGGATCAACTGGCCGCCGTCGGTGACGAGCATGATCTCGTCGTCCTGCCCCACGGGGAATGAGGCGACGAGCTTGCCGTTTCGCGCGTTCACCGCCATGGCGACGATGCCTTTGCCGCCACGGCCGGTGATGCGATACTCATAGGAAGACGTGCGCTTGCCGAAGCCGTTTTCCGAGACCGTCAGAATGATCTGCTCGGCGGCCTGCATGGCCGCAAAACGCTCGTCGGAGAGCTCGACGGCGCCAGCCGCCTCCTCGGTGTCGGCGCCGGCGTCCGGCGCGACATCCTCGCCCATGCGGCGGCGCAGGGCGCTCGCCTTTTTGAGATAGGACGAGCGCTCGTCGGGCGTCGCCTCGAAATGTTTCAGGATCGAGAGCGAGATGATGCGATCGCCCTCGGCGAGCGACACGCCGCGCACGCCCATGGAGGTGCGGCCCTGGAAGACGCGCACTTCCGGCACGGCGAAGCGGATGCATTGGCCGTCGCGCGTGGTGAGCAGAATGTCGTCGGCTTCCGTCGCCGTGGCGACGTCGACGATGGCTTCGCCCTCATCGAGCTTCATGGCGATGAGGCCGTTGCGGCGCACCTCGCAGAAGTCCGAAAGCTTGTTGCGCCGAACTGTGCCGCCGGTCGTGGCGAAGATGACGTCGAGCGTCGCCCAGCTCGATTCGTCCTCGGGCAGCGGCATGATGGTGGTGATGCGCTCGCCCGCCTCCAGCGGCAGCATGTTGACGAGCGCCTTGCCGCGCGCCTGCGGCGCCGCGAGCGGCAGCCGCCAGACCTTTTCCTTATAGGCCTTGCCGCGCGAGGAGAAGAACAGCACCGGCGTATGCGTATTGGCGACGAAGAGGCGGTGGACGAAATCCTCCTCCTTCATCTGCATGCCGGAGCGGCCCTTGCCGCCGCGCCTTTGCGCGCGATAGGTCGAGAGCGGCACGCGCTTGATGTAGCCGGCGTGCGAGACGGTGACGACCATGTCTTCGCGGGCGATGAGGTCTTCGTCCTCGACCTCGCCGTCGGCCTCGGTGATCTGCGTGCGGCGCGGGGTGGCGTAAGCCTCCTTCACCGCCAGCATCTCGTCCTTGACGATGCCGAAGAGCTTTTCGCGCGAGCCCAGTATTTCCAGATATTCTGCGATCTCGGCGGCGAGCTTGTTGAGCGCTTCCGCGATTTCCTCGCGGCCGAGCGCCGTGAGGCGCTGCAGGCGCAGATCGAGAATGGCGCGGGCCTGCGCTTCCGACAGGCGGATCGTGCCGTCGTCGGCGAGCTTGTGGCGCGGATCGGCGATGAGCGCGACGAGCGGTGCCATGTCCTTCGCCGGCCAGTCGCGCGCCATCAAGGCTTCGCGCGCGGCGGCCGCATCGGGCGAGGTGCGGATGAGGCGGATGACTTCGTCGATATTCGCCACCGCAATGGCCAGGCCGACCTGCAGATGGGCGTTGTCGCGCGCCTTGTTCAGGCGGAACTTGGTGCGGCGGGTGACGACGGTTTCGCGGAAATCCACGAAGGCGCGCAGCACGTCATGGAGCGTCAGCAGCTCCGGCCGGCCGCCGTTGAGCGCGATCATATTCACCGCGAAGCTCGACTGCAGCGCGGTGTGGCGCCAGAGCTGGTTCAGCACGACGTCGGCGACCGCCTCGCGCTTCAGCTCGATCACGATGCGCATGCCCTCGCGGTCGGACTCGTCGCGCAGATCGGAGATGCCCTCGATCTTCTTTTCCTTGACCAGCTCCGCAATGCGCTCGATCAGCGCCGCCTTGTTCACCTGATAGGGAATTTCGGTGAAGATGATCGCCTCGCGCTCCTTGCGCAGCGTCTCGATCTCCGCCTTGGCGCGCATGATGATCGAGCCGCGCCCGGTCGCATAGGCGTTGCGGATGCCGCCGCGCCCGAGGATCGTCGCGGCGGTCGGGAAGTCCGGGCCGGGCACGATCTCCATCAGCTCGGCGACCGTCATGTCCGGCCTGTCGATCAGCGCGATGCAGGCGTCGATGACTTCGCCGAGATTATGCGGCGGGATATTGGTCGCCATGCCGACGGCGATGCCGCCGGCGCCATTGACGAGGAGATTGGGGAAGCGCGCCGGAAGGACTGTCGGCTCGTGCTCCTTGCCGTCGTAATTCGGCTGGAAGTCGACCGTGCCTTCGTCGATGTCCTCGAGCAGCGCGAGTGCGGGCTTGGCGAGGCGCGACTCGGTGTAACGCATGGCCGCCGGCGGGTCGTTGTCGACCGAGCCGAAATTCCCCTGCCCGTCGATGAGCATGAGCCGCATCGAAAAGGGCTGCGCCATGCGCACCAGCGCGTCATAGATCGCGGCGTCGCCATGCGGGTGATATTTACCCATGACGTCGCCGACGATGCGCGCCGATTTCACGTAAGGCTTGTCCGGCGTGTGCCCGTTCTCGTGCATCGAGAACATGATGCGGCGATGCACGGGCTTCAGGCCGTCGCGAACGTCCGGCAGCGCGCGGCTCACGATCACGCTCATCGCGTAATCGAGATAGCTGCGCTTCATCTCGTCGGCGATGGAAACCGGCCTGATGTCGGACTTTTCGGAGTCGTCTTTTTTCGTGTCGTCGTCGGCCAAGGGCGCGCCAATCCCAAATTATAGGTACAGGCTACTCCTATAGGCGATTCGAGCCGCCCGCGCCAGCCGCGGCGGGCAGAAAACATCCTTCTAAACCAATATCTTATTAGATATCCCCCGCAAAATCCAGGCCGAAGAGGCGTTTAGCTTGCGCAGGGAGAAGGGAATACTCTCAGAAAATTGAAACTGCGAGGCAATCAGGGCGGAAAGCGCCCAAGACCGAAAAGCCCGGCCATGGGCGCGGCCGGGCCGGGAGAGCCTATTATGCGATCCGCAAGATTGGTTGCTGTCGTTCCCGACGCTCGCGAAGCGAGCGATCGGGAATCCAGAGCAGAACCAGCGCTTTTGCGGCTCTTCATTCCCGGTCGGGCTTTCAGCCCGCCGGGAATGACATGACCCTAAGCGAGCTATTCAAACGGAAATAGTATTACTCTTCGGTAGCGAGACGCGCGCGCGCCGCCTCGATGGCCGCAGAGTCCGCGGCTCCGGGCTCCATAAGCCCAAAACCGCCGTCCTCGGCCGCAACCTGCGAAGCGGCCGGAGCGACATCGTCGACGGCGTGCTGCGGCTCGGCAATCTGCACGCCGTTCTGCCCCGGCTCGATCAGTTCGGGTTCCAGAAGGCCCTCCGCAGGCGCCTTTTCCGGCTCATGATCCACGATCAACGGCGCAACGAATTCTTCGGCCACCGCAACCGCCGCGCCTCCCGACGTCCGGGGCGTCCTGACGATGCGCGCGACATTCACCGGCGGAGGCGGCGCCTCCTCGCTTGTGCGGCGCATCCGGGCGGCCAGCTTCTTGAGCGCCGATACGGGCTCTTCTTCCGAAACGCCATTTGATACGGCGTCAGCCCGCGGCGCGGTTTTCGATTTCTGAAGCTTTCTCGCCTCGAGAAGGCCCGCAAATCTGCTTTTGAGAGCGCTCAGGGTGGAATCCAGTCGCGAATCTCCACCAGGAGCCGACTCCAACGCTCTCTCGGTCTTCTTTGCGAAACGCGCATGCAGCGACGGCAAGAGACGCGCGAAAAGCGACGCGGGAGCCTGTTTTGCCGTTTCGCTCGTTTCCGGGAGAAGCACTTCGCCGGGAGCGGACTCTGCTTCCTGCTGTTGCGCTTCTTCTTTGCCGGCCTCTTCGCGGCGGCGTTTCAGGTAAACATAGAGGCCGAGCGCGATTGCTCCGAAGAGCGCCGGATAGAGAAGGCCTGAAATGCGATCGAGGATCGACGGGGCCGGAGCCCCCTCCTCAGCCGCCGCCAGGACGGGCTTGACCGTCTTCGCCGCGACGTCGCGCGTCAGGAGATCCGCCGCCGAATAGGGCGCGACCGGGTCGGCAGCGGCGTCGAATTCCTCATAGGTCGCGCCGTGGTCGAAAACGATCGTCTCAGCGAGCGCAGCCGCTTCGTTCTTCAGGCGCTCGGCCATCTCGCCACCATCGGCCAGGCCGACCTTGATCGCGCCATTGCGCCCGAGCGCCCAGGCCTCGCAATTGAAAAAGCCGTCCTGCCCGTTCTGACTATTCGGGGTGGAAATATTCGCGCAGGCGGACAAGCGGCCCTTGGCGTCGAGCGTCGGCGGCGTGAGCCAGCCGTCGAGCGTCACTGGCGGCTCGCCGGCCCGCGCACGTTGGGCGTTGATCTCCGGCAGGCTCGCCTGGAAGGCCGCGAGCAATTCGTCCGCCTTCAGCGACTCGGGCGCGCCGGTCTTGATGTAGCCGTCCTCGACAAGCTCTACGGGCGCAAGCCATTCCAGCCCGCCGCCCGCCGGCGCGATCATCCCTTGGATGCCGGCGCGCCATTCGAGCCCGGCTTCCTTGGCGAGCTTTTTGGCGGCTTCGGGCGGAAGGAAGATACGGCCTGCCGGCAGCCACAGTGTCGCCCGGTCGGCGAGGCGCACCTGCGCGGGGCCGACGACGCCCTCGGCAACGATGGCGCCGACGCGGGCTTCGAGATCGTCCTGCGGCGGCGTCTCGGCGCCCTGACCGGCGTTCTCTGCCTCCTCGGCAGGCGCGGCGGCCTCTGGAGTCTGGATCGCCACTCCGGCATCCGCGGTTTCCGGCGCGGGCGCTTGGGCGGCAAGCGGCGGCTCCTCGTGCACCGTTGGATCGAGGCTCGGGACAAGCGCGGGAGCCGCGGCGCCGCCTTGCAGGTCGATCGCCTTCTGGTCGAAGGCGGCGGGCGGCGCGCTCAAGGCGGCGATGCTCTTGCGCGGCGGGTTCAGGATCATGATCGGCGGGCCGATCGGCGCCGGCTCTACGATCGTCGGCGCTTGCGCGACGACCGGCTCTTCTGCAGGCGTCGCGGCTTCCTGGGCGGCCGGCGCCGCTTCTGGCGTGGCAGGATGCTCGGCGATGTTCGGCCTTGCAGGCTTTGCCGCCTCTGCAACCGGAGGCTGGGCAGGCTGGGCGGGCGCCGCTTGCACAGCGGCGCCCGGCGCCAATGTGGGCTTCAGCTCCGGTTTCGCGGCGACGGCGGGGCTTGGTTGCTCGACAGGCTTCGGCGCTGGCTTGGACGCCTGCGCGGCGCCCTTGACCGGCTTCAAAGGCGCCATCTCGAAAATAATGTCCTGCGTCGAATTCGGCGCCATCGGCGCCATTTCGTAAATCACATCCTCGCCCACACGCCGTCCGTCGCGCGCGAGGCCCTGCGATGGGACCAGGGACAGTGCGGCCAGGAGGGCGACGCTCGACGCGACGACGGGTGGTTTGGAAACGGACATCGAGACGGCTCCGGGACGCACAAAACGCACTGCCGGAGCTTTGGCCCTCGATGTTGAAGAAAGCGCTATTTATCAGTCGCGGAGAAAAGCAAACGCATTGTCAGCGTTAATGAAGCGTGTAGGCGCCGTTACGCCGTCGGGGCGAGGCTGGAGGGGTCCGCCTCTTTCAACTCGACGCTCTCGCCGCAGCCGCAGGCGGAGGTCTGGTTGGGGTTCTCGAAGACGAAAGACGACTCGAATTGCGTGGTCTTCACGTCCATTGTCGTCCCGAGCAGATAAAGCACGGCCTTGGAGTCGACGATGACGCGGCCGCCGTCGAAATCGATCACCTCGTCGCCCGGCTCCGGCTCGGTCAGCGCCATTCGATAGGCGACGCCGGCGCAGCCGCTCTTCTCGAGCGAGACACGAAGCCCGACGCCTGGTTCGGATTTGGCCAACAGGCCGCGCACGCGCTCGGCGGCGGCGGGGCTAACATTCATCACGCTCGGTGCCGACATCTCTTCATCCTCAATAGTTCGCCCAGATACCGGGGCTCGCAAGCTCTACAAGGTGGTCGTCGGGATCGCGGAAATAAAGGCTGATCCCACCGCGTGGCCATTGCATTCGCGCTTCGATCTCGACGCCATGCTCGGCGAGGCGGTTCTCCCATGCGGGAATTTCATCCGCTTCGACGGCAAAAGCCAAATGCGCCGGTCCCGATCCGTCATGCGGCGGAATGCGCCCGCCCGGCAAATCCACCGGCTCCAAGGTTGCGCCGCGCTTGAAGAGCAGCAGCACGCTCACCGGACCGCAATCGAGCGCCCACATGCGGCTGTCTTGCGCCATGGGCGTGAGGCCGAGCGTTTCCTCATAGAAGCGCCCGGCCCGCGCGAGATCTTCGACGTAGACGGCTGTCTCCAGAACCTTTGGTTTCAACCGCGGCGTAAACATGACATCCCGCGCCCGCCTTGGCGCATTCCACTCAGAACATGTCGAGCGTGACGCGCGCCTCGTCCGACATGCGGCTCTGATCCCACGGGGGGTCGAACACGAGATTGACCTTGACGTCGCTGACGCCGGGCACTGTGTTCACCGCATTCTTGACCCATATGGGCATTTCGCCGGCGACGGGACAGCCCGGCGCCGTCAGCGTCATGTCGATTTCGACCACGCCTTCGTCGGAAATGTCGATCCGATAGACGAGTCCCAGCTCGTAAATGTCAGCCGGAATCTCAGGGTCGTAGACCGTCTTCAGCGCCTTGACGACTTCGTCCGCAAGGCTGTCGCCCGCTACCGCTTTCGTTGTGCGCTCATCCGCAGCCACAGGATCGACGCTTTCCGTTTCGCTTGTTTTAAGAGCTTCGCTCATCAGCACGAGAACCTCCTCACGCGAAAAGTTTTTGAGCTTTAAGCAAAGCGTCTGCCAAACGATCTACCTCGTCACGCGTATTATAGAGCGCGAAGGAAGCGCGGCAGGTCGAGGTGACGCCGAAGTGCGACAGCAGCGGCATGGCGCAATGCGTGCCGGCGCGCACTGCGACACCGGAGCGATCGATGATCGTGGCGACGTCATGCGCATGGGCGGCCGCCATCTCGAAAGCGACAATCGGCCCCTTGTCGGGCGCATTGCCGAAGATGCGCAGCCCCTCGATCTCCGAGAGACGCTGCTGCGCGTAAGCGGTGAGCTGCGCCTCATGCGCGCGGATCGCGCCGCGGCCGATGCTCTCGATATAATCCAGCGCGGCGGCGAGGCCCACGGCCTGAGCGATCGGCGGCGTGCCGGCCTCGAAGCGATGCGGCGGCGCGTTGTAAGTCACCGTATCGCGCGTGACGGTTTCGATCATCTCGCCGCCGCCGGCGAAGGGCGGCAGGCTCTCGAGCCACTTCCTCTTGCCGTAAACGGCGCCGATGCCCGTGGGCCCATAGAGCTTGTGGCCGGTGACGACGTAGAAATCGACGTCGAGCGCCTGAACATCCACATCGAGATGCACCGCGCCCTGAGAGCCATCCACGCAGACCGGCACGCCATGGGCATGGGCAATGCGCGCGATTTCGGCGATCGGCGTCGGGGCCGCGACGACATTCGACATATGGGTGACCGCGACGATCTTCGTGCGATCGGAGATCATCTTCTCGAAGGCGTCGAGATCGATCACGCCATTGTCGTCCGGCACGATCCATTTGATCACCGCGCCCTTGCGTTCCCGCAGGAAGTGCCAGGGCACGATATTGGAGTGGTGCTCCATCAGCGAGACGATGATCTCGTCGCCTTCGCCAATATGGGCGAGCCCATAGGAGGAGGCGACGAGATTGAGCGCTTCGGTCGCGCCGCGGGTGAAAATGATCTCTTCCGTCGAAGGGGCGTTGAGGAAACGCCGCAAGGTCTCGCGGGCGCCCTCATAGCCTTCCGTCGCGGCGTTGGCGAGATAATGCAGGCCGCGATGGACGTTGGCGTATTCATGCTCGTAGAAATGCGTCAGCCGCTCGATCACCGCGCGCGGCTTCTGCGCCGAAGCGGCGTTGTCCAGATAGGCGAGCGGCTTGCCATAGGGCCGCTCGGCCAGGATCGGGAAATCCGCGCGGACCGCCTCGACGTCGTAGAGTTTCAAGGGCGCCTGCTCATTCATTTGGATCTCGCCGCTAGCCAGGAGGAGATGCGTTCGACGAGATAGCCGCGCAACGTCTCGTCTTCGAGCCCTGCGAAAGCCTCGTTGGCGAAGCCTTCGATGAGGAGCGATTCCGCCGCATAGCGCGGAATGCCGCGCGCCATGAGATAAAAAAGCTGCTCCTTGTCGAGCCGTCCGCATGTGGCGCCATGGCCGCATTGGACATCGTCGGCGAAGATCTCGAGCTCCGGCTTGTTGTTCATGGTCGCGCCGTCGGAAAGCAGGATCGCTTTCGACTGCATGACGCCGTCGGTCTTCTGCGCATGCGGCCGCACGACGATCTTGCCCTGGAAGACGCCGGTTCCCTGCTCGTCGATGATGTTCCGGAACGCTTCGCGGCTCTCGCCGTTCGGGAAGGCGTGATCGACGACGAGTGTCGTATCCGCATGCTGGCGCCCGCGCGCGAGCGTCGCGCCATTGAGCGCAACCTTCGCCCGCTCGCCGTCGAGACGAGCGAAGATTTGCCGGCGCAACAGCCCCGCGCCTTCGATCAGCGCATAGGAGTTGAGGCTCGCGCCTTCGTCGAGATGCGCGAGCAGGCTCATGACGCGCACGAGCTTGTCGCCCTGCCCTGAGGCCAGCGTCACCAGATCGAGCGTGGCGCCGGAGGCGAGCCTCACGATGAGCGTCTGATTATCCTGTGCGGGCGCCGCGGTGAGCGCGCCGGCCGTCTCGACGATCGTCGCCTTGGCGTCCTTGCCCAGGATAACGAGCGAGCGGGTGAAGCTCGACTGCGCCTCCGGGGAGGACACATAGCTCGCCAGCTCGATCTTCTTTTCCAGCGTCACGCCGGCGGCGATGCGCAGGATCACGCCGTCCTGCATCAGCGCGGCGTTCATCGCGACCATGGGGTCTTGCGCCTGCACGTCGTCACTCGCGACGAGCGCCATGACGCCCGGCGCGCCCTGCGCCAGCGCCTCGCGCAGCGGCTGGATCTTCACGCCTTCCGGCAGCGAGGCGAGATCCGAGAGGTCCGCTCGAAACACGCCGTCGAGCGTGACGAGCCGCACCGTCCCAGCCGCGGCCGGCAGTTCCGCCGCGCCCGCCGGGGCGGGAGCGATCGGCGCGGGCTTGGCGAGCGCGGCCTTGAGGTCGGTGTAATGCCAGGCCTCGACGCGCCGGTTCGGCAGGCCCTTGGCGGCGAAGGCTTCCCAGGCCGCCTGACGCAGGCTGGCGGCGCCCTTGCTCTTCATCGTTTCGAAGAGCGCGGAGAAAGCGGTGTCGGCTTCTGTCGCGAGCTTGATCATGGCTTACGCCGCCTCTTCAGCCAGATATTCCTGATAGCCGCGGTCTTCGAGCTCGAGCGCCAGCTCCGGCCCGCCCGAGCGCTGGATAACGCCCTTGGCCATCACATGCACCGTATCCGGCTTGATGTAATCGAGGAGGCGTTGATAGTGGGTGATGACCAGGAAGGAGCGCTGCGGCGAGCGCAGCGAATTGACGCCTTCCGAGACGACGCGCAGCGCGTCGATGTCGAGGCCCGAGTCGGTCTCGTCGAGAATGCCGAATTTCGGCTGAAGCAGCGCCATCTGCAGAATATCCATGCGCTTCTTCTCGCCGCCGGAAAAGCCGGAGTTCAGCGGCCGGCGCAGCATCTCCTGGCTGACGCCGAGCTTGGCGGACGCTTCCTTCACAGCCTTCATGAATTCCGGCGTCTCCAGCTCGGGCTCGCCGCGCAGGCGGCGCTGGGCGTTCATCGCCGCCTTGAGGAAGGTCATGGTGGCGACGCCGGGAATTTCGACCGGATATTGGAAAGCGAGGAAGATGCCCTTGGCGGCGCGCTCATGCGGCTCGAGATCGAGGACGTTCTCGCCGTCGAGCAGCACTTCGCCTTCCGTGATCTCATAGCCCTCGCGGCCGGAGATCACATAGGAAAGGGTCGATTTGCCGGTGCCATTCGGTCCCATGATGGCGGCGACCTCGCCGTCCTTCACGGTGAGGTTGAGGCCCTTGAGAATTTTCCGGTCGCCGACCGAAACGTGGAGGTTTTTGATTTCGAGCATTATGCGAGTCCTTGCCAATAGGGGGAGGGGCGCAGGCGCGCTACAGGATTTCCGGCATGCGGCGACGCGTATGCAGGTAGCGAAGAATTTCGACGTGCTCCGAATGCACGCGGTAGAAGACGGCCCATGAGCCCGCCAATGTGCTGCGAACGCCGTCCCCAAGGTCCTGTCGCAGGCGTCCGATCGCGGGGTTGCGCGTGACGAGTTCTGATTTCGCGACCAGCAGATCGAAGATCCGGTCCGCAGCCGCCTCGTTGTCCTTGGCGATGAAGTTCCATATCTCGATCAAATCCTGTTCGGCTCGCGCGGAGCGGCGAAGTTGCATTTGCGCTTACGCGCCATGGAAACGACGTCGCGCCTCCGCGCGGATGTCTTCGAAAGTTTCGAAACGACCGGGACCGCTCTCGACGCCTTCCTGGATGAGACGCCGCAGTTCCTCGACGCCGATCGCATCAGCCTGTCTCTGAGCGCGCCATTCCTCGACCGCGCCAAGAACCGCGTCAGTCTCGCTCGCATATTCGCCGCGCCCAACCGCGGCCGATATCTCGGCCGCCAGATCATCTGGGAGAGAGAGATGAACGACACGTCCGCTCATCCCACGCTCCCTTCCAGCGAGATCGAGATCAGCTTCTGCGCCTCGACCGCGAATTCCATCGGAAGCTGCTGCAGCACGTCGCGCACGAAGCCGTTCACGATCAGCGCCGTCGCCTCTTCCGCCGACAGTCCGCGCTGCTGAGCGTAGAAGAGCTGATCCTCAGAGATTTTCGAGGTCGTCGCTTCATGCTCAAACTGCGCGCTCGGGTTCTTCGACTCGATATAGGGAACCGTATGCGCGCCGCAGTCGTGGCCGACCAGCAGGCTGTCGCATTGGGTGAAGTTGCGCGCGCCTTCCGCCTTGCGATGCGCAGACACCTGCCCGCGATAGGTGTTCTGCGACTTGCCGGCCGAAATGCCCTTGGAGACGATGCGGCTCTTGGTGTTGCGGCCCAAGTGGATCATCTTGGTGCCGCTGTCGACCTGCTGATGGCCGTTCGACACCGCGATCGAATAGAACTCGCCCTGGCTATCGTCGCCGCGCAGGATGCAGGACGGATATTTCCAGGTGATGGCCGAGCCCGTCTCCACCTGCGTCCAGCTAATATGCGAGTTGCGGCCGCGGCAGTCGCCGCGCTTGGTGACGAAGTTGTAAATGCCGCCCCTGCCCTCGCTGTCGCCGGGGTACCAGTTCTGCACCGTCGAATATTTGATCTCGGCGTCGTCGAGCGCCACCAGCTCGACAACGGCCGCGTGCAACTGGTTCTCGTCGCGCTTGGGCGCCGTGCAGCCTTCGAGATAGCTGACATAAGAGCCCGCGTCGGCGATGATCAGCGTGCGCTCGAACTGCCCCGTCTTCTGCTCATTGATGCGGAAGTAGGTGGACAGCTCCATCGGACAGCGCACGCCCTTCGGCACATAGACGAAGGAGCCGTCGGAGAAGACAGCGCTGTTCAGCGTCGCGTAGAAATTATCGGTCACCGGCACGACCGAGCCGAGATATTTGCGCACCAGCTCGGGATGCGTCTTCACGGCCTCGGAGATCGGGCAGAAGATCACGCCCGCCTTGCCGAGCTCCTCTTTGAAGGTCGTCGCGACCGACACCGAGTCGAAGACCGCGTCCACAGCGACCTTGCGCGTCTCGACGCCCGCGAGGATTTCCTGCTCCTTGAGCGGAATGCCGAGCTTCTCATAGGTGCGCAGCAGCTCCGGATCGACCTCGTCGAGCGTCTTGGGCCCGGGCGTCGACTTCGGCGCGGCGTAGTAGTAGAGGTCTTGATAGTCGATCGGCGGATAATGGACCCGCGCCCAGTTGGGCTCTTCCATGGTCAGCCAGCGGCGATACGCCTCCAGCCGCCATTCGGTGAGCCACTCGGGTTCGTTCTTCTTGGCGGAGATGAAGCGAACGATGTCTTCGCTCAGGCCCTTGGGGGCCTTCTCGGACTCGATCTCCGTCGTAAAGCCATACTTGTAGGCGTCGACGTCGATTTCCTCGACGCGCGCAACGGTCTCCTGACGAGCCGCCATCTTCTCTCTCTCCTCGCCACGACGGGTTCAAGGTCCGCCGGCCGATGCGGTTCCAGCCTTTTTCAGGCGCCGGAACGCCGCGACCTGATACGGTCCACGACCTCCGCAAGAACCATTCCAAACTGTTCTACATCCTCTTGCCGCGTAGACCAACCCAGGCTGGCGCGCAGCGCCTCTTTTTCGGGCGCCCCCATCGCCGCGAGGACGTGGGACTCGCGGACCTTGCCCGAAGAGCAGGCAGAGCCGCTGGAGACCGCGACGCCCGCAAGGTCCAGCGCCATCAACAGCGTATGCGCAGGAATGCCCGGTATCGCGAAGGCGCTGACGCTGCCGACGCGATGCGCGCCTCTGCCGAAAAAGCGAACATCGGTCACAATCCCCGCGATTCGGCTCTCCAGCGCGTCGCGCAGGGCGCCAAGACGCGTGTTTTCGCTCGGGACCCCTTGGAGCGCGGCCGTGAAAGCCGCCGAGAAACCGGCGATTGCAGGGACATTCTCGGTTCCGGCCCGGCGGCCGAACTCCTGCCCGCCGCCCTTCACCAGCGCATCCGATATGTGGAGGCCATCTTGCGCCGCCGCAAGCGCCCCCGCCCCCAATGGACCGCCGAGCTTATGTGAGGAAAAGAACAAAAAATCTGCGCCGGTGCTTTTGAAGGTTGTCTCTATTCTGCCAATCGCCTGGGTTGCGTCGCAAATGAGGAGGCCGCCCGCCGCATGGACCCGTTCGGCGGCCTCGTAAACGGGCTGAATCACGCCCGTTTCGTTGTTTACCGCTTGAAGCGCGACGAGGACGCGCTTGCCGCGAGAGCGCGCCAGCGCCGCCTCCAGAGCGGCGAGCGACAGCGCCCCCGCCGGCGTCAACGCGATCCGCTCGACGGCCTGAGCAGGAAAGCGATGGCCCATCAAAACCGCTGGATGCTCCCCGGCGCCGACGAGCAGAACCTCGATCGGCACCGTTTCGCTTCCGCGCTGCAACATGGGCGTGAGGACGAGATTGGCGGCCTCGGTCGCGCCGCTCGTGAAGGCGACATTGCGGGGGGCTGTTCCGAGCCCCTTGGCGATCGCCGCCCGCGCCTGCTCCAGCACCGCCTTCGCTGCGCGCCCCTCGGCATGGACCGAGGAAGCGTTCCCCGGCGCCTCCATCGCCGCCAGCATCGCCGCCCGCGCGGCCGGGCGCAGGGGCGAGGTGGCGTTGTGGTCGAGATAGATGCGGTTTTTGGACATGACGCTGATTTACGCTCTCTCGGCCGCGGACGGGAGAGGCCGGGCGCGCAATCTCGCCACTCTCCATCGCTTGCGGGTCGAGACGACCGTCAGACCGCAGTTAATTCCAAAGCAGTCGGCGCCGCCCGAGCCAGAACCCGAACCGCTGCGCTAGAACCCCCAGCCCCAGCAGGGAAGCCGCCAACCCCATGACCGCGTTTGCGGCAGTCACGGCGAGGCCGCCGAAGATCAGCGCCCCGCGACCAAGCGTCGCCAAAATCGCCCGCGTCGCGGAGCCCTCTACTTGCGCGAGCTTCGCCGCCTTGCCGAATTCTGCGGCGTCTTCGGCGATGGCGAGCGCGTCCTTCACCCCGCCAGCCCCAGCGCGGCGAAAGAGGGTCGCGGCGTCTTTGTCGAGCGCGCGGAAACCGGCGAGCGCGCCAGGCCGGACGACTTTGGCGGCTGCGGCGCGCGCCAGGGCGAGATCGAGCTTCGCTCCGGCGGAGACGCCTGCGGCAAGCGCCTCGCGGCCAACGGCCTTCGCCGCGGCGGCGGTCAGCGCCTTGGCCAGAGGCGCGGAAAGGCGCCCGGCCCTTTGCGCGCCTTTCACCATGGTCAGGCCATAGCGCGCCGGGAGCAAGGCGCCAACGCTCGACCAGGTGGCGGCGGAAAGCGCCAGGCCCGTTGCAGCGAGGCCGACGACAAGCGCGTCCGGCTCCTCGTTCCGGTCCAGCTTTTTCGCTTCGTTCCAAAGATCGCGCAGATCGCCGTAGCCTGTGAGGTCGCCGACCAGCGCCCCCGCGAAACCGGCGCCATTTTCGCGCGCGCCTTGAAGGAAGCCTTCCGAAAAATCCTCGACTGCCTTCTCTCGCGCCCGCGTGTGAAGCGCGGAAAGGCGCGCGTGCTGTTCCGGGGACGCAGCAAATCCGCGCCTGGCCCCGAGCTCGATGAAGCTCTCCGCTAATTCTTCATCCCGAGCGGCGAGCGCTGCGTCGAGGCCGGCAGCGAACCGCGTGGATGTGAACATCTGATCGAGCCGCGCCTCGGCGAGCGCGACAGGATCGTCCTTGCTCGCGGCGAGGCGGAAGCTCTCCAGCGCGGGCGCAAAGTTCCCCGCCGCGAACCAAAGCAGCAACGACGCAACGGCAAAGAAGAGGGGCGCGCGGGCGCGCAAGAGGTTGCAGTTCATGCACAAAGATTTAAGCGCTCGCCCACGGCGCCGCGAGCCCTTCTCCCGATCTGCGTTGAAATCAAGGCGAAGACGCCACGAGGCGCCGAATTCCCTTGCTTTTCACTCGGTCAAGCGTGTTAAGAACGCCCCAGCCAGTTTCCACAGGGAATTCAAATGCCCGAAGTCATCTTCGCCGGTCCCGCCGGCAGGCTCGAAGGCCGCTTCCATCAGTCCGCCACGCGCGGCGCGCCGATCGCCATCATCCTGCATCCGCACCCGCAATTCGGCGGGACGATGAATAATCAGATCGTCTACCACCTCTATTACGCCTTCGCCGAGCGCGGCTTCTCGGTGCTGCGCTTCAACTTCCGCGGCGTCGGACGCTCGCAGGGCGCCTTCGACCATGGCTCGGGCGAACTCTCGGACGCGGCGGCTGCGCTCGATTGGGCGCAGGCGGTAAACCCCGAGGCGCGCGCCTGCTGGATCGCCGGCGTCTCCTTCGGCTCCTGGATCGGCATGCAGTTGCTCATGCGCCGGCCGGAGATCGAAGGCTTTATCTCCGTCGCGCCGCCGGCAAATCGGTTCGACTTCTCGTTCCTGGCCCCCTGCCCGTCCTCGGGCCTTTTCATTCACGGCGACCAGGACCGCGTCGCGCCGCTGAAAGAAGTCACCGGGCTGATCGAGAAGCTCAAGACGCAGAAGGGCATCCTCATCGAGCATGCCGTGGTCGAAGGCGCCAACCACTTCTTCGAGAACAAGGTCGAGCCGCTGATCGCGCATGTGGACGCCTATCTCGACCGGCGCCTCAACAATCCGCCGCGCATTCTGATCCCCGCGCGGGGCGACTAACTTCCGTCATTGCGAGCGGAGCGAAGCAATCCAGGGCTGCCGTAGCTGCCCTGGATTGCTTCGTCGCTTCGCTCCTCGCAATGACGCGTTTGCGCTAAAGCGCCTTCGCCGTCAGCCGCGGCACGATTTCCTTTTCGATGATCTCGGGATCGAGCCCCTCGTAAGTCGACCATTCGACCACGGGCCCCGGACCGACGATAAAGGTCGCCGGCACGCCCTTCGCGGCGAGCGCGCGTTGAAGATAGGTGCGCTCATCCGCGCCGACGGCGACGAAGGGGTTGCCGTTTTTCGCCAGAAAATATTTCGCCCGCGCTGGCGGGTCCTTGACGTCCGCGCCGTAGATGGGCGCGAGTTTGCGCTTCGCCAAAGCGACAAGATGCTTATGCTCCTCGCGGCAGGTCGGGCACCAGGAGGCCCAGATGACGAGGAGCGAGCGCTTTCCCGCGAGGTCGGCGCTCGAAAAGCCGGGGACCGGATGACCCGCCGCATCGACAAGGCCTGGCACGGGCGGCAGATCGAACTTGCCGATCGAAAAGGGATTGAAGAAGCGCGCGCTCAAGTCCTTGCGCTTCCAGACATGCTCGACCACGGCGGCGCCGACGCCGAGCCCGATGGCGCCCACGCCCCCGAGAATGACGCTGCGTCTGCTCGCGAACCATTCGGCCTTTGCCGGCGGCGCGTTGGCTGGCGTGCTCATCCGCGTATTCCTCGCGCGCAAAACTACGCACATTCTTATACGGAAAATGGTGAAAAAAGCATGATCCTCTATGAGAAGAGTCAGTTTATTGACAAACCTCCGAGGCGGCCTCGTCCTTCGAGACGCGAGCTTCGCTCGCTCCTCAGGATGAGGCCTAAGTGTCTGGCGCTGATGTAGAAGCCCCTCATGCTGAGGGGCCTGCGTAGCAGGCGTCTCGAAGCACGAGGGGCGTCACCCCACTTTGTCAGCAGTCCAGCTCCTCTGCGAGAAGAGTCTAATCCGCCATGTCCGGCGCGTGCATCAACGCCCGCCGGCGCGCGCCAGGCGCCCGCCGCGCAGCGCCTGTGGGACGCCGGTCGTCGTCGGAAAGGTAATCGGCAGCCCTTCCAAAAGGCGCGCGGCGAGATAGCCGAAGCCCTGCGCCTCCATGGAGTCGGCCGACCAGCCGACCGCGTCGGCGGTCGTCACCTTGCACGGCAGACGCATCACCAATTCGCGCACCAGAATGGGATTGCGCGCGCCGCCGCCGCAGACGATGAGCAATTGCGGCTGATTGGGCAGATGCGGAAAGAGCCGCAGCACCGAGGCCGCCGTGAAGGCGGTAAGAGTCGCGGCGGCGTCTTCCGTCGAGAGTTTTACGATGGGCTCCAGCGCGAAGGCGTTGCGGTCGAGCGACTTTGGCGGCGGCTGGTCGAAGAAGGGATGGGCGAGCATGCGCAAGAGCGCGGCCTCGTTCACGCGCCCGCGCGCGGCCATATGGCCATGGCGGTCGATCGGCGCGCCGGTGCGCTGAAGCATGAGATCGTCGATGAGCGCATTGCCGGGGCCCGTGTCGCAGGCGATGGGGTGCTCGCCGTCGGCGACATAGGTGACATTGGCCACCCCGCCGATATTGAGCAGCGCCACCTCGCCCTTCATGCCGCCCGCCATCACCAGCGCGCGATGGAACACCGGCACGATCGGCGCGCCCTCGCCGCCGGCGGCAATGTCGGCGGCGCGGAAGTCGTACGCCACATCTATGCCCAGCCGATCGGCGAGCGCCTGCCCGTCGCCGATCTGGATCGTGAGCTTTTGCTTGGGCCGATGCAGCACGGTCTGGCCGTGGAAGCCGACGATGTTCACGCTGGCCGCGTCAATGGCGTTGTCGCGCAGGAAGGTCTCGACCGCCTCGGCGTGGCGGTCGGTCACCATGCGCTCGGCGAAGGCGAGCACGCCCGGCCGCGCGTCGCGGTCGTCCATGGTCGCGGCCTCGGCCAGCGCATTGCGCAGCAAGGCGCGGTCGGCGTCCGTATAGGCGTAAAAACCCGTCGGCCCGAAGGAGACGCTCGCGTCGCCATCCGTCTCGATCAGCGCGACGTCGACGCCGTCCATGGAGGTGCCGGACATGAGGCCGATGGCGCGATAGAGGGGCAAGGGCGAATCTCCTGCGTAGGAATGGGAGGAGATTACGTGATTTGTCGCCGAGGCTGAAACGAGGCGGCGGAGATGTTATTTCAGGTAGAGGCGCAAAATGCCGTCATTGCGAGCGAAGCGAAGCAATCCAGAGCCGCGATGTGGCTCTGGATTGCTTCGTCGCTTCGCTCCTCGCAATGACGGCGGGAATCACTTCGATCTCCTGTCGGGATTTCAGCCGCCCAGAGGTTCGGAATAGGCCTTCGCCACTCCTTTGGGATGGTGAGTTTGCGTCTCGGCCACCACCAGATCGAAGGCGATGGCGAACATCAACGCTCCTTTGGATCGTCCAAAATGTCGCTGAATTTGTAATCAGCGACTTCACCGGTCTCCAGCACGCGGATTTTCATCCAGCGGTCGCCACGAGGCTCCTCCGCGCCTATCCCGATGATTTCATAGGGGGGACCGAAAGGCCCAAAGCGCCGGCACGTGCCGACGAGGGCCTGAGGATCGGGGACAAAGGAGGCGGCGGGCTGTCTGGGCATGAGGCCTAGTCTAGCATTGATGGAGACGACTTCAATTTGTAGACGGGCAAGCGGCTTGTCCAAGCGCCAAAATTATCGTTCAAAGAAATTAAATTTTCAGCAGAAGACCAGGTAGCGCCCTCCCCCTTTATTTTCAAAGAGGCATTGCATGCGCATCATCGTTACGTCGCTCGTCGCGGCTCTATCGATCGCCCTGTCAGCCGCCGCCGCGCCAGCCAAGAAACCTCCGGCGCCGCGAGAAGGCGTCGCCTTCATCCTCGATGCGGGCCGCATTCTGCTCGACGTCGCCTTCACAACGCCGGACGGCCAAGAGCGCAAAGCCCTCGCCTGGTTCAACATGGGCATGGCGGCGCCCGTTCTAACCTCTGACCTTTATCGTGAGCTTGGTCTCGATCGTGGCGCGCCCTTACGCCTCCGGATTGGCGAGCGCGCCTTCGACGCGCGCGCGGATCAGGTCAAGGATGGCGACGGCGGCGTCGGCGTTCCGACTTTCGACCATCTCTTCGCGCCGCGGCGGGTCGAGGCGATGCTGCCGGCGCGGATGTTCACGGATTATGTCCTGCGCATCGACTACGGCCGGCGCCTCTTTGCGCTGGACGCGCCGGGCGCCAAGGGGCCGGAAGGCCCTCCCGTTCCGATCCAGCTCAATGCGGAAACGGGGCTCGCCGCCGTCGAGGCCCAAATCGACGGCGAGACGCGCGCGCTCGTGATCGACGCCGGCGGCGGCTACAGTTGGATGCGCGGCGACATCGCGCGCAATCTGCTCGCCCGCCATCCCGACTGGCTGCGCGCCCATGGCGCCGTCGGCGCGGCGAACGCCAATATGGTCGACTTTGCCTTCGAGAAAGAGGGCGACGTGCTGCGCATCCCGAGCGTGCGGCTGGGCGATAGCGTGGAGTTGAGCGGATTAGGGTTTCTCGGCACGGCGCCGGTCTTAGGCGGCTTTGTGGAGAGCGCGTTCGGCGATCTCTTCTGGGACAATTGGCGCAAGGCGGCGCCCGCGCCCGTCATCGGCTGGCTCGGCGCCAATGCGCTACGCGATTTCGAGCTGACGATCGATTATCCGAACCGCATGAGCTACTGGCGCCGGCAAAAGGCGCCCGACGCGGCCGAGCTGGATCAACCCGCGATAACGCTGGTGCGCAACGGCGCGCGCTACATCATTGGCGGCGTGGCGCAACCGGCGTCTCGACCGCAGGCGCCGCTGGGCGTCGAGATCGGCGACGAGTTGCTGACGGTCGACGGCGTTGCGGCGCGCGGCGCGAGCAAGGAGAATGTTCTCTCCGCGCTTCATGGCGCGCCGGGAGAGCGGAAAAGATTGACGCTGGAGCGTCGCGGGGCGCGAGTGGAGACGAATGTGGAGGTCGAAAGCTTCCGCTAAGAAGCCCCGCCCCCAAACCGCCAGAACCGCGCCCATTTGTTGGCGAAGCTCGACGAGGAGCCCTTCGCTTAGTAGGTGTGACGGCGCTCCACGCGCCGAGCCGTGCGGCGCGTCGACCGATGCACGACGCCCGCGCGCGTCACCACCTGCACAACAGGAGCATTGGAGACGCCGGCCGCGGCGATTCCGGGCGTGGCCGCCGGCATTGCTTCCGCGACTGGCTCGAAGCCGATTGCCAGAGACGCGCCAATCAAGAGACCAAGGATATGCCTGCGCTTCATGTTTGATCCTCCTCTTCGGCGGAACGAACTTCAGCCCGCTCGAAATGTGAGCCCGGCGCGACTCTCGATCAATACGGCATTTAGGGATGTTGGTTTGAGCAGGCGCCCACTTTGGCGCCTTGCCTCATCGCCCATTGACGGCGCCAATGGAGAAATCAGCCCCGTTTGCCTTCCCACGCCCAAGCCGCCACGACCACCCCCAGCAACCCCAGCATCGCCCAAAGCCCGAGCCCCAGCGGCGCCACCTCTACCCCAACGAGCGTCGATGCCCCCGTCTGCCGGACGCCAATCCAATCCGACCCGCCATAGCGGCTCGCGTCGCGCATCTCCACGAGACGCGGCATGGTCACATCGTCCGAATTCTTGCTCAGACGCCGCACCGTGCCGCCCGTCGCCTCGGCCAAAGGCGCGAGCTTCTCCGTCGTCGAGGCCACCTCGCGGAACTCGCGCGGGTTCGCCGGCCCGACATTCACGAGCGCGGTCAGACCGTCGCTCTCGAAGCGCCACAGGCCCATTTCCCTGGCGTCGAAGCGCGCGCGCCACAGGCCGGGCTCGCTTTGCTTCAGCGTGACCACCTCCTGCGCGCCCGAGGGCCCCGTCGCGGTCACGGGCGCGGCGGCGTCCTTCAGCGTCTGGCGCTCGACCGTAACCTCGCGGCCGCGGGCCTCGGCGCGCAGCGCCTCTTCTTCGAGGTCGGGCTCCTTCATCAGCCAATGGGCAAGGCGGCGCATGAGGTCGGCGTTGGGGCCGCCGCCTTCATAGCCGCGCGCCCAGAGCCAGATCTGGTCGCTGAGCAGCAAGGCCACGCGGCCCTTGCCCTCATGCGAGAGCACCAGTAGCGGCTTGTCGCGCGCGCCGGAGAGAATGGGCGTTCCCTTCAGCACATCGGCGTCGATCTGCCGGAACCATTCGCCCCATTGCGGCGGATCGCTCTTGCCGCCGGGCAGGCCGCGCGTCACCGGGTGTTTCTCGCCATCCTTGCTGATATGCGCCTTGAACGCTTCTTCGAATAAGGAGCCGTCCGGCCGCGCCGGCAGGATGGTCGAGATCGGCGAATAATAAAGGCCGCGCAGCGTGGCGTAATCCGGCCCCACCGCCGCGAGAAACGCCCCGCCATTTTCGACGTAATGCGCGATATTCTCGAAATAGACCGAGGGCAGCAGCGTCTGGCTCGAATAGCGATCGAAGATGATGAGATCGAATTCGTTGATCTTGCGCCCGAAGAGATCGGCCGTCGGAAAGGCGATCAGCGATAGCTCGCTCGATGGCGTGACGTCGAGTTTTTCCGGCGGGCGCAGAATAGTGAAATGGACAAGCTCGACATTGGCGTCGGCGCGCAAAAGATTGCGCCAGCTACGTTCGCCCGGATGCGGCTCGCCGGAGACAAGCAGCACTTTGACCCGGTCGCGCACGCCTTCGATGGAGACGACCGCCTTATTGTCGGCGAGCGTCAGCTCGCCCGGCGCGGGCGCAACTTCCAGCTCGACGATATTGGCCCCGCCATGCGCGATCTTCACCGGGATATTGACGATGTCCCCCGGCACGGGGCTGTAGGTCGGCAGGCTCTCGCCGTCGCGACGCACGGTGATGGGCGCGCGCGCATTATCGCCGCCGGTGTCGACCACGCGGGCGCGGATCGTCTGCTCCTTGCCGACGATGCCGAAGCGCGGCGCCTCGACAAGCTCAATGCGGCGGTCGCGCTCTTTCTCTTTGCCGGTGATCAGCGCATGGATCGGCGCGCGGAAACCGAGCGCCTCGGCCTTGGCGGGGATGTCGTGCACAACGCCGTCGGTGACGAGCAAGGCGCCGCCGACGCGCTCCGGGGGCACGTCCTTGAGCGCCTGCTCCAGCGCGCCGAAAAGCTTGGTGCCGTCATTGCCGCTCGCGTCATTGGTGACGGTGACGAAGCGCGTTTCGACATCGCCGAATTTCGCGAGCGCCGCGTCGAGCGCCTTGCGAGCCTCCTCTGTCTGCGCGGCGCGGGCGCCGAAATTCTGGCTCTCGCTCTTGTCGATGACGACGGCGACGACGGTCTTCTGCGGATCGCGCTTTTCGGTGACGAGAGAGGGGTCGGTCAGCGCGGCGAGGACGAGAGCGAGCGCGAGCGCCCGCAGGGCTGTGCCGCGCTGGCCCGCCATGGCGCCGAGGGTGAGCGCGGCGGCGCCGAGAAGCGCGAAGGCGGCGAGAAGCGACCAGGGGAGCAGCGGCGCGAAGGTGAGATTGAGGTCGCTCATGCGCCCCCTCCCCAACCCTCCCCCGCTTCGCGGGAGAGGGAGCAGATGGTCGCCTGCATCGAAGGGGTGTGAATGCTGGTCGTGAGCGTCCCCTCTCCCACAAAGCTGGGGAGGGACAGGGAGGGGGCTAGAGCGCGCGTCACTGCCCTATCCTCTCCAGCAGATCCCTCACATGCACCTGGTCGGATTTGTAATTCCCCGTCAGCGTATACATTACGAGATTGACCCCGCCCCGCAGCGCCAGCTCCCTTTGCCGCGCACCGCCGGGCGTCAGCGGGAAGAGCGGCTGGCCGCGCTTGTCCTGCGCCCAGGCGCTGGCGAGATCGTTCGAGGTGATGACGATCGCCGAGACGCTGTCGGTGGCGCGCACCGGCCGCGCGGCGCCCTCTTTCGGATCGGGCGGCAGCGCCTCGACCCATGTCTGGCCGCTGGCGTAGCGTCCGACGAAGCCGTCGAGCAGATAAAAGGTCTTGGTGATGACGTGATCGCTCGGGACCACTTCCAGCTCAGGAATATCGAGCCCCTTGGTGAAGTCTCGCAGCCATTGCGTCTCGGGCGTCGGCGCGTCGCCGGGACGCTGAGCGAGCGCGTCGCGCGTATCGAAGACGACGGTGCCGCCCTGCCGCATATAATTGGCGACCCGCGCGGTGGTCTTGGCCGATGGCTGCGCCGCGCTCGCCACGACCGGCCAATAGAGCATGGGATAGAAGGCCAGTTCGTCCTTCGCCGGATCGACGCCGATCGGATCGCCGGGCGAGAAGGAGGTGCGCGTGGCGAGCGTTCTCGAAAGGGCTTCGAGACCGGAACGCGACACCTCGTCGATCTTCGCATCGCCCGAAACGACATAGGCGAGCCGCGTCGTCAGCGCCGCCTCCTTGTCGCGCTGCGAGACGACCGGTTTCGCGCCGTTCTCGGCGCGCGCGTCTCGCGCATGCAGGGGGGCCAGAAGAATGACAAGAGCGCCGGCCGCCGCCGTCAACGGCCTCACGCGCAACTTGCCGGAGAGCACCAGAACGATGACGGCGTCGGCAATGAAGGCGAGCAGCGCGGCGGCGAGCAGCGGACCGCGAAAATCGACGGGCGCGCCGGAGGCAAGGACGCTCGTCGCGAGACCCGCCGCCGCGAAGTCGAAGCGAGAGATGTCATCCTCCGCCCGCAGCGTCTGCAAGGCCACGGAAGCGTCGCCTGCCCCGTAAAGGCCCGGCGGATGCTCCGCGCTCGCAGCCCCTGTGAAATCGGCCGTGATCGCCTGAGCGTTCGGCCCCGGCGCGCCAAGCGCCCCGAAACCGTCGAGCGCCTTCATCGGCGCCAGAAGCCGCTGGTCGCTCGCGGTCGCCGTCGTCTCGTCGCCCGGCAAGGGCGCGGACTCGCCGGACATGGCGCAGATGCGCTTGAGCATATCCACGAAGAGCCCGGAGATCGGCAGGTTCGACCAGCTCGTATCGGCGTTGACATGGAAGAGCACGATCAGCCCCTTGCCGCGCCGTTCAGCGGTGACCAGCGGCGTGCCGTCCGAGAGCCGCGCCCAGCTCTTTTGCGCAAGGCCGGGATCGGGCTCCGCCAGCACCTGACGCTGGACGCTCACATCCTTGGAAGCCGGGAGACCGAAAAAGGGGCTCGTCGCGTCGAAGTCGGCGAGCGCCTTGGGCGTCTCCCAGGACAGCGCGCCGCCGAGAACGCGGCCGTTGCGGCGCAGGCGCACGGGCAGAAGATCGTCTGCGGCGTTGGCGAGGCGCGGGCCGGCGAAGCGGATGAGCGTGCCGCCCTCCTCGACGAAGCGGCTCAAGGCCTCATATGTTTCGCCGGGCGCAAGGCCGACATCGGCGAGCGCCAAAACATTGGGCCGCTCCGCGAGCAGCGCCTGGATGGGATCGGTCACCCCAGGCCGGGCTTCGCGGGTCTGCGCGAAAGGCGCGAGCGCCTTCTCCAGATAATAGAGCGGCGAGAGCAGAGGCTGCGCCTCGTCGAGCCCGGCGCCGCCGGCAACCGCGACGCGGCGCACTTTCGAGCGCGCGTCGAGCAGCGCAACGGCGCCGGCGGAATTTTCGCCCTCGATACGCAATAGGCTCACGTCGTTGCGCAGCTCAACCGGCAAATCGAGCGTCGCCTTCGCCCGCAGCGACCCGCCGAAATCGACGCCGGCGCGGCCGATGATCTGGCCTCGCGAGTCATAGGCCACGACCGTCGCGGCGGCGGGCCCGGAGGCGTCGGCGCGCAAGGCGTCGACGCCGAGCGTCGCGGCGTCATTCGTCGGCGCGGCGAGCGCCAGCGGCGCATGATCGTCGGTGAGAACCTCGACTCGGGCGCCCGCGTCGGAGGCGGCCTTCAGCGCTTTGGCGAAAGCGCCCGCCTCGCCTTGGGCAAGACCGTCGCTGATCCAGACGATCCGCGCCTTAGGATTTGCCTTGGCGAAAGCCGCCAGCGCGTCGGCCGCAGCGGCGCGGTTGGAAAAATAGGGCTTCGGCCGCTCGGAACGCAGCTTCTCCAATGCGCGCCCCGCCTCGGACAGGCTCGGCGCGGCGGTCTCGGAAAGCGTCATGACGGCGACCGGCGCGCCGCCGCGCGCGGCGCTCTCGATGATGGCCGCTCCGGCGGCGACACGCTTCTCCCAGGAAGGGGCTGCAGCCCAGCTGTCGTCGAGCGCGACGAGGGTCGGCGTTGAGATGGCCGCGACGGTCCCGGACGGACTCCAGACCGGCCCCGCCATGGCGAGGATCAGCGCCGCCGCGAGTCCGAGGCGCATGAGCAGGAGCCATAACGGCGTCTTCGACGGCGTCTCTTCATCGCGCCGCAGCTCGCGCAAAATCTTGGTTGGCGGAAAAACGATCTCGCGCGGGCGCGGCGGCGTCACGCGCAGCAGCCAATAGATCAGCGGCAGGCTCGCAAGGCCGATCAGCGCCAGCGGCGCGGCGAAGGAGAGGCCGCCCATTACAGCGTCTCCTCCACGCCGTGCAGACCCATGGCGAGCGCGAGCGCCGCCTCGGCGGCCGGCCGGTCGGTGTGATGCTGCAGAAAGAGAAAGCCGCTGGCGCGCGCCGCTTCGCGCACCGCCTCACGATGCGCGTCGAAACGCTTGGCGTAGGCCGCCCGCAGGCTGCGCGCGTCGCCCGCATGAAAGGCCGGGCCGCCGTCCGTATCGAGGAACATGGTCTCGCCCGTGAAAGGAAAGCTCTCTTCGCTCGGGTCGGTGATCATCAGCAAGGCGCCCGAGGCGCCAGCGCCCGCGAAGCCCCGCAGCCGCGCGAAAAGCGCGCCGAGGTCGCAGAGAAAATCCGAGATGAGCACGACGCGCGCGCGTGGGCGCAAGGCTGCTTCAGGGGGTAGCTCGTCGCGCGAAATATCGGCGGCGCCGTCGTAGAGCGCGCGCAACAGGCGGTCGATCACGTCGCGGGCGGAGATAGGCGCCGTGAGCCCCAAAGCGGCGACGCGCTCGCCGCCCTTCACCAGCACATCCGCTAGCGCCAGACCGAGCGTGACGCCGCGCGAAAGCTTGTCGTCCTGGGCGAGCGAGGAGACGAACGCCATGGAGGGCGAGCAGTCCATCCAGAGGAAATAGTCGTGCGCCGCCTCCCACTCGCGCTCGCGCACATAGAGCTGATCGCCGCGCGCCGAGCGGCGCCAGTCGATGCGATGCGCCGCCTCGCCATGGGCGAAGGGGCGATATTGCCAGAAGGTCTCGCCCTGCCCGGCGCGCTTGCGGCCATGGACGCCATAGGCGACGCTGGCCGCGATCTCATGAGCGCGATTGACGAGGCGCGGCAGGCGCGCGGCGAGGTCGGCCGCGACGGCGCCGTCGATCTGCGTGCGGGCGGCGGGGTCGTAGGCTGTGGTGGTGATTGGCCGGATCATAGCGGGTGCTGAAGCGCCCCCTCCCTGACCCTCCCCCGCCATAGGGCGTCTGCAAGACGCCCGTCTCTCGACGGGCTAATGCGGGAGAGGGGACGCTCACGATCAGCATTCTCGATGAAGGTCACAATCGGCCCCCTCTCCCGCGAAGCGGGGGAGGGTTGGGGAGGGGGTAAACGCACCGCCATCAGCCGATCCGCGACACGAGCTTGTCGATCAGCTCCGCGACAGTCGTCTCGCGGCGCGCCGCGAAATTCAGCGCCATGCGGTGACGCAGCACCGGCGCCGCCAGGGCCGCGACGTCGTCGAGCGACGGCGCGAGGCGCCCCGTTGCGAGCGCGCGGGCGCGGGTTGCGAGCATGAGCGCCTGCGCGGCGCGCGGACCCGGACCCCAGGCCACATGCGGCGCGATCTCCGGATGGCCCTCGCCCGGGCGCGCGGCGCGCACCAGATCGAGAATGGCGTCCACCACCTTGTCGCCGACCGGCAGACGCCGCACGAGGCGCTGCGTCGCCATCAGCTCCTCGGCGTCGAGCGCCTGGACAGCCTCGGCCGATTTGTCGCCTGTCGTCTCGAGCAAAACCCGGCGCTCGCTGGCGCGGTCGGGATAATGCACGTCGATCTGCAGCAGGAAGCGGTCGAGCTGGGCCTCGGGCAGCGGATAGGTGCCCTCCTGCTCCAGCGGGTTCTGGGTCGCGAGCACATGGAAGGGACGCGGCAGGTCGTAGCGCTTGCCGGCGACGCTGACATGATGCTCCTGCATCGCCTGCAGCAGGGCGGATTGCGTGCGGGGCGAGGCGCGGTTGATCTCGTCCGCCATGAGAAGCTGCGCGAAGATCGGGCCCTTGATGAAGCGGAAGGAACGGGTGCGGTCGGCGCCCTCCTCCAGCACTTCGGAGCCGATGATGTCGGCGGGCAGAAGGTCCGGCGTGAACTGCACGCGCTGCTCGGCGAGGCCCAGCACCTTGCCGAGCGTCTCGACGAGCTTCGTCTTTGCGAGTCCCGGCACGCCGACGAGCAGGCCATGGCCGCCGGCAAGAATGGTGACGAGCGCCTGCTCCACCACCTCGTCCTGTCCGAAGATGACGGCGCCGATGGCGGCGCGGGCGCGCCCGATATGATCCAGCGCCCGCTCAGCCGATTCGGCGACGGCGGTTTCGAGCGGCGCAACATTGATTGAGTTCATGGGCGCGAGGGGGTCCATCTGCCACGTTTGCCAAGAAGATAGGGATCGGCGCCCGCGAATGCATCAGTCCAGGGCGCAACAATCTTCGCGGGAGGCGTCCCTCTTCCGCGATTTTGGACGCTGAACAGTCTCGCCGTCAAACGCGCGCGAATTGTGGCGAAGCAGGCCGCCGTAGAAATAGCGGCGCTCGAGCAGCGCGGCCGCCGCCTTCACGCGCCCGCGAGGGTGCGCTAAAAGAGGAAAGCGACGGCAGCCAGCCACGCGGCGCGGAGTGAGCATTGGCCGACGAACCCGAAAACCTGGTTTTGCAGCTCCTGCGCGAAATGCGCGGCGAGATGGCGGATATGCGCTCGGAGATGCACTCGCTCCGGGCGGACGTCGCCTCCGATCTCCATATGCTGGACGCCAAAATCGGCGCCGTCCGAAAAGACCTGAGCGACCAGATCGTCGGCCTCCGCCGCGCCGTTGTGGACTATCACTCTTCCGTCGTCGGCCACGGCGTCATCATCAGCGAACTCGAAGCGCGCCTCCGACGCGTGGAGCTACACCTCGATCTGCCGCCGCTAGATAAGCACTGAACCGGAAGACCCGCCTTCACCCGCCATATCGTCATTGCGAGGCGCGCAGCGACGATGCAATCCAGGAGCCGCAACCCGCCGCGCTGGATCGCTTCGCTCGCAATGACGGACAGCGCGACCAAAATGCTAAGACACATCCGCAGTTTTCGATAAAGGCCCCTCGCCCATGTGGCGCATCGCGCTTCAGACCGCCCTGCTCTTTTTGACGCCCTTTGTGGCTTATGTGGGCTTTCATCTCCTGCAAAGGCGCTGGCCCTTCGTCGCCGAGCTTTGGCACGGGCGCGTATTATCGCTGCTGACGATCGCCGGGCTCATAACGGCCATCGCCGGGATGCTGACCCTGGGCCTCACCGGGCGTCAGCAGGGCGCCTATGTCCCGGCCCATGTAGAAAACGGCAGGCTCGTTCCGGGCCAGTTCCAATGAAAGGGGTCGCGCGACTTCTCGACGATCCGCGCCTCGCGACGCTCTTCGCCGCGCTCGCCAAAACCGGGGCCGAGACGCGCGTCGTCGGCGGCGCCGTGCGTGACGCGCTCTTTGGGCTCCAACCCCATGAGGTCGACCTCGCCACGACGGCTTTGCCCGAAGCGGTGCTCAAAGCGGCGCGCGACGCCGGATTGAAAGGCGTGCCGACCGGCATCGAGCATGGCACGGTGACGATCGTCGTCGCCGGAACGCCTTTCGAGGTGACGACGTTGCGCGAGGACGTCGAGACCGACGGCCGCTACGCCATCGTGCGCTTCGGGGGCGATTTCGAGCAGGACGCGCGCCGCCGCGACTTCACGATGAACGCGCTGTCGCTCACGCCGGACGGCAAGCTTCACGATTATACGGGCGGGCTTGCAGACATCGCCGCCAAGCGCATCCGCTTCATCGGCGACGCGGCGACGCGCATCCGCGAGGATTATCTGCGCGTCTTGCGTTTCTTCCGCTTCAACGCCTCGCATGGCGAAGGCGGCTTCGACCGGGCCGGGCTGCACGAGTCCATCATCGCCCGTGAAAATCTCGCGCGCCTCTCGCGCGAGCGCATCCGCGCGGAGATCATCAAGCTTCTGCCGGCGCGGCGCGCGCCCGAGGTCATGGGCGCCATGTCCCACGCCGGGATCATCGAGGTGCTGCTGGGGATGGGCTATCCGGCGCGGCTCGCTCGGCTCGCCGCCTTCGAAGCGGCGCGCGGCAAGAAGCCCGACGCGGTGCTGCGCCTCGCCGCCTTTTCCGTGCTGACGGTCGAAGACGCCGACCGCCTGCGCGCGCGGCTGCGGCTCTCGAATGACGAACACGCCCGCCTCGTCGCGGCGGCACGGACGCTGTCAGCCTTGCATGGGATCGACCGGCCGCCGCCCGTCTCGCATCTGCGCGAGATGCTCTTTCTGGCCGGCGGCCGGGCGGCGGGCGATGCGCTGGCGCTGGCTTTCACCGAGAGCCGCGCCGAGCCCGACGATGGAGATTGGCTAGAGGCGGCGAAATATCTCGACGAGACTCCCGCCCCCGTCTTTCCCATCGCGGGCGCCGACCTCATCGCCCGCGGCGTCCCTCCGGGGCGCGAGCTCGGCGCAACGCTGAAGGCTCTCCAGGCAAAATGGATAAGCGCGGGCTTTCCGCGCGACCCGGCGGTTGTGTTACGCCTGCTGGAGGAGGCCGGGGAGCCAGGCTCGACGCGAGAGCGACAATGAGGCCCGTCGCGCCCGGACCGCGAGCCTTCAGGCTCGCTTGAATTTGCGCGCCTGAAGGCGCGCGGTCCTGATCCGGCGCCGCAGCGTCACCTCACCCCCTCCGCCGCCGCCAGCCGCTCGAAAATCCCCAGCACCATCGCCCGCTTGTCGAAATTGAACACCTCCGTCTCGCGGGCGAGGTCTCTTATCTCGTCCCAGGCGCGGGCGTAGCCGATCAGCCGCGCGGCTGGCGCGCCGTTTTGAGAGAGCGCCCGCACGCGGGAATCGAGATGGCGCTCCAAAGCGCGCATGAAGGTCTCGTAGGCGGCTTCATTGTCCCGGCCGGTGAGCTTGTCGGCGAGAAAATGCACGCCGAGCCAATCGACCTGCGGCAGGCGTTGCAGCAGCCGCGCGACGCTCGTGTCGAAAACCATGGCGTCGCCGCCCAGAAGCCGTAGCGTCTCGCGCACCGACCCTTCCGCTCGGGCGGCGGCGGCCGCGATGTCGGCCTTAGGCGCATCGCTCCAGGGCGCGCCCAGCGCTTCCACCGCCGCGACGGTTTCCTCCTGCGTCAGCGCGGAGAGCATCAGCTTGCGGCAGCGCGAGCGGATCGTCGGCAAAATGCGGCCCGGCTGATGCGCGACGAGCAAAAACAGCGAGCGCTCCGGCGGCTCCTCGATGAGCTTCAGAAGCGCGTTGGCGGCGCTGCGGTTCAGATCATCGGCGCAGTCGATGATGGCGACGCGCCAGCCGCCCGTGCCCGAGCCCTGATGGAAGGATCGCGTGATGTCGCGGACGTCGTCGACGCGGATCTCGGTGAAATGTTTCTTGGTCTTTTCGTTCCACTCGCGGCGCAGCAGGAAGATGTCGGCGAGCGCCATGGTCGCCACGCGCCGCGCGGCCGGGTGATCGGCCGGCACGTCGAGGCTACGCGCGCCCTGCGCCTCAGCGGCCGCCGGGTCCGGGTGGGCGAGCAGGAAGCGCGCAAAGCGCCAGGCGAGCGTCGCCTTTCCGACGCCCTCCGGGCCGCCGATGATCCAGGCTTGCGCGAGACGGTTGCTCAGATAGGCGTCGAGCAGCTCCTGCTCGGCGCGCGCATGGCCGAAAAACGCCAGCGTTTCGCGCGGATGCGGCGCGTCGTCGAAACGATCGCTTTCGAGCGTCCCCGCCGGCTCCTTGCTCATTGAGCGGCGTGGGCCTGCGCTTCGAGGAAGCGGGCGTCGACGAGCTGGCGTATGGCGCGCGCCACCTCGTCGGCCGGCAAAGCGGCGTTGACGACGCAGCAGCGCTCGGGCTCGTCGGCAGCGATGTCCAGGAAAGCGCGGCGCAATCCCTCGTGAAACCCGTCGTCCTCCGCCTCGAAGCGGTCGACGCGCAGGCCTGCGGCCTCGCGCCTGACCGCCGCACGGGCGAGGCCTTCCTCCGGCGCCAGATCGAGGATGACGGTAAGGTCGGGTTTCAGCTCTCCCACCGCCGCCTTTTCCAACAAAGACAAAACCTGCCGCTCCACGCCGCCGCGCGCGCCCTGATAGGCGCGGGTCGAATCGGCGAAACGATCGCACAGCACCCAGGCCCCCCGCGACAGCGCGGGCGCAATCAGCCGATCGACATGGTCGATGCGCGCGGCGGCGAACAGCGCGGCCTCGGCGAGCGTCCCCAAGGGCGCGGCGCGTCCCGAGAGCAATATTTGTCGCAGGGTCTCGGCCTTGGGCGTGCCGCCGGGTTCGCGCGTGGTCACGGTTTCGATCCCGCAGCCGCGCAAATGCTCGGCGAGGCGCGTGAGCTGCGTCGATTTGCCGACGCCCTCCCCGCCTTCGAATGTAATGAACCGGCCTTTTTCGGCGCCCGTCATTTCCTGGCCGACAGCTTCTCGTGAATTTTGCCCGCAGCATACTCGTAAACCGCGTCGAATGCGCGGCCGGGCAGCGATCCTTGGTTGATCGCCTCCGCCGCCTCGAGCGGCTGCTCCAGAATCACGGTCGCGCCGCGCTTGATTTCCAGCTTGCCGATCCTTTGCCCGGCTTCGACAGGCGCGATCACCGGCCCCTCATAGACGATTTTGCCCGAAAGCTTTTCGCTGGAGCTGCGCGGCAGCAGCACTTTCACGTCGGTCTTCGACACCAGCTCGATCGACCCCTTCGTGCCGCCATAGACCTGAGCCGAACCGACCGCCTCGCCGGCCTTGAACAGATCCTTCGCCTCGAAGTTGCGGAAGCCCCATTGGAGAAGCTTGCGCGCTTCCTCGGCGCGCTCCTTGGCGGTCTTGGCGCCATAGACGGCGACGATGAGGCGGCGGCCGTCCTCGACGGCCGATCCAACCAGGCCGAAGTCGTTCTTCTCGATATTGCCCGTCTTCAGTCCGTCGGCGCCGATGCTCATCGTCAGCAGCGGGTTGCGGTTCTGCTGGCGGATGTTGTTCCAGGTGAACTCCTTCTCGCCGAAATATTTGTAATAATCCGGGTAGGTCTTGATGACATACAGGGCGAGCTTGGCCATCTCGCGGGCGGTGACTTTCTGATCGTCGCTCGCCTTGCCCCAGGGATTGCCGAAACGGGATTTCACGAGGCCCAGCTCCGCCGCGCGCTTGTTCATGCGCATGACGAAAGCTTCCTCATTGCCCGCGACGCCTTCCGCCAGCACGAGCGCGGCGTCATTGCCCGAGTCGACGACGAGCCCACGGAGCAGATTCTCGACGCTCGCGCGGCTATTGACCTTCAAAAACATGGCCGAGCCGCCGGCCGGCGCGCCGCCGTTGCGCCAGGCGTATTCGGAGACCTGCATTTCGTCGCCGAGCCTCAGGCGCCCTTCGGTCAGCTCATGGAAAATCATCTCGGCGGTGAGGATTTTGACCGTCGAGGCGGGCGTCACATAGTCGTCAGCGCCCTTCTCGAACAGGACGGTGTTGGTGTCCGCGTCTATGAGGATCGCTTGCGGGGCGCTGGTTTGAAAAGGCTGCGCCCAGGCGGCCGAAACGGCGCCGGCCAATAGAAAAAAGATCGCGATCAGCAGTCTGAATGGGCGTATGAGCAACGCTCCCTCCGCTCATAAAAAATGTCGCAGCGGCTGCGCGACGCAAGGCGGAGAATGATCCTTCGATCTCTAAAAAGCAACGCGAGCAGCGTACTTAGCCAACGCGGCTCAGTTCAGGGCCTGGCGCATCGGCGGCACGGGAGCCGCGGCATGATCGCGGCTGAAGGAGGCCGGCCGCACGGGCGGCAGGGGCGCGGCCTGGAAGGCTTTCATCCTGTCCTCCGACGGAGCCGCTGTTTTGACCCCATGAATGGAGGATACTGAACCGCCGTCCGTCAGATTCGACGCGCCTTGGGCGTCGCTCGCAGATTGTTCGTATCGTGACGCCGTCTGTGTCTCGGGCAACGGCTCCGGACGGGCGTCCGGGGCATAAGCCATCATCTCCGCACTTTCCCCGGTCGCAGGAGAGACAGGGGCGTCATTGACGACCGGGCGGACTGGCTCCGGCTCGCGTTGAACGAGCGCCGCTGAACGAACCGGCTCCTGCTTCGAGGCGACCATGATCGGAGCGCCGCCATCGAGGGTGGCCGGCTGCCTGTCGTCGCGCAGCGTGGCGAGGAGCCGAGCGTCGTCGTCGCCGGCGAGATCGGCCTTGCCGACCCATTCCACCTTCACCCGCGCCGTGCCGACCGAGCGGAAATCGAGCGCCTCGGCGACGCGTTGCGAAACATCCATGACGCGGCCGCCGTGATAGGGACCGCGATCGTTCACGCGCACCACGATCGAGCGCATATTCTTGAGATTGGTGACGCGGGCGTAGCTCGGCAGCGGCATGGTCGGATGGGCGGCCGAGATCGATTCGCGGTCGAAGACCTCGCCATTGGCCGTGCGGCGGCCGTGAAAGTCCGAACCGTACCAAGAGGCCGTGCCGACGGCGGCCAAGGGCCTTTCGCTCGGATAATAAGTCTGGCCGGCGATCTTATAGGGCTTGCCGACCATATAATTGCCGCCGCCTTTCGGAACCTCCTCGCCATCCGCGACGACTCGCGGGCTCGGCCGCACCCCATAACGGGGATCGACGCCGCTCGAACCGACGCCGCCGGCGTAGCGCGGCGAGCTGGTGGAGGAGCAGCCAGCCAGGGCCGCGAGTGAGAGCAGGAAAAGCGATTTGCGCAGGGAGCCGACTGTCGGCTGGAACTTCATCAACAAACGCCCATGCTCCCGAAACGCGGCAGATCGCATTGGAACGGTCCTTCCCGGGAGCGACGGCGGCAGCCGCGTCTCCCGACTGATCGCCCCTTCGACAGCGCCCGCAGGCGTTTCTCGAAATGGCGCGCATGACGTTGATTCGTCATACGTTGCGATCGTCGGGAGTTTCTCCCTTAAATTTGAACTTGCCGTTAACGACAAGATTGAGCGGCGGCGAGTTGGGGGCGGGATCGGGGCGAAAATGGGGCCATGCACACATGCAGGCCCCTCCCTGTCTGTTTTGAGACAGCCTGTGGCGGCGAAGCCACACCTCGGCCGGACTCCCGCTTATGCTCTGGCGACGTCGATTATTCGGGTTTCGACCCGTTCCACGCCCCGGAACTGATTGGGCGACAGCCGGCCGGCGACATGGAAAAGCTCCCCCCGCCCCCGCAACAGCGCGTCGCCCAGCGGCGAGCCGACGACCCGGAAAGCGATGGCGTCGACCGCGACGCCGTCTCCCGAGCGCAGTCTGGCGCGGACATGGTTCTCCCCGACGATCGCCGCGTCGACCAGCCGCTGTTCGGCAAGGGCGAAAACTGGCTCTGGATTGCCCTGCCCGAATGGGCCGGCGCGCTCCACCCTGCGCAAGAGATCGAGGCTGACGCCCCGCCCCGCGATGACGCCGTCGATGACGAGAGCGTCGGCGCCGCGCGCTGCCTCGACGGCGTCAGCGAGAGCGTCATTTAAAAAGGCGCGGAAATCGTCTAGTTTGTCTTTGAGAAGCGTGACCCCGGCCGCCATGGCGTGGCCGCCGCCTTTGACGGCGAGACCGAGATCGACGGCGCGGCGAACCGTCTTGCCGATGTCGACGCCATTTAAGCTTCTACCTGAGCCTGATCCCGTTTCGCCATTAAGAGCAAAGGCGAATGAGGGGATGTTGAAGCGCTCCTTCAAGCGCGCGGCGACAAGGCCCACGACGCCCGGGTGCCAGTCCGATCCCTCGACGACGAGACAGCTCAGTCGATTCGACTTGTAAATTTGCGCCTCGGCCTGGGCGATCGCCTCCTCCAGCGCCTGCTTTTCTATGCCCTGACGCTCGGCGTTCAAGCGGTCGAGCTCGCGCGCAATATGCGCCGCCTCGATCGTGTCGGAGAGAGTCAAAAGCCGCGCGCCGAGCCCGGCGTCGCCGATGCGGCCGCCGGCGTTGATCCTCGGACCGAGCGCGAAGCCGAGGTGATAGGCGCGCGGCGGACCATCCATTCGAGCGGCGTCCATCAGCGCCGCGAGACCCGGGCGGGCGCGGTTGCGCATGACCTGAAGGCCCTTGGCGACAAAAGCCCTGTTCAAGCCCGAAAGCGGCGCGACATCCGCTACCGTCGCCAGCGCAACGAGATCGAGCGCCGCGAGAAGATCGGGCGCGGGGCGCGCCGCGCCCCACCAGCCGCGCCCGCGCAGGAGCCGGGAGAGGCCGGCCAGCGCGAGAAACACCACGCCCGCCGCGCACAGCCCCCCTTGGCCGGAGAGATCGTCCTGCCGGTTGGGGTTCACGACGATGGCTTGCGGCAAGTCCGGCGGCGCCTGATGGTGGTCGAGGACGATCACGTCGAGGCCAAGCGCGCGACCCACCTGGAAGGGCTCATGCGAGACCGTGCCGCAATCGACGGTGACGAGCAGCGTCGCGCCACGTTCGGCGAGCGCGCGGATGGCCTCGGCGTTAGGGCCATAGCCCTCGAAGATGCGGTCGGGGATGTGGAGGAAAGGCTCCGGCGCCCCGGCGGCCCGCCAATAATCGATGAGCAAAGCCGAGGAACAGGCGCCGTCGACGTCGTAATCGCCAAAAATGGCGATCTGCTCGCCGGTCTCTATGGCGCGCGCCATGCGCTCGACGGCGGCGTCCATCTCGGTCAGCGTGGAGGGGTCCGGCATCAGATCCCGCAAGCTCGGGTCGAGATAGCGGGCCGCCTCCGACACGCCGACGCCGCGGCCGGCGAGAATCCGCGCGAGGAGGTTGTCGAGACCCTCGGCCTGCATCAGGGCCAGCGCCATCGCCTCGCCGGCGGGATCGAGCCGCGCCCGCCACGGCCGGCCGAGAATCGAGCGCTCGACGCCAAGGAAGGCGGGCGCAAGTGTTTGGGACATATTGCCGTCTTGTTGAAATGAGTTCGACGCTTGCCTGTGCAAAGGCCAAGGCCAGTCTAACCTCATGGCGGCGCTTTTGCAGCTTTTGGCCAAAAAGCCAAGCTTTTGTTGCGCTTTTGCCAGATGCCGCCTTAGGGTTTTCTCAATCTTCCTGCTTCAAATTGTCGCAATTCCGAGTTGGAGCTCCGCCGCATTTTTACGCGGCGATGACCGACCTCCAAAGGCATGACGCCGCCTCGCAATAGCCCTGAATGACATCCGGGCCGAAAAAGCCCCGCGCGCCGATCGTCCCATAACGTCGTCGCGCTTCCCTGCGCTTGTTTGCGGCCGTTCCGCCGACGCAAACGTCCCTTTGCGAGCCAAAAAATGAAATCGTCGATCACTCGTACGATATTGTGGGCCGGATCAATTGTCGCTTCCGTGATTTCGGTCGCGACAGCCGTCGGCTTCTATCTCTTGCTGAAATTCGGCGCCGAAAGCGCGGCTGTCAGCAGCTACTGGTTGCTGGGCGCCGGCCTTTCGCTGGCCGCGGTGAACATCGGCGCCGTCGCCGCGCTCTGCCTCTTTGCCGGCAAGCGGCTCGCCGAGCCCGTGGCACGCCTGACCGCCTATATGGCGGCCATGGAAAAGGGCGAGACGGCGGAAGCCCCGCCCTATGCGGAGCGGCAGGACGAGATCGGCCAAATGAGCGCGTCGGTCGCCTATTTCAAATCCGTGGTCGACGGGATGCGGACCGCGGAAGCGGAAGCGCAGACCCAAAAGGCCAAAGCCGCCGAGCAGGCCAAGGACCGTGAGAACGGCGCGAAGTGGTATATCGAGAACCGCGACTTCTTCTTCAAAGAATATGCGGCCGGAATGACGAAACTCTCCGAGGGCGACCTCCGGTTCAGATTGGAGAAGGAGTTTATCAAGGACTATGAGGAGCTTCGGCGCACCTTCAACCTCGCCGTCGAGCGTCTCAACGCCACGATGGTCGGCGTAATCGAGACCGCCGACACGATGGACGCCAGCGCCCAGGAAATCCTCAGCGCGATCAACGACCTCTCCCGCCGCAACGAAACCCAGGCGGCAACGCTTGCGGAGACGGCCGCCAGCGTCGACCAGTTCACCCAGGCGGTCAGGGAAACGGCCGACGGCGCCGGCAATGCGCGCGAAGTGGTCCAGAGCGCCCGCGCCGTCGCCGAAAATGGCGAGAAGATCGTTCGCCAAGTCATCACCGCGATGGACGACATCAGCCACTCGTCTGAAAAGATCAGCCAGATCATCGGCATCATCGACGAGATTGCCTTCCAGACCAATCTGCTGGCGTTGAATGCGGGCGTCGAGGCCGCCCGCGCCGGCGAGGCCGGACGTGGTTTCGCCGTCGTGGCGACGGAAGTGCGCAGCTTGGCTCAGCGCGCGACGCAGGCCGCCAAGCAGATCAAAGAGCTGATCATGGAGTCAAACGCCAAGGTCTCGACCGGCAATACTTTGGCCAACAACTCCGGCGAATCCCTGCGCCAGATCGTCGATCAGGTGAAAAAGATCCTCGTCATCGTCGACGAGATCGCCGTCGGCGCGGAAGGACAGTCGAATGTGCTGCGCGAGATCAACACCGCCGTGCACGACATCGACCGCGTGACCCAGCAGAACGCGGCCATGGCCGAGGAGGTCAATGCGACCAGCCAGAACTTGGCGCGTTTCAGCGGCAATCTGAAATCGCTGACCTCCCAGTTCAACATCAATGGCGCGCGTGCGCCTCAGGCGCCCGCCAAGCCGCAAGTCCGCGCCGTCGCGAGCGCGCCGCGCAGCAGCGGCAATTTGGCGCTGAAGGCTACGGCCGAGGAGGAGTGGGTAGAGTTCTAGTCGATCCGCGGCGCGCGAAACCGTCGCGCGCCTCGATCGTTCTTTGAGAAATGCGCGCGCCGCCCGGCCCCGCCGTGGCGGCGCAAATCGTGTAAAGGTCGAGGACCATGAGCGACGCGATTCTTCTCGAAGCCGACGGCGATACGGCCGAAATCCTGCCCTTCGGGGCCGAGCTCTCCGCCTGGCGGGCGGAAGGGATCGACATGATCTGGGCCAAGGACCCCAAAATCTGGGACCAGACCGCGCCCATTCTCTTTCCGGTCGTCGGCTGGACGCGCGACGGCAAAGTCACGGTCGAGGGCAAGACCTATCCGCTGGCCCTGCACGGCTTCGCCTGGAAGAAGCGCTTCGAGATCGCCGAGCGGCGCGCCGACTATCTGCGGCTCGTGCTGCTCGACGACGCGGAAACCCATGCGCTCTACCCCTTCGCCTTTCGCTTCGAGGTCGAGTTCGCGCTGCGCAAGGGCGCGCTCGACAATCATCTGATCGTCACCAATACCGACGCCAAGCCCCTGCCCTATGCCTGCGGCCTGCATCCGGCTTTCCGCTGGCCGCTCGCGGGATCGACGGCCGAGCACGCCATCGTGTTCGAGAAAGACGAAGACCCGAATGTGCCGATCATCGGCCCCGGTGGGCTCTTCTCGAAGCCGGTCCGGCGCACGCGGCTGGAAGGCAACCGCCTGCCGCTCGAACCGCAGATGTTCGCCCGTGACGCCCTCTGCTTTCTGAATTTGAAGAGCCGCAGCCTCGCCTTCGACAATGGCGCGGGGGCGCGGCTGAAAGTGAGGCTCGACGACTGCCCCCATATCGGCTTCTGGACGCTGCCGCCAGCCCCTTACCTCTGCATCGAGCCCTGGACGGGATATGGCGATCCGGAGGATTTCCACGGCGATCTCTACCAAAAGCCGTCGATGCGCATCCTCCAGCCGGGCGAAACGGCGCGCCACGGCGCCAGTTTTGCCTTTGAGCGAAGCGCCGCTTCCGGTTAGGAACAGGCGTCACTCGTTCGACAGGAATCAGATTTCATGACTATCGCCCCCAGCGTCATCGAGGCCATCGGCCGCACGCCGCTCATCGAATTGCGCGCCGCCTCGAAAGCCACGGGTTGCCGCATCCTCGGCAAGGCGGAGTTCATGAACCCCGGCGGCTCGGTGAAGGACCGCGCCGCCCTCTCCATCGTGCAGGACGCCATCGCCAAGGGGGCGCTCAAGCCGGGCGGCGTCATCGTCGAAGGCACGGCCGGCAATACGGGCATCGGCCTCGCTTTGGTGGCGAACGCGATGGGTTTCCGCACTGTCATCGTGATCCCGGAAACCCAGAGCCAGGAAAAGAAGGACATGCTGCGCCTGCAGGGCGCGCAGCTCGTCGAAGTGCCGGCCGTCCCCTACGCCAATCCAAATAATTACGTGAAGCTGTCCGGCCGCCTCGCCGAGCGGCTGGCCAAGGAAGACCCCGCCGGCGCCGTCTGGGCCAATCAGTTCGACAATGTCGCCAATCGCGAGGCCCATATCGCGACGACGGGCCCCGAAATTTACGAGGAGCTCGGCGGCAAGGTCGACGGCTTCGTCTGCGCCTGCGGCACGGGCGGCACGCTTGCGGGTATCGGCATGGCGCTGAAGGCGCGTGATCCCAAGATTAAAATCGGCCTCGCCGACCCCTTCGGCGCCGCGCTCTATTCCTATTACACGACGGGCGTGCTGAAGGCCGAGGGCTCCTCCATCACCGAGGGCATCGGCCAGGGCCGCATCACCGCCAATCTCGAAGGCGCGCCGGTCGATGTCGCCTATCAGATCCCCGACAGCGAAGCGCTCG
Organism: Methylocystis iwaonis; assembly: GCF_027925385.1. Lineage (NCBI taxonomy): Bacteria > Pseudomonadati > Pseudomonadota > Alphaproteobacteria > Hyphomicrobiales > Methylocystaceae > Methylocystis > Methylocystis iwaonis. Next base: position 2,186,446 of record NZ_AP027142.1, read on the forward strand.
ACATCGTGTTTGCGCTGGCGGAGGAAGAAGGTCTGTTGCTCGGCGGCTCGTCGGGGATCAATGTCGCCGGCGCAATCCGCCTCGCCCGCGATCTCGGCCCCGGCCACACCATCGTGACCATCCTCGCCGACGGCGGCGCGCGCTACGCCTCGAAGCTCTTCAACGTCGCGTTCCTGCGCGGGCTGAACCTGCCGACGCCGAAGTGGCTGGAAAAGCAGGTCGCGATCGACCCGGGGTTTGTGTAATACGAGATCCGCCTGCTTGGCTCGGTGTCATTCCCGACGCGCGAGCGATCGGGAATCCAGAGCCAAACCAGCGCATTGTGGCTCTGGATTCCCGGTCGGGCTTTCAGCCCGCCGGGAATGACAACGCCCCAATGTGAGCTGTTCAAACAGAAACGAATTAGGGACACAAAAAAGGGCGCCCTCGATGCGAGGGCGCCAAGTTGGGGTGTTTCAAAGGAAGATCAATACAAGGATATACGCAGCGTTCCTCCTATCGTTCGCGGGAAGCGGTAAAAGTTGAGCGTCGACGGCGCCGTCGCTGTGCCGGGATCAATCGCCGTGCCATTGTTCACCAGGGGCAATTGATTGGTCAGGTTTTTCACCCAGAAATTGAGATTGTAGCGCTCGTCATCCGTGTGAAGGCCAAAGCCGAGATTGGTGATGGCGTAGGCTGGCTGCCAATATCGGTAGAAGGCGTAGGGGTCGGTGACGAGCGTCTTGTCCTGCCAGGCGACATTCGCGTAGACGAAGCCCGTCACCGGCTGGTTCCACCATTCGCCGAAGCCTTCCAGCAGCAGCCCGAGCTTTCTCTCATAGTTGAAGCCCGCATTGAACGAATAGACCGGCACGGCGTTGAAGCGCGAGTTGCTTCGGCTGACTTGCGTGGGCGGCCGTATAAAGCCCGGCGGCGGATTATTGGGAACATTCCATATCCAGGAGGCGTCGATCGGCGCTTCGTCGAAGTCGATCCAGCGCGCTTCGGTGATCGCGCCCGAAAAGTTGAACCAGAACCCTTCGAACGCGTTCCAGCGTCCGTCGAATTCGAGGCCGCGCAGGCGCGCGTGAGGCGCGACGCCGAGATAAGTCTGCCGTGTCGGCACGCCATTGGCGTCGACGACGGAGGTGTCGACGAAGTTCGTCTGGAAGTTATAGATGTCGTTCCAATAGAGATTGGCGTTGACGACGAGGCCGCCGTCGAACCAGACCGACTTCGCGCCGAGCTCGTAATCCCAGGAGGTCTCGGGCTTGGTGATTACCGGCTGGAATTTCTGGAAGACCCCGCCGACGAAGATGCCCTGCGCGCCGGTGTTGACGGCGCCGGCCTTCTCGCCTCGGCCGACAATCCCGTAGAGCATGATATTTTCATTGTACTGATATTGCGGGTTGAAGATGCCGGTCAGCGCGTTGAGCGTGGCCTTCTGCCCGCCGGTATCGTAGAAGCGCTGCCCGCCCGCGGCGACGATCGCCGCCTGCTGGTCCAGGACCGAGCCATTGCCCGGCACAGCGGTGATCCAACTGAAGTTCGAGCCCGATCTCACCTCCCAGCTATCGCGAAGCCCGAAGGTCAGGGCGAGCTGTTCATCGACGTGATAGGTGGCGTTTCCGTAAGCGGCGAACTGCAGATCGCGCGCCTTGCCGTCGCGATTGCTGGCCATCCCGCGCAGCAGGTAAGGCGTCGGCGTGACGACGCCATTGCTGACGGTCCCGTACCATCTGGCGGCGTCCCCGCCATAGATCGTATTGGCCCGGTTCCAGACATAGTCATAAAAGGCGAATAAGCCTGCTTGCCACTCGAGCGGCTCGTCGCGCGGCGAGGTGAGCCGGAATTCCTGCGAGAACTGGTCGACATAAGTGTCGGAGGCGCCTTTGCTGATCTCCGTCAGATTGTTGCCCATATCGTTGCGCGGCAGGAGGCGGAAATTTCCGTAGGCGCTTATCGAGGTGAAGACGTTTTCGCCGATGTTGTAGTTCAGCTCGTTCGACACCATGTGGAGGCGCTGGTCGAGCGTGCCATTGTCTGTGTTGAAAGGCTTGCGCGGGTCGATGGTGAGCAAAGGCAATCCGAGGCGCAGCCTCAGATTTTGCGAATAGGTCCGCGTGGGCCGCGTACCGTTCCAGAACACTTGAAACGTGTCCGCATATGGCCCGTCATTGTTGTTGTTATATTCGTGTGATTGGGAAATATTGAAGATGAACCTGTTGGTGAAATTATCGCCGATATAAAGCAACTGCCCCCGTGCGCCCCAACGGTTGTTGTTCAGGAGCGAGGCGCCGGACACCTGATCGCGGAACCACCCGTCGCCATGGTCGTAATAGGCCGCGATGCGGTAAGCGAGCTTGTCGTCGATGATCGGCCCCGTGACGTTCACACGTTGCATCACGTGAGAGTAGCTGCCGAACTGGGTTTCGAGCGTGGCCTTGCGTTCGAACGACGGCAATTGGGTGCGGACGACGAAGCTGCCAACAGTCGTGTTCTTGCCGCCGGCGGTGCCCTGGGGGCCGAGCGCCACTTCCGCCGATTCGATGTCGATGTAATCCGCCCATTGAAATCCAACGTGTCTGAAGAACACATTGTCGAGCATGAAGCCCGTGTCGAACTCCGACCCGTCCCCTGTGCCGGCGCCAGCGCTCACGCCGCGAATAGCCGGGCGCGCCGTTCTGGGATTGCCCGAGCCTGGCCTATAATTCGGGATCTTCTGGGCGAAGTCCTCCAGCCTGTACAGTTGCTCCCGTTGTGCGGTCTTGGGATCGACGACGACAATTGGCCGCGCAATCTTTTCGACCTGCATTTTTCGTTTCGACAATTCGCCCGGCTTGTCCTTTCCACTGCCGCTGACCACGACGTCCGTAACTTGGGCGTCCTGACCGAGAGCTATTCCGGCCGCTCCGGCGACAACAGAGCCCAAAATGGTGCTTGAAAGCAGTCTGCATACAAAACGCCACTTCGCCATTATATTGCGCCCCTCCATCATCGTACTTTCCTAGTATGAAAGTATGATTCAAGGAGGAATTCAAGCGCCTCGCTCCCGCGTTGGAAAAGTGCTCATCGCCGTTGCAGAAACGCAACATATGCAGAAAGATGATTGTGTCTATTTACAATACGCAAGGCGCGACAAGCTCATGTCTGAAAGCCGCGCGTCCGAGAAAGCCCGCATTAACTCCAGCACATTAATAGGCTATTTGCTAAAGAGAAACAGCGCGCGGCGTCGCTGAAAAAGGAGTTAGGGGCAGCCTTGCGCAATTGCGCGAGCCGTCTCCACCTCCTCAGGGCGATTGACATTGAAAAACGGGTCGTAGGGTTTGTCCGGCCAAGCCACGTTCGCATTCGGGTAGCGCGCGATGAAGGCGGAAACCTTCCGCACGCCCTCCTCCGCCAGCGCCCGCCGCAACTCCTCGCGCAACGCCACCGGCCAAAGCGCCACGGCGTGATGGACGCGGTCGCCCGACTCCGCCACGGCGATCTGCGCGCCAGCCGTCTCCCGCGCCGCGCGGAGCCGCGCAACGAGATCATCAGGCAGGAAAGGCGTATCGGCGGGCGCGCTGACAATATCCGTCGCCTCGGGCCAATGGGCGGCGGCGTAATCCATTCCCGCCAGCACCCCCGCCAGCGGCCCGGCGAAGCCCTCGACCGTATCGGCGACGACCGGCAGCCCGAAAGCGCCGAACCGCGCCGGATCGCCATTGGCGTTGATCACGAGCCCGTCGCATTGTGGGGCAAGGCGGGCGATCGCATGAGCGATGATCGGCCGTCCGCCGATTTCCAAGAGCGGCTTGTCGCCGCCGCCCATCCGCCGCGACAGGCCGCCGGCGAGCAAAACGCCGAAAATTTTTTCCCTCATGCGCATCCTTTCGGCCGCCCAGCCCCTCTTTGTCAGTGAGGGCCTTCCTCGCGAACACGGAGATCGACGATGTTTTATGTCAAAAACCTGCCGAATTGGGAGCGTGCAATACGCGTCGTCATGGGCCTCGTCCTCATTGCGATCGCCATCGTCTATCTTGGAAAGACGGCGATCGGTTTTGGCGCCGGGGCGATGGGCGTCATGGCGGCGATGAGCGGGATAATGGGTTTTTGCCCGGCCTGCGCGCTCGCCGGCCGCCGATTGAAGCAGTGAGCGAATGGCCGTAGAGCGCAGCCAATTGATCCAGGGCGTGAAGCGCGGCGACGCGCTCGCGCTCGACCAGCTTCTCGTCGACTGCCGCGCAGACGTCCGCCGCTATGCGCTTCGCCACTGCGCCACGAGCGAGATCGACGACGCCGTGCAGGAAACCCTCCTCGTCGTCGCCCGGCACGTCACGTCCTTGCGGGCCGCGGCGTCTTTCGCGAGCTGGCTGTTTACCGTGGTGCGGCGCGAGTGCCAGCGCCTCTCGCGCAAGATGCTCGCCCACGAGAATATAGAAGACGAGAAGTTCGAGGCCTGGTTCGCCAGCGCCCCGACCGCCGAGCTGAGGGCCGAGCTTGCTTGCGCTTTGGAATCCTTGCCGGCGCATTATCTCGAGATCGTGCTGCTGCGCGATTTCGAGGAACTTACTATATCTGAGATTGTAGATCGATTAAATATACCTCTGGCGACGGCCAAGAGCAGGCTGCGCCGCGCCCGCGCCCTCGTACGGGATTATCTCATTGGCTCCGACGAGAATGAATTCACCCGCTAACGCACAAGGAATGACCATGTTACGCAACATTATCTTCGCTTTTCTGGCGCTCGCCGCTCTCGTCCAACCCGCCAGCGCCGAACAGGCCTATACGACGAGCGCCTTTTCAGCGGCGCAGAAGGCCGGCAAAGGCATTGTCGTCCATATCTACGCGCCCTGGTGCCCGACCTGCCGCGCCCAGGAGCCCATCCTGCACAAGCTCGAAGCCGACCCCAAATTTTCCGGCGTAGAGTCCTTCCGCGTCGATTTCGACGGGCAGAAAGACGCGGTGCGCGCCTTCAAGGCCACGAGCCAAAGCACCATCATCGTCTTCAAGGGCGCTCAGGAGGTCGGCCGCTCGGTCGGCGAGACGAGCCCCAAGGCGATCGGCGAGTTGCTCGACAAGGCCCTGTGACATGAGCGCCGGCGCCCTCGGTCTCGCCTTCCTTGCTGGCCTGCTGTCGGCGCTGTCGCCTTGCGTGCTGCCGCTTCTGCCGCTGGTGCTCGGCGCGGCGGCGACCGAGCATAAATCGGCGCCGGCGCTTCTTGCGCTCGGCGTCGCCCTCTCCTTTGCGGCGATCGGTCTCTTCGTCGCGACGATCGGCTTCTCCATCGGCCTCGATGGCGACGCCTTCCGGGCCGGCGCCGCGGCGCTGATGATGGCGTTCGGCCTCGTCCTGCTCTTTCCGGCGCTTCAGGCGCGGGTGGCGGCGGCTGGCGGTCCGTTCAGCGACCGGCTCAATGCGGCCTTTGGCGGCGCTGGCGCGTCGGGAGGGCTATTCGGTCAATTCGGCGTGGGGCTTCTGCTTGGCGCCATCTGGAGCCCTTGCGTTGGCCCGACGCTCGGCGCCGCCTCCGTGCTCGCCTCGCGCGGCGAGGATTTGGGCGCTGTCGCGGCGACCATGGGCGTTTTCGGGCTCGGCGCGGCGGCGCCGCTTCTGGTCCTGGGCTTCCTGTCCAGAAAGGCCTTCGCGCGCTGGCGCGATCCGCTGCTCGCCGCTGGCAAGAGATTGAAACAGGCGATGGGCCTGCTCTTCCTGGCTTTGGGCCTGCTCATCCTCAGCGGGGCGGACAAGACGCTCGAAGCCGCGCTCGTCTCGGCGTCTCCGGAATGGTTGACCGGGCTGACCACCCGCTTCTGAGTGAGACGAGACCCGCTCGATTGTTCGGCGCCATCCCGACGCTCGCGCAGTTGGGACACCGCCGTCATTGCGAGGAGGCGAAGCCGACGAAGCAATCCAGGGCCGCATCGCCGCCCTGGATTGCTTCGCTTCGCTCGCAATGACGGGCGCTGGGCAGAACTAGCGCTCTTGTGGCTCTGGATTCTCGGGCTTTCAGCCCGCCGGGAAACGGAAGTGGTATGAGACGCAAATAGAGACACAGCATTTCAGGAAGCATTAACGATAATCTGCGTGCATAGAGCAGCAGTAGATCGTCCGCGACGTGCGGTTACGGCGCGAAAACTCTGGCGAAAACAAGGCGACGCCTGGGGCGCGCCGAAACTTCCTAAAATCTGGTTTAAACTTGATTATCTATGGACCTCGCGCGTTTAGGCAAATCTTAAAAGGCCAGGCGCTATAAGGCGGTTACTGTGTGGTCGTAGAGTATGCGAGTAAGATTATGACCGAGACGCACCGTCCGCGTGTCAAATATGTCATCGGCCCTGACGGCAGCCCGCTGACAATTGCGGATTTGCCGCCGCCTTCCACCAAGCGCTGGGTCATTCGCCGCAAGGCGGAAGTGGTCGCCGCGGTCCGGGGCGGTCTTCTTTCCCTCGACGAAGCCTGCAGCCGCTATACGCTGACGGTCGACGAGTTCCTGAGCTGGCAGATGTCGATCGACCAGCACGGCCTCGCCGGACTGCGCACGACGCGCCTGCAGCAATATCGGATGTAAGGCGCGCGCATCCTACGACCTGAATTAAAAAAGCCGGTCCCATTTTTGGGCCGGCTTTTTTGTTTGTGCGTGCGTTAATGCGGCTCTGGATTCCCGGTCGGGCTTTCAGCCCGCCGGGAATGACAAGCCCCAACGCGAGCTGTTCAAACCAAACCGCCTCAGACCTGCGGCGGTCCCTCCGCCGCGCGGGGCTCGCCCCGCAGCTTTTCCACGAGCTTCTTGCGCTCGAAGAGCCCGACGACGACGAGCGCCGCGAGCAGCGGGACGATCAGGTAGAAGAGCCGCCACACCAGCAGCGCCGCCAGAACCTGCAAGCGCGGCACGTCGGGCATCAGATTGATGAAGACCAGCTCGAAGACGCCGAGTCCGCCCGGCGCATGGGAGACGAGCGCCGCCGAGAAAGACAGGAGGAAGGCGGCGAGGACGACGATATAGCCCGGATTCCCCTGCTCCGGCAGCGCGAAATAGATGATGCCCGCCGCGCCGATGAGTTCGGCCGGCGCCGCGAAGAGCTGTTGGACCATGACGGCCGGACGCGGATAGGTGATCTCGAACTTGCCGAACCGGAACGGTCTGAAATGCATCAGCGAGCCGACGATGTAGACCGCGACGAAGCCCAAACATAGCAGCCCCACCGTGCGCGCCGTGTGCGGATGGGTGAAGACGTCTGGCAGGAAGCCCGCGAGACGCTGCATCATCGTGGGGTCGTAGGTGAGCAGAAGCCCCCCGAGCAGCACATTGCCGAAGGCGAAAGTGTAGGAGCAGAGCACCACCAGCGTCGCGACCTGCGTCGCCGTCAGCCCTTTCGACGAATAGGCGCGGTAGCGCACCATGGCGCCGGAGAAGACGCTCGCGCCGATATTGTGGGACAGCGCGTAAGTGGTGAAGGAACAAACGGAGATGAAAATCCACGAAATATGCGTCACGCCCAGATGCAAGAGCGCGATCCGATCGTACCAGGCGAGCGCCGCATAGGCGAGCAAGGTCGACAGCGCCGCGAAGAAGTAATCCGATGCGGGAATGGCCCTGAGATAGGCCCAAACCTCTGTGCCGACGGATTCGCCCTGGAACTCGTGGTAGAGCAGGTAAAATGAGCCGATGACGGCGGCGAGCCCGATGACGGGCCAGAAATACTCTGCCAGTTTTTTCATGCAGCCTGTCGCGTTAGACGTTATTTGGGGCTTCGTCAGCGGTCGATGCTGGCCTGCGCATTCCCTCGCATGTAAGCAAGTCATGAGCAAGCCACAAGCGCCGGCCAAGCCGGTCCAAGGGGAAGCGCCGAAGCCGGCCGGAAAGACGACGCCATGAAGGATATGATCTCCCGGGTCAAAGGCCTCATTTTGACGCCCCGGCAGGAGTGGGAGCGGATCGAGGCGGAGGACACATCCGTCCGCGACCTTTATCTGCGGTATATCGGCGTCCTTGCGGCCATACCGCCCTTCGCGAGCTTTTTGGGGTCGTGGCTGTTTGGCGCGCGCGGGCTGCATCCGACTTTCACGGCGGGGCTGCTGCGCGCGGTCATGCAATATGCATTGAGCCTGCCCGCGCTCTTCCTGACCGCCTTTGTGATCTCCATGGCGGCCCCCTATTTCGACGGCCGCAGCGACGATCGGCGGGCGCTGGCGCTCGCCGCCTACTCCTATACGCCGGCCTGGCTCGCCTCGGCTTTCGGCCTCGTGCCGGGGCTACGTTTCCTCGACGTGCTGGGTCTCTACGGGATCTACGTCTTTTCGCTGGGCCTGACGCGCATGATGCGGGTGCCCAAGGACAATCTCGACGTCTTCACGCTGGTGGCGCTGTTCCTGACGGTGGCCATGGGCGCTTTGCACGCCTGGCTGGTGTCGGCGATCGCGCCTGCGCAATTGCTCTAGCGACGGAAATCCAGAACGCGTTCGATGTCGCCCATGGAAGCCGGCTTGGCGATATGCAGATCGAAGCCGGCCTTTTTCACATGCTCCCGCGCGGTCTCGCCGCCCCAGCGCGTGAGGGCGACGATTATTGCGTCCCTGCCTTCCGGCAGGGCGCGGATGCGGCGCGCCGCCTCGTAACCGTCCATCCCCTCCAAACCAAGATCGATGAAAACGACTTGGGGATGGAAGCTCTGAACCGCCTCGACGCCTCTTTTTCCGTCATAAGCCGTCTGAACATTCGCGCCCTGGGCGCGCAGCAGCATGGACAAGCCATGGACCACGTCGTCATCGTCCTCGATGATGAGGACGCGGCGGGCGGATCGGCCTCCCTCGCGCTGCGGCCCGCCCTGCGCAAAGGCTGACGCGAGCGGCAGACGCACCAGGAAGACGCTCCCCTTGCCGGGCCCGTCGCTGCGCGCCTCGACCTGCCCGCCATGCAGGCGCAACAGCTTGCGCACAAGGGCTAGTCCGATGCCGAGACCGCCCTGGGCGCGCCCCAATGTCCGATCGACCTGGGCGAAAAGGTCGAAGACATGCGGCAGCATGTCCGGCGGTATGCCGACGCCATTGTCGGCGACGGTCAATTCCGCTTGGCTCCCGACGCGCCGGGCCGCGATCTCCGCGTGGCCGCCCGAGGGGGTGTATTTGGCGGCGTTGCTGAGAAGATTGGCGATGACCTGCACGAGCCGCACCGGATCGCCGTCGATCATGAGCGGCTCCTCGGGCCGCACGACGGTCAGCGAGACGCCGTTGGCGTCGAGAAATTGCTGGCTGGCCTCGATGGCCTGATCCATGAGATCGCGCAGATCGAGCCGCTCCCGCTTGAGTTCGATCTTGCCGCTGCGGATGCGCGACACCTCCAGCAGATCATCCACGAGGCGGACAATGTGGTCGACCTGCCGCTCCATCATCTCCTGAACGCGAACGGCGTTGGGCCCCTGCGCGCCGGTTCGCTTGAGAACGAGGAGGCCGGTCCGGATCGGCGCCAAAGGATTGCGAAGCTCATGCGCCAGCGTTGCCAGGAACTCGTCCTTGCGGCGGTCGGCTTCTAGCAGCGCCTGCTCCATCCTCAGCCGCGCCATGGCCATGGAGACGAGCTGGCTCACCGCCTGCATGACCTCGATCTCATCGTCGTTGAAGGCAAGCCGCGTCTTGGCCCCGAACGACAAAGTGCCCATCAGCCGGCCCTGCGCCATCAGCGGATGGCAGCAGTAAGCTTTGATCCCGCAGGAGGCGATGAGCCCCGTTCGCGGGTCCGCGCTGGCGCACACATTCTCGGCTACGATCCGCTCGCGGTCGCGGGCGACGGCGCCGCAGATGGCGACGCCGTAATCGAGCCATTCGATTTCGCGCGCCCGATCCTCGGGTATGCCCGCGCAGGCGTTGAGATGCAGGCGGCCGGACTCTTCGGCGACGAGGTAATTGAAGAAGGCCTGGCAATCGAGAAACTGCATGACGTCGGCGCAGAGTTCCTCCACTGCGCCCTGCACGTCGCTCGACTGCAACAGCCGCGCCGCGATCCGCGTCAGCAGCTCGTTGCGACGCACGGTCCACTGCAGCGCAATTTCAGCGTGTTTCCGGTCGGTAATGTCCTGCGTGACGCCAAAACCGCCGAGCAACGCCCCCGCCGCGTCGAATTCCAGACAGGCCTTTTCGCGCACCCATTTCTCCTGGCCGTCGACCAGGACTCGATGCTCGAGGTCGTAAGGTTCGCCGCGTAGCGCGGCGATCCATTTCTCATGGACATAGGCGCGGTCGTCAGGATGGACCGCCGCCAGGAAGGTTTCATATGTCTGGGGCGCGCCGACGGGCTGGCCAAAAATGCGGTAGTTCTCGGCCGACCAGGTGAGGATGTTTCGAGTGGTGTCCATGCGCCACCAGCCGATCTGGCCGAGCTCCTGCGCCCGCGCAAAATTTTCCCACTGGCGCCAGCTCTCCACAGTCGTGGACTCGGCGCTCTGGGATGACTCATCATGATTTTCGACGTCGCCAACGACCCTGCTCATGCGCCGAGAAGTGATATGGATCAGCGGGGCAAGCAAGCGGGGCAGTAAGGCGCGCGCCCAGATCGAAAATGGCATCGGAGCCAGCGCTAACGGTAGGATTTTTCAAATAAGATATTGGCGTCTGCGGGAGAAATTTCAGCTTTTGAATGGTTTGTGACCGACCGTAAGCTGGGGAAAGCTATCGCGCCCAGCGCGCCGCCGCAGCGTCGTCTTCGCTTTTGGCGGCGACCCAGCCCTCTTCGGCGCCGTCGACCCGGCGCTCCTTCTTCCAGAAGGGCGCGCGGGTCTTGAGGTAATCCATCAGGAACTCAGCCGCCGCAAAGGCCTCGCCGCGATGGCGCGCGGCGGCGATCACCAGCACGATCCGCTCGCCGGGGCGAATGACGCCGTGGCGGTGGATGATCGTCAGGCCGACGAGCGGCCAGCGCGACAGAGCCTCCCCTGCGACGCGCCCGATTTCCTCCTCCGCCATGCCGGGATAATGCTCGAGCTCCAAAGCGTCGAGCGTTCCATCCTCGTCCCGGCACAGGCCCGTGAAGGCGACGACGGCGCCGACATCGCGGCGCCCTTCCGTCAGCAAGGCCTCCTCACGGGCGGCGTCGAAGTCCGCCGCCTGGACGCGAATTGTGGGCGTGATCTGCGCCACGCTCAGCCGCCGGTCATCGGGGGGAAAAAAGCGATCTCACGCGCGCTTGCGATCGGCGCGTCGGGCGCGGCGTGGGTCTTGTCGATCGCGGTCCGAATCGTCTTGGGATTGGCGAAAGCGGCGGCGTAGCCCTCGCCCCGCGCCGCGAGCCATTCGACGAGCTGGCGCACCGTCTCCACCTCGCGCGGCGGCGCGATCTCTTCTTCCGAAACGCCGATCCGCTCGCGGACCCAAGCGAAATAGACCGCCTTCATGGCCCCTCGTCTTCCCCGAAATGGCCGATCGCCGCCTGTAGATAGTCGGCGCCCGTATAGAGCGTCAGAACGGCGGCGACCCAAAGAAGCGTCTCGCCGATTTTGAGCGAGCCGGGCAGAACGGCTTCCCCCGACGGGCCGACGATGAAGAAACCGAGCGCCACAAGCTGGAACGCTGTCTTCCATTTGGCGATGGTCGACACCGGCAGCCGCACTTTCAGCTCGGCGAGATATTCGCGCAGGCCGGAGACAAGAATCTCCCGGCACAGGATGATGATCGCCGCCCAGATCGTCCATCCGACCAGCGTCTGATTGGCCACGACCACAAGAAGCGTCGCGGCGACCAGGAGCTTATCGGCAATCGGGTCGAGCATGCGGCCGATCGGCGATTGCTGCTGCCAGGCGCGCGCGAGATAGCCGTCGAAAAAATCGGTCACGCCGGCGGCCGTATAAACGCCGAGCGCCGCCCAGCGGGTCCAGTTCTCGCCCGAGGCGAGCAGCAGCCCGGCCACCACGGGCACGGCGAGACACCGTCCGTAAGTCAGCAGGTTCGGCAACGCCCACGCATGAGAGCGTCGCTTGGTCGTGACGGCTGTCTCGGTCATGTCAGCAAGGGAATAGGTCGCGCGCCTCTCTTGTCAATAGATTTGGCATGGCCTTGGCCGCCAAGCACAATCTCTATCAACAGCCATGAGCGCGGCACGGGCTACTCCTTATCGAGCGCGAACTTGCCCGGCCCGGCGACCGAGAAGAACAGGAACACGAAGCAATAGAGCGCCGCAAGCTCCCCCTTGTTCAGGATCGGCCAGAACGCCTCGAAAGCATGGAAGCCGAAATAGGCCACCGCCATCTCGCCGGCGAGGATGAAGGCGGCCGGCCGCGTGAACAAGCCGATCAGCAGCAGGAAGCCGCCGACAAGCTCGATGACGCCAGCGGCGCCGAGCAGCGACAGCAGCGTCACCTTGTCGAACATGGCGACATGCGGGAAGCCGAAGAGCTTCGCCGTTCCGTGCTGCAAGAACAGCAAGGCGGTCACGATGCGCAGCAGCCCCTGCACTTGAGGCAGGAAGCGCGCGGGAATGATTCGGAGCGTCATGCAAACCTCAAAGAATTTGGGCCATGTCTTCAAAAGCGAAACGCGGCCCGCGCGGGTAGAGCTTGGCCGTATCGCCGTAGCCGACATTGATCAGAAAATTCGACTTTATCTTGGTGCCCGAAAAAAATTCGGCGTCGACCTTGGCGTTGTCGAAGCCGCTCATCGGGCCCGTGTCCAAACCGACCGCCCGTAAAGCGAGGATCAGATAGGCGCCCTGCAGCGAACCGTTGCGAAAGGCGGTGTCCCGGATCAGCGCGTCATTGCCGACGAACCAGGCGCGCGCATCCGCCGCAGGGTAGAGGAACGGCAAATGCTCAGGGAAATCGAGGTCGTAACCCACGATCGCCGTCGCTGGGGCCGCCATGGTCTTGTCGTGATTGCCCGGCGACAGGGCGGGCGCGAGCCGCGCCTTGGCCTCGGGCGAGCGCACGAAGACCACCCGCATCGGCGAGCAATTGGCGCTTGTCGGCCCCCATTTGGCGTAATCGACCGCGAGCTCCAGAAGAGAGTCCGGGACCTCCCTGTCGAGCCAGCCATTATGCGTGCGGGCGGCGGTAAAGAGCTGCGCCAGGACGTCGGGCGGGAGCTGTTTTGCGTCGGTCACCGGCAATCCCCCTCTCTAGAAAGCTACCGAGAGAACGTCGGGTTTCCCTATGCCGCCCGCCGTCCTTAAATATCGCGCCCTTCGACCTCCAGCCGCAGCCGTTCCTCGTTTTTTCGAAGCGCGTCGTTACGCGGCGCAATATCGAGCGCCTTACGATAGGCGGAGAGCGCGCGTTTCTTGTCGCCCGTCTTCTCCGCCAGCGAGCCGAGCGCCTCCAACGCGTCGAAGCGCTTCGGCTCGAGGCGCGCCGCCGTTTCCAGATCCGCGAGCGCCGCCGCCGCGTCGCCCTCGGACGCCATGACGCGCGCCCGGCGCACGAAACCCTCGGGCCAGTTGGGAGCCAGAGCGACGATATAATCGAGCAAGGCTTTCGAGAGCCCCGGCGCGCCGGCGACCTCTGCGGCAAGCGCCCGGGCGGCGAGGAGATCGACCGTATCCGAGCCCGATCGCGACCAGCGGGCGAGAATGGCGGCCGAAACGGCTTGCGCCTCGCGGTCGTCCTCCGCGGCAGCAAGACGGCCGAACAGGCGGCTCATCTCCTCGGAGCGCCGCTCTTCTGGCGATTTCGGCGGTTCGGGCCGAGGCTTGGCGAGCTTGCGGTCGGGCGCCCTCGGCGCGAGCCCCCCGAGAGGGTCAGAGGGATCGCCAGGGCCAAATCCCCGCGCCCCCGGCGGCAAAGGGATTTTGCCGACGCCGGGGATGAACAGAAAGGTCCCGCCATTCTCGTCGGTCCCCACGCTCGGCGGCTCGTCCTGCTGCGCGCGGGCGGCGCCCGCCGCGAGGCCGGTCAGAATCGTCAGGAGCGCGACAAGCCTTCTCATCGCCCCAACCATAAAGCAGCGCCGCGCGCGGCGCCAATATCGCGGCGGACACGATTACCATTCTTTAATCTTACCATATTGCGAATCCGGTCAAATTTTCCACCAATTCATATTCGGTTCAGGCTCGGCGCCCCATTTCTTTCCTCGATGTTCACGATTGCCTGAGACGATCGCAGCATCACTTCGAGCGACAGCCGCGAGCCCCGCGCATTTGCCTCGAGCGCGCGCTTTTGGAGTTGGAATGATGATCGAGACCATCCGCCGTCTGCTGCAAGAAAACGGCCGCCTGCACACGCCTATCGAGACCCTGTCCGACAATGCGGATCTTTATGAAGCGGGCCTGACTCCCTTCGCGGCCATCCGCACCATGCTCGCGATCGAGGAGGCCTTCGACGTCGAATTCCCGGTGGCCATGCTGCGTCGCCAGAGCTTTTCCTCCATCAACGCCATCGTCGCCTGCCTGAACGAGTTGAACCCCCACGCCGCCGCCCGCCAGGCCGCCTGACCGCCTGACCGCCAGAGTGACCTTTGGGATTTTCTCAAAGCCCGAAAGCCTGCGCTTTCGGGCTTGCGTTTTTTTAAGAGCGCCTGCGCTAGGCCGCGCCGTAAAGCTCCTCGAGCGCGAATGACAGCCCCGGCGGATCGAGCGTCACCCTGCCCTCCGTCAGTATGTGGCTCACGACGACGCCATCGTCCCGGCGCTCATGATGCACGACGAGCCGGTCGTCCGGGTCTATGACGAGATAATGCCGGATGCTCGGCAAAGCGAAATAGCCGGCAAGCTTGCGGGTGCTGTCGTTGCGCCCGGACGTCGGCGATATGACTTCGACGACAATCACCGGGTTTTCCACCAGCAGCGCGTCAGGCGGCAGCTTCGGCCCGCAATAGACCATGGCGTCGGGCTCGAACATAGTCTTGGCGCCGACGCGCACGCCCATGCCGTCGACCAAAGCCCGGCATTCCCGCCCCTTGTCTTTGAGGGCATTGCTAAGAGCCAGGAAAACCAGCCCTTTCATCTCCGCATGCGCGGCCCGCTCCGATGCCTGAGCGTAGACCACGCCGTCGATAAGTTCGTAGCGTCCCTCCTGGCTTTCGCTCCAGGCGAGATATTCCTCGACGGTCATGCGGTCTTTTGGAAGCGCTGCCATGAAGCGATCATAGCGCCTTTTGCTCTCGCCACATATGTAGACGTTGGCCCCCGGACCGCGCGCCTTCAGGCGCGCATGTTTCGGGCGCGCCTGAAGGCGCGCGGTCCCGGAAGGCTCGCGGTCCTTGCGGGGGCGCGCCGGCTGGGCTATCGCCTCCCCAACCCGGTTGATGACAGGAAACTTCGCCCATGCCTCCCTATCGTTCCAGCACCACCACCCACGGCCGCAACATGGCGGGCGCGCGCGGCCTCTGGCGCGCGACGGGCGTTAAGGACGAGGATTTCGGCAAGCCGATCATCGCCGTCGTCAACAGCTTCACCCAGTTCGTCCCCGGCCATGTGCATCTGAAGGATCTGGGCCAGCTCGTCGCGCGCGAGATCGAGAAGGCGGGCGGCATCGCCAAAGAGTTCAACACGATCGCGGTCGACGACGGCATCGCCATGGGCCATGACGGCATGCTCTACTCCCTGCCCTCGCGCGAGATCATCGCCGACAGCGTGGAGTATATGGTCAACGCCCATTGCGCCGACGCGATGGTCTGCATCTCCAATTGCGACAAGATCACGCCCGGCATGCTGATGGCGGCGTTGCGGCTCAACATTCCGGCGGTCTTCGTCTCCGGCGGCCCGATGGAGGCCGGCAAGGTCGTGCTCGCGGGCAAGGAACATGCGCTCGACCTCGTCGACGCCATCATCGCTGGCGCCGACGACAAGGTGGCCGAAAGCGACGTGACGGCGATCGAGCGCTCGGCCTGCCCGACCTGCGGCTCCTGCTCCGGCATGTTCACGGCGAACAGCATGAACTGCCTCACCGAGGCCCTGGGTCTCTCGCTGCCCGGCAATGGCACGCTCGTCGCCACTCACGCCGACCGCAAGCGTCTCTTCGTCGAAGCCGGCCATCTGATCGTCGATCTCGCGCGCCGCTATTACGAGCAGAACGACGAAAGCGTGCTGCCGCGCTCGATTGCAACTTTCGACGCTTTCGAGAACGCCATCGCGCTCGACATCGCCATGGGCGGCTCGACCAATACCGTGCTGCATCTCCTCGCCGCCGCGCATGAGGCCGAGGTCGATTTCACCATGACCGACATCGACCGAATGTCGCGCCGCGTGCCGGTGCTGTGCAAGGTCGCGCCCTCCCGGCCCGACGTGCATATGGAGGACGTGCATCGCGCCGGCGGCGTGATCGCCATTCTTGGCGAGCTGTTGCGCGCCGGCCTGCTGCATGGCGACCGGCCGACCGTCCATAGCGCCACATTGGCGGACGCCGTCTCCCAATGGGACATCGGCGTGACGGCGAGCAATACGGCGAAGACCCTCTTCAGCGCCGCGCCCGGCGGCGTGCCGACGCAGGAGGCTTTCAGCCAGGAGCGCCGCTATGACGCGCTCGACAGCGACCGCGAAAAAGGCGCGGTCCGCGACGCCGCCCACGCCTTCTCCAAGGATGGCGGCCTCGCCGTGCTGTTCGGCAATCTCGCGCAGGACGGCTGCATCGTGAAGACCGCGGGCGTCGACGACTCGATCCTGAAATTCTCCGGCCCGGCGCGCGTCTTCGAGAGCCAGGACGCGGCGGTCTCCGGCATTCTTACGGGCGAGGTGACGGCCGGCGACGTGGTGGTCATCCGCTATGAGGGTCCGCGCGGCGGCCCCGGCATGCAGGAGATGCTCTATCCCACGAGCTATCTGAAATCGAAGGGGCTCGGCAAAGCCTGCGCGCTCATCACCGACGGGCGCTTCTCGGGCGGCACCTCGGGCCTTTCCATCGGCCATGTCTCGCCGGAAGCGGCCGAGGGCGGGATGATCGCGCTGGTGCAGGACGGCGATCCGATCGAGATCGACATTCCGGGCAGAAAAATCACGCTGGCCGTGAGCGAGACGGAACTTTCGGCTCGCCGTGTGGTTCAAGCCGGCAAGGGCTTTGCGCCCGCTACCCCGCGCCCCCGCAAAATCTCCACGGCGTTGCGCGCCTATGCCGCCATGACGACCAGCGCGGCGCGCGGCGCGGTGCGCGAGGTTCCGAAAGCGTAAGAGTCCGGCGGCGATCAGGCGGCGGACGCTCCCTTTGTCGGAGCGTCCGTAGCGAACGGTTTTGCAGCCACGCTGGTTATGCGCCCAAGGTCGCATAAAATCGCCTGATCGGTCGCGTAATGGACTCACATGGCCGTGGCGCGAAAGTTCCTCTCTGTCGAGACAATCAGCCTGATTGTCGCCTTTGCGATTCTGGCCTTCGCGGGCTTCGTCACCGCGCGGACGGAACAGCAGCGCCGCGAAAGCGGCGCATGGGTGCGCCACACGCTCATGGTCGAGAGCGCGCTCTATCGGCTTGACGGCGCCATCCGCCGCGCCGAGAGCGAGGAACGCGGCTACATCATCACCCGCGACCCCGCCTATCTCCGGCCAAAAGAGGATATTTCCGCGCAGCTCGAGAAGGGGCTCGCGGAAATCGGCGCGCTGGTCGCGGATGATGAGGGGCAGAGCGATCGGCTCGCGCAGCTCCGCCCGCTGCTCACGGAGCGCCTCGACCAGCTTCAGCGCAAGATCGACCTCATGAGAGCCGGCCGCTTCGACGAGGCCGCGGAAATTGTGCGGACGGGCGAAGGCAAAGCGCTAACCGATCGGATCGACGCGCTGGTCGCTGAAATGATCGCGCAGGAGGATGCGATTCATCGCCGAAGAGACGAGCAGATGGCGCAAGCGACGGACACGCTGCAAACGGCGATCGGATCGTTGATCGTGCTCATCGCCGGCGTCGCCGTCTTTGCGGTTCTTCTGGCTGAAAAGCAACTGAACGCGCTTCGTAAATCGAGCGAAACCCTGAAGCACGCCTATAATGAGCTCATCTCGGAATCCACCAAGCGCGGATCGCTCGAGGCGCAGCTTCGCCAATCGCAGAAGCTCGAGGCTCTCGGCCATCTCGCCGGGGGCATTGCGCACGACTTCAACAACATGCTCGGGGTCATCGTCTCCAGCCTCAATATTTTGCGGCGCAAGCTGCGTCGCAACGAAGGGGGGCTCGATCCGCTGATCGACTCGGCTATGGACGGCGCCGATCGCGCCGCGGGGCTGGTTCGCCGCCTGCTGGCCTTCTCCCGCATCCAGCCGCTCGATCCACAGCCGCTCGACGTCAACGCGCTCGTCAACGGCATGTCGGCGATTCTGCATCGGACATTGGGGGCGCATATTCATCTGGCGACCGTGCTTGCCCCAAATCTCTGGCCGACGAAAGTCGACGCCAATGAGCTCGAAAGCGCCATCCTCAACCTGGCGGTCAACGCCCGTGATGCCATGCCGACCGGCGGCCAACTCACCATCGAGACAGCGAACACGACGCTCGACGAACTTTACGCCGACGAGCGTCCGCAGGTCAGGCCCGGCCAATATGTCCTGATCGCCATCTCCGATACGGGCGTCGGCATGCCGCCGGACGTCGCCGCCAAAGCGTTCGATCCCTTCTTCACGACGAAACCCATCGGCAAAGGCACCGGTCTGGGCCTGTCGCAGGCGCATGGATTCGCGACCCAGTCCGGCGGGCATATCCAAATCTATTCGGAGGTCGATCGGGGAACCTGCCTCAAGCTCTATCTTCCCCGCTATATCGAAGCCCGCGAAGCTGAAGAAGCGATTCCGCAGCCGTCGCCGACGGAGGAGGAGTTCCCTCGCGGCAGGCCGGAGGAGATCGTGCTCATCGTCGAGGACGACGAATCAGCCAGACGCGCCACGGCGCAAGGGGTGCGGGAGCTCGGCTATACGGTGATCGAGGCGGACAACGGCAAGGCGGCGATCAATATCCTGCGCGCCCGCGCCGACATCGCCTTGATGATCACCGATGTCGTCATGCCGGAGATGGACGGCGCCCGGCTCGCGCGCGAGGCGGTGTTCCGCCGTCACGCTTTGCATGTGATGTTCATCACCGGCTATTCCCAGCACGCGATCGCGCGGGACGGCATGCTGGACCCCGACGTCAATCTGCTGACCAAGCCCTTCACTCTGGCGCAGCTCGCGCGCAAAATCCGCGCCGTTCTCGATGCCCACGGCAATCTGCCGAATGGAAAGCCGTAAAATCGACTTATCGGCGCTGCGCCGGGCCACGACGCTAACCCGAAGGGCTCCGAAATTCGGCTTACGAGCAGACTGTGTTCCCGCGTCATGGCCGCGCTTGTCGCGGCCATCCACGCCGCGCCGACGCAGAAAGCTTAAGAACATGAGCGGGAGCAACGCCGCTTCTTCTCCCCGAGTGTCGTAATGTCCTGGCGTGGATGCCCGCGACAAGCGCGGGCATGACGGGGCTGCGTAGGGATTGTTAACCTAGATTGAGCCCTGCGCTAACCCGCAATTAAACTGTCACGATCAAGTGTTACGGCGTTCCCGGGCCGGACTTTCAGACATCGGCGGCATGACGTCGCTTCCGCCCCGCGTTGCTCCAGCGCCTCCCGCCGATGACGGCGATCGCCTCCGATACGGCCCTGCCGGTTTCGGAGCGCTGACGCAACAAACAAGCTCGATCCAACGCGTTCAGGAACTCTCTTCGAGCGCTCTCGACGCCACGAAATATTTCGACCGCATTACCCAACTGGGGGCTTTCATGCGCTTTGGTTTAGGACAGAAACTCGGCGTCGTGATTGGCGCCCTTGCGCTGCTCTCCATTGGCTTATCCGCTTTTGCCTATTGGCAGGCGTCCCTGCAGAGGCGCCAGGAAACGCAGATGGAGAAAACCTGGGAGCTCGCGCTGCAATCGCGCCATCTCGCGCAATCGATCGAACATGTCGCCGTCGTCGCCACCTCGCTCTTCGCGCGCGACGATCAGGGAGAGATCCGGAAGGGCCTCGCGACGCTGCGTCAAGCTTTGTCCGAGACGAAACTGGCCTCCGATTGGTTCTCGCGCCTGCCGGACGATCGCTTTCCGCAAAAGGAGCGAAAGCGGCTCCAGCTCCGCGTCGACGAGTTTTTGGCCTATCAAAACGAAACGATCGAGCTTGGCCTGAACGTCTCCCCCAAGGCCGCGCTGATCCAGGCCAATGACGAAGCGACAATCAAGGATCGTGACGCCATCGTCGCAGATATGGCCCGCCTCTCCAAACAGACGCTCGCGCAGCTCGAGCAAAGTCGCGCCGCGATCGACGAAGCGCACCGCCGCAACGCCTTGCTCCTCGTCGTCATTCCCGCCGTCGCGATCGCCCTCGCCGTCGCCGGAACTTTCTGGTTTATCGGGATGCAAATCCGGCTCCCCCTCGCCCGCATCATCGACGCGATGACGCGGGTGAGCGAAGGCGCGCTCGATACGGACATCCCTTATCTCGGGCGCGGCGACGAGATTGGGCATATCGCCGAGGCGCTGAATAATTTCCGCAGCAACGCGCTACGCTTGCGCGAGGCGGAGGCGGAAGCCGAAAAAGAGCGCCGCATGAAGGAGGCCGCCGCCGCGCGCCACAATGCGGAAGCCGAGGCCCTCAACGCCGAACGCGAGCGCGCCCTGCGCGCCGTCGGCGCGGCGCTCTCCCGCCTCTCCGCCAAGGATCTCGGCTATCGGATGACGGACGACCTTCCCGAGACCTATCGGCAATTGAAGGCCGATCTCAACGCAACGGCGCAGCAGCTCGACGACGCCATCGCCGAGGTGACGAACTGCGTCGAGTTCATCGGCGCGAGCGTCGATCATATCTCCCAGGCCGCCGACGATCTGACAGCGCGGATGGGACAGCAGGCCTGCAGCCTCGAAGAGGCGTCGAGCGCGCTTCAAAGCAATTCCGCCGCCATCCGGCAGAACGCCAGCGGCGCCGAAAAAGCGAGCGCCATCGTCGGCGCGACGCGCGGCGAAGCCGAGAAGGGCGGCAAGATCGTCCGCGACGCGGTCGCCTCCATCGAGCGCATCGAAAAATCGTCGCAGAGCATCGGCCAGATCATCGGACTGATCGACGAGATCGCCTTCCAAACGAATTTGCTCGCTTTGAATGCGGGCGTCGAAGCGGCGCGCGCGGGCGAGGCGGGCAAAGGCTTTTCCGTGGTGGCGGCGGAGGTGCGCGCGCTCGCCCAGCGTTCCGCCGAGGCTGCAAAGCAAATCAAGACTCTCATCTCGGTCTCCTCGACGGAAGTCGACCGCGGCGTGACGCTTGTCGCCCAGACGGCGCAAGCGCTGGAAAACATCCTCGCCGAAATGATCAAGATCGACACGGTCGTCGCGGCGATCGCGAATGGCGCGGGCGACCTCGCCGCGAGCACGGCGGAAATCAACGTGGCTGTCGGACAGATCGACAAGAACACGCAGGAAAATGTCGCGGAGGTCGAAGAGACGCGAGACACGATGCGTCGTTTGGCCATGGAAGCCGGAAGGCTCTCCGATCTGATCGGCGGCTTCCAGATCTCCGGCGCCCTCAGATCTCCGCTTTCAGAGGCCGCATAAGCAGCGCCTCGATCGCCGCGTCGACGCTGAGACGCAAGGACAGGATGGCGTCGACCGCCTCGGCGATCGGCATCTCGACGCCTTCTTTCCGCGCCATCTCGATCAGCACTCGCGCCGTGAAGGCGCCTTCGGTGAGCTTGCCGCCGGAAGCGTCTTGGACCGCCGCCCCCTGCCCCAACGCCTGACCGAAAGCAAAGTTGCGCGACTGCGCCGAGCCGCAGGTCAGCACCAGATCGCCGAGCCCGGAAAGCCCCATCAGCGTCTCGCTTCTCGCGCCGAGCGCGCGTCCGAGCCGCGTCAGCTCGGCGAAGCTGCGCGCGATCAGCGCCGCCTGCGCGCTCGCGCCGAGCCGGCGGCCAGCGGCCATACCCGCCGCGATGGCGAAGACATTTTTCGCAGCGCCGCCGATCTCGACGCCGCGAATGTCGGTCGAGCGATAGAGCCGAAACGTCTTGGTCGAGAGCGCTTCGCAAAGCCTCTGCGCCAGCGCCTCGTCCGCGGCGGCGAGAGTAACCGCGGTTGGCAGACCCTTGCAGACATCGGCCGCGAAGCTCGGGCCGGAAAGCACGGCCGGACGCGCTTGCGGCAGCTCCTCGGCCACGACCTCGCTCATGAAATGCCGGCGATCGCGCTCGATCCCCTTGGCGCAAATGACGAAGGCGGCGCCATCCGCAAGATAGGGACGCGCCGCCCGCGCCACGTCCCGCATGGCCTGAGCCGGCACGACGGCCAGCACGACGCGCGCGTCTGCGATGCTGGCGAGATCGCTCGTCGGCGCGACCGCATGGGCGAGCGGCAGCCCGGGAAGATGCCGTCTGTTCTCTCGATCGCGCGCGAGCGTCTCGGCGTGGCCGGGGTCATGCGCCCATAAGGCGACGCGCCGCCGCCCTTGCGCGGCGACATTGGCGAGCGCCGCGCCCCAGGCCCCGGCGCCGAGAACTGCAATCGTGTCGCGCGTCATTCCATCCGATCCGCTCTATCCCTCGCGTCTCTATAACCGTCGGATCAGCGAACCGGTAGACGTCGCGCGCCACAGAACGGGCCGCGGCCCCCGCGAAGAAAGGGGCCGCCCCGCCGCTAATTGCCGAAGACGAAGTTGGTGTTGATCCAGCCTTGGTTCGCCGCTGAAACGCCCTGGAAGTTGATCGTGGTCGCTTTGGCAGCGGCGTTCCCGTAGACGGAGACAGCCACCGCCGTTGCGGGACTGACATTGACCGGCACGGTCACCATGACCTGGTTCAAGATGTTTATGTTCGGCGAAGCATTCACGAAAATGCCTTCGGCGGAAGCGGACCCGGCGGTCATCACGACGACGGCGGCCATCAAAAACTGCCTCATGATCATGTCCTTTTCTGATCGGTGTTCCGGGGGTGCGGCGCAATTGCGTGAGCGCTGACGCATGAAAGACCGACGAGAAAGTAGACTGCGGCGGCGTCAATGCGCCGCCACAGTCCTTCGCGCGGTCTCGGCGCCAGGCGGCCTGCTCAGTAGTTGAGGCTCTGCTGAAGATTGGTGTAGAACTGGATATAATTGGTGGGCGCAACATTCTGGGTGCTCACCGTCGAAGCGGCCGAAATCGCGGTCGCCGTTCCACCGGCGCCGGCGCCAGTGGTGGCCGTCGCCGCGCCGGTCCCCGCCCAGGCATTGTTGCTCACGGACGTGCTGAGGGTCTGGCTTGCGGCGTTGAACACGCCGCCGAAGGAAACCGCGCCGGGCGCAAAGGTCCCGCCGGGCCCGACCGTGATAGAGCCGCCGCCGGCAAAGGCCGAACCCGCAGTCAGAGCGACGAACGCGACCGAGACAAGAAACTTTTTCATGGTTTCGCTCCTAGTTCAACTCATAGCGAAGTCGGGCGTGCCGGCTTCGTGATTTGAAATAGAATTGAGCGAAGATTAATCAGCGCACACTTTTTTACACGTATGGATGTATATTTATCGGTTACCGTGACTGATTGCGGGCATTAGCCAAACAGGCTGTCAATTAACCATTTAAGACTATTTGCATAAGCGCAAGAAGTTCAAGCCGAGACCGAGCGCCCCCACATCCATCGCCCCTCTGTGCCGCCGAGGAGTTGGAATAGCCGGAAAACCAGCCAAGCCGGCCGCGCGCTTTTTTGCTGATATATAACCTCCCCGTCATTGCGAGGAGCGAAGCGACGAAGCAATCCAGAGCCACATCATGGCCCTGGATTGCTTCGCTTCGCTCGCAATGACGGCGGCGTAGTCGAAAACGTCGTCACTCGAAACCCGGGTGGACTGCGGCGGCGTTTGCGCGCCGCCGCAGTCCTTAGCGCAATCTCGGCGCCAGGCCGCTTGTCTTAGTAGTTGAGGTGCTGCGCCAGGCTGGTCGAGAATGAGATATAGTTGGTGGGAGAAACGGTCTGGGTGTTCACCGTCGAGGCGGCCGAGAGGGCGGTCGCCGTTCCATTGTTGCCGGCTCCCGTGGCGGCGCTCGCGTTACCGGCGGAGGCCGGAGAGTTGTTGGTCACCGTCGTGGTCAGGCTCTGGGTGGCGGAGTTGCTGACGCTGCCGAAGCTGACGGGGCCAGGGGTGAAGATGCCATTGACCGTGATGGCGCCGCCTTGCGCAAAAGCCGACCCAGCCGTCATCGCGACAAACGCGATCGAGACAAGAATCTTTTTCATTTTCTCACTCCTATTTTCACACTGCGAAGTCGGCGTCGCCGGCTTCGAGGGCTGAAGATAGAAATTGTGAGAATGATTTCACTATGTCGTTTGTTACTATATTATTCATCATCCTGATCGACTGGCTACGTTAACAATTTTGACTGTCAACATAGCCCTATTGTCTAAAAATAAGTTCTGAGCGCCGTTCACAGCTATTGTCTTTGATTATCTGGTCTCGCCCACAACCGCTCGAAGGCCTCCCGGAAATGGGCCACCGCGGTCGGGCTTTGGATAAGGATCAAATCATTGTCCTGATAGACTTCGCCCGAGACGGAAAAATTCGCCGAGCCCGAGCGCAGCGTGGCCCCATCGACCTGGTAGGATTTCAAATGCATGAGGTCGCGTGAGCGCGCCTTACGGCGCACCTCCAGGTTCGGCGCGCCGGCGACGTCCAGGATCGGTGAGCCGCGGCCGGCTTCCTCCCCATCGAGATAGACCCGCACCTTCACGCCGCGCATGGCGGCGCGGCCGAGCGCGGCGACAAGGGCGCGGTCGGTGAGCACATAAGCGGCCATGTCGATCGAATGGCGCGCGCCATTGATGAGCTTGGCGTCGATACTCTCGAAACCCTCGCCCGGCCCATAATAGACGCGCACGCCGGCGAAGAGCGGCTCCTGCGACAAGGGGCCGGCGGCCTGCGGCTCCGGCGCCGCCAACATGGCGACGAGCGCCAAAGCGAATTGGCGACGCACCGCTCTAGGCCTTGCCGTGATGGGCTCCGCTGGCGATGGCGTCGAGCGGCCAACGCGGCCGCGGCGCGAAGCCCAGATCATCACGAAAGCCTCGCTTAAAGCGCTCCAGGCCGGCCCAGGCGATGATCGCGCCATTGTCGGAGCACAGAACCGGCGGAGGCGAGACGAAACGTAGCCCGCTCTCGGCGCAAAGCCGCGTCAGCGCGCGGCGGATTGCGCCATTGGCGGCGACGCCGCCGCCGATCACGAGGCCGCTCGGACGCCCCTCTCCTTCCGTGAACAGCTTTATGCCGCCGCGCACGCGATCCACGATCACATCGACAATCGCCGCCTGGAAGGAGGCGGCGATGTCCTTCACGTCCTGATCGTTCGGCGTTCCGAGCTTGAGGACTTCCTGTCGCACGGCCGTCTTGAGGCCGGAGAGCGAGAAATCCGCGCCGCCGCGTCCGAGCATCGGCCGCGGAAAATCGAAGCGACGGGCGTCGCCCTCCTGCGCAAGCTTTTCGATCTGCGGGCCGCCGGGGTATGGCAGGCCCAGCATCTTCGCGACCTTGTCGAAGGCTTCGCCGGCCGCGTCGTCGATCGTCGATCCGAGACGGCGATAGTCGCCGACGTCGCGAATGGCGACGAGCTGCGTATGCCCGCCCGAAACCAGCAGCGCGACATAGGGAAAGTCGAGCGGATCGGTGAGCCGCGCCGTGAGCGCATGGGCTTCGAGATGATTGACCGCGATGAAGGGCTTGCCGGTGGCGAGCGCCAGTCCCTTGGCGGCCGTGAGGCCGATCAGCACGCCGCCGATCAGCCCCGGTCCGGCCGCCGCGGCGATGGCGTCGATGTCCGACAATTCCACTTTGGCGTTGGCCAGCGCGCGCACGATCAGCCGGTCGAGAACGTCGATATGGGCGCGTGCGGCGATCTCCGGCACGACGCCGCCATAGACCGCATGCTGGGCGATCTGGCTCAGAACTTCATTGGAGAGAATATCCCCGCCCTCGGCCCCGAGGCGGTCCGACACGACAGCGGCCGCCGTCTCGTCGCAAGTGGTTTCGATGCCAAGCACGCGCATTTACGCTCCCTGGACGCCGATGGCGTCTTTTTCATGCCCATGCGCAAATGCGCGCCCGAGGCTATGGGTGAACCTTGGACCGCGCGCCTTCAGGCGCGCTTTTTTAAAAGGCGCGCCTCGGGCGTGCTTTCGAAAGGCGCGCCTGAAGGCGCGCGGTCCAGGGCATGACAACTATTGCAGATTTAGCGAATTATGGTTTGCGAAGGGTTTACGCAATCATTCCGACGCGACGTCCGGCGTTCGCCACGCCAGATGCTGGCCGGCGTCGACCGCAATCATCTGTCCGGTGACGCTCTTCGCATTGGCGAGAAAAACAACGGCGTCGACAACGCCCGAGACCTCCGCCGCATGGCCCAGCGGCACGCCGTGCGTCTCGATCTCGAAGTCGCGTTCGCCGAGCGCCTCATTGGGAAACACCGGCCCCGGCCCTACGGCGTTGACTCGGATGCGCGGCGCATAGGCCTGGGCCATGGTGCGCGTCGCCGTCCACAGCGCCGATTTCGAGAGCGTGTAGCTGAAATAGCGCGGCGTGAGGCGCCAGACGCGTTGGTCGATGATGTTGACGATGGCGCCTTGCGCCCCGGCCGGCAAAGCGGCGGCGAAATCGCGCGCCAGCAGCAGCGGCGCGCGCAGATTGATCGCCATCTGGCGTTCGTAGCGCTCGAGCGCAAAATCCTCGGCTTCGTCCACTTCGAAAACCGAGGCGTTGTTGACGAGGAGCGTCAAGGGACCGAAGGCGCGCGCGGCGAAGCCGACAAGCCCCTGAACCGCGTCGGGATCGGCGAGATCGGCGACCGCGACGGCGGCCTGACCGCCCTGATGTCTGATGGCCTCGGCGGCGAGTTCGGCCTCTTCCGCCGAGCGCGGAGAAGCATGCAGTATCACCGGGCGTCCTTCGCGTGACAGACGCCCGGCGATGGCGAGTCCAATTCGCCGCGCCGCGCCGGTCACCAAGGCCGGACCGCCCTTCGCGCCAGTGGCTTCAGTCATGCCGCACTGCTCCCTTGCAGTGGGGATTCCCATGCCGCGCGCGTGAGGTCAACGCCAGTAGTTTTGGGCCCGGGGTCGATCGATGCGACGGCCAACCTTGCCAGAAGCTGATCACTTCTGACCAAGGGCGCTCACCGAGCGCCCTTGCGGCGCGGATGACGCCGTCTGCGCGCCCGTCAGCCCTGCGAGACTCAAGGCGGCGAGGCGTTCGACGAGTCGCTCCACCCCCGCCTGATCGAAGGTCATCGCGAAAGGCGGCCGCGCGAGGCGCTCGGTCTCGCGCACGAAGAAGATCGGCTGCTGCGCCAGCCATAGGGTGCGAAGCATGATCTCGTCTCTTGGCGCGTCATCTGGCAGAAAGCGCCGCGCGACCCGTTCGGCGAGCTGGAAGATGCGCAGCGGGCGCGTTTCGAAGAAATTGTTGAAGACCGCGCTCGGGCGGACGCCCTCCCAGGCGAAGAGCCGCAAATATTGGCTGACTCGGTCGCGCTTGACGAGCGGCGACAGAAATTGGCGCAGATAGAGACGCAAGGCGTCCGCCGGCGGGAGCTGATCCAGCTCCTCGGCGTCAAGGAAGCTCTCCTTCTCCAGCGCATCCGCGGCGGTTTCCAGCACCGCCCGATAGAGACCTTCCTTGCCGCCGAAATGATAGTTGATCGCCGCCTGATTGGCGCCGGCGCGCTGGGTGATCGCGCGCACCGAGCCGCCCTCGTAGCCATGCTCCGCAAAGACGGCTGTCGCCGCCGCGACGAGCGCCGCCCGCGTCGCCTCGGCGGCGCGCGTAACGCCGCGCGCCTTCTCTTGTATCTCCAACCCTTGCCCTCAGTAACCCAGCCAGCTCAAGCCGCCGGCCACCACGGAGCCGCCGAGCGATCGCGCCCCGCTCCACATCCTCTGCCCGACCGGCGCAAGCTTCGTCGAGACGCTCGATGGCGTCAACGCCGCAAACAATCCTTCCTCAACGGGCTCAGGCTTGGCGTTCGGCGCCGAGGCGTCCACCGCGGCGACGCGCACAGGCGTCGTCGGCGCCGCCTCGGCCGCTTTCTCCGGCGCCCTTTCAGCCTTTTTGACGCTCTGCGCCTCCTTCACGGGCTTCGACACGGCCGCCACTACTTTTCTCGGCGCGTCCTCGATCGTCTCCGCTACTGCCGCCGGCAGCGCGGGCGCCGAGAGAAAGGCCGGCGGGGGCGGCGTCTTCCTGTCGTCCCACGACAAGGGCTGCAGGCCGCCGACCAGTATCCGGTCGATGAATTTGCCGCTCTCCGGATCGACATTCGCCACGACCGGCTTATCGGGCGCGAGATCGAGCAAATTGAGCGCCTGCGGCGCGAGCGAGCCGACCACGGCCGCCATGAAGCAAACAGCCGCGTCCAGAAATATGGCGCGAGATCTCGTCTCCGCCGGACGGCGCAGGGAGACGCGCACAATCGAGGGAGCGTCTTCAGCCGCCCGCCGCTCCGCAGCGCTGTCGAAATTCTTCCGCATTTTCGAAACCCCAATCCAAACGAACGAGTGAATTCATACGCCCGTTTGAAGCGAAATTGTGGCGCTTCGAGCGGCTTTTTCCGCCCTCCAGGGAAACCTTCCAACGCGCCGGGGAGAGACGGGCCGCATCGCGCGGCAAATTGGCGCTGAATCGTCTTGGAACGCCCCAAGGCGCCTGTATATTACACTGCCATGACAGCGCTACGTCGAATCCATGACAGTTGGCCTCTGCTCGGTTTCGCCCTGCTTCTGCTGGCGCCGAGCCTGGCGATCCGCTGTGGCCTGCTGCCATTCGACATGCGCTTCGAGGCGCTTCTCGCCATCTCCTTGCTCTGTATCGGGCTGTGCTTTCTGGCTGGCTATTCGATCGCGGAACTCGGGCTTCATGCGCCCTGGGTGGCGCGCCATTGGCTGGGCTGCGGCGTCGCCACCCTTGGCATCGGCGCCGCGCTTTATTTCGAATCGCTCTACTTCCCCACCGACCGCCAGCAGCCCGATTGGATGCGATTCGCGCCCTTCTATGTGCTGATCTCCAGCCCCTGTCAGGAACTCGTCTGCCGCGCGATCCCCAAGCTCATCGCCGACAGGCTGCAAATCAGCGGCGCGAACTACGTGCTGTTCTCCGCCGCAACCTTTTCGCTGATGCACCTCGCCTATGGCGACGCGCTTCTGCTCGCCAATACTTTCTTCGTGGGCCTTGTCTGGGCCACAGCCTATCGGCTGACGCGCAACATCTGGCCGGTCGCCGCCTCACATGCGGCCGTCGGCTCGCTCGCCTTCTGGCTCGGAATCGCCTGAACTCTCACGCTGGCCCGCGTTTGATCGCGGTGGTCAGCAGCAGCCACAGAACGAGGGCGTTCAGCATGTGCCAGACGAAATGCGTGCCGAGCGCAAAGACGCCGCAGACGTCGCGATCCATGGTGCGGAAGACGAGCGACGCGGCGAATGTCGTTGCGGAGAGGCCGAGCCCTTTGGATGTCTCGGGGTCGCGCGAACGCAGGAGAGCAGAAAATGAGATCAGCGCCGCAAGCGCCGGCAGATAGGCGATCGACCCATTCAAACCCGTGAATGACGCGTCGACCGTATAGCTCGCGGCGGCGAAGGCGAATGTCACGCCTGCAGCCGTCCATGCGCCCAGGCCGAAGAAGCGGCGCAGCGCCAGAAAGAAATAGCCGTAGATAAAGATAGCGATGGGGATGACGTCGAGCAGCATGGCGCCGCGCGTGGCGAGCGTATGGAAGGCGAAGCTGCCGAGGCCGACTATCGCCGTCACGCCGATCAACGCCAATGCGGGAAGGTCGCGCCCGTCGCGTCGGCGCAGAATCGCATAGGCGGAGACGGCCGAGATGAGAAAGGCGGCGTTGGAGACGGCGTTCAGCGGCTCGGACCAGAAACGGTCATCGAGACGTTCGCAATAATCGAGAATAGTTTCACGCCAACTCATGAAAAAACGCCGCCTTGAAGGTTCGAGACGGCGCATTTGTCGGCAAGCGCTCTGTCACAATCAATCGCGTCTGACGCTCGCGCTGAGCGTTAAGAGAGTCACACATTTCCGGGCCGTTATCACCGGGCTTGTCCCGGCCCAGCATCTGCTATGGTTTGCGCGGCGTGGATGGCCGGGACAAGCCCGGCCATGACGAGGGTGGCGACGCTTACAGAAACTGCGACAAGCCTGGCACCGAATTGGCGATCTCTCGCACCTTCTCCTTGCCCAGCACGCCTTCGGCATAGCCGAAGACTTCGTGGCCGAGCTTCTGAATCTGGCCCATGTCGAGACCGAGCGCATTGAGCTTGGTCGCAAGGCCCATCAGCCCGCCGCTGAGAAGCCCGCCGAGCAGACCGCCCGCGCTCTCGCCGCCCGCCGAGGCCTCGTCCGCTGCCTGATGCGCGCCCGCCATCTGGTTCATGAATTCGGCGACCGGGCCGTCGGGAAGCTCCTTGCGAAGGAAGGCGAGCACATGGCCGATCGCCGTTCTCGCTACGCCCGCATCCACGCCAATCGCAGCCGAAACGCGCGCAATCAATTCATCCATCAGACCCTCCTCACGCCTCAACAGGCGCGAGACTGTCGCCGGGCCTCCGGACAATTGCAAGCGGCGGCGCAGGGCGATTGAGGCCGTGCGTTCGGGGGCTTAAGCTAAGTCTGTAGAGGAGAAACGATGTCTCGATTTTTTGCCGGCGCCGCGACGCTCGCTTTCACAGCCGCCTTTTCATTCCCGTCCCACGCAAATGACAGCCAGGCGGAGACCGCGCTCGGCGGGCTGACGCTGAAACACTCCGATTCCATCAGGATGGACAGCGAGGATTTATACGTCTCTCGCGACCGCGTGCGGGTGACATATCGCTTCACCAATACGAGCGACCGGCCGATCGAGACGCTTGTCGCCTTCCCCCTGCCCGACATTCCGCCGGACTATCTGGACAATAAGGTTTTCTGGAGCAGTCTCGACGACCTCAAGTTCAAAACGACAGTCGACGGCAAGCCGCTTGTGCACGAAATCGTCCAGCAAGCGTTTTTCAACGGGAAGGACGTCACGGCCAGATTGTCCGCCTTGAAAATCCCCCTCAACTACCGCGACCAGAGCTTCGCCGAGGCGCTCAAAAAGACGCCTAAGCCTGAGCGCGACAAGCTCATCGCCGAAGGCCTCCTGCGAGACGACTCGACGCAGGACGCGCAGTTTTACACAGCCCTATGGTCGCTGCGCACCAGCGTCACCCGCATGCAGACCTTCCCCGCCAATGCGAGCGTCGTGGTCGAACATGAATATGTTCCTCTCCTTGGCGGCAGCGTGGGAGGCGGGCTCTCCGCCAGCGCGCGCAAGAACGACTATTTCAAGAATGAGCAGCGCAAATATTGCATCGACAAGGAGTGGCTCGCGAGCTTCGACAAGCGCATGCAGAAGACCGGGAACAGAGACATCTATGGCGAAATCTGGCTCGGCTATGTGCTGACGACGGGCGCCAATTGGAAAGGCCCCATCGGCGATTTCCGTCTCGTCATCGACAAGGGCAAGCCGGATACGCTGGTGAGCTTCTGCGCCGAGGGCGTGAAGAAAATTTCGCCGACGCAGTTCGAGGTCCGGCACAAAGACTTCACGCCGAAGAAAGACCTCGACATTCTCATTGTCCAATGGCCGCAGTGACGCGGCGCGGGCCGCGTCACAGGGGTTTTCCTCAAGCGCGCGGGCGCGTCTCGCCCATTGCGCCCGGCTGTTGCGGCATGACGCCGGAACGCTCCGCCAATGCGGGCAGAATCGCCCGGATCTTGGCGACGCCCTCGTCGCCGATCAGCGCTTTGGCCCGGTCCACCATCTCCTCGATCAGCCGAGCGCTCTGCGCCTCCGTCAGGCCGAGATTGCCGAGCTTGCCGACCAGAATGTTGAGATCGGCGCGCCCATGACCCATGAAGCTGGTCAGGCCCTCGATCGCCTGCGTTACGCCGCCGTCGTCGGCCGCTTGCGCCGCGGCGACCGCCTCGCGGGCTCCCTGCATTTTGTCGATGAATTCGTCGACATGACTCCCCGGCGCCTTGTCACGCAGAAACAGCAGCACATGGCCGATCGCCGCTTTGGCGATCGAAGGTTCGAGCGACGTCGAGTCGACGACGCGTCGGGTCAGGTCTTCCATGACTTCCTCCCTTCAGGGATACGCCGAAGGGAAATGTCGCGCTGACCCTGGCCGTCAAGCCAAGTTTGGCGAATAACTGAGTGACGTACGACCTGGTGTCGTTGAGCCCTATACCTCCCCTTTACGGGGGTCGGCGGTCGAAGACCGCCGGGTGGGGTTCGCGCAGCAACGATCGTGGTGGGGCTTTACCCCACCCGACCCCGCTACGCGGGGCCACCCTCCCCGTAAAGGGGAGGGATGGGCTCACGCCCGGCATTCGGCTGGTTAATCCGCCGCCTCAGGCGGCGTCCAACCCGTAGAGCGAATGCAGCGTGCGCACGGCAAGCTCGGTGTAGGCTTCGTCGATCAGCACCGAGAATTTGATTTCCGAGGTCGTGATCGCGCGGATGTTTACGCCCTTTTCGGCCAGCGCGCGGAAGGCGCGCGCCGCGACGCCGGCGTGGCTTCTCATGCCGATGCCGATGGCGGAGATTTTCGCGACGTCCTTTTCGCCGGCCATGCTGGCGAAGCCGATCTCGGCCTTGATCTTATCGAGGATCGCAAAGGCGCGTTCGTAGTCCGCCGAGCCGACCGTGAAGGTCATGTCGGTCGTGCCCTTCTCGGAGACGACCTGGACGATCATGTCGACATTGATGCCGGCCTCGGAGAGCGGCATGAAGACCGCGGCGGCGACGCCCGGCTTGTCGGCGACATTGCGCAGCGTGATCTGCGCCTCGTCGCGCGAGAAGGCGATGCCTGTGACGACCTGGGCTTCCACAATGTCCTCCTCGTTACAGATGAGCGTCCCCTCGCCCGGATTCGCCGGATCGTCGAAGGAGGAGCGCACATAAGTCCGCACCCCGTGCACCATGGCCACTTCGACCGAGCGGACCTGCAAAACCTTGGCGCCGAGCGACGCCATCTCCAGCATTTCTTCGAAAGCGACGCGGTCCATGCGGCGCGCCTTGGGCACGACGCGCGGGTCGGTCGTATAGACGCCGTCGACGTCGGTGTAGATGTCGCAGCGGTCAGCGTGGATCGCCGCCGCGATCGCCACCGCGCTCGTATCCGAGCCGCCGCGGCCGAGCGTGGTGATGCGGCCGCTGTCCTTGTGGACGCCCTGGAAACCGGCGACGACGGCGACCTCGCCGCGTTTGAAGCCTTCGATGATCCCGGCGCCCTCGATCGATTCGATGCGGGCGGAGCCATGGGTGTCGCTGGTGTAGATCGGCGCCTGCCAGCCGAGCCAAGAGCGCGCCGGAACGCCGATCTCCTGCAGCGCGATGGCCAAAAGGCCGGCGGTGACCTGCTCGCCGGAGGCGACGACAGCATCATATTCGCGCTGATCGTAGAGCGGCGCCGCCTCCTTGCACCAGGCGACGAGCTCATTGGTCTTGCCGGACATGGCGGAGACGACCACGGCGACCTCGCGGCCGGCGTCCACCTCGCGCTTCACATGGCGCGCGACATTGCGGATGCGCTCGACATTGGCGACCGAGGTGCCGCCGAATTTCATGACCAGGCGTGACATCAGGGAATATCGGTTTAGGCAGCGGGAAACGGGCGGCCGGCAGAAACGGCGGACTGCCAACCGCCTCCCGCCGTGCGAGACGCTCGCGTCCCGCAAAAAGCGCGCGTATATGTGACGGCGCCTGCCGCCCTGTCAACGCCGGGCGGGCCGCCCCACATCAGGGGCAGCCGAGAAAAGGTCTCCTCGTCCTTCGAGACGCCGCCTGCGGCGGCTCCTCAGGATGAGGAGCCCTTTTCTCGGGTCGTCCACGTCCTCATGCTGAGGAGCGCCCATAGGGCGCGTCTCGAAGCATGGGCCGCGACGAGAAACTGTATGACCATTTGCGAGGTCCCCTTGTCCGAACACGCCGCCCCCCACTCCGCCAGCGTCAATCCCGAGGATGTCGCGCGCTTCAACCGCCTTGGCGATCTTTGGTGGGACAAGCAGGGCAAGATGGGCATCCTGCACGACATCAATCCCATCCGCGTCACCTATATCCGCGACCACATCCGCCGTTTTCTGCTGAACGACCAAAGCGCGCTGAACGAATCGCCAGAACACCCCCTCGCGGGCGTGCGCATCGCCGACATCGGCTGCGGCGGCGGCATTTTGAGCGAATCGCTCGCGGAGCTGGGCGCGCAGGTGACGGGGATCGACCCCGCCCCCAATAATATCGCGGTGGCGAGCCGCCACGCCGAGAAGATGGGCCTCACCATCGACTACCGGAACATCACCGCCGAGACGCTCGCCGAGACGGGCGAGCAGTTCGACGCGGTCGCGGCGCTCGAAGTCATCGAGCATGTCGAGGGGCCGAGCGAGTTCATCAAAAAGCTCTCCAGCCTGGTCAAGCCCGGCGGCCTTTTGTTTTTGGCCACCATCGACCGCACGATGAAGAGCTATGTCTTCGCGATCCTGGGCGCCGAATATGTGCTGGGCTGGGTGCCCAAGGGCACGCATGACCACGACAAATTCATCCGCCCCGACGAGCTTTCGGCCTGGGTGCGCCGCGCCGGCCTGCGGGAGATCGACCGCGCCGGCATGACGTTCCAGCCCTTCACGCGTAGCTGGCGCAAGAGCCACGACACCGACGTGAACTATCTGATGGCCGCCAAAAAGGAGGGCTGAACGCTGCAACCGTCTTGTTCGCGCTATGAGCGGAAAGTAGACTTTACGCGATGCTGAACGAATCGTCGCTCCCGTCTCCCTTCGCCAGGCGCGCGCTCCGGCTCGGCCTGTCGCTCGCCCTTGCGCTCTCGGCGGCCTATATGACCGCCCCCGCCCCGGCTCTCGCCAAGGAGAAGCCGGCGGCCGCGAAAGACGCGTCCAAAAAGGACGCCAAGGAGAAGCCCGCGGACGAGGCGGCGACTCCCGAGGAATCCACCGACAAGAAGGGCAAGAAGAAGGGCAAGACCGATAAGGCCGACAAAAACGCCGGCGCCGGCAAGCCCGAGCAGCTCGCGACCTTCGGCGATTGGGGCGCCTATCTGGCGCAGGGCGGCAAGGACAAAACCTGCTATGCGCTCGGCCAGCCCAAGCTCCGCGAGCCCAAGACGAAGCTGAAGGACACCTCGGCCTATATTTTCATCTCGTCGCGGCCCGGCGAAGGCGTGCGCAACGAGGTGGCGATCAACCTCGGCTACGCCACCAAAGACGGCTCCGCCGCGAACGCCGCGATCGACGGCGACGACTGGGAGCTGATCACCAAGGGCACCAACGCCTGGGTGAAGGATCAGGCCAAGGAGAAGGAATTCGTCGGCGCGCTGCGCGGCGGCGCCAAGCTCGTGGTGAAGGCCTCTTCGGCGAAGGGCACCTCTACCGTCGACACCTATACGCTCAAGGGCCTCTCCGACGCGCTGGCGCGCGTGGCCCAGGAGTGCAAGTAAGCGACTCGGACCGCGGGCCTTCAGGCCCGCACAGTTTGTTGCCCCCCCGATGCGACCTCGTCCTTCGAGACGCGAGCTTCGCTCGCTCCTCAGGATGAGTTCTGAGTATTTGGTGGAGAGGCCCTTCAGGCCCGCATGTCGAGCGCGCCTGAAGGCGCGCGGTCCAGCTTCCGCGCCCCCCTATTTTCGTCATTTCGGGAATGCCCTTTTCGACCCACTGTCGTCGCACGGCTGCAAACTTGGCAGTTTAGACTCCGAAGAAATCAGTCTTGGCTGCGACGCTTCCCTGGCCGGCAGAAAACCTGGCCCGCGTTCCGGCTTCCCGGAGACCTGACCTTCATGAAGAATGAGACGCTCGACCTCCTCGCCCACGAAGAACGCATCCGCGCCGAATTGCTGGACAGTTTCGACGAGGAGCTTGAGGAGGAAATCGACGACCAGCGACTTGCGAAGCTTCTCGACAACGCCGCCGAGCAACCGGAAATTTCGGGCCTCGATCGGACCCTCTATTTCAAGGAGCTGTTCCGCCTCCAGCGTGAGTTGGTGAAGCTGCAGGACTGGATCGCGACGAACAAGAAAAAGGCGGTCGTGATCTTCGAGGGGCGCGATGCGGCAGGGAAAGGCGGCGTCATCAAGCGCGTCACGCAGCGGCTCAACCCCCGCGTCTGCCGCGTCGTGGCTCTGCCGGCGCCGAGCGAGCGCGAGAAGTCCCAATGGTATTTCCAGCGTTACGCGCCGCATCTGCCGGCCGGCGGCGAGCTCGTTCTATTCGACCGCTCCTGGTACAATCGCGCCGGCGTCGAACGCGTCATGGGATTTTGCACGGAGGACGAGGTCGAGGAGTTTTTCCGCAGCGTCGCAGATTTCGAGCGCATGCTCGTGCGTTCGGGGATAACGCTGATCAAATATTGGTTCTCGATCTCCGACAGTGAACAGCATTTTCGCTTTCAGATGCGCATCCACGATCCGCTGAAACAATGGAAGCTCAGCCCGATGGATCTCCAGTCCCGCGTGCGCTGGGAGGCCTATACGAAGGCCAAGGAGTCCATGCTGGAGCGCACGCATATCGCCGAGGCGCCCTGGTGGGTCGTCGAGGCCGACGACAAGAAGCGCGCGCGGCTGAACTGCATCGCGCATCTCCTCAGCCAATTTCCCTATGAGGAAGTCCAGCGCCCGCTCGCGGAGCTTCCCCCACGCGTCCACAACCCCGATTATATTCGCGAGCCGATCGCCGAGAGCATGTACGTGCCACGTAAATATTGAACGCGCGCCACAAGGGACTTCATCGTCCCGGCGACGGCGTGGCGGCGTGAGGGGGATGGTCAGGATTTTTGTCCAGTCGCGCACGCAAAGACGTTATGCTGCCGGGCAGCGACGGAGCGCCGCTCCGCATGAGGAAGCTGATGTCGAACCCACTCCTGACTCCCTGGGCGACCCCTTACCGCCTGCCGCCCTTCGATCAAATTGACAGCGCGCATTTCCGGCCGGCGTTCGAGACGGCGCTGGCGCGCCATCGCGCCGAAATAGACGAGATCGCGAACAACCCGTCGGAGCCCGATTTCGCGAATACGATCGAGGCCCTCGAACGGGCCGGCGCGCTGCTGACCGACGTCGGCTCGGTTTTCTGGAACCTCGCTTCGACCGACACGGACCCGAAGCTGCAGGAGATCGAGCGTGACATGGCGAGCGCTCTGTCGAGGCACAGTAGCGAGATTTCCATGAACGCCGCGCTCTTCCGGCGCGTCGAGGCGCTTCATGAAAATCGGGACTCGCTCGACCTCACGCCGGAGCAGCGCCGCGTTTTGGAGCTGACCTATAAGAACTTCGTGCGCGCCGGCGCCAGGCTGAACGACGAAGACAAGGCGCGGCTCAAGTCGATCATGGAGCGGCTCGCGGAGCTCTCCACGCGCTTCTCGCAAAATGTGCTCGCGGATGAATCCTCCTGGCTGCTGCTCCTGGACGAAAGCGATCTCGACGGCCTCTCGGCGGATTTCCGCGCGGCGGCGGCGCAGATCGCCGCGGATCGCGGCGCGCCCGGCAAATATGCCGTGACACTGGCGCGCTCCAGCGCCGAGACCTTCCTGCAAACGTCCACACGCCGCGATCTGCGCGAGACAGTCTTTCGCGCCTGGGCAAGCCGGGGCGAGAATGGCGGCGAGACCGACAACCGGCAGCTCATCAAAGAGATCGTTGAATTGCGCGCCCAGCGCGCCAAGCTCATGGGCTTCGAGAGCTTCGCGGATTTCAAGCTCGACGA
The DNA here is from genome assembly GCF_027925385.1 of Methylocystis iwaonis. NCBI lineage: Bacteria > Pseudomonadati > Pseudomonadota > Alphaproteobacteria > Hyphomicrobiales > Methylocystaceae > Methylocystis > Methylocystis iwaonis. The sequence goes on from NZ_AP027142.1 coordinate 2,224,035, forward strand.
CACAATGGCGAAGACGCCGCGCGCCGTGCGCGAACTTCTGGATAATCTCTGGACGCCCGCGCTTGGGCGCGCCGCCGAGGAGCGCGCGCAGCTCCAGGCGCTCGCGGATCAGGAGGGCGCGACTTTCGCCGTCGGGGGTCACGACTGGCGCTACTACGCCGAGCGCGTGAAGAAGGAGCGCTACGATCTCGATCAGGCGGCCCTGCGTCCCTATTTCCAGCTCGAGAAAATGACGGCGGCGGCCTTTCATGTCGCCGAGCGGCTCTTCGGCCTTCGCTTCGTCGAGCAGAAGGATTTGAGGCTCTATCATCCCGACGTGCGCGCCTTCGAGGTGCTGGACCGGGACGGCAAGCATGTCGCGCTCTTCCTCGCCGACTATTTCGCGCGGCCCTCGAAGCGCAGCGGCGCCTGGATGTCGGATTTCCGCTCGCAGCATAAGCTCGATGGCGAGGTCAGGCCGATCATCGTCAATGTGATGAATTTCACCAAAGGCGCGGATGGGGCGGCGACGCTGCTCAGTCTCGACGACGCCCGCACGCTCTTCCATGAATTCGGCCACGCGCTGCATGGCATGTTGTCGGACGTCACTTTTCCGCTCATCTCCGGAACCAGTGTCGCGCGCGATTTCGTCGAGCTGCCGTCGCAGCTCTACGAGCATTGGCTGATGGAGCCGGAGATTTTGAAGCAATTCGCCCTGCATGCCGAGACGGGCGCTCCCATCCCCGACGATCTGCTTCAGCGCATCGCCGACGCGCGCCACTTCAACCAAGGATTCGCCGCGGTGGAGTTTTGCGCCTCGGCCTATGTCGATCTCCATATTCACGAAAGCGGCGCGTCGCCCGACTTCGACGCGAGCGCATTCGAGCGGCAGAGTCTCGACAGCATCTCGATGCCGGAAGAGATCGTCATGCGCCATCGCCTCCCCCATTTCAGCCACGTGTTTTCGGGGGATGGCTATTCGGCGGGCTATTACAGCTATCTCTGGGCCGAGGTGCTCGACGCCGACGCTTTCGCCGCTTTCAAAGAGACGGGCGATCTCTTCGCTCCCGACGTCGCGGATCGGCTCCGGACGTTCATTTATGCGGCCGGCGGGCGCCAGGACGCCGCGGACGCCTATGTTGGGTTCCGCGGCAGAATGCCGACCGTCGAGGCGCTGTTGCGGCAGCGCGGCTTCGCGCCCGCAAACGCTTGATCCCATTTCCGTTTGAACAGCTCGCTTTGGAGCGTGTCATTCCCGGCGGGCTGAAAGCCCGACCGGGAATCCAGAGCCGCAAAAGCGCTGGTTTTGCTCTGGATTCCCGATCGCTCGCTTGCGAGCGTCGGGAATGACATCGGACCAATCAAGCTGATCTCGTGGGAAACCGCAGAGCGCGCTATCTATGGTGGGCGACAACAACAATGGCGCCCGCCATGCAGCCCAAGCCTCCCTCCCGACAGCGCACCCCTGAAGATGATCCGGCGCCCGGCGCCCCTGGGACCGGCGAAGACGTCTGCCCCGAATGCCACGGCAGCGGAAAAAAGACCGACCCAGAGACCGGCGCGCAGTTGGACGAGATCTGTGCGCGCTGTGACGGAACGGGCCGGATCGTCGAGGGAATCGGCGGCGGTTAGCGTTAAGCCTAAAGGCGCGTCGCTTCGTCGATGTCGCCGGGATTGAAAGGCTTGTCGAACTCGGCGCCGATGCCCCCCTCGAAATGCCGCACGATTTTCGCAGGCGTCGAGCCGATAATGACGCTCGTGCCGAGCGGCGGGCGCGACTCGGTTTCGATGCCGACGCCCGAGAGCGAGATATCCTTGATCTTGGCGATGATTTCCTGACCGTCCGGCAGGCGCAGCAGCGTGCGCGGCATCAGCGGCACAATGCGGTCGTGGCGGCGGTCTTCCAGAAGACTGATCGCATGACGATTAGCGAACCAAGTCAATTGGTCCGCGAGCTTGTCCCGCTTCATCGGCGGCAGGTTCATCGTCAGGACGAAACCGGAGTTGGTTTGCCGCGTCCCGACGCCGGCAAAACGGCCGATCTCATCGAGATAGACCACGACCTTCTCACCGATCTCCGCCTTGACGGGCGCGAACAAGGTCATGTCGCCGGGCGACATCTCGACGGTCTGGCACGGATATTCGCGCCGGGATTCGAGCATGTAGCGGCCGAACAAAGTGACGGGAACCCGCTGAAAGCGCCGGTTCTCCCGCAAATCATAAAGATAATTGAGTTCGGGTTGAATTGCGGCCATGTCTGCGCGTGCTTCCGCATTAAGTCACCACAGACTTACTGCCGCGTCAATTAAGGATTGCTTACGATCGATTAAAATCGAATATCAACATCGCGGTTCACGCCATCGTAAACCACGAGGCGCGGGCGCGCGTTTTCCATCGGCTCGGATCTGCGAAATGGGACGCCCGAGCGGACAGACGGCGCGCCGATCACGCGCATGGAGATCAATTCGAGCGGGCCCGCCGAAAGGTAACCGAGCCAGTCGGGCTGATAGACCGGGGAAAGCGCGCCGAGCACGCGCGCATGCGTTTTCCCGAAGTATCGCAGCGGCAGCAGGAGCAGCTCGAGCTCAAGGCGCGCGTCGTTCTCCGCCCGCGTCTTCACGCCCGCCACCACGGGCGCCACGCCGTCGATCACCGTGGTAAGCGCCGCAGATATGCTTTGGCGGTCGTCGGCGCTCCATAGATCGAGAAAGGAGCCGCCCTTCTGTTCTCGAAGCCAGAGGGCGTTGACCCGCGTGCCCGAGAGACGCAACGGAAAGGCGCGGTCCGCATCGACTTCTATGATGAAGGTGTCAGCCAGAATATGGCGGATCTTGCCCGGGTCGATGTCCGACCGGTCGGGCGCCGAACGCGCGCCTTTGAGTTCGCGCCAATAGGCGAATAAATCCTTGCTGACCTGATGTCTCATGCCGCGCCGCCCCGAATCCGGATTTCTGTGTCGTTTTGAAACGGGCGCCGTCGTCTTCGCCCGTCCACGCCACCCAAGAGCAGCCCCTGTGCCACCGACCAGCGCCGTTAACCTTTTCTCAATCCTTTCCTTGTCGCCCTGCGAAGGCTGTGGCACCTTATCCCCATGCCGAGGACTGATCGGGAGATGCTCCGCTCCCGAGGCAATCCGGGCGTAAGACACTGAAATTTGATTTGTTTTTGGAAATACCCCAAGCGAAAAGACGGCACGAGGGGGGATGCATGCTCCGGCGTCCCCCCTCTCGCCAAACCGGGCCGCTCTCGCCCGCCTTCCCTTCCCTCTGCACGCCTCAAATAGGGCTCTTCGCGCGTCTTATGATAGGACGTGGATCTCTTGATTCCGATCAAGTCGAGCAGATGCGAGGATGATTTGGCGATCCCCAGCAACCGGATGATCAATCTGCCAGGCGTGATTACCGCGCTTCTGGGGACGATGGCGGCGATCGAATTTGTCGCGGCCGTCGCGCCGAGAGACGTCGTCTATTCTCTCTACGAGGCCTTCGCCTTCATCCCTCTGCGGTTGAGCTTCCTTCTGGCGCCCAAATCCGTGCTCGCTGCGCTGGGTCAGGGCGAAGCGCTCGATCCCGTTGTTCGGGAACAGATCGTGGCGGCGTTGAGCGGGGGGCCGACGGTTTATATCACCCCGCTCTCCTACGCTTTTCTCCACGGCGGCTGGACTCACCTTCTCATCAACGCCCTGACGCTCGCGGCCTTCGGCGCGCCGGTGGCCCGGCGGTTCGGGGCGGCGCTCTTTCTGTCGTTCTTCGCCGCCTGCGCGGTGGCCGGCGCGGCGACGCATTTCGCGCTGCATTCTATGGACGCTGCGCCTGTCGTCGGCGCCTCAGCCGCGATTTCTGGAACCATGGCGGCAGTCGTGCGTTTCGCTTTCGCCCCCGGCGCGCGGCTGGGAGAGGATGGCGACGGGAGAGAAGCGCGAACCGCATCATTGAGGCGGCTGGCGAGTAACAGACAGGCGATGGTTTTTCTCATCGTCTGGTTCGCAGCCAACGCCCTGCTTGGCGCCTTCCCACAGGCGGCGGGGTCCTCCGAACCCATCGCGTGGGAAGCGCACATGGGGGGCTTCCTGTTCGGGCTGTTGACCTTCGGAGCCTTCGATCATTGGGCGCGGCGCTTCGGAGCGAGGCCTCGAAGAGGCGGGTAGGATTTCCCTCCACGCCTCATCTGCGCCCTCTCAGGCCGCCGCCGCTAGCGCGCGCGGGAAGGGTTGCGCCGAGGAGGAGAAGCCTATGACCGTCGCCACGATACTTTCTGAAAAAGGCCGCCACGTCGTCACCTCCCCTCCCAGTCTGACGATGCGGGAGGTCGCGCAGGAGCTGATGCGCCACGGCATCGGCGCGCTGGTCATCGTCGACGGCGCCGGCGCGGTGATCGGTCTCATTTCGGAACGCGATCTCGTCTCGGCGATCGCAACCTTCGGCGCCGAGGCGCTGGAGGCGCCCGTCGAGCGCCATATGCAGTCCAATCCGGTGACGGCGCTCGAGAATGACACGGTCGACTCCACCATGCAGACCATGACGCTGGAGCGCCGGCGTCACCTGCCGGTGCTGCGTGAAGGCCTCCTGAGCGGCCTCGTCTCGATCGGCGACGTGGTGAAATACCGTATCCGGGTGATCGAGGAGGAGCACCGCTCCATGCGCGAATATATCGCGCAGGCGTGACCGCGGTTTAGTGTCTTCGTTGAAGCAACTGGATTCCCGGCGGGCTGAAAGCCACTCGATTGGTTCGGCGCCATTGCCGCACACGGGCAATCACCGCCGTCATTGTGAGGAGGCGGAGCCGACGAAGCAATCCAGGGCCGCATCGCCGCCCTGGATTGCTTCGCTTCGCGCGCAATGACAAGCTCTGGGCAAAACCAGCGAATTTGTCGCGGCTTTCAGCCCGCCGGGAATGACACGCGCCCGATGCGAGCTGTTCAGACGGAAGCGCGCGACGCCTCAGGCGGTCGCGCCGGGGATCGGGATATGCGCGAAAATATTGGGCAGCGCGCGCTTGGCGGCGGAGCGGCCGACATTGATGAGCTGATCCGCCTTGTGGAAATCGAACATGCCGATGTCTTCCATCCGCGCCGTGATGGTCGCGTCCGGCGGGTCGCCCGCGAGGCGAGAGCGTAGAATGCGGTCCTGGATGATATTGAAGGCGTCGATCATCGCCGTCGCGACATTGGGCGCATCGCCGCGCTGGCGATCGAAATAACGCGGCAAAATGCGGTCGACAAAGGAGAAGTCGGACTTCTCGCCGAAGGGCCCCTCCTCCGCCGCCTTTTTCGCCGACGCGGAATCGTGGATGACGCGGGCGCGATACATCGTGTCGGCCGTCACATTGACCGCAATCACGAATTCCGCGCCGAGCGCGCGGCACACCGTCACCGGCACCGGATTGACCAAAGCGCCGTCGAAAAGCCAGCGATCCCCGACGCGCACCGGCTCAAATATGCCCGGAAGCGCGTAGGAAGCGCGAATCGCATGAGCGAGCGCCCCCTGCTGGAGCCAGACCTCATGGCCCGTGCCGACCTCGGTCGCCACGGCGGCGAAGGGAATGGGGAGCTCCTCGATGGTGAAACTATCGAGCTCCTGCTCCAGCGCCGCCTTGAGCCTTTCGCCGGTGATCAAGCTGGCGCCAGAGAAAGAGAGATCCATCAGCGTGAAGACGCGCCGCCGCGTCAGCGACCGTGCGAAAGTCTCGATCGCGTCGAGCCTGCCGGCCGCGTAGCAGCCGCCGACAACGGCGCCGATCGAGGTGCCGGCGATGATGTCCGGGTGAATGCCCTGCTCCGCGAGCTCCCGCAGCACGCCGATATGCGACCAGCCCCGCGCCGCGCCGGCGCCCAAAGCGAGGCCGATCAGCGGCTGACCCCGCCGCCGGGCGCGCGATTGCTCGAGGTCGTCGATGACGGCGGGCGTCGTCGCCCCGGTATTGGAGTCTCCTGCGCTCATCGCGTCCTGCGCTTCGCTGGTGACGGTATCCGTGCGTCGTAGCAACGATAGCATCGTAGTTTCCCGCTCAGTCGTCTCGCGATCAAGACTTTGATTTTCTATATGGGAGCGAGGCTGCGCCTGGAAAATGGCCAGAAGGTTAACCTTCAGCCGCGCCACCAGGCATATTTGCTGCGGGCGGGCGGAAGCCGCCTTTCACGAGGCGGCGCGTCGCCTAAAATGTCGTCTGGCCCCTAAGCAATAAACCCGTCGAGACGCACGCGCACGATCTCGGCCTCGGGAGGCGCGGCGCCGATTGCGACCCCGACGCGCGGGCCGCCTTGCGCCAAGGGCGTCGCCTTCCTGGCGATCGCATCCCAATAGACGGCGGCCCCCAGAGCGATGGCTCCGCCGTCCTTCGGAAAGTCGAAGCACCCCTCGACGAGGATTTCGACTTCCTGCCCCGGCTCCGCCGCATCCGTCGCGACGCCGCAAAGCTTGCCGATGATGACAAGCTCGCCGCGTTTCACGCCGCCCTCGGGCGCCGGGACCATGATCATCTCCGACTCTGATGGAAAGATCTCTTCCAACTCGCTTCCTTTCCCGGCCAGACGCACTCACGCTTCAAAACAACTGTTTCACCCCGATCAGAATCAAGGCGAGGCCGCCGATCGTCGCGGCTTTGTCGGATATGCGCTTTTGAATAAAGTAATCGGCGACGTAGTTTCCAGCGAAAAGAGCCGTAAAGCTGACCGCCGCAGACAAAACGCCCACCAGCAGCGGGTCGACGCCCAGCACGCCTGCGGTCAGGCCGCCGCCGATATTGTTGATCGACAAAGCGAAGCCCAGCACTGTGCCTTCGAAGAAGTCGATGTGCTTGGAATCGTCGATGTCCGCGTGATGCGGCTTCACCAAAATTGCGGCGTGCTTCGTCGCGGTCTTTTCCTCGTGAATTCGCTCGTGCCAGCTTTGCAGGCGCGCATGAAGAATCATCCACAAGCCAAGCGCGCTCAACATCCCCATTGCGATGATCGATGCGACTTTGTCTCCAACCAGCGTAATGATCGAGCGGCCGAAATAGGCCGCCGCCGCCGAGATGATGAGCGTGATAACCGAAATCCAGGCGTTGACGGCGCCGCTGACCTTCGTCCCTTGAACGCTATAGGCGAGTCTTGCGCCAAGATTGTCCACATTGTTGGCGAGCGCGATCACCACCGCCGAGAGCACATGATGCATCGTCCACTGATCATGCGCGGCGTTGGACATCAGCAAGGCGAGGAGCACGAGCGTCGCATCGCTGATAGATGCGCCGAAGGCGACCGTGATGGTGACGAAAATTGCGGATGCAAAGCTCCCGACGCTGGCCTCTTCGCCACGTTCCCCATCGGAGCCGGGATATTTCGCGCTGGTCAATTGACCCAAGCGAATGCAACGGCGGGGATCGACGTCGACGGCTCGAGGACCGTCATTTCCCGAGCTTTCTCGACGTGAGCTTGAGGCTGTGCTTGCCGGTCTCGACGTCATATTCCAGCACAGCCCGCCGGGAGGGGCAGCAATGCGGATCGTCGGGAAGCCACCGGTTGCCGGACAGGACGACCTTGTTCCCGTCGACACGCATGATCTCCCCGAGGAAGCTCATGTCGCCAATTTCCGTGTCCCTAACGAGATTGCTTTTGCCGCGGCGCGTGACAACGAGATATTGGCCGTGTCTGTTTCCGCCCCCGCACATGGCGCTGTCGATCAATGTGATGTCGGTAGAGTCGCCGACAGGCGCAAGCTCCACCCGGGTGATGTATTCAGAAGCGTCGTCGACCGATTGGGGACAGGCGGACTGACGCGCGACCAGCCCGCCGCCCTCGTCCGTTTTCAAGGCGCGATCGACGGCCTCGCGCGCGCTTCGCAACTCATCGCCTTGCGCGACGCCGGATAAAAGCGGCAGCGCCATCGCAAAGATGAAAAGCCGCTTTCCCACCGCCTCACTCCGTGAAAATCAGCCGGCGCGCGCCGCCCTCGCTCGACAGACTGCGATAGAAGCACGATTTGCGGCCCGTGTGGCAGGCCTTGCCGTCGCCGCCCGCCTCGACCATCAACTGAATGGCGTCCTGATCGCAGTCAACGGACAGCGAGACCACGCGCTGCACCTGCCCCGACGTGTCGCCCTTGCGCCAAAGCGCATTGCGCGAGCGCGACCAGTAATGCGCGACACCTGTCTCGATCGTCTTATCGAGCGCGAGCTGGTTCATATAAGCGACCATGAGGATCTCGCGCGTCGCCGCCTCGACCGTCACGCAGACGATGAGGCCGTTCGCGTCGAAGCGGGGGGCGAATGCGCTCCCCTCCTCCAGCGCTGCTTTATCGTCGGTCATCAGCGCGCGCCGCGCAGCAGCGTGTAGAAATGCGCCTGCTGCGCGGGATCGTCCTGGAAGACCCCGGAGAACTGAACAGTGACGGTGGAGGAGCCCTGCTTCAGCACGCCGCGCATCGACATGCACATATGTTCGGCCTCAACCAGCACGGCGACGCCGCGCGGATCGAGATGCGTCTCGATGGCCTCGGCAATCTGCGCGGTCATGGCCTCCTGCGTCTGCAGGCGCTTGGCGAAGACGTCGACGAGACGAGCAAGCTTGGAAAGTCCCACGACGCCGCCCGTCGGATAATAAGCGATATGCGCCTTGCCGATGAAGGGCACTACATGATGCTCGCAATGCGAGGTGAAGGGAATGTCGCGCACCAGCACGAGGTCGTTATAGCCCTCCACTTCCTCGAAGACGCGGGAGAGCACCTCATCCGGGCTCTCGGCGTAGCCCCGGAAGAACTCCTCATAGGCCTTGACGACGCGGCGCGGCGTTTCGCGCAGACCTTCACGGTCGGGATTGTCGCCAGCCCAGCGCAACAGGGTCCGCACGGCGGCCTCGGCCTCCTCGCGGCTGGGGCGTTCGAGCGCGATCTGCTCGGATTGCGGCGCGGCGGCGCGGTTCTTGGTCGAGGAGGTGGAATCGGTCACTTTACTGTTGCGGTCTTCTTCAAAGCTGGGGCGAACTAGAAAGGTCTTAACCACGTCGTCCATGTGGAGCCTCCTCGACAATCGCGTCGCAAAACCCGCAACGCTCTCCCCCTGCGCTCAAGACGCAAGGGAAATTAACCTCAAATCGTCGCCCCTCACCCGAGAAACCGCGAGAATTCGAGACTTCGCCTGAGCCATGCAAAAATTGCGGCGCCTCGGCGTTACGCCGGGACTTATGCTTTCGCATGAGCCCTCGGGGTTCTATATAGAGGGCAGCGGGAGCGAAGGTAAGCCCCGCCCGTGAAGCCCGCGCCCATATGCTCGACAAGGTCTACAACGCCCGCATTCTGGAACTCGCCGGAAACATCCCGCGGCTCGGCCGCCTTGCGAGTCCGGACGCCACCGCCAGAGGCTATTCCAAGCTCTGCGGCTCGACGATCACCGTCGATCTCACGCTGCGAGACGGCAAGGTGACCGATTATGCGCATGAGCTGAAAGCCTGCGCGCTCGGCCAGGCCTCCGCCTCGATCATGGCCCGCAATGTCATCGGCGCGACGCCGGAAGAATTGCGCGAGGCCCGCGAGGCCCTGCGGAAAATGCTGAAAGAAAATGGCCCGCCCCCGACCGGCAAATGGGCCGATCTCGCTCTGCTGGAGCCCGTGCGGGACTATAAGGCGCGGCATGGCTCGACCATGCTCGCTTTCGACGCCGTCGCCGATGCTGTGGCGCAGGCGGAAGAGAAGACGGAATAAAACGCCGCCGACGCCTCCGCCCTAGCGGGGTTAGGCGACCTCCGCCGCTTTGATCCATCTGGCGAAGGGCGCAGAGGCCGGGCCCGGAGCGGCGGCTGAGGGAGCGCGGCTCGCGGGGGCGGCGGCGCCTGAAGCGCGGGTCGCTGGAGCCGCGGCGGCCGAAGCGCGGACCACGGGAGCTGCAGAAACACGGGTCGCGGGAGCCGCGGCAGGGGCCCTCAGACGAATCGGCGGGGCCTTCTCTTCCGGATAGGCGTCGTGGACGACCGCGAACAAATGCTCGAAAGCTTTCAGCGCCTTCGGCCCGATCTCTTTCCTCTGCAAGCCTCTTTGAATGACGATCTGCTCATAGATGCTGAGCATCCGCTCGGTTCTTTCCAGCTCCAAACATTCGGGAGCCGCGGCGAACTCGATTTTGAGGCGGGAACGCAACTGTTTGATAAAGGGCAAGGCTTGCATCGCGAATCTCCGACGAACATTCACTTTTTAGAAACCTAAGCTCTCCCCAGGCTTGCGAGACCACGCTCGTCACAACGGGAGCGTTTCGGTTACCCTCGCATATGCTTTCGCCTCCGATTCGCATTCTCGGCATCGACCCCGGCCTCAGAAACACCGGCTGGGGCGTGATCGAGTCGCAAGGTTCGCGGCTCTCCTTCGTCGCTTGCGGGCGCGTGAAATCGGACGCTGCGCTCGACATGGGTCATCGGCTTCGCCAGCTCCACGAGGGCCTGATGGGAGTCATCGCCGACTATGAGCCTGATGAAGCGGCGGTGGAGGAAACCTTCGTCAACCGCGACCCGCAGTCGACGCTCAAGCTGGGACAGGCGCGCGGGGTGGCGCTAATGGCGCCGGCGCTCGCCGGGCTCGTCATCGGCGAATATGCCGCCAATCTCGTGAAAAAGACCGTCGTCGGCGCCGGCCACGCCGAAAAGGCGCAAGTCCAGATGATGGTGCGCGTGCTGCTGCCGGCGAGCCAGGCCTCCTCCGCAGACGCCGCCGATGCGCTGGCGGTCGCGATATGCCACGCCCAGCACCGGGGCGCCCGCGCGCTAAGGAAAGCGATCGGATGAAAAATACGCTCCTCTACGCGGCGCTCGCCGCCGTATTCTCGGGTAAGGTCTTGCCCTGCCCAGCCCTGGCCGCCTCGGCCGGAAAGGACTCGCCGGTCGGTCGCTATGCGCTCGACGGCGCGGCCTGCAAGGCCAAGGACTATTTCGTCACCCTCACGGACGACGCCGTCACTCTGCCGACCCTCGGCTGCAAGGGCGTCTCCTATGACCAGACGGAGAACAAGGGCGGCCGCGCGGTCTATGCGGTGACGGCCCGCTCTTGTCTGGGCGAGGAGCCGGGCCAGCCGCGCAAGGAGAGCTTCACCCTCGTCCTCGACGCCGCCGGCCTGCAAATCCTCTGGGCCGACGGCGCCAAAAGCGCGGTCTTCATGCGCTGCGGCAAACTGTGATCGGCCCGTCATGATCGGCAAGCTCAAGGGCCTCATCGATAGCTATGGCGAAGATTACGTTATCCTCGATGTGAATGGCGTCGGCTATGTCGTGCATTGCTCGGGCCGCACGCTGCAGAAGCTGCCGCGTCCCGGCGAGGCGGCGGCGCTCTCGATCGAGACGCAAGTGCGCGAGGATGCGATCAGGCTCTTCGGCTTCGAGGCCGAGGCCGAACGCGAATGGTTCAAGCTGTTGCAGACGGTTCAGGGCGTCGGCTCGAAAGTGGCGCTCGGGATTCTTTCAATCCTATCGGTGTCCGAGCTCGGCTCCGCCATAGCGACGCAGGACAAGGCCATGGTGGCGCGCGCCTCTGGCGTCGGGCCGAAGCTTGCCGCCCGTATCGTCGCGGAGCTGAAGGATAAGGCGCCGGCCTTCGCCTCTATCGACCCTGTAGTGGCGAAGCTCGCCGGCGCCGATGAAGACGCGAGCTCCCCCTCCGCCGTGCGCGACGCCATTTCGGCGCTGGTCAATCTCGGCTACGCCCGCCCCCAGGCCGCCGCCGCCGTCGCCGCGAGCGTAAAGGCGCTTGGCGAAGGCGCGGAGACGGGGGCGCTGATCCGTCAGGGGCTCAAGGAGCTGGCGAAGGCGTGAGCGGACGCGCCCTCATCCGACCCTCGCTAACGCGAGGGCCACCTTCTCCCGCTTGCGGGAGAAGGGGTCGCGTTGAAAGGTAAGTGATCCACGATCTTGCAGCTTTTCTCCTTCTCCCGTTTACGGGAGAAGGTGGCCCCTGCGTCAGCAGGGGTCGGATGAGGGCCCGCCCTACTCCACGTGCACATTCACCCGCTTCGTCCGCACCTCGCCATCCGAAAAACGCAGCGTGAAAACGAACGTATCATCGCCCGCAAAGCCACGCGCCGGACGGTAGCGGATCATGGTCCCTGAGATCGGGCGGTCGTTGCAATAGGCGTAGCGGTGTTCGTCCCCATAGGCGATTTCACCCCGCTTCTTGACCACAGCGGCCCTGCCATATCTGGGCGCCTCGATGATCCAGGCGGCGGAATCCGCCGTCTTCCGGCATCTCGCCGACGTCGTGACGAAAGGCCCAAGCAAGGCGCCGCCGTTGCGCTCGATATTGGCGTCGACCGTCTCGGATGCGTCGGCGCTCAAAAGCTCGCCCGTCCCGGCCAGGGCCGGTCCCACGGCCGCCAAGCTGACGCCGATCGCCAAAAACAGGCGCGAGATATTGCAACGCATATTTGCCCCCTAACCAAGTTCTCAACGAACCATCGAGAGGCACGGTAGCGGGACTGAGTCACCTAGAGCCGGCCTCACGAATTCGGACAGTAGCTTGAGTGGATTTTCTGCCTGACAGCGGCGAGGATTCTCGCTGCGAATCAGGAGCATTCGATGACGAAGCGAAGCCGCCGGACGCATTCTCCGGCCTTCAAGGCGAAAGTGGCTTTGGCCGCGATCAAGGGCGAGAAGACGCTGGCCGAGCTGGCGCAGCAGTTTGACGTCCACCCGAACCAGATCACGACGTGGCGAAGCCAGTTGCTGGAAGGCGCGGCCGGCGTTTTCGGGCAGGATAAGACGGAGCCGAAAGAGGCCGCCGTCGACCTGAAGGGTCTTCACGCGAAGATCGGCGAACTCACGTTGGAGAACGATTTTTTGTCCGGCGCGCTCACAAAAGCGGGATTGCTGAGCGCAAAAAGATGATCGACCGCGATCACGATCTTTCGATCGCCCGGCAGGCGAAGGCGCTGGGCGTCGCCCGCAGCTCCGTCTACTACAGGCCGCGGCCGGTTTCGGCCGAGGACCTCGAGCTGATGCGCCGTCTCGACGCGCTGCATCTCGAACACCCCTTCGCGGGCGCGCGGATGCTGCGCGATCTTCTGCGGCGCGAGGGCGTCGCCGTGGGCCGCCGGCATGTCGCGACATTGATGAAGCGGATGGGGATCGAGGCGCTCTATCGGCGGCCGAACACGAGCAAGCCTGCGCCGGGACACAAGGTGTACCCGTATCTGCTGCGCGGGGTGAAGATCGAACGGCCGAACCAGGTCTGGGCGACGGACATCAGCTACATCCCGATGCGGCGCGGCTTCGTCTATCTCGCAGCGGTCGTCGACGTCTTCACGCGGCGCGTCCTGTCGCATCGCGTGTCGATCACTATGGAGGCGGAGTTCTGCGTCGAAGCCTTGAAGGAGGCCCTGGCGAAATACGGCAAGCCAGAGATTTTCAACACGGACCAAGGCAGCCAGTTCACCAGTCTCGACTTCACCGGCGTGCTGCTCGATGCGAAAATATCGATCAGCATGGACGGCAAGGGCGCGTGGCGGGACAATGTCTTCGTCGAGCGGCTGTGGCGCAGCGTGAAATACGAGGAGGTCTATCTCAAGGCCTATGACAGCATGTCCGAGGCGCGCGCCTCGATCGGCCGCTATCTGGCCTTCTACAACGAGGGGCGCCCGCATACGGCGCTTGACGGGCGCACGCCCGACGAGGCCTACTTCGGCATCAAGGAAACGGCGATGGCCGCATGACCATCGCCGTCGATTTTGTCGCAGCTCTGGTCGGGCCTAGGCCCTCCCGCCGCCGCGACAAAATCGAAACGCCCCGCGTTCGGCAAACCCCGGCAGAGATCCACTCAAAATCCGCGGGGAGCTGTCCAGACAAGCGAGGCCAGCTCTCCTAACACGTTTGCCAGCGCACAATGCGAGCGGGGATGTAATGCGCTCAGGCGGCGAGAACGTCGCGGTAAACCTCCTCGAGCGTTATGTCGAAGCTGATCGCCGGCAGCCGCAAAATCTCCGAGGCGGCGGCGAGCCTGGGGCGCTCGAAGAAGCCGCCCTCGACCCTGTCGAAAACGTCGACCGCGAAATAGTCCCGCTCGACCAGCACATAATGCTGAAGCGAGGGCAGCCGCCGGTAGAAGCCCCATTTCTCCCAGCGGTCGCGCTGGGCCGAGCCTTTGGAGACGACCTCGACAAGCACGACCGGATCGTCGACCGAGGTCGCGTCCGGCGGCAAGGGCCCGCATCGGACCATGACGTCGGGGAAGCAGGCGAGATCGAGCAGCCGTTCCTTGAGCCAGAAGGTCTCCTGGAAGGGCCGGCAATCCGAGCCGCGGCGGCGAAAGTCGTTCAACATCGCCGTGGCGATGTTCTGGCAGATGCGGTTGTGCTGCCAGCGCGCGCCCACCATCATGCGCACGACCCGGCCGCCGATCAGCTCCCACTTTTCATCGGCGGGCTTGTCGGCCAAAAGTTCCTCGAAATCGTCGAGGGACATATACTCATAGAGCGAGGTCGGGCGATTCACGGCGCGGCTCCGTTTGGCGAAGAATAGCATAGCGCGCGCGCCGGCGCATTGGAGCGATCCTTGACCACCCCTCCCCGGCGCTTAGTCTCCCCCGAACAGCGCGACGACGACACCGATTCCAGCTTGCGGCCGCTGACGCTCGCCGATTTCACCGGCCAGGAGGCGGCGCGCGCCAATCTCAAAATCTTCATCGAGGCCGCCAAGACGCGCGGCGACGCGCTCGACCATGTGCTGCTCGTCGGCCCGCCCGGACTCGGGAAAACGACGCTCGCGCAGATTGTGGCGCGCGAGATGGGGGTCAATTTCCGCTCGACCTCCGGCCCCGTCATCGCCAAGGCCGGCGATCTCGCGGCGCAGCTCACCAATCTCGAGCCGCGCGACGTGCTCTTCATCGACGAAATCCACCGACTCAATCCGGCGGTGGAGGAAATCCTCTATCCCGCCATGGAGGATTTCCAGCTCGACCTCATCATCGGCGAGGGGCCGGCGGCGCGCTCGGTGAAGATCGACCTCGCCAAATTCACGCTCGTGGGCGCCACGACCCGCGCCGGCCTGTTGACCACGCCGCTGCGCGACCGTTTCGGCATTCCGGTGCGGCTGAATTTCTATACAGCGGCGGAATTGGAGCTGATCATCAAGCGCGGCGCGCGGGTCATCGGCGTCGGCATGAGCGACGAGGGCGCAAGAGAGATCGCTCGCCGCTCGCGCGGCACGCCGCGCATCGCCGGGCGCCTGCTGCGCCGCGTGCGCGACTTCGCGGTTGTCGAAGACGCCGCCACGATCACGCGCGAACTTGCCGACCGTTCGCTTTCCCTCCTCGAGGTCGACTCGATCGGTCTCGACATCATGGACCGTCGTTACCTCGACATGGTCGCGCTGAATTTCGGCGGTGGCCCAGTGGGCATCGAGACGATCGCCGCCGCTCTGTCGGAGCCGCGCGACGCGATCGAGGACATTATCGAACCCTATCTGCTGCAGCAGGGATTCCTGCAACGCACGCCGCGCGGAAGGCTGCTCACGCCGCACGCCTTCCGTCATTTGGGGTTGGCGGAGCCGGCACGGCCGGCTGGGCAGTTCGGGTTGTTCGGGTTGTTCGGGGAAGAGGACTAGGGAGTGTGGACCAGCCTGATCCGTTCGCGGATCGTTGCGAGTTGCACGAAGCCGAGAAAGCTTGAAGCCAGCTTGTCATATCGGGTTGCGATGCAGCGGGAGTGCTTGAGACGGTTGAAGAAGCGCTCGATGCGATTGCGCAACGCGTATTTGGCCTTGTCGACCGGCTTCTGGATCTTCCGGTTCGACTTGGTTGGAATGACCGGTCGGCCCCGCGCCGTTCGAGGTCTTTGCGGATGGCGTCACTGTCGTAAGCGGATCGCCAATGCAGCGGGAGGGGCCCAATTCACCCGAGACCGATGCTTTGTCGGTGCTTGAGCTCCGTGAACCGAATGCGGTTATTGAAGGGATCGATGACCTGTAGTTCTATCCGGTCGCCCTCATCCTGAAGTCCAGGCTTCATGTAGCGATAGTCCTGGGTCTGAAGTTCTTTGTGAAGGTTGCGGATGCCCGTCATGTAGACGCACATGTTGCCACCGGGGGTGGCATCTCCCGCATGTTCCGATAGGTGCAGCCTGAGCCCTGATCGCGAGATTTGCATGTAGAGCGGGAAGTTGTCGCCGTAGCAGTGTTCCCAATCGACGGTGAAACCGAGAAATCCGAGATAGAACTCGTTCGCCTTCTCGACATCTAAGATGCGGACGATGGGTACCGCCTATTCGAGGGAAATCCCGTCGTCGGATCGCGCGGCCTCGTCATCATCGATTTCGCCGACAGGACATTCCAGTTCGACAGCCCGAACTGGCGGGCGATGATTTCCAGCGCCTCGCTGTGAGTGATCGTCGCCCCACGCTCGGCAAGTGCTTCCCGCATGGCTTTTGCCATGGCCTTTGCATCGCGATAGTCGCGCATGTCCGTTTCCTTCGTCACGGCGAAGTCTTCGTCAGCGCCCGCATTACCAACGCCTTCGCCCGACGGTTGAACGGTCAGGAAGGATTGAACGGGAGGCATTCGCCATGCCCCCTTAGGGGCGCGGGCTGCTGGCCGCCTCCAGCCATAAAGCCAGCTTAGCGATGGGGTCCGCCGTTGTCAGCAAAGAAGTTACACAACGGATTTGGATTAGGTCTGTCCACACGACCTAGACGGCAGAAACTGACAATCGTGTTTCAAAAAGCCAGCCATCTTTCTGGTCGCCAATCACTATTTCACACTCCAGTCTCTTGCCGCCGCCAAACAAGCCGCAGCAATATACAAAGTCATCTTGTACCGTTTCCGGTGAATAGCTCGCGGCGGGGCGTGTCATTCCCCGCGGGCTGAAAGCCCGACCGGGAAACCAGAGCCGCTAGGGCGCTGGTTTTGCACTGGATTCCCGATCGCTCGCTTTGCGAGCGTCGGGAATGACACCGAACCAATCGCGTTAAACATGAATAACTGCCGCCTTATCAAATGATTTTTACTTACAAAATAAATTCATAATACATTGCGTATTTGACATTATATCGCTAATTACCAAGACAGTTTCGATTATAATTACTTCACAATACTGTTCGCTATGCGACAAATCAGCCCTTGACGTCACCGAAACCCCGGCTAATTTCGCCGCGCTGCTCGGCAGACGAGCAAATTTGTCGACGATTAAAAATTAGGCAGGACGGAAATGATCCAGGAATTCCAGTACAAGGGCGAAACCTTCCGCGTGAATGCGCATGGCGTCGCAGGGCATGAGGAAGTCTTCATCATACATCTCGTCGACGACGAGGAGATGGGCGAAATCTCCATCGACCGCATGACCGAGGAAAATGACACCTCCGCGCCGATCGAGGCGATCTGCGTGATGCTCTGCGACAAGCTCATCATCGAGCAGGAAATCGAGTGCGCCGATCCCGACGCCGGCTTCGCCTGGGTCGAGGGCAATCGCATCCGCAAGGTCCTGCCCAGCAACACGGGTGCGGCGGCGCATTGATTTTTACCCCGCGACGCGGCGCCGGAGAAGTTCGACGCCGCGCCAAGCATTCTTTGAGACAAAATGGATTTTCCCCGGAGGGGCGGCATCTCTGGCGTGGCGTTGACGGATTTCCTATTCATAAGGTAGATTATTAACCAGCCGATGGCGCGGCCTTGCTCCCGCCCTCGTCAAATCTTCAGAAAGCGTAAGGCCACCGCGATTGGCGGGGACGCCGTCGTCCGCGCTGGAGAGGGTTTATCTACCGAAAAGACAGGAATATTCCGATGCGGCTGCTCTTTTTCGTTCATCGCTGGGTGGGCGTCGCGCTCGCCCTCTTCATGCTGCTGTGGTTCTCCTCAGGCCTGATCATCGCCAATTCCGGCTCGATCGCCCTCTCCCGAAGCGCGCAACTGGCGCACGCCCAAAAGCTCGATCCCGCCGCGGCTTGGCTCCCGCTCGGCGAGGCGCTGCAACGAAGCGGATGGAAGGGCGCCGTCACTGAAGCGCGGCTGCTGCGTCTCGGCGAGGAGCCGGCCTGGCTCGTCGAGAGCGAGGACGGGAAGCGCGTTCCCCTATCTGCGCAGGATGGGAGCCGGATCGAGGTCACGACCCCGATCGCGCAGCGGATCGCCTATGACTGGCTCGCCTCAGAAGGCACCGCACAGGGCGTCGCCTATCTCGATACGGTCGACATGGTGATCGGTCTGCGCAACGCCGAAGCGCTGAAACCCTTTCATCGCTTTTCGACCGACGACGGCGTGATTGTCGTCGTGTCGGCAAAAAGCGGCGAGGTGCTACAGGCGGCGACCCGCGCGCAGCGCATCCTCTATTACGTCGGCGGCTGGGTTCATCTCTTCCGGCCGCTCGATCTCCTCGGCGCCGGAGAATGGCGCCGAAGCGCGCTGACCTATGCGGGCCTCTTCGCCTTCGTTGGGGCGCTGACCGGCGTCGTCATCGGCTGGCTGAAATGGAAACCCGGCTTCTTCGGCCGGCCCACCTATGCGCGCGGCCGCACCCAGCCCTATCGCGAGAGCTGGTTCAAATATCACTTCTGGGCGGGGCTCATCGGCGGCGTTTTCGCGCTGTTATGGGCCGGCAGCGGATTTCTCTCGACCAATCCGGGCGACATCTTCTCTTCGCCGACGCCGAGCCGAGACGAGCTTGCGCGCTATCGCGGCGGCGACCTGCCGCGCGTCGCGAAGGAGTGGGCTCCGTCGAAGGAAGCAGTCGAGGCGGACATCGTGGAATTGCGCTGGTCGCGTCTCGGCGATGGCGCCGCGCTGATCGGCTTCGACCGCGACGGCGCCCGCCGCGCGCTGCCGATCCCGGGCGCGCAGACGAGCTTCGACGAGACGGCGCTCGTCTCCGCCGCGCAGCGCCTCGCCGGCGCGACGAAGGTCGCCGCGGTGGAGCGCATCGAGGAGTATGACAGCTATTATTTCGCTGGCCATGGCGCGGGCGCTTTCGACCGGCCACTGCCGGCGCTGCGCGTCGATCTCGCCGACGCGCTGCATGGCGCGCTTTACCTCGACCCGCAGGACGGCCGCCTGCTGCTGAAGATCGACGACAAGCGCCGCGCCTGGCGCTGGCTTTATTCCGCGGCGCATCACTGGGATTTCGGCTGGTTCGCCCATCATCCGCTGGCGCGTCGGGTGTGGATCGTGACCTGGGTTCTGTTCGGCCTGACGCTGGCGACGAGCGCGGTCGTCCTCGCCTGGCGGCGCCTGCGGCGCAGCCTCCCCCAGCGCGCCGCCGAGGAGCCGTCGCGAGAGGCGACCGTTCCCGCGGAATAAAATTCCGACAGGCCGCGCCAGCGTTGGCGCGGCCGCCTCCCTGCGCTTTTTGGTGAAGCGTGCTATATTGCCCGTATGACCCAGCTCGCCCAACGCGCCGCCGACGCCCTCGCCCGCATGCCCGAAGACATGCAGGAACGCGCCGTCGCTTTTCTCGAAGAGCAGGCGGAAAAGCTCGCCATTATGCGCGCCCTCGTCCAGGAGGCGCTGGACGATGTCGACGCGGGGCGAGTGTCCGAATGGAATCTCGATGAATTTTTGAAAGAGATGCATGAACAGCGGCGCGCCGCCGAATGAAGATCAGGAGGTCGGCCGCCGCCCGGGACGATCTCGAGCGCATTTACCGCTATTTTGCCGGCCTCAACCCATACGCGGCCAAGCGAATTATCATCGAGATAGATCAGAAATTCAGCATGCTTGCAGACAACCCGCGGTTGGGACGAGAGCGGCCAGAGTTCAGGATTGGCGCGCGGAGCTTCGTTTCCCGTAATTATGTCATCCTCTATCGTATCAGCGAAGCCGAGCTCATGATCTTGCGTGTGCTCGACGGCCGCATGGATATTGAGACGCAGCTCGATAAATGATGCCCCATACCCTCCCCGTCCGCGTCTATTGGGAAGACACCGACGCCTCCGGCCTCGTCTATCACGCCTCCTATATCCGCTTCATGGAGCGCGGGCGCACGGAGCTTTTGCGGTCGATCGGCATTGATCAACGCCCCCTGCTCGAAGGCGGCGCGGACGCCCCGACATTCTTCGTGGTGCGGGCGATGCAGCTCGAATTCCTGCGGCCGGCGGTGATGGACGACGCTCTGTCGGTCGAAACGCGCGTGCTCGAACTCGGCGGCGCCTCGCTGTCGCTGGAACAGCGCGTGCTTCGCGGCGTGGAAACGCTGGCGACGGCGATCGTCAAAGTCGTCTGCGTCGAGAGCGGCCGCGCCAAACGCTTGCCGCCGGACGTAAGAGCGACATTCGAAAGCGTGCTCGCCCGCTGAGCTGTCGCATTTCCGTTTGAGCGACTCGAATTTGGCTTGAATCAGTCCCGGCGAGCTGACCGGGGAATCCAGAGCCCACAAAAGCGCTGGCTTTACTCAGAGCCCGTCATTGCGAGCGAAGCGAAGCAATCCAGGGCTGCGATGCGGCCCTGGATTGCCTCGTCGGCTCCGCCTCCGCGCAATGACCGGCGGGGACAGCGAACCAATCAAGCGGATCAGTATCACTCCGCCGAAACGAGAAGGCCCAAACGCGTCAGCTCGTGTTCGCGAATATTGCGCGTTATCGGATAATAGCCCCCGCGCTTGGCCTGCGTCTGGCCGTCCTTCGAGAGAATATATTTGACGAATTCGCCAGAGAGCGTGTCCATCGGCGCCTTTGGGTCTTTCATCAAATAAACATAGAGCCCGCGCGCGAGCGGATATTTGCGCGTATAGGCGCTCTCGAAGGAGGTGTCGTAGCACTTCTTGCCCTGGCTTTGCGCCACGGGAACGGCGCGCACGCCGCTGGTCTTGTAGCCAATGCCCGAGTAGCCGATCGCCGCGGCGTCCGCCGACACGGCGCTCACGACCGCCTCGGAACCCGGCTCCATATGCACGGTGGTCTTGAAATCGGCGCCGCCGAGCGCTTGCTGCTTGAAGAGTTTATGCGTGCCGGAAAGAGAATTGCGGCTGTACATTGTGATGGGTTTGCGCGCCCATTCGCCCGTCAATCCCAGCTCTCCCCAGGTGTGAATGCTCTTCCCGTCGCCATTTTTGGGATCGGCGGAAAAAATGCGCTCGACCTCCTCCATGGCGAAGCAAGTAATCGGATTATCCTTGTGCACATAGATCGCCAGAGCGTCGACGGCGACCAAAACGGCGGTGGGCTTGTATCCGAATTTCGCCTCGAAGGCGTCGATCTCGTCGACTGTCATTTGGCGGGACATGGGGCCAAGCTGCGCCTCGCCCGACAGCAGCGCCGGCGGCGCAGTGTTCGAGCCTTTGCCGTCGATTTCGATTTGCACGCCCGGGTAAATGGTTTTGAACCCGTCGGCCCAGAGCTCCATCTCATGGAGCATCGTGTCGGAGCCGACCGACTTCAGCTTTCCCGAAAGCGACGGCAGACGCTTATAGGGCGAGAGCTCCAGATCGAGCGAAAAAGCGGCGCTGGCGGAAAGTGCGCAAGCGGCGACGATGGCGGAAAGGAAAGGGAGTTTCATGGCGATGCTTCGAAAGGTTAGAATTGGTCTGAAGAAACATTTCAGCAATGATGTGACACGCGCGTGACGAGGCGCGCGGAATCCACGAGCCGCCGAACCCATTTTTCAAGGTTCTTTAACCCTTACCGCTTGTTAATTCTTCCGCGGTAAGTATCGTTGTGCGCCGCACCCGCGGCCCAGAAAAGGGCGGAATCGCGGGGAATAAGGGGCGCTGCTGATACTGCAAGCGCGCGCCATTCCGCTTCAAGGACAAATCATGAATCCAACCGACATCGCCGCGACAGCCGCAGGCGCCGCCCCCGCCGCCGACATCACCATTTGGAGCATGTTCTGGGGCGCGCATATCGTCGTGAAATTCGTGATGGTGGGCCTGCTCCTCGCCTCGGTCTGGTGCTGGGCGATCATCATCGACAAGACGCTGCTCTTTGCGCGCCTTCGCCGGGCGATGGATCGTTTCGAGGAGAGCTTCTGGTCCGGCAATTCGCTCGAGGAGCTCTACGGCAAGCTCTCCGAGCGCCCGACCACCGGCATGGCGACGCTCTTCGTCGCAGCGATGAAGGAATGGAAGCGCTCCTTCCAGACGGGCGCCAGCGCTAGCTTCATGGGCCTGCAGGCGCGCATCGAGAAAGTGCTCGATGTCTCCATCGCCCGCGAGGTCGAGAAGCTCGAATCCAATCTGCTGGTGCTGGCGACGGTCGCGTCTGCCGGGCCCTTCGTCGGCCTCTTCGGCACGGTCTGGGGCATCATGACCTCCTTCCGCTCGATCGCCGCCTCCAAGAACACCTCCCTCGCCGTCGTGGCGCCGGGCATTGCGGAAGCGTTGCTCGCCACCGCCATCGGCCTTTTCGCCGCCATTCCGGCGCTCATCGCCTACAATAAGATGCAGGGCGACGTCGCCAAGGCGCAGGCGCGCATGGAGAGCTTCGCCGATGAATTCTCGGCCATTCTCTCCCGCCAGATCGATCAGCACGCGGCCAACCGCGACCGGGCGGCCTGACCCATGGGCGCGTCGGTTTCCGCTCCCGGACGCAAAGGCGGCAGGCGCCGCCGCGGCGTGCCGCGCTACGGCGCCATGGCCGAAATCAACATGACGCCGTTCATCGACGTCATGCTGGTGCTGCTCATTATCTTCATGGTTGCCGCGCCCTTGCTCGCGACCGGCGTCGCCGTCGATCTGCCGCAGACCAAGGCCGGCCAGCTCAATATCGACCAGAAGCCGGTGTCGATCGCCATAGACGACAAGGGCCAGATCTTCCTGATGGATCAGCCGGTCGAAGTGGCGCAGCTTCTCGACAAGCTCAAAGAAGCTGCCAAGCAGGGCTTCGACGAGCGCATCTATGTGCGCGGCTCCAAGGCCGTGAATTACGGCCGCGTGGCCGAGGTCATGTCGCTCGTCACCACGGCGGGCTACAAGAAAGTCGCTCTGGTGACGGAGCAGGAGAAGAAGTGAGGCTCGAATGAGAGTTTCGCGCTCCGAGCCAGGCGTCGTCATCTCGTCCGCGGCCCATGCCGGCCTGCTGGTGGCGGCGCTCGTCTTGTTTTCGGACGCGCGGAAATTCGAGGACGCCCCGGAGACGATCCCTGTCGAGGTCGTCACCGACGACGCGCTCACGCAGGTGACGAAGGGCGAGAAGACGCCGCGCGATCCAAAGCCCGCGCCGCGCGTCGACAAGGTCGCCAAGGAGAGCGAGACCAGGCCGCATCCGCCGCTCGCCGAAGCCAAGAAGAATGTGCCGACCCCTCCCCCGCCCTTGAAACGCCTGCCCGATCCCGGCGCCGACGACAAGCCCGAGCCGACGCCGCCCAAACGCGTCGCCGCTTTGCCGCCCGCGCCGGAGCCGCCGGAACGTCCGGTCGAGAAAAAGCCCGAGCCGCCCAAGCCAGTCGAAAAGCCCGCCGAAGCGAAGCCGACGCCGCCCGTCAAGCCGAAGGCCGCTGCGCCCGAGGAGAAGGAGCGGGATGAGCCCAAGGACGCCGAGGTCGTGAAGCCAAAGCCCCCCGTGCGCCCCAAGCCCGAGAAGGAAGCCAAGGAAGAGCCGAAGCCCGCGCCCGAGAAGCCGAAGGAAACGCGGCTGAAGACGGACGAAGTGGCGAAACTGCTCCAAAGCAAGAAGGCCGAGGAAAAGCCGACGAAGCCCCAGAACAGCGCGGAAGGCGAAACGGCGGAGAAGAGCGCCAAGGGCGCGAAGCCCAAGTCGGGCGACGAGAACGCCCCCAAGTCGAAATTCGACGCCGCGAATATCGCCAATCTCCTGAGCAAGGAGGCGCCGCAGCGCCGGGAATCGACGGGCAAGGAAATCAAGACCGCGTCGCTCGGCGCGCCGGAGGGAGCGGCGGCGAAAATGTCGGCGTCGATGGAGGCGCGCATCGCCTCTTACATCCACGATCACTACCACCCCTGCTGGGCCTCGGGCCTCTCGTTGGGCGGCGCCACCTTTGCGCCAGTGGTGGAGTTTCACTTGTCGCGCGAGGGCGCGCTGGAAGGCCGCCCGCGCCTGGTGAACCCTTCCGCCAATCCGGTGGAGCAGGCGCGCGGCGAGCAGGCGCTACAAGCCGTGCGCCGCTGCAGCCCGATGCGGATTCCGGCGGAATTTATGCCTTATTACGAGGAAGCGCTGCATGAAGTGACCATCCGCTTCCAGGATGCGAATTGATGCGCGCGTCGCTGCTGATTATGCCCCCTCCCCAGCCCTCCCCCGCTTCGCGGGAGAGGGAGCAAATTGCCGCCTCCTTCAAGATTCCGGCTATTGCCGATCGTGAGCGTGGGAGGGGCCCTTTACATCTCATGAGACCCTCGAAATGACCCGCCTCATCACCCGCCGCGCCGCCGCC
Organism: Methylocystis iwaonis; assembly: GCF_027925385.1. NCBI lineage: Bacteria > Pseudomonadati > Pseudomonadota > Alphaproteobacteria > Hyphomicrobiales > Methylocystaceae > Methylocystis > Methylocystis iwaonis. The sequence continues at coordinate 2,248,261 of NZ_AP027142.1, forward strand.
GGCCTCTTCGCCAGCGCCGCTCTCGCGCCTTTCGCGCCCGCGCGCGCCGGCCGCATCATCGACCTCAAGGGCGGCGGCTTTCAGCCGACCAATATCGCCGTCGCGCCCTTCGTCGGCGACGAGGCCGCGCGCACGATCACTTCCGTCGCAACCAATAATTTCAAGCGCTCGGTCTTCCTGCGGCCGGTCGACGCCAATGTCGGCGAGGCTGGCTCGCCCGATCAGCCGGACCTGGCTGTCTATAAGACGGTCAACGCTCAGTTCGTTCTCACCGGCCGGTCGGTGCGCGCCGGCGATGGGCGCCTCAAGACAGAGTTCCGCCTCTTCGACGTCACCACGGGCGAGCAGGTCGCCGGCCAGCAATATGTGACGGAAGCTTCCAACCTACGCCGCGTCGCGCATCTTCTCTCGGACGCGGTCTTCAGCCGCATCACCGGCGAGAAAGGCTTCTTCGACACGCGCATCGTCTTCGTCGACGAGAGCGGCCCCAAGGACAAGCGCCGCAAGCGCCTCGCCATGATGGATCAGGACGGCGCCAATGTGCGCTATCTGACCCGCGGCGACGAGCTCGTCGTCACCCCGCGCTTCTCGCCCTCCTCGCTCGACGTCACCTATATGGCCTTCAACGACGAGGGCGAGCCGAAGGTTCTCTTGATGAATATCGAGAACAGCCAGCGTGAGGTCGTCGGCAATTTCCCCGGCATGACCTTCTCGCCGCGCTTCTCGCCCGACGGGCAGAAAATCATCATGTCGCTGTCGCAGGGCTCGTCCACCAATCTCTATACGATGGACCTGCGCTCGCGCACCACGACGCGGCTCACCGACACCAGCGCCATCGACACGGCGCCCTCCTATTCGCCGGACGGCGCGCGCATCTGTTTCGAAAGCGACCGCGGCGGCTCGCAGCAGATCTACGTCATGGGCGCGCATGGCGGCGAGGCCAAGCGCATCTCCTTCGGCGGCGGCCGCTATTCGACGCCGGTGTGGAGCCCCAAGGGCGACTACATCGCCTTCACCAAGCAGAACGGCGGCAATTTCTCGATCGGCGTGATGAAGACCGACGGCTCAGGCGAGCGCATCCTGACCGAGGGCTTCCACAACGAAGGGCCAACCTGGGCGCCCAACGGCCTGTTCCTGATGTTCTTCCGCGAAAGCGGCGGCGCGGGCGGGCCGAAGATTTACATGGTCGACGTTTTCGGCCGCTCGGAAGCGCTGGTGCCGACGCCGAACTACGCCAGCGATCCGGCGTGGGGGCCGTTGCAGGATTGAGATCGCTCGCGTCTGCAGTAGAATTGACGTCATGGACAGAGCTACGGCCATCGCGAAGCTTGGGAGGATCGCCGACGCGATTAAAACGCGAGGTGCAATCTCCCTATATCTTTACGGTTCGACGGCCCGCGACGAGGCGGGCGCCGATAGCGATCTCGACCTCTTCATCGACTATGATCCATCAAGCCGCTTCAACGCGCTGGACCTTGTGGACATTAAGCATTTTCTCGAGGATGAGTTGCACGCCCGCGTCGATCTGACGACGCGCGATGGACTGCATCCGCGCTTGCGCGAGAAAATCGAGAAATCAGCCATGCGCGTCTTTTGATGGGACGAGAAATCCTTCACGTCATTGACGACATCTTGCAGGAGATCGCAGGCGTCGAGCGGGTAACCGCGCACAAGACTCTCGACGATTACAAGGCTGATTGGTTGCTGCGGCACGCGCTTCAGCGAGCTATCGAAATCATTTCGGAGGCCAGCCGGGCCTTGCCCGAAGAAGTAACCTCCACTCAACCACACATCCGTTGGCGGGCCATTCGCGCCATTGGCAATGTGCTGAGGCACGAATACCAATCCATCTCAGATGAAATCATCTGGAACGTCCTGCGCGACGAGCTGCCTCCCCTGAAAGCCGCCGTCGAAGCGATCAAACAGAATATCAGCGCTCCATGACCAAGCCCGTTCGCATCGACGAAAGCTGGAAGAAACACCTCGCAACTGAATTCGAGAAGGCCTATTTCACCGACCTTCGCGAATTCGTTCGGACCGAATACGCTTCCTGCGCGGTCTATCCGCCGGCGGCGCAAATTTTTCGCGCCTTTGATGAATGCCCCTTTGACCAAGCGAAGGTCGTCATCCTGGGCCAGGACCCCTATCACGGCCCCGGTCAGGCGAATGGGCTTTGCTTTGCGGTCGGCGCCGGCGTCGCGCCGCCGCCTTCCCTGCAGAATATCTTCAAGGAAATCGAGGCCGATCTCGGACATCCTGTGTCGCGCGATCCCGACCTTTCACGCTGGGCGAAACAAGGCGTGCTGCTTCTGAACGCGACGCTCACCGTGCGCGCGTCGCAGGCCGGTTCGCATCAGAACAAGGGCTGGGAGCAATTCACCGACGCCGCCGTCCACGCGCTGTCGCGCGAGCGTGAGGGAATCGTCTTCATGCTCTGGGGCTCTTACGCGCGGCGCAAGGGCGCCGGCATCGACCGCAAGAAGCATCTCGTGCTCGAATGCGCCCACCCCTCCCCGCTTTCGGCGCATAACGGCTTCTTCGGCTGCAAGCATTTCTCCAAGGCGAATGAATATCTCCTTGCGCATGGCGTGACGCCGATCGAGTGGTGATACCGTTTTCCGTTCGAACGGCTCACGTTGAGGAATGTCATTCCCGGCGGGCTGAAAGCCCGACCGGGAATCCAGAGCCCTAGTAGCTTGTGTTGCTCTGGATTCCCGATCGCTCGCTGCGAGAGCGTCGGGAATGACAGCGAACCAACCGAGCGGATCTCATATGGCTCATTCCGGCTCTGGATTCCCGAGCTGGCCTTCGGCCCGTCGGGAATAATCCTCACCCCTTCGCCGCCGCAGCCGCTTCGTGAATCGCCAGAAGCTGTTTGTCCGTCTCTGTGACGCGCAAGACGGAAGGCCGCGATCCGATGCGCTCGATGTAAGCGGAAATCTCCGGCGTCATCGGCACGAGGCCGAAGCTTGTGGTCCAGCGCAGCGCCGTCCCCCAGAGAATGTCGGCGGCGGAGAAACGTTCGCCGAGCAGATAGGGTCCCGCCGCGAGTTGCTTGTTGATCAGCGTCATCACGCTGTCGAAATCGCCATAAGGACAGGTGCGCTGCGGCGGCTCCGTCTTCATGAAGCGATCCATGATCGCCGGCTCGAAGGCCGAGCCGTAGAACACGAGCCAACGCAAATAAGACCCGCGCAGCGGATCGCCGATCTGCGGCGCGCGCTTCTTTTGCGGAAAGGCGTCCGCGAGATAGATGAAGATCGCGCCGAGTTCGGTCACCAATGCGCCATTGTGCACGATGGCCGGAACCTTGCCCATCGGATTGACGGCGAGATAGTCGGGCTCACGTTGCGCGCCGATTTTGAGATTCAGGTCTTTCAAAGTGTAGGGCGCGTCGAGTTCCTCGAGCAGGATGAGCACGCTGGACGAACGCGTATTGGGAGAATGATAGAAAATCAGATCGCCGCTCATCACTTCCCCGCTCATGGCGCAAATAGGAAGAAGGCATATGCCGCAAAGACGACGAGATGCACAAGGCCGGTGAGCACATTGGTGCGGCCCGCGCCGAAGCTGACGACGGACAGCATCAGCGTCAGCATCAGCATGGCGGAGTCGCGGTGATCGAGCCCGAAGACAATCTCGCGGCCAGAGGCGAGGCTCATCAGCGCCACGGTCGGCACGGTGAGACCGATTGTCGCCACGACCGAGCCGAGCGCCCCGTTCAGGCTCGTCTGCAAAGCGTTGCGGGCGGCCGCGCGGACCGAATTCATGCCTTCTGGCATGAGCACGAGGACGGCCACGGCGGCGCCGGTCACAGGGTTGACCTCCTCGACGCCCGCCCATTTCAGCGCTTCTTCGAGCCCCGGAATGACGTGCTCGGCCAGCAGCGACACGCCCGTTAGACTCGCGCCGAGACCGACGAGCGAGATCAAGGCCTGGTTCAGCGTCGGTTTCGCGCCCATGTGACCGACGGCCGCCATGCGCGCATCGATGAAATAAGCGCGGTGGCGCACCGTCTGGATGAAGAGAAAAGCGCAATAGAGCAGGATCGAGAGCACGCTCACAAAGCCGAGCTGCGCGCGCGACAGCGTCGGGCCCGGCGTCGAGGTCGTGTAATTCGGCAAGATGAGCGTCAGCATCGACAGAGCGATGAGCACGGCGAGATAGGCGCTCGCGCCCATGGGATGAAGCTCCTGCTCGCCATGACGGAAGCCGCCGAGCAGCAGGCACAGGCCCACGAGCCCATTGCAAACGATCATGATCGCCGAGAACACCGCCTCGCGCGCCTCGGTCGGATTATCCGAGCCATGCGTCGTCATCGAGGACATGATGGCGACCTCGATGATCGTCACCGCGATGGTGAGCACGAGCGTGCCCAGCGGCTCGCCAACTCTCGCGCCGATCCGCCCGGCGTGCTGCAGCGTCGCGAAGACCGACCCGATGACGAGAATGGCGGCGACGAGCGACGGCGCCCAGGCGAGCGTCGGCGGCATGGCGTCGAGCCAGCGCTCCCCTGCCGCGAATATCGCCACGAGGCCGAGCGCCAGCACGGGAAAAATAACGCCCCCGACCGTGATTTTGCCGCCGCTCATAACGCCCTCGATAGCCGTCGAATTATGGCGGCGAGTTTTGACGTCGCTTTGGGCGCGGCGCAAGGGCGGGCGGGCGAATCTTGCGTTTGCCAAATAACTTGCCGCCTGTGCGGATGGATAAATTTCATTTCAATTTTTCTCCTCCCCTGATCCCTGCCTTGTTCGGCCAAGAGCGTGTGAAACTGCGTCATTCTCATCACTGAAACGACCCCCACCCTTGAATCCCTCCCCGCAAGGGGGAGGGAGGCGGCTCGCGCCCGAATTTGTCAGCGTTGCTTGCTGGTGATCCCTAGCGGCGCCGCTTCTCTCCCTCCCCCCACGGAGTGGCGGGGAGGGATCAAGGGTGGGGGGCGATTCAGCTTCCCAAACGCCTCCGCAGAACTGCCCAGCGCCAAATTCCCCGCCGCCGTTTCCGACGCGAGCGATCCAGGAAGCCGGGACGCCCCGGCCCCGTTCGGCCGGTAGCGTGAAAGAATAAGCGCATCGGAACCAGAGCGTCCCGGCTGCGGTCTTTATTCGCGCGCACCTTTCCGGGCCGAAGTAGCGCCATCTTGTGGCGGTTCCTCCGTCCGGCGCAGCCGCCAGACGGCGGCTGCTTCTTTCCCGGGAGGTTTGAACCTCCCGAGCGCGTCGCAAGGGCCTCGACATGCGCCGCCTCCGGCCCGCCGGCGCTTTCCCTTTCGGTACTCGGGCCGCGTGTCGCGGGCGCGGAAACTATGCCCAGCCTTTGCGTGACTTGCATCACGCAATCTCCCCGCGAAGGAGAGACCCGGCGGGCGGCGCCGGGTTCCCGCACGGAACGAGGGTCGCGTTCCGCGTTTAACCGACCCCGCCGGCGCCGCCGACCCTGACGACGCCCCTGCAAGTTGACGAGGCGGGCGAAGGATAAAGCGGTTTTTGGGGGTGGGGATAAATTGGGAGGCGAAATTCTTGGTGAAAGCCACGCTCCACTCCTCTCCCCGCGCGCGCAGGGCTGTCCGGGGAATGAGTCGAAAGGTCGCGGGCGCATGCCCGGTTTTCCCGACGGTTGTCGGGTATTTTCCGGTTGTCGAGACTGGAAAAAAGGACCGGACATGCCCGTGCACTCTACTGTATTCGCCCAACTGCTCAAGCCGGTCGATCGGCGCGCCTTCAAGCAGATCGTCGAGCGGCATGGCGGCGACGCCTACGACAAATCCTTCAAGAGCTGGGATCACCTCGTCGCGCTCATCTACGCCCAGCTTGCCGGGGTCTCCAGCCTGCGCGCCCTCGTTCCCGCCTTCAACGCCGACGCGCGCGCGCATTATCACCTCGGGACGCGGCGGCTCGCGCGCACGACCCTTTCCGACGCCAACGCCCGCCGGCCCGTCGCCGTCTTCGCCGATCTCTTCGCCATGCTCTCCGGCGCGCTCGACCGTCATACGCGCCGGGAGGGCGCGGACATGATCCGCCTCATCGATTCGACGCCCATCCCTTTGAGCAAATTCCTCGATTACGCCCGCTCCAACGGCCGCACTCACGGCCTCAAAATGCACGTGGTCCATGACCCGCGCGCCAATCGGCCCCTTCGCGCGGAAGTCACGCCCGCCAATGTGAACGACATAGAGATCGGCAAGAAAACCGATATCGAGCCGGGCGCCGCTTATGTCTTCGACAAAGGCTATTGCGACTATCGCTGGTGGACCGAGATCGCCGCGCAAGGCGCTTTCTTCGTCACCCGGCCGAAGGCGAACGCCCGCTTCCGGGCGATCGCCGCCCGCCCGCTCGACCCCGAAAGCGCGCGGGGCGACGGCTTCGCCGTGATCGCCGACGAGGAGGTGGCGCTGGCCAGCAAAGGCGATTCCAAGCTGCCCATGCCGCTGCGGCGCATCACCGTGGAAAGAGACGAGGCCAAAGGCCGCATCGTCCTCATCGTCAACGACATGCGCCGCCCGGCCGCGGAAATCGCCGCGCTCTACAAGGGCCGCTGGGCAATCGAGCTGCTGTTCCGTTGGATCAAGCAGCATCTCAACATCAAGAGCTTCATCGGCGAGGCCGAAAACGCCGTGCGCCTGCAGCTCTTCGCCGCGATGATCGCCTTCACCCTGCTGCGCATCGCCGCCTGCGTCCACAAGATCGACATGGCGGCACTGCGTTTCGCCGAGCTCGTCGGCCGCTTCCTCTTCGACCGCCGGCCGATCGCGCTTATCGACAAGCCGCCAATCAGGCCCAAGCCCGGCCGAGACTTCTCTAGTCTGCAGCTCCAGCTCGCGGCCCTATGATTTCCCCGGACAGCCCTGTCCGCAAGCGGGGAGAGGAGCGGCGCCTAGCTCCAATAGAAAGGTGACAGAACGGCCCGGAAAGAAAGGTGACAGTTTCCCTGCGGCCGAGAGGGCAACCGAGCTTTGGCGAAGGCACGGGCTCGGAAACCCTTCCCATCGCCGCAAACGCGGCATAAATCCTTATAGGATGACCCCTCCCCCCTCACAGACGCGCGACCTTCCGCCCGAGGACGACGACGCCTTCGACGCGCCCGACGCCGTGCCGGAGACCAGCGAGACGCCCCCGGAAGACGACGCCCCGCAGACGCCCGAGAGCGTCAAGCGCGGCGTCGGCGTCATCAAGTCCTATTGGAAACATGCGCCGAACGGCCCCGGCGTCTATCGCATGATCGCCGAGAACGGCGAGGTGCTCTATGTCGGCAAGGCCAAGAATGTCCGGAAGCGCGTCGCGAGTTATACGCGCCTTGCCGGCCATGTGAACCGCATTGCGCGCATGATCTCGGCGACCGTCTCCATGGTCTTCATCTCGGTCGAGACCGAGACCGAGGCGCTGCTGCTGGAAGCAAACCTCATCAAGCAGTTGAAGCCGCGCTTCAATGTGCTGATGCGCGACGACAAGTCGTTTCCCTATATTTTCATCGCGCGCGACCACGAGGCGCCGCAGATCGCCAAGCATCGCGGCGCGCGCGTGCGCAAGGGCGATTATTACGGGCCCTTCGCCAGCGTCTGGGCGGTCAATCGCGCGCTCAATGCGCTGGAGCGCGCCTTTCTGCTGCGCTCCTGCGCGCAGAGCTTTTACGACAATCGCACGCGGCCCTGCCTGCTCTACCAGATCAAACGCTGCGCCGGGCCCTGCACCGGCGAGATTTCGACGGAAGACTACGGCGTCCTCGTGCAGGAGGCGCGCGACTTTCTCTCCGGCAAGAGCCGCAGCGTGCGCGAGCAGCTCGCCACGGAGATGACGGAAGCCGCCGAGAAGCTCGAATTCGAGCGCGCCGCGCGGCTGCGCGATCGTATTTCGGCGCTCTCGGCGATACAGGGCGCGCAGGGAATCAACCCCCGCACGGTTGAAGAGGCCGACGTCTTCGCCATCGCCAAGGACGCCGGGCGCTTCTGCATCGAGGCCTTTTTCTTCCGCGCCTATCAGAACTGGGGCAATCGCTCCTATTTCCCGCGCGCCGATGCGAGCCTCTCGGAAGCGGAAGTGCTCGACGCCTTTCTCGCGCAATTCTACGACGAGCATCCGTCTGCGCGCTGCGTGCTGCTGTCGCACCAAATCGAAGACAGCGCGCTGCTGGAAGATGCGCTTTCCGCGAAGCTGCGCCGGAACGTCGACGTCATCGCGCCGCAACGCGGCGAGAAGCGAGAACTCGTCGAACATGCGCTCAACAATGCGAAGCAGGCGCTCGGCCGCAAGCTCGCGGAGGACGCGAGCCAGTTGCGGCTGCTGGCGGCCTTGGGCGAAGTCTTCGGCCTGCCGCACGCGCCGCGCCGCGTCGAGGTCTATGACAATTCGCATACGGGCGGATCGCAAGCGATCGGCGCGATGGTCGTCGCGGGCCCGGCGGGCTTCATGAAGGCGCATTACCGCACCTTCAACATCAAGAGCACGGAGATCACGCCGGGCGACGATTACGGCATGATGCGCGAAGTGCTGACGCGCCGCTTCGCCCGCCTCGCCAAGGAGCCGGAGAAGGAGACCGACCCGGAAGCCTTTCCGGCGAAGCCCGATCTCGTGCTGATCGACGGCGGGCGCGGACAGTTCGACGTGGCGCGCGAGGCGTTGCGCGAGAGCGGCGTCGAGGGCGTGGCGCTGGCGTCGATCGCCAAGGGCCGCGACCGTGACGCCGGACGCGAGCAATTCTTCATCGAGGGGCGCGAAGCCTTCCGCCTGCCGCCGCATGATCCGGCGCTCTATTTCGTGCAGCGCCTGCGCGACGAAGCGCATCGCTTCGCCATCGGCACGCATCGGGCGCGGCGCAAGAAGGAATTCACCAAGAACCCACTCGATGAGATTGCCGGCATCGGGCCGTCGCGCAAGCGCGCGCTGCTTCTGGCCTTCGGCTCGGCGAAGGGCGTCTCGCGGGCGGCGCTGTCGGATCTGGAGAAGACGCCGGGCATCAACAAGGCGACGGCGCGGATGGTGTATGATCATTTTCAGCGCGGGGATTGAAGAGTCACAAATCCCGGGGGCCGTCATGGCCGGGCTCGTCCCGGCCACCCACGCCGTGGGGCACAGCCCGACAAGACGCGTTATCGTTATGGGTAAGGTTCATGCAGGGCTTTGGAGGCTGCAGAGACTTGCCCGGCATTAGCTGTGACTTGCTTGGCGTGGATGCCCGCGACAAGCGCGGGCATGACGAGGGTAGCGACGTGAAGGCCTGCGCAGCAGGCGTCTCGAAGCGCGAGGGGCGTCACCAGCGCTGCGCCTTTTCATTGCGGAGGGGTCGCCTAGTTAACTGCCGCACGCGTCCCCATCCGCCAGAGGCTCGGCCGATGAAGCCAGACAGAGCCCTTCTGTTCTTCTGCGTGATTTTGGCCCTGCTCGCTTGGGCTCCTTTCGCCTTTTCGCAGGAGGACGCGGCGGCGCGAACTGTCGTCTATACGCTGCGGTCGGGGATCGCCGAGGGGCGGCTCGTCTTCCTTGGCGTCGGCGGCGCGATCGACGAGAAGGTCAATCCTGAGCTCGTCTTCCACGACGGCGAGCGCGCCCAGATCAATCTCGTCAACGGCGAGGGCGCGGAGCACGACATTGTCATCGAGTTTTACGGCGTGCGGTCGAACCGCGTCGTGGACAAGGGCGCGAGCAGCGCGGTCTCGTTCTTTGCCGACAAGACCGGCGAGTTTACCTATTACTGCTCGGTTCCCGGCCATCGCGACGCGGGCATGCAGGGCAAGATCAGGGTCGAGCCGGGGCCGCGCAGCAAGGCGAAGCTCGTCGCATCGGACATATCGCGCGATCCTTCCGACCTGCCCCCGCCGGTCGGCGCCCGAGGGCCGCGGACCTTGCGCGTCGATCTCACGACGACTGAAGTAGAAGGCCGGCTCGACGACAAGACGACCTATCAATTCTGGACCTTCGGCGGGAAGGTTCCCGGCCCCTTCATCCGGGCGCGGGTCGGCGATACGCTGGAAGTGCATTTGAAGAACGACTCCAGCAGCGTGCTGGCGCATTCGGTGGATTTTCACGCCGCCATCGGCCCCGGCGGCGGCGCGCGCTTTACGCAAGCCGATCCGGGCGAGGAAAAGGTCTTCAGCTTCGAAGCGACGACGCCCGGCCTCTTCGTCTACCACTGCGCCACGCCGAGCATTGCGCAGCATGTCGCCAATGGCATGTATGGCCTCGTGCTGATCGAGCCCGAGGGCGGATTGCCGGAGGCGGACCGCGAATTCTACGTCATGCAGGGCGAGCTTTATACGACCAAGCCTTTTGGGACCCAGGGCCGGCAGGAATTGGATTACGAAAAGCTGATGGCCGAGCAGCCGGAGTATTTCCTCTTCAACGGCGCCGTCGGCGCGCTGACGGCGGAGCATCCGCTACGGGCCGAGCGCGGCGAGAATATCCGTATCTTTTTCGGCGTCGGCGGGCCGAATTTTACCTCCTCGCTGCATCTGATCGGCGGCCTCTTCGATCGCGTCCGACGCGACGAGCCGCTGATTGTGCGCGAGAGAGGCGCACAAACGGTTTCGGTTGCCCCGGGGGACGCGGCGATTGTTGAATTCGACGTGCGGCGCGGCGGCCAATATGTTCTGATCGACCACGCGCTCTCCCGGATGGAGCGCGGCCTCGTCGGCGATCTGATCGTCGAGGGACCGCGCGACGACGCTTTGATGCATGAGGGGCCGGAGAGGCGGCGAGATGACTGAGCGGTGGGATGAAATGAGCGCCCTCATCCGACCCCGCTTCGCGGGGCCACCTTCTCCCGTAAACGGGAGAAGGAATCGCGCTGAAACTTTGTTGTTCAAAAACCTTGGGGTTCTCCCTTCTCCCGCTTGCGGGAGAAGGTGGCCCCTGCGTCAGCAGGGGTCGGATGAGGGCTCACGCGCCCCTGGCTTCGATCATCATAGCGTCGATCGAAAACGAGCCGTCTGCTTCGATCGCAAAATGCGCCCGCGTCTCGCGCGACGCCGCCGCCTGCAATGCCCGGATGGCGCGCAAATTTTCCTGCGGCTTGCGCATGCGTCCCGCCCAGGCGGCGACATCCATCCGCAGCCGCCATGTCTGCAGCCGCTCGACGGCAAAGCCCGACGCGGCGAGCGCGACGGCCCATTCCGCGATCGTATAGTTCCTCACATGAGAGGGATCGCGCAGAAGCTCGACGGCTTGCAGATGGGTGTCGAAAAGCGGTCTGGCGGGCGCATGGACGTCGATGAAGACCGCTGACCGCCCAGGCTTGAGCACCCGGCGCGCCTCGCGCAGACCACCGCTGAAATCGCGCCAGTGATGCGCCGAGAAGCGCGACGCCAGAAAATCGAACCAGCCTTCGGCGAAAGGCAGGCGCTCGGCGGGCCCCTCCACCGTTTCGATATTGGCGAGCCGTCTCTCGCGCGCCGTCGCGGCGACCGCCTCGAGCATTTCCGCCGATAAATCGAGCGCCGTCACCAGACCTGCATGGCGCGCCATCGCATAAGAGACATGGCCGCCGCCGGCGCCAATGTCGAGCGCGCGCTCGGGCGCGATCGCGGCGACGATGTTTTCGAGAGCCTCGAGATCGGCCCCCTGCGCATGCACGGCGCTTTGGACATAGGCCTGCGCCCGCGGCCCGAATTGCGCGGCGACAACTGTTTCATGCGTGCGTTCCATCGGCTTGCTCCTTCGTTCCGGAGATCAGGATTGCGCGGCAATCAAACTGTTACAATTTAGATTACTATCCTATTATAATGCCCTCCATGCTGGACGCGGACCAAAGGCGGCTGCTGGGAGATTTCATTCGCGCCCATCGCGAGCGGGCGCGGCCCGACGTCGCGGGCGGCCGCAGGCGCACGCCGGGCTTGCGCCGAGAGGAGCTGGCGGCGCGCGCTGGCATCAGCGCCACATGGTGCGCCTGGATCGAACAGGGGCGGTCCGTGCAGGCCTCGCCCGAGGCGCTCGGCCGCATCGCGCTGGCGCTGTCGCTGACGCCCGCCGAGCGCGCCTATCTGTTCGAGCTTGCCGGCCGCATCGACCCGGACGCGCCCGCGCCGCCGCAGATGGCGCCCGCCTCGCTGCAAGCCGCTATCGCCGCTTTCCGCCACCCGGCCTATGGCCTCGATTGCTGCTGGAACGCCTGCGCCTGGAACGAAGCGGCGGCGCGCTTGTTCTCCGGCTGGCTCGATGGCGCGCATCAGCGCAATCTCCTGCGTTTCGTGTTCCAGGACGCTGCGGCGCGCAATCTGCTGCCGGACTGGGAGACGCGGGCGCGCCGCCTTCTGAGCGAATTTCGTTCCGATTACGCGCATATGTTTCGCGACGCGCGCGTGCGTCGCTTCATCGACGACTTGCGGCGCGAGAGCGCTTTCTTTGCGCAAGCCTGGGAGGCGCAAGACGTTCTCAGCCGCGAAGGCGGGTTACGCGCCTTCGATCATCCGCAAGACGGCAGATTGCTGTTCGAGCAGCATTCCTTCACGCCCTCGGACGCGCCCTCTCACAAGCTCGTCTTGCTTCCTCCCGGGAATTGACGACGTCAAATGTCAGGATGATATTAATCAAGCTTGCCACATTTCCCGCCTTGTCCTACCAAAAATTCCCGAAAATTGGATGGAGTAAGCGAATGTCCGACATGGAGTTGTCGAACCTCCATGCCGTCGTCGAGGAAAGATTCCCCTTCTACGCAAGGCTGCCTCTTCGCATTCTGGCCGACAAGGCAAAGCTTCCCCCGAAAGCGCACTACTTTCTTGCGCCCGCTCTCGGCGTAGCCCTGGCCGTGATCGCGATCCTTGCGCGCGCCGCTCTGATCGGAACGGCGACGACCAAGGTCGCCTACATCACCCTTTTTCCAATGGTTCCCGTGGGCGCGCTGGTCGGCGGATGGATCACCGGAACGACAGTCGCGCTGCTCGGCGCGGTCCTGTTGCACACCCTCATTCTTCCCCTCGGGGGCGCGGCCGACTGGCTTGCCTTGTTCGTCTTTTTGGGGAGCTGCGCGCTCATCATCGCCACCACCGAGCTGATGCATCGCGCCGAGGCGCGCGCCTTCAAGGCCGAAGCCATGGAAGCGCTGCAGAGCCAAATTCTGGAAGAGCGAAAACGAGGGGCCGACGCTCTGCGCGAAGCGCTGTCGCGTTTGGAAGCGACCTTCGAAAACGCCGCCGTGGGCATTGCCGAGGTGGCGCTCGACGGCCGATGGCTGCGTATGAATGAACGCTTATGCAACATCGTGGGTTATCGTCGCGACGAGCTGATGCAGATGAGAGCCGGCGACATCACCCATGCCGAGGACCGCGCAGCGGATCGGGAAAATGTGCGCCGCCTCCTCTCGGGCGAGGCCAGAAGCTACTCCACGGAGAAGCGATATATTCGCAAGGACGGCAAGGTCGTTTGGGCGGATGTGACGGTGGGCATCGCGCGCAACGCCGCGGACCAGCCTGTCAATTTCGTGGCCGTTGTCGAAGACATAACGGCGCGCAAGGCCGCCGAGGCGCACAATCAGCTTCTGGTCGCGGAAATCAGCCATCGCGCCAATAATCTTCTCGCCGTCGTGCAAGCGATCGCCCAGCAGACCTCTTTCGAGGGCGACCCCAAAGCCTATGTCGCAAAGCTCGTCGAGCGAATTCAAAGCCTCGCGGCGAGCCAAACGCTGCTCGTGCGAAACGAATGGCAGGGGACGGATCTTTGCGAGCTCGTGCGCGCGCAGCTCGCGCCCTATCGCGACCTGATCGGCGGGCGCATTGTCGCGAGTGGTCCGGCGATCCGCGTGAACGCCGCCGCCGCTCAGACGGTCGGCATGGCCCTCCATGAGCTTGCGACCAATGCCGCGAAATATGGCTCGTTGTCGTCCGAGGACGGAAAGGTGCGGATTGCGTGGCGCCTCGTCGACGATGAATTTATGCTGTCCTGGGAGGAAAGCGGCGGCCCGAAAGTGACGCCGCCGACCCGCAAGGGCTTCGGCAACACGGTTCTCGGCCGCATGGCGGAACTCTCGGTGGGCGGAAAAACACGGTTGACCTTCGCGGAAGAAGGAGCAAGCTGGATGTTGAAGGCGCCGGCGGACAGGATTTTCGTGAGATAGTCGATGCTGGACCCTGGCCAGAAAAGGCGCCGGATTCTTGTCGTCGAAGACGAGCCCATGGTCGCGATGTCGATCGAAATGCTCCTGGAGTTCGCGGGTTTCGAGAGCGCGGGGATCGCGGCCACGGTTGAAGAAGCGCTGAAGCTTGCCGCCCAAGGCGGCTACGACGCCGCCATATTGGACGCCAATCTCGCAGGCGTGTTCTCGGGCCCTGTCGCGGAAGCCCTGGGAGCGGCCGGGGCGCCGTTTCTCATATTGTCCGGCTATGATTCCGAGCAGCAGAGAGAGCGCTTTCCGCCGGGCACTGTCATTCTCCAAAAGCCTTGCCGGCCGGACGCGATCATCGAGGCGCTACGCGCTTTTTTGCCCGCAGACTGAGGGTGGATGGAGGGCTATTCCGCACCATTCTGCTTTTTACCGCCGTCATTGCGAGGAGGCGGAGCCGACGAAGCAATCCAGGGCCGCATCGCCGCCCTGGATTGCTTCGCTTCGCTCGCAATGACGGGGTCTGAGTAAAACCAGCGCTTTTGTCGCTCTGGATTCTCGCGCGCGAGGATGCGTGCGCTGTGGGGATAAGCCCGGTCATGACGATCCCCGAAATATGTGACACCCTTGGCCCTATGACCCTGCTCCGCGCGCTTTACGCCGCCTATCTCAAATTCAACGACGACGACGGCTGGGCGATTGCGAGCCATATCGCGCTCTCGATCCTCACCTCGCTTTTTCCTTTTCTCATTTTCGTCACGGCGCTCGCCGGCTTCTTCGGTCTGAAGAGCGAGGCCGACGCCGCCACCACTCTTATCTTCGAGAACTGGCCGCCGAATATCGCCGAGCCCATCGCCGCCGAAATCCGCAATGTCGTCACCCGGCCGCGCGGCGGGCTGCTCACCGTCGGCGCGCTTCTTGCCATTTTCTTCTCGTCGAGCGGCGTCGAGTCGCTGCGCATCGCGCTGAACCGCGCCTATAATCAGCGCGACCAGCGGCCCTGGTGGCTGTTGCGCCTGGAATCGATTCTCTACGTCTTCCTCGGCGCCGCCTCGCTGCTCGCCATCGCTTTTCTCATGGTGCTGGCCCCGCTTGCCCGCGCGCTCGCCGAAAAACACGCCCCCGGCCTGATGCGGGAGCTCGAGCCGCTCTACGGGCCGGTGCGCTATGGCGTCACATCCTCGGTCGTCGGCGTCGGCGTGCTGGGCGCGCATATTCTGCTGCCGGCGGGGCGCCCGCGGCTTCTCGACCTCGCGCCCGGCTTCGCGCTGACGCTGCTCGCCTCCCTCGCCTTCGGCGCGGGCTTTGGGGCCTATCTCGCGAGATTTGCGATCAATTACGTTTCAACCTATGCGGGTCTCGCCTCGATCATGATGGCGATCGTCTTCCTGCAGACCCTGGCGGTGATCTTCATTTATGGGGCCGAGCTGAACCAGGCGACCGCAAGATCGGGCGAACGGATGCAACCTGAGGGGTTAAGCGCCTCTTAACCCAGCTTTTTTACCCTCGCCGAGAGTCGGCGCGCCGCAATGGCCGCGCCGCGCCACGCGGGCTTCTGGTGACATGCGCAGCCATAGATTTGGTCTCTTCCCCGAACAGCTCCGCGAATTCACCGCCCATCGCCTTGCCGAGGCGGCCGGGGCCTTGATGCTGGCCTGCGCCGGCGCCGCGACTGTGGCGCTGGTGAGCTGGTCGGCGCGCGATCCCTCGCTCAACCATGCGACCGGCGGCCATGTCCGCAATCTTCTCGGACATCCCGGCGCGATCGTCGCCGATCTGCTCATGCAGCTCTTGGGCCTCGGCGCGGTCGCCGTGCTCCTGCCGCTCGCGGCGCAGGGGCTGCGCATCATCAAGCGCCGCCGCATCGAGCGCGCGCCGCTGCGGCTCGGCCTGTGGATTGCCGGCATCTTCGCGACCGCCGCCACGGCGTCGTTCCTGCCGCCGACCGACCGCTGGCCCCTGCCGACGGGGCTCGGCGGCGTCGCCGGCGACGCCATTCTCGCCGTGCCGCGCGCCATTTCCGCGGGCTCCGGTTCCGTCATGGCGATCTTCGGCGTCGCCGCCGCTTTCGTCGCCATCCTCTCGGTGAGCGGCGCGGCGGGCCTCGGCTTCGAGAGCCAAAACGACATCCGCGAAGAAGCTTTCGACGAGCAAGCGCCCGCCGCCTACGCCGAGGACGACGAGGACCGGGCCGGAGAGCCCGGTTTCGCGCTGATCTCGCTCGGCGCGCTGATCCATACCGGGCTGACGCTGAAATGCTGGGCTGTGCGGCTCTTTGCAAAGCTGCGCGCCCGCGCGGCGGCGCCCGCGACGGAAAAACCCGCCCCTGCGCATCCGCGCGTCGAGCCGACCTTCGACGACGTCGAGACCTATCCGACCTTCACACGCCGCGCGCGCCCGCTCGACGAAGACGAAGAGGATTCGCGCCCTGTCGCCGCAGCCCGCGCGCCTGCGCCGACCCCGCGCCAGCAGGCCGGCGCCCGCCAGGCGGAAACGCCCGCCGCCCCCGCCCCAAAGCGCGTCAGCCGCGAGCCCACGCGGGCGCCCACCCGCGCCGCGCCGGAAGCCTATGAGTATCCCGAGCTGGAACTCCTCGCCGAGCCCAAGAACAAGGGCGGGGCCGTTACTGTTTCGGAGGACATCCTCGAATCCAACGCCCGCGTGCTCGAAGGGGTGCTGGAAGACTTCTCGGTGCGCGGCGAGATCATCAATGTCCGCCCCGGCCCGGTGGTCACGCTTTACGAGCTGGAGCCCGCGCCCGGCATCAAATCCTCGCGCGTGATCGGCCTCGCCGACGACATCGCCCGCTCCATGTCGGCGGTCTCGGCGCGCGTCGCCGTGGTGCCGGGCCGCAACGCCATCGGCATCGAGCTGCCCAATCAGCGCCGCGAGACGGTCTTTCTGCGCGAGATCGTCGCCAGCGACGATTTCCTGCACTCGAAGCACAAGCTCGCCATCGCGCTCGGCAAGACGATCGGCGGCGAGCCGGTGATCGTCGATCTCGCCCGCATGCCGCATCTGCTCGTCGCCGGCACCACCGGCTCGGGCAAGTCGGTCGCGATCAACACCATGATCCTGTCGCTGCTCTATCGGCTGAAGCCCGAGGAATGCCGGCTCATCATGGTCGATCCGAAGATGCTGGAGCTCTCGGTCTACGACAACATCCCCCATCTCCTCACGCCTGTCGTCACCGACCCCAAGAAGGCGGTGGTGGCGCTCAAATGGGCTGTGCGTGAGATGGAGGACCGCTACAAGAAAATGTCGAAGGTCGGCGTGCGCAATATCGACGGCTTCAACGCCCGCGTCGCCGAAGCGCAGGCCAAGGGCGAGATCATCACCCGCACCGTGCAGACGGGCTTCGACCGCGAGACCGGCGAAGCGATCTTCGAGCATGAGGAGATGGACCTCTCCGCCCTGCCCTATATCGTCGTCATCGTCGACGAAATGGCCGACCTCATGCTCGTCGCCGGCAAGGACATCGAAGGCGCGATCCAGCGCCTCGCGCAAATGGCCCGCGCCGCCGGCATCCATCTCATCATGGCGACCCAGCGCCCCTCGGTCGACGTCATCACCGGCACGATCAAGGCGAATTTCCCGACCCGCATCTCCTTCCAGGTGACGTCCAAGATCGACAGCCGCACCATTCTCGGCGAGCAAGGCGCCGAGCAACTGCTCGGCCAGGGCGACATGCTTTACATGGCCGGCGGCGGCCGCATCTCGCGCGTGCACGGGCCGTTTGTGTCCGACGCCGAGGTCGAGCATGTGGTGGCGCATCTGAAAGCCCAGGGCGCGCCGCAATATCTCGACAACATCACCTCGGAGGACGACGAAGGCGGCGAGGACGGCGAGGCGCCGGCGCCCGGCTCCATGGACGCCGAGGAAGGCGGCGACCTCTACGACCGCGCCGTCAATATCGTGCTGCGCGACAAGAAATGCTCGACGAGCTACATCCAGCGGCGTCTGTCGGTGGGCTACAACAAGGCCGCCTCGCTCGTGGAGCGCATGGAGAAGGAGGGCGTTGTGTCCGCCCCGAACCATGCGGGCAAGCGCGAGATTTTGGTGGGCGGCGGCGTGGATCGCGGGGCGTTCGATATAGAGGCGGCGGAGTGAGAGCGTGGGCTCGGCCTTCCTGTCGTTGATAAAGGCAGCGACCGGGATTACTGTGAGTCCATGAAAAACATCACAGTAACCGTGGACGATGACACCTATCGCCGCGCTCGCATCAAAGCTGCTGCGGAAGACACATCGGTTTCCGCCGTTGTCCGGCGGTTCCTGATCGACTTCGCCGCGTCCGAAACCGAATTCGAACAACTAAAGCGCGAGGAGAAAGAGCTTCGCGCCCAGATTTCGACCTTCCGCGCGGCCGACCGCCTCTCACGCGACGACATCCATGCGAGACGCGGCAAGTGACAGATAGCGTCGCCGGCTTTCTCGACACCAATATCCTGCTCTACTCGATCAGCCGTGACCCAGCCGAAAACGCCAAGCGCGAGCGTGCAATAGCGTTGCTCGACCGGGATGACTGGCGCTAGTCCGTCCAAGTGCTGCAAGAATTTTACGTCCAAGCCACACGCCCCTCCCGTGCAGATCCGCTCCCGCACCACATTGCAGCGGGCCTGGTGCGCACATGGATGCGCTTTCGCGTGCAAGACGTTACGTCCGAGATATTGATTGCCGCTCTCAGCATCAAGGCGCGCTACGGCTTTTCTTACTGGGACGCGGCGATCATTGCCGCCGCGATCGCCCAAGGATGCGGCGAGCTTTATTCCGAAGATATGTCGCACGGACAAGTCGTAGAAGGCGTGCGGATCATCGATCCATTTAGGTAGGAGAAGTGACAACCGATCAGCTCCGCTCCGCCTCACTACCGCCTTCCTTGCATTTCCGAACTGCGGCAACCCCTTTCCAGTCTTCCATATCGAGATCGGGGCGCTCTCGCCGGTATTTCGCGTAAAGCGCAACGGCCATTGAATCTTCCAGAATGTCGACCCTCACGCCTTTCGCGCGGAGCAGCTCCTCGTTTCCCTTGGCGTTCGTAACGTCGCCGACGACCACGCGATCGAACTGCCGCATGTGGAGAAGCGCAGCGCAGACGTCGCAAGGGCTGAGCGATGTGTAGATGGTCGTCTGGCTGAAATCGCGTCGACCGGCGTCTCTGATGGCGGCGGTTTCCCCATGGTTGTAAGGGTCGTTCCCTTGCACGAGCGTATTATGGCCCTTGCCGAGTATCTGCTGCGTCGCATTGTCGACGATGAGCGCGCCGATCGGACAGCCGCCCTCGTCAAAGCTCTTTTGCGCAAGCCAGGCAGCGATGCGCATGAAATCGCGGTCGCCGAGCTTCTCGAAGAAACCTTGCGCGACGATCGCCAACAGGCTGCGCGTCGGTATGTGGGCGATGGCTTTGAGCACTGCGTCCGAGACAGTCGCGTCTTCCTCGATCAAAAGGTTCATGGGCCGCTCCTTGCAACGCTTTGCGCGCGTTCCGATCGCAGGGAATCATGCGGGCGATAGGAAATCGCGCAACCCATCTCCTTCAGATTTGGAGGGATTTATGCGCGAGTCCCTCGAGCACTTTATGCATCAACCCTGTCATTTTCCGACGCAGCAGCAGGGCGTCGAGAATTCGGCCGATCGGTCCGAACTTCGGCGTATAGACGATCTGCATCATGGCGCGCGATCCCGCCCCGTTCGGAAATACCGCAAGCGTCGTCTGAACATCCTTGATCGGCATCGTGCCCGCGTAAATCTCGACCGTGTAGCTTTCCCCAGGACGCCAATCGATAACGCGTTCCTCGATCCAATTGCGCCCGTCCGCGAGATCGCAGCGCCGTTCGGCGCCAACCCCTTCGAGGGGCGCGCCGCCAATATGCGACGAGCGCGACAAATTGGGATTGAAAGCGTCGATATGCTGGAAATCCTTTAGCAACGCCCAGATTGCGCCAGCGTCCGCCGCAATGTCGCGCTCGATCTTCAAAGTTTTCAAAATTGCGCTCCCTCTTCATAAGAGACGTGATAGTCTCTTATTGCGACGAATAAGAGAATACGCATTCTCTGTCAATGAGCTTGGCGCAATTGGGAAGCGAGGACGATGGGAAGGCCGAGAGGGTTCGACCCTGACGCAGCAGTGCGAACCGCGATGACTCTTTTCTGGCGGCACGGTTACGACGCCGTGTCGTTGGATATGCTCGTCAGCGAGATCAGCGCGAGCCGCAAGGGGCTTTACGCGCTTTGGCCAGATAAGCAGACGCTCTTCGTCGCTGCGCTGAAGAGCTACGGCCAGATGGTCAGCAGCCAGCTTCTGCAAGACCTCGAGAGTGAGGATGCGGGTCTGGCTCAACTTTCAGAGTTTTGGAGCAAGTTCGAAAATGCCGCCCGGCAGCCTGGTTGGTCTGGTTGCCTCGTCGTGAGAACCTCTGCTCACCGGATCGCGGACGAGCCCGACATAGCGGTGGAGATAGGAGCATTCTTTGACCGCCTTTCCAGCGCCTTTGAGAATGCCCTGTGCGGCGCTTTGGGGCGCGGAGAGATTGCGCCTGATCCCGCGCCGCAAATCCGCGCGCGTCAGGCGTTTTCTGTCGCGGTTGCTTGCTCGGCAATTGGCGCGTTCGAGGGCTTCACGCCTCGCATTGCTGGTCTGATCGCCACCGGCCGGGCGACCTGCGGGGTTCAGGATAAATCGGACAAATTCCCCGGGGGGTCTCTACGAGGCTAACCTTCCTCCTAGTCGATCGAGAATTGTTGCGCCGGATGTTCTTTCCGACAGCGGCGCGCCGCCCCCAATTCCGCCAACTTATGTTACCAAGACGCCGGGATCGCCCCTTCGAATTGGATTCGCGCCGTGAAGCACCTCCCCCTCGCCGCTTTCGCCCTTATCCTGGCGCTCGTCGCGCCGGCTCACGCCGAGGACGCCAAGAAGGCGCATGCGAACGCCGCCGCCAAACATGCGGAAGCCAAGCCCGCAGACGCAAAGCCGGCAGACGCAAAGCCGGCGGACGCCAAACCCGCCGCCAAGGACAAGAAGACCCCCGCCAAGCCGCCGGCCGCCGAGGCCGCCAAGCCCAGCGAGCCCGTGCAGCTCACCAACCCCGCCGCCCCGGCCGAGCCGCCGAAGCCGCTCAGCCGCGAAGAGGCGATCAAACGCGCCGACGCCTTCTTCAACGCCTCGCCGGTGATGACCGCCGACTTCGTCCAGATCGGCGCCGACGGCAAGCGCTCCGAGGGCAAGCTGCATGTGCAGCGCGCCGGCCGCGTGCGCTTCGAATACGCCCAGCCCGCCACTATGGAGGTCGTCGCCGACGGCGCCCAGGTCGCCGTGCGCGATCGCAAGCTCAATACGCAGGACCTCTATTTCATCAATCAGACGCCGCTCAAATTCCTGATGAAGGAGAAGATCGACCTGGAGAAGGACGTCACCGTGCAAGACGTCCAGACCGACGATTCCGGGGTGACGATCTTCATCGAGGACAAGGCGACCTTCGGGGGCACCTCGCATCTCAAGCTCATCTTCGACCCCAAGACCTTCAAGCTGAAGCAATGGCAGGTGAAGGACCCGCAGGGCTACGAGACGCTGATCACCCTTTTCAACATCGACCAGACCAAGACGCCGGACGCGGCGCTTTTCAAGATCAACAAATAACCGGCCTTTGCGGGACTGCCCGGCGCGAGTCTGCGCGCCGATGTCGTGGCCGGGCGGGCGCTCGTGAACAGACGGAGACGTCCGGCTGGATTGCCGATCTCCTGTCTGTACCCGTAATCACAGGCATTTACCTCCATCGAGGGTCTCGCCGGCGATTCGCGCGCCTTCGCCGGGCGAGACGTCAATCCGGATATAGACAGGCTGCCGCGCCATAAGGCGGGCTGAAAGCCAGACCGGGAATCGAGAGCCGCAACAGCGCCGGTTTTGCCCAGAGCCCGTCATTGCGAGCGAAGCGAAGCAATCCAGGGCGGCGATGCGGCTCTGGATTGCTTCGTCGCTTTGCTCCTCGCAATGACGGCGGGGATTAGCTCCGGGGCTCAGACTATTGATAAACTGGCGTTGACGCCCCTCGTGCTTCCAGACGCCTGCTGCGCAGGCTCCTCCGCATGAGGGGCTTCTGCATCAAACGCTTAGGCCTCATCCTGAGGAGCGAGCGAAGCTCGCGTCTCGAAGGACGAGGCCGCCTCGGAGCTTTGTCACCATCAACCCGGGCCGGATCGGCCGCTTACGCCGCCGCCTTCTTCGGCGTCAGGAGCTTGCGGTTCATCAGCACTTCCGCGATCTGCACGGCGTTGAGGGCCGCGCCTTTGCGCAGATTGTCGCTGACGCACCACAGCACCAGGCCGTTGTCCACGGTCGGGTCCTCGCGGATGCGCGAGATATAAGTCGCATCCTCGCCCGCCGCCTCATGCGGCGTGATGTAGCCGCCGGGCTCGCGCTTATCGATCACGAGCACGCCCGGCGCCTCGCGCAGGATGTCGCGCGCCTCGTCGGCCGAGATCGGGTTCTCGAATTCGATGTTCACCGCTTCCGAATGCGAGATGAAGACTGGCACGCGCACGCAGGTGGCGACGAGCTTGATCTTGGGGTCGAGGATTTTCTTCGTCTCCGCGACCATCTTCCACTCTTCCTTGGTGAAGCCGTCCTCCATGAAGGAGTCGATCTGCGGAATGAGGTTGAAGGCGATGCGCTTGGGAAACTTCTTCGCTTCGACCGGGTCCGAGACGAAGACCGAGCGCGTCTGGGCGAAGAGCTCGTCCATCGCGTCCTTGCCGGCGCCGGAGACCGACTGATAGGTCGACACCACGACGCGCGTGATCTTCGCCTTGTCGTGCAGCGGCTTCAGCGCCACGACGAGCTGCGCGGTGGAACAGTTCGGATTGGCGATGATGTTCTTCTTCCTGAAGCCCGCCGCCGCGTCGGCGTTCACTTCCGGCACGATCAGCGGCACGTCCGGGTCCATGCGCCAGGCGGAGGAATTGTCGATGACCACGCAGCCCTGCGCGCCGATCTTCGGCGACCATTGCGTCGACACGCTGCCGCCGGCGGACATCAGGCAAATGTCGGTGTCGGAGAAATCATAGGTGTCGAGATGGCGGCATTTGAGCGTCTTGTCGCCGAAGGAGACTTCCACGCCAATCGAGCGCGAAGAGGCGAGCGGCACGACTTCCGACACGGGGAAGCGGCGCTCGGCCAAAATATCCAGCATCTCGCGGCCCACATTGCCTGTGGCGCCGACGATAGCGACCTTATAAGCCATGAACTTTCTCCAGCCGGCATAGCCGGCGTCTCGTACCGTTTCCGTTTGAACCGCTCGCTTTGGGGCTCGTCATTCCAATTCCCGATCGCTTCGCGGGCGCGAAGCGTCGGGAATGACGCCAAACCAATCAAGCGGATCTCGAAAGCGCGCTAGAAGGTGAAGCCTGTTCCCATGTTTCCGCTGGGGGTCACGGAGACTGGCGGTTTTGATCCCGAAGGGGCGCTGTCGTCCTTGTCTTTGGGTTTGGGCGGGGCCTTCCCGGGAGACCAGCCTTCCAGCTCGCCGAACTGGCGGTTCGGACCATTCGGCGTCGCCTGCGGCTTCCCGGGCGTCGTCTGCTGGGCGTTGGCGTCCGCGCCTTTCCTGCCCTTGGCGCGCTTGGTCTGCACCGAAGAGGCGCCGCTGGTGTCGAGCGCCTTAGGATCGAACGCCTTGGGATCGAGCTGCAGCTCCTGGGCGGCGGCCGCGCCGGCGCCGATCACAAAGGCTGCGACAAGGAGAGAACCGCTGAAACGACGCGCGCAAAGACGCATGGCACTGTCTCCGAAATTGAACGGGACGTCCTAGCGCCGCACGGCGGCGGGATCAAGGCGCCCCGCTGGACCGCGCGCCTTCAGGCGCGCAGCTCCCAAGCGAGCCTTCGGGCGCGCCGCGACAAAGCGAGCCTGAAGGCTCGCGGTCCGTGACAGTCGCTCCCGGAAGCGGCGTCACGCCTCCTGCCGGGCGATCGCCAGATTTTTCAGCTCCGCGATCGCCTTGGCGGGCGAGAGGCCCTTCGGGCAGACCTTGGTGCAGTTCATGATCGTATGGCAGCGATAGAGGCGGAAGGTGTCGTCGACATAGCCGAGACGCTCCTGCGTCGCCTCGTCGCGCGAGTCCTGCACCCAGCGATGCGCCTGCAGCAGCGCGGCCGGGCCGAGGAAGCGGTCGGAGTTCCACCAATAGCTCGGACAAGCGGTCGAGCAGCAGGCGCAAAGGATGCACTCGTAGAGACCGTCGAGCTTGGCGCGATCCTGCGGCGACTGCAGCCGTTCCTTTTCGGGATTGGCGCCGGCGTGGAGCCAGGGCTCGATGGCCGCGTGCTGCTCGTAGAAGATGGTGAGGTCGGGCACGAGGTCCTTCACCACGCCCATATGCGGCAGCGGGTAGAGCTTGATGGGCCCCTCGATCTCGTCCATGCCCTTGGTGCAGGCGAGCGTATTGACCCCGTCGATGTTCATCGAGCAGGAGCCGCAAATGCCCTCGCGGCAGGAGCGGCGGAAGGTCAGCGTCGGATCGACCTTATTCTTGATCCAGATGATGCCGTCGAGCACCATCGGCCCGCAATCGCCCGTATCGACGAAGAAGGTGTCGATGCGCGGATTGGCGTCGGCGTCCGGATTGTAGCGATAGATCCGATATTCGCGCAGATTGGCGGCGCCTTCCGGCTTCGGCCAGACCTTGCCCTCGGCGACGACGGAGTTCTTGGGAAGGGTGAATTCGACCATTTCACTTGCCCTTCTTCGCCGATCCGCGCCTGTCGCGAAGCGTCAGCGCCGGCAAAAGATCGTTGTTGTCTTCGATACGCAGCATGCGGATGTCCTGCACGGACGGCTGGAACCAATCGAACGCGTCGGCGAGCTTCTGCGCGACGACGACGCAGGTAACCGCGTCTATCGAATCGTCGCCGAAATAGACCGACCCCTGCTTATGGTCGAAGCCGTTTTCCTCCAGAAAACGACGAATGTCCGCGTAAGCGTTGTTCCATGAGGGCGACGGATAAAGCTGCTGCAGCGTATCCGTATCGAGATCGAAAGCGATTGCGTAAGTCACAGGCGGTCGCCCCGGTCTGTTGTGGCCAATGGTCGGCTTCCGTCGCGCGGCTGCAGTTGTCATCGGTCCGGTCCCTACAAGGCGACTGGTGAAGCGCCCATTTAATACACCCGCGCCTTCGGCTCGATATAAGCCACCTCGTCCGTCATCGTGTAACTATGCACCGGGCGATAGTCGATCGAGACCGTCTTCTTCTCGCGGTCGATCGACGCCAGCGTGTGCTTCATCCAATTCGCGTCGTCGCGATTCGGGAAGTCCTCACGCGCATGGGCGCCGCGCGATTCCTTGCGGTTGGCGGCGGATTCGATCGTCACCGCGGCCTGCGCGATGAGATTGTCGAACTCCAGCGTCTCGACGAGGTCGGAATTCCAGATCAGCGAGCGGTCGGAAACCTTCACCTCGGCGGCTTCCCGCCAGACTTCCTGCACGCCCGCGACGCCCTCGGCCAGCACCTCGCCCGTGCGATAGACGGCGCAATGCGACTGCATGGTCCGCTGCATCTTGTCGCGCAGATCGGCCGTCGCGATCGCGCCATTGGCGTTGCGGAAGAAATCGAGGCGCGAGAGCGGCAGCTCCGCCGAATCGGCCGGCAGCTCTGGCTGCGACTGACCGGGCTTCACGACCTCGGCGGCGCGCAGGCCCGCCGCGCGGCCGAAGACCACCAGGTCGATCAGCGAATTGGAGCCCAAGCGATTGGCGCCGTGCACGGAGACGCAGGCCGCCTCGCCGATCGCCATCAGGCCGGGCACGACAGAGTCGGGGTTGCCGTCCAGCTTGCGCAGCACTTCGCCGTGATAATTCGTCGGGATGCCGCCCATATTGTAATGCGCGGTCGGGATGATCGGGATCGGCTGGCGCGTCACGTCGACGCCGGCGAAAATCTTCGAACTTTCGGAAATGCCCGGCAGGCGCTCATGCAGGATCGCCGGATCGAGATGCTCGAGATGGAGGTAAGCGTGGTCCTTGTGCTTGCCGACGCCCCTGCCCTCGCGCACCTCCATGGTGATCGCGCGCGAAACCATGTCGCGCGGCGCGAGGTCTTTGACGGAAGGCGCGTAACGCTCCATGAAGCGCTCGCCTTCGCTATTGGTCAGATAGCCGCCCTCGCCGCGCGCGCCCTCGGTGATGAGGCAACCCGCGCCATAGATGCCGGTCGGGTGGAACTGCACGAATTCCATATCCTGCAGCGGCAGGCCGGCGCGCAACACCATGCCGTTGCCGTCGCCTGTGCAGGTATGGGCCGAGGTGGCGGAAAGATAGACGCGCCCGTAGCCGCCGGTGGCGAGCACGGTCAGCGCCGAGCGGAACCGGTGAATCGTGCCGTCGTCGAGCTTGAGGCACACGATGCCGCGGCAGGCGCCTTGCTGATCCATGATCAGGTCGATGGCGAAATATTCGACGAAGAACTGCGTCTCATGCTTCAGCGCCTGCCCATACATCGTATGGAGCATGGCGTGGCCGGTGCGGTCGGCGGCGGCGCAGGTGCGCTGGGCGGGCGGCCCCCTGCCGTAATCGGTCGTCATGCCGCCGAAGGGGCGCTGATAAATCGTGCCCTCGGCCGTGCGCGAGAAGGGCACGCCCCAATGCTCGAGCTCATAGACCGCCTGAGGGGCGTTGCGGCACAGATATTCGATCGCGTCCTGGTCTCCGAGCCAGTCGGAGCCCTTGACGGTATCGTACATGTGCCATTTCCAGTCGTCCGGCCCCATATTGCCGAGCGCGGCGGCGACGCCGCCCTGGGCCGCGACCGTATGCGAACGGGTCGGGAAGACCTTGGTCACGCAGGCGACATTGAGCCCCGCCTTGGCGCAGCCGACGACGGCGCGCAGCCCGGCGCCGCCGGCGCCGACGACCACCACGTCGAAAGTGTGGTCGACGATCGGATAGGCACGTCCGCCGACCGTTACGGATGAAGCAGCGCCATTCGCAACCATTATCGAAGCCTTTGTTGAATGTCTTTCCAGCGGCTTTTCTTGCGCGCTACTCTTATCTCGGCGCGGCGATCAGCATGATCCCGAGGGTCCAGACGCCGGCGATCGCGATCGACGCGATCCGGTTCCAGTAGAGCGCCTGCTCTTTCAGCGCCGGGTCGTGGACATAATCCTCGATGATCTCCGTGGCGCCCTGGCGGGCGTGGATCATGCCGATGACCCCGAAGAGAATGAGCACGATCGCCGGGAAGGGATGGCCGATCTCGGCGCGCACGCCCTCGGGCGTCTCGCCGACAAGGCCGGCCAACCACCAGGCCGAAAGCACGCCCAGCGGCGCCAGCGCATAAGCCGAAAGGCGCATGAAGCGGGCGTGCGTCGAGCCCTCGTGATCCGAGACATAAGCGGCGCCCTGGCCGCTCCGCCCGCTCGTGAAGTGAGTCGGAACCGACATTCGAGGCCTCCGTTAGCCGGCGAGAGACTTGATGATCCAGAGCAGCACGGTCAGGCCGACGCCGCCATAGAGGGAGGCCTGCGCCAGAAGCTCGCGGCCCTGCGGGTCCATGTAAAGACCACGATCCCAAAGCGCGTGACGGACGCCGCCGAGCAGATGGTGGAAAATCGCCCAGGTGATGAGGAAGACGATCGGCCCGCCGATGAAGCCCGAGGCAAGCCAGCCGGTGAGCGCATGAAGCCAGCCGCCAAAGCCCGCGCCGAGCAGAAAGAGCGCCATCAGCGCCATGCCGACATAAAGCCCCGCTCCGGTGATGCGATGGGCGATCGACATCGCCATTGTGAGCCAGGGCTTGAAGACCGTCAGATGCGGCGACAACGGGCGCGTTGCGGCGCGCTCGTCCGTTGAGGCGTTTGCCATGCGTATCCCTCTCGCGCGTCAGTTCGAAATGGTTCCGAAGACGCTTATGGATGGATAATTCAATTGGTGCGGCGCCGCAACCGGCTCAATGGCGCAAAGACGCCGGATTGTGTCGCAATAAAGACACAAGCCTGTATCCACAGGAGCTTTTGTCGCGGCGCCGGCTGCGCTCTCGCGCACTGGCTCGGTTCGGGTCGCTATTCGGCCGGAGCCGAAAGCGATCTGGACGCAATCAGAAGAACGCCGAGCGACAGCAGCGCGGCCCCGCCGCCGGCCGCAAAGGCGGCCCAGGGTCCGTAAACGTCCCAGAGCCTGCCGGCGAGTAGGCTCGCGACGAGAAGCGCAAGACCGCCGGTGAGATTGAAAACGCCGAAGGCCGTGCCCCGGAGCGCGGCGGGAGCCGTATCGGCGACCAGAGCGGCGAAAAGCCCCTGAGTCAGGCCCATATGCAGACCCCAGAGGACGACGCCGACCCAGACGAGCGGGAGATGTTCGGCGTAAGCCAAAGCGGCGTCGGCGCCGATCAGCATGACGAGACCGGCAGCAAGCGGCGTGATCCGGTCGCCGCGATCGGAAAAGGCGCCGACGGGATAGGACGCGCCGGCATAGACGACATTCATTGCAACCAGCACCAGCGGGGCCAAAGCCTCCGGCAGGCCGACCGCCTGCGCCTTGAGAATCAGAAAGGCTTCCGAAAAGCGCGCCAGACTGAAGATGGAGGCAATCGCGACCACCAGCCAGAAACGCCCGCTCAAGCCCCGAATCTCGCTCCAATGAAGCGGAAAGCGCGCCGGGCGCTGGGGACGCGTCTCGGCTGGTTCGCTGACCCCGAAGGCGAGGACAGCCACGGCGAGAATGGCGGGAATGCAGGCCACCCAGAAGACGGCGCGGATGTCGTCGAGCGTCGCCCACATGACCAACACCGCGACGGCGGGCCCCAGAAAGGCGCCGACCGTGTCGAGCGACTGGCGCAGGCCAAAGGCCGCGCCGCGCAGTTCCGCCGGCGTGACGTCGGCGACGAGCGCGTCGCGCGGCGCGCCGCGAATTCCTTTCCCCACGCGATCGATGAAACGCGCCGCCATCACCCAGTCGACATTGGGAGCCAGCGGAAACAGCGGCTTTGTCGCCGCCGCGAGACCATAGCCCAGAATGGCGAGCAGCTTGCGGCTCGCGAACCAGTCGGACACGGCGCCCGAAAAAATCTTGACGACCGAGGCCGTCGCTTCGGCCACCCCCTCTATGGCGCCGACCTGGGCCATCGTGGCGCCCATCGTCCCCACCAGATAGATCGGCAGAAGCGCATGGATCATCTCGGACGAGAAATCCATGAGCAAAGAGACGACTCCCAACGCCCAGACGCTCGACGGAATAAGACGCAGCCGGCCGAATGGTATGGCGCCGTCGCTCATAAGATTGCCTCGCACATCGCTATTTGGAGAAGAACGCCGGCGCGTTCGCGCGAGCTTAGCCTGCTTTCAACTGGCGTGGAATCGGGCGGCCGAGCTTAGGCCGATTGGTCCACATTTTCACGCAGCAAGGAAGAATACGCGGCAGATGTAGAAAAAACTGGAAAATTGCGGCAATCGCTCAAGGCGATCCCCCATAACCGAGAGCTGGGAGAAAATCGATGCGTCATTTGATTTCTGTTGTGGCGATCAGTCTGTCCGCGTGGCTGACTTCCATGGCGCATGCCACCGATCGCGACGAGGAGCTCTGCAAACGCTCGAAAGACGAGAGGCAAGGCATTGCAGCCTGCTCGCGTCTCATCGACCGCGGCAGAGGGAGCGCTTCGATCTATAAGACCCGTGGCACCTGTTATAGTCTCATAGGAGTTTATGACAGGGCCATCGCCGACCATAATGAGGCGATCCGGCTTGATCCTAAAGATATTTCAAACTACACGATGCGCGGCCTGACGTTTAACCGGACAGGCGATTATCGCCGGGCGATTGCCGATTACACGACGGCCATTCGCCTAGCCGAAGACGAATATAAAGATAACAAAAATCGAAATCGGTACCTTTCCGCACTTTATTGGTTTCACGGCGGCTTCTACGAAAGCGTTGGCGACCTTAGGGAGGCTGTAGCCGACTACACGAGAGCGATTCGGCTGGCGCGTGAGCATTATGAAAAGATAGATCAATCCAAAATGTTCCGGGAACACGTCGCGCGCATGTATGAAAAGCGCAGCAAGACATACAAGGCCCTGGGCGACCAGCCACGCGCCGCGGCGGACCATGAGGAAGCGAGCCGCCTCGATCCGAATGTTGGTAAAGATTAATGGCGCCTTGGCTCACGTCAATTAGGAGTTGATTTCGTTCTCACGGCCTAGGCTCGCGGGCGCCAACGCCGTTATTTCCGCGCCGACGCGTCCATGCGCCATGCCAACGCCCTCTTTCCTGAGATAGACTAGCCCTCCATGGGAATCATTTCGCCCACCGAACGCCTGCTGGCCTGCGCCGATCCGTCGGAGCCGGTGGAAAGCGGGGTTTTGACCGTCGATCTTTCGGCCTTGGTCGCGAACTGGCGCAAGCTTGCTTCAATGGCTGGAGCGGCCGAATGCGGGGCCGTCATCAAGGCTGACGGCTATGGCCTCGGCCAGGCGGCGGCGCTGCGTGCCCTCGCCGGCGCCGGGTGCCGGACCTTTTTCGTCGCCAATCTGATCGAAGGCGAGGCGGCGCGGGCGCTGGCGCCGGACGCGACCATCTATGTGCTCGACGGCGTCGCGCCGGGCTGCGCGCCGCGCCTCGCCGCGGCAGGGCTGCGGCCGGCGATCGGCTCTTTTGCGGAGTTGGAGGAATGGGCGGCGGCCGGCGTCACTCTTGGCCGCAAGCTGGAGGCGGCGCTCCATTTCGACACCGGCATGAACCGGCTGGGCTTCGCGCCGCAAGACGCCGGCGTGATCGCGTTGCGCGTCCAGGCGATCGCGCCGACGCTGGTGATGAGCCATTTCGTCAGCGCGCAGCTCCCAACTTCGCCAATCAACGACCGGCAGATCGGCGATTTCCTCGCCGTCCGCGCGCATTTCCCCGGCGTTCAGGCCTCGCTCGCCAATACGTCCGGCGTCTTCCTGCCGCAGCGGCCGCATTTCGATCTGGTGCGGCCCGGCTATGGGCTCTATGGCGGCAATCCGACGCCCGGCGCGGAGAACCCAATGAAGCCTGTGGCGCGGCTTTGCGGGCGCATCATCTCGGCGCGCGACCTCGCCGCGGGCGAGACCGTCGGCTATGACGGCATATGGGCGGCCCCCCGCCCCTCCCGCATTGCGACCGTCGGCGTCGGATATGCGGACGGGCTGCCCGTCGCGGCCACGGCCACGCCCGGGAAGCCGGCAGGCGAGGCGATCGTCGGCGGCGCGCGCTGCCCCTTTGTCGGCCGCGTGTCGATGGATTACGTCGTGCTCGATGTGACCGATGCGCCCGAGGAGGCCGCGCGGCGCGGGGAATGGGTCGAGTTGCTGGGCGAGACGATCAAGGTCGAGGAGCTGGCCGCTCGGGCCGGAACGATTGGCTATGAGGTGCTGACCCGGCTAGGACGGCGCTTCGCCCGGCGGTATGTCGGATAGCGGAATGACAGCCGCCCATGGCCGCGCTAGGATCGGCGCTCGTCGAGGCCATTCCAGCAGGAAATCAAATGAGCGGCGAACCGGAAAATCTCGTGCTGCAATTGCTGCGCGACATGAGAGCCGAGATGTCGTCGATGCGGGGCGACATCTCTGGCATTGAAGCGAACATGGCTACCAAAGGTCAAATCGCCGAACTCCGCGCCGAGCTAAAAAGCGACATGCACTCGCTGCGCGCGGACGTCGCTTCCGATCTCATGACTCTGGAAAAGAAACTCAGCGAGCAAATCACAGGCTTGCGTCGCTCGGTGATCGAATATCATTCCTCCATGATCGGCCATGGCGTGCTGATCACGGAGCTTGAAGAGCGCGTGCGCCGCCTCGAACAGCATTTGAAGCTGCCCCCGCACGACGCGCATTGAGGCTGGTTTACGCCTTGGCGAACCAGGGCTGCAGCACCGGATACCCTTCGCCCGCGAGCAGCGACACGGTCTCGTAAAGCGGCAGGCCGACGACCGCCGTATAAGAGCCGACAAGCTTCACCACGAAAGTCCCGGCGAGGCCCTGTATCGCATAGCCGCCCGCCTTGCCGCGCCATTCGCCGGAGGCGAGATAGCCGTCGATCTCCATGGAGGACAGCCGCTTGAAACGCAGTCGCGCCTCGACCAGCCGCTTGCGCTCGAAACCGCGCGGGGTGATCAGGCTTACCGCCGTATAGACGCGGTGCTGGCGGCCCGAGAGAAGCTGCAGGCACTCCTCCGCCTCCTCGGCCGTCTCGGGCTTGGGCAGGGTGCGGCGCCCCACGGACACGACCGTATCGGCGGCGATGAGATAGGATTGCTTCAGGTCGTCATGCGCCGCCCGAACCTTCGCCGAGGCGGCCGCCTTCTCGCTCGCGAGGCGGATCGCCAGAGCGCGGGGCGACTCGCCCTTGTGCGGCGTCTCGTCGATATCGGCCGGCAGAAGCGCGTCGGCCTCCAGCCCCGCCTGCTGCAGGAGCGCAAGACGGCGCGGCGACGCCGAAGCGAGAATGAGCTTCGACTTGGGAGCGGCGGGTTCGGCTGTCATTTGAAGCGGCTCCGCCGGAAAGGGATTAGCGGAAACGATAGGTGATTCGGCCCTTGGTGAGGTCGTAGGGCGTCATTTCGACGAGCACCTTGTCGCCCTCGAGCACGCGGATGCGATTCTTGCGCATCTTGCCGGCGGTGTGAGCGATAATCTCGTGGTCGTTTTCGAGCTTCACCCGAAACATTGCGCTGGGCAGCAGTTCGGTGACGATTCCTGGGAATTCGAGCAGTTCTTCCTTGGCCATGTGGTTCCTTGAGTGGCGCCTCCCGACTGGAGAAGACAGTTAGCGCGGCAAAGCAAAAATGCCGCAGCGCCCGGGACGGACGGCGGATTGGCGCGGACCCTAATCGAGAAAGACGAATTTGTGAACCGGAGAGTTGGGGCGACGAATCCTTCTCCCGTTTACTGCGCCGCCCTCATCCGACCCCGCTTTGCGGGGCCACCTTCTCCCGCAGGCGGGAGAAGGGTTTGCGCCTACTTCGGCTTTCCCTTCAGCGTCCGCGTCCCGGGCTTGCCGCCGCTCGACCGCCCGGCGGGACGCGCCGGCGGCATGCGGCCCACTGGCCGCGCTTCGCCGCCGCCAAAATTGTGGGGGCCCATGTCGGCGTCGGTGGGTTTGCGCGCGCGGGTCGCGAGTCCCTCGCCATCGCGCGGCGCCCCTGCCCGCGCCTGACGCGAGAGCGAGATTCGCAGCATCGGGCTCGCCTCGGCGAGCAGCTCGGCCTTTTGCAGCCGCTGGATCTCGTCGCGCAGCCGCGCCGCCTCCTCGAAGGCGAGATCCGCCGCCGCCTCCTTCATGCGCTTTTCGAGGTCTGCGATCGTCGCCGCGAGATTATGGCCGGGCGCGATGTCATAACCCGTATCGACAGTGACGTGATCCTGTTCGGCGACGCTGCCGAGAATGTCGGCGATGCCGCGCTTGATCGAGGCGGGCGTGATGTTGTTTTCGAGGTTATAGGCCACCTGCTTGGCGCGGCGCCGATCGGTCTCGTCCATCGCGCGCTTCATCGAGCCGGTGATGTGATCGGCGTAGAGAATCACACGGCCATCGACATTGCGCGCGGCGCGGCCGATGGTCTGCACCAGCGAGGTCTCGCTGCGCAGGAAGCCTTCCTTATCCGCGTCGAGGATCGCGACGAGGCCGCATTCGGGAATATCGAGACCCTCGCGCAACAGGTTGATGCCCACCAGCACGTCGAAGGCGCCCAGGCGCAGGTCGCGGATGATCTCGATGCGCTCCAGCGTGTCGATGTCGCTGTGCATGTAGCGCACGCGCACGCCGCTCTCGTGCAGATATTCGGTGAGGTCCTCGGCCATGCGTTTGGTCAGCACGGTGACGAGCGTGCGGTAGCCGATGTCGCTGGTGGCGCGCACCTCGTCGAGAAGGTCGTCGACCTGCGTGCGCGCCGAACGTATCTCCACCGGCGGATCGATGAGGCCCGTCGGCCGGATGACCTGCTCGACGAAGACGCCGCCGGTCTGCTCCAGCTCCCAATTGCCGGGCGTCGCCGAAACGCTCACCGTCTGCGGCCGCATCGCGTCCCATTCCTCGAAGCGCAGCGGCCGATTGTCCATGCAGGACGGCAGCCGGAAGCCATACTCGGCGAGCGTCGCCTTGCGGCGGAAGTCGCCTTTGTACATCGCGCCGATCTGCGGCACGCTGACGTGACTTTCGTCGGCGAACACCAGCGCATTGTCCGGCAGATATTCGAACAGCGTCGGCGGCGGCTCGCCGGGCTTGCGGCCGGTGAGATAGCGCGAATAATTCTCGATGCCGGCGCAGGCGCCCGTCGCCTCCATCATTTCGAGATCGAAGCGCGTGCGCTGCTCCAGCCTTTGCGCCTCCAGCAAACGGCCCGAACGATTCAGCTCGTCGAGACGGTGCTTCAGCTCGTCCTTGATCGCCTTGATCGATTGCAGCAGCGTCGGGCGCGGCGTGACATAGTGCGAATTGGCGTAGACCTTCACGAATTCGAGATCGACCGTCTTCTTGCCGGTGAGCGGATCGAATTCGGAGATCGACTCCACCTCGTCGCCGAAGAAGGAAATGCGCCAGGCGCGATCCTCATAGTGGGCCGGGAAAATATCGATCGTATCGCCGCGCACGCGGAACGTGCCGCGCGTGAAATCCGCCTGCACGCGGCGATAGTGTAGCGCCACGAGATCCGTCACCAATTGCTTCGGCTCCAGCTTCTCGCCGAGCTGCACCGAGAAGGTCATGGCCGTATAGGTCTCGACCGAGCCGATGCCGTAAATGCAGGAAACCGAGGCGACGATGATGACGTCGTCGCGCTCCAACAGCGCGCGCGTCGCGGCGTGGCGCATGCGGTCGATCTGCTCGTTCACGCTCGACTCTTTCTCGATGTAAGTGTCGGAGCGCGGCACATAGGCTTCGGGCTGATAGTAGTCGTAATAAGAGACGAAATATTCGACGGCGTTGTTCGGAAAGAAGCTCTTGAACTCGCCATATAGCTGCGCCGCCAGCGTCTTGTTGGGCGCAAGGATCAGCGCCGGGCGCTGCGTCGCGGAGATGACGCTGGCCATGGTGAAGGTCTTGCCCGAGCCGGTGACGCCGAGCAGCACCTGATCGCGCTCATTGGCTTGAATGCCCTTCACCAACTCGTCGATGGCCGCCGGCTGGTCGCCCTTGGGCGTATATTCGGAGACGAGCTCGAATTTGACGCCGCCCTCGGATTTCGCCGGCCGCTCGGGGCGGTGCGGAACCCAGGGCTTGGCGCCGCGCAGATTGGGGTCGCCGAGGCGCAGCAGTTCGGCCAGCGAGTCCGAGGTGGCCTGCACGCCCCCGCCGGACGGCGGCTGGGGCCCCAGAAACCACTTCTGGACCTCTTCGTCGTCGACCGGCGCGCCATCCGCGTCATAGGCCGCCTGCCCCATATCGCTGAAGCCGGGCGCCAGCGCCGGATTGAGCAATTGCGCCAGATGCGGCGCAAGCGGCGCCAGCTCGGGCTTCGACGCCTTGGCGCGGGTGGGGCGCGCGGGGTCTTTCTTGGGGGCGGTTTTCTTGGGTTTCTCGGGAGACGTCGCCATGGCGGCAATATGGGGGGTGTGGCGGCGGGATGGAAGCGGGGTTTTGGCCTATCGCGCCGCCGTCTTGCGCCGTCGTGTGAGGCCGCTCTTGCAGGTCCGAGAGGGCCTGTTAAGATGTGTATTACAAGAGCGGATTATACACATGCGAACCAACATCGTCATCGACGACGCCCTGATGAAGGAAACGCTCGAGGCCACTGGCCTGAAGACCAAGCGCGAGGCGGTCGATCTGGCCTTACGCACGCTGCTCCGGCTCGAACGCCAGAAGGAGATTAAGCGCTTTCGCGGCAAGCTTGATTGGCGCGGCGATCTTGACGCGATGCGGACCGACAAATGATCCTCGTCGATTCCAGCGTGTGGATCGATTATTTCCGCGGCGCCGAGACCCCGCAGGCCCAGCGTCTCGACTGGCTTCTCGGCGAGGAGCCAATCGCCACCGGCGATCTCATCCTGACGGAAGTCCTCCAGGGCTTCGATAAGGAGCGCGATTTCGCCCAGGCGCAAAAGCTCCTCACGTCTTTGACGA
Organism: Methylocystis iwaonis; assembly: GCF_027925385.1. Classification (NCBI taxonomy): domain Bacteria; kingdom Pseudomonadati; phylum Pseudomonadota; class Alphaproteobacteria; order Hyphomicrobiales; family Methylocystaceae; genus Methylocystis; species Methylocystis iwaonis. Next base: position 2,284,340 of record NZ_AP027142.1, read on the forward strand.
TCGTCGGGCTCGGTGGGCGTGAGATCGCCATTCGCGCTGCGCAGAACTACCGGAAGCTGCGCACCATGGGCGTGACCACGCGCAAGACGATCGACACGATTATCGCCACGCGCTGCATCGAGAGCGACTTGCCCCTGCTTTACAGCGACCGCGACTTCGATCCCTTCGTCGAGAGGCTGGGCCTGCGCTCCGCCATGCGGTGACCCTCCCGCGCCGCACCAACGATAGTTTGATCTACATCACGGCGGGGGCTTTACAATTCTGTCGCATATGCCGCAAACTCGGCCTTTAATCGCCCGGAGACTCAAGCGGATGACCGACAAATCGAGCCTCGCCACGCTTTTCGCCGACACGCTCGCTTTGAGCGTCGCCGCGAATGCGGTCATCGCGGTCAGGCTGACGAAAATGGCGCTCGGCGCGGTCGATCCCAAGCATGAGAGCAGCCTGATGGTCTCCGAGAAGATCGACGCCGCCGCCGAGGCGACTTTTGCGGCGGCGCGGGCGGTGGCGATGGGCCAGGCCCATCACGCGGCCGGCCGCGCCGTAGCGGTCTACAAGCGCAAGGTGGATCGCAATTTGCGTCGGCTGACGGGCGGCTGATTTTGGGCGCGCCGCAAGGCGCGCGATCCCGGGGGCGACGGGGTCGCGCCGCTCCTCTCCTTTCAATGGAGAGGGGCGGCGCGTAATCATTGTGGCTGCGCCCTCGTCATGGCCGGGCTTGTTGTTCAGTCTACCCACGCCGCGCAAACGCGGCTATGCTGGGCAGTCGCCAGAACATTTGCGTCTGCGAGAGGAACCGAGTCCGGATTACGCGTCTTGTTGGGCTGCGCCCCTCGGCGTGGGTGGCCGGGACGAGCCCGGCCATGACGGCTCCCAAGATGGGTGGCTCCCCTTAGCCGTAAAAGGAAGGGATCGGCGCCAAGCAACCGCGCCACTCGCGCGCGGCCGCCCGCCTCACCCTACTCCGCCTCGGCCTCTTCACGCTCCGTCTCCAGCAGCTTCGCGCGCGCCTCGGCGGCCTCGCGCTGGCGGTTCCACATGGCGGCATATTGGCCGCCGCGCTCCAGCAGCTCGGCGTGCCGGCCGCGCTCGACGATGCGGCCGTGGTCGAGGAAGAGGATCTCGTCGGCCTCCACCACCGTCGACAGGCGGTGCGCGATCACCAGCGTCGTGCGGCCTTTCGCGACGCGGCGCAGCGCCTCCTGGATTTCGTGCTCGGTGAAGCTGTCGAGCGCCGAGGTCGCTTCGTCGAGGATGAGGATCGGCGGCCCTTTCAGGATCGTGCGGGCGATGGCGACGCGCTGCTTCTCGCCGCCGGAGAGCTTCAGCCCGCGCTCGCCCACCTGCGCCTCATAGCCGCCCGGCACGCTGCGGATGAAATCGTCGATCTGCGCCAGACCCGCAGCCTCGCGCACCTCTGCGTCGCTCGCGTCCCAACGGCCATAGCGGATGTTGTAGCCGATCGTGTCGTTGAACAGCACCGTATCCTGCGGCACCATGCCGATGGCCGCGCGCAGGCTCGCCTGCGTGACGTCGAGAATGTTCTGCCCGTCGATGGTGATGCGCCCGCCCTGCGGCTCGTAGAAGCGGAACATCAACCGCGAGATCGTCGATTTGCCGGCGCCAGAGGGGCCGACGATGGCGATGGTCTGCCCCGGCTCGGCTTCGAAGCTCACGCCCTTCAGGATCGGCCGGTCCGGATCATAATGAAAGCGCACGTCGTCGAAGACGACGCGGCCTTCACGCACCACCAGCGGCTCGGCGTCGGGCTTATCTGAAATCTCCGGATGCTGCGAGAGGATCGAGAACATGGTCTCGATGTCGATGATCGCCTGACGCACCTCGCGATAGAAGGTGCCCATGAAGTGCAAGGGCTGCGAGAGTTGTATCATCATTGCGTTGATCAGCACGAAATCGCCGACCGTGTTGCGCCCCTCGCGAATGCCATAGACGCACATCACCATCATCACGGTGAGGCCGACAATGTAGATCCCCGTCTGCCCGGCGTTGAGAACGGCGAGCGAGACATAGGAATGCGTCGACGCCTTCTCGTAATGGATCATGGATTTGTCGTAGCGCGCCGCCTCGCGCGCTTCGGCCGAGAAATATTTGACGGTCTCGTAATTGAGCAGGCTGTCGATCGCCTTTTGGTTGGCGTCCGTATCGCTCTCGTTCATCTGGCGGCGGATGGCGATGCGCCAATTGGTGGCGAGCGTCGTGTAAGCGAAATAGGCGGCGAGGGTGAGAATGAGCACGCCGCCATAGCGCCAGTCGAATTGATAGAGAAACACGCCGAGCACCAGCGCCATTTCGAGCGCCGTCGGCGCGCCGGTCGACATGACGAGGCGCGAGAGCGTTTCGATCGCGTTGCGGCCGCGCTCCAGCACGCGCGTGAGGCCGCCAGTCTTTCGGCCGATGTGAAAGCGCAGCGACAATTCGTGCATATGGACGAAAAGGTCGGTTGCGAGGCGTCGCACGGCGTGCATGGCGACCGCGGCGAAAACGCCATCGCGCGTCTGCATGAGAATGACCGAGACAATGCGGATAGCGCCCATCAGCAGGGTAAAGCCCACAGCCCCCGCGCCCAGCGCAGGAAGCGCATCTGCTCCGCTTTCCGCCAGCGCGTCCGTGGCCCATTTGAAGGCATAGGGGGTGAGCGCGTTGAACAGCTTGCTGACGACAAGCAGCAGAAACACCAAAGCGACGCGGCGCTCCAGATCGCGCCTTCCACGCGGCCAGATATAGGGCCACAGGCGGCGGATGGTGGCGAAAAGCGAGGCTTCGGAAAGGGAAGCGTCTTGCGGATCGGGCGGCTGAGCGCCCGAGACGCGCTGACCAATTCTGAGCATTCGAGGTCCGGTGATGGATGAAAGGGCGCCTCGGCGGCGAGGCCTGGGCGTCATATAAGACCTTTAGCCTCTTCGCGCACCCCGCTTGACGGGCGAGGCGAAGGCGCCAGTTGACGGAAGAGAGTTATGCAGAAAATCAAAAACATATGCGTCTACTGCGGCTCTGCTGAGGGGGACGACCCGCGCTACGCCGTCGCTGCGGAAACTTTCGGGCGCACGCTCGCCAGAGCCGGCATCGGGCTCGTCTTCGGCGGCGGCTCCTGCGGTCTGATGGGCGTCGTGGCGCGCTCGACGCTGAACGCCGGCGGCCGCGTGACCGGCATCATTCCGGGCTTCCTCGACGAACGCGAGATCGCCCTGCAGGGCATGACGGAGCTGATCGTCGTCGACGACATGCATACGCGAAAGCGGCTGATGTTCGAAAAGTCCGACGCCTTCGTGGCGTTGCCCGGCGGCGTCGGGACGCTCGAGGAGCTCACCGAGCAGCTCACCTGGATTCAGCTCGGGCGCCACACCAAGCCGCTCGTGATCGCCGACATCGCGGGATTCTGGCGGCCGCTGCTGACGCTCTTCGCCCATATGCACAATGCGGGCTTCATCCGCGAAGGATATGACGTGCGCTACGCTGTGGCCGAGCGTGTGGAGGACATTCTGCCGATGATCGCGTCGACGGCGCGCCGCATGCCCCAGATCGAAGAGACGGCGGTGACGGAGAGGATGTGACGCCGTAATCCGGACTTGGACCGCGCGCCTTCAGGCGCGCATCAAAGCGCCCGCAGATTGTTGACAAACCTCCGAGGCGGCCTCGTCCTTCGAGACGCGAGCGTCGCTCGCTCCTCAGGATGAGGCCTAAGTGTTTGGCGAAGTTGCAGAAGCTCCTCATGCCGAGGAGCCTGCGCGGCAGGCGTCTCGAAGCATGTGGGGCCTTACCGGCGCTTTGTCAGAGCGCGCCTGAAGGCGCGCGGTCCGTGTTATGGCGCAAGCCTTGCTCGCTGAGCGCACGCGCCCCAGAAGAGACCCACAAATGCCCGTCACAGCCGCCTACCGCCCCGAAGCCCTGCACGAGAGCCTGGGCGATCCTTTTTTCGACCGCGTCGACGCCGCCAACTTCCCGCAGACGATCCTGCGCTTCCGTAATCAGCGCTGGGCCGCGCGCGTCGGCCTCGACGGACTTACCGACGACGAATGGGTTGCGCATTTCGGCCGTTTCGAGCCCCTGCCCGGCAGCTTGGCGCAGCCGCTCGCGCTGCGCTACCACGGTCATCAATTCCGCGTGTACAACACCGAGCTCGGCGATGGACGCGGCTTCCTCTTCGCGCAATTGCGCGACGTCGCCGATGGGCGCCTGCTCGATCTCGGCACCAAGGGCAGCGGTCAGACTCCCTGGTCGCGGCGCGGCGACGGGCGCCTCACGCTCAAGGGCGGCGTTCGCGAAATTCTCGCGACCGAAATGCTCGAAGCGCTCGGCGTCGACACGTCGAAAACCTTCAGCCTCATCGAGACGGGCGAGGCGCTCCAGCGCGGCGACGAGCCCTCGCCGACCCGCTCGAGCGTGCTCGTGCGGCTCTCGCATTCGCACATCCGCATCGGCACCTTCCAGCGGCTCGCCTATCATGACGACAAAGGCGCGATCGATCGGCTGCTCGATTATGTTTGCGCCCATTACTTCCCGGCGCTCGCCGACCTTTCCGGCCAGGCCAAGGCGCGCGCCTTTTTCGAGACCGTTGTCGCGCGCGTCGCCAAGCTCGGCGCCGGTTATATGTCGGCGGGTTTCGTTCATGGCGTGCTCAATTCCGACAATATCAACGTCACCGGCGAGAGCTTCGACTACGGACCCTGGCGCTTCGCCCCGAGTTACGATCCGCAATTTACAGCCGCTTATTTCGACGAAAGCGGACTCTATTCCTTCGGCCGTCAGCCCTCGGCGCTGAGCTGGAATCTTGCGCGCCTCGCCGAATGCCTGCTGCATCTGACCGGGCTGGAGTTCGCCCAACGCACGCTCGACAGTTTCGCGGGCGCTATCCAGAAGGAATTTCGCGCCATCCTGCTGCGCCGCCTGGCGCTCGCTCCCGCCGGAGAAGACGCCGACGCCCGGCTGGCGAAAGCCTTCACCGACTTTCTGATCGCCTCCCGCGCGCCATTCGAGCAGACGTTTTTCGATTGGCGCGGCGGGCTTGCGAGCAGCGAACGGGCAAAGGCGAGCCCTTCCGCGGCCTTCTACGATGCGCCGGAGTTCTCGCCCGTCCGCGCGGCTTTCGCCGAACATGAGGCGACGGCCGACGCCCGGCTCGATCATCCCTATTTCCGCCGGACGGCGCCCTGCGCCATGCTCATCGACGAGGTCGAGTCGATCTGGGCGGCGATCGCCGAGCGCGACGACTGGTCGTTGCTGCGCGCCAAAATCGCGCAGATCGGCGAGATGCGCGAGGCCTATGGCTTTGCCTCGGCCTAGAGCGTTTTCTTCTTGAACGCCCCTTGTGTGCGGCGCGATAATCCGCACGATTCTAGACGCTTTGCGGGGCGAGTGTTGCGGCGATGAATGACAATGCCAGCAAGGCGGAGCAGGACGCGATCCGCGCCGAAATCGAGCGCCTGCGCCTGGAACACCACGACCTCGAGGCGGCGATCGACGCGCTGATCGCCATGGGCCCGCCCGACCAGTTGCAAATTCAACGGCTCAAGAAGCGCAAGCTGGTTTTGCGCGATCGCATCGCCTTCCTCGAGGACCAGCTCACGCCCGACATCATCGCCTGACGCCACTTCCGTTTGAGTAGCTCGCTTGGGGACGTGTCATTCCCGGCGGGCTGAAAGCCCGACCGGGAATCTAGAGCCATAAGAGCGCTGGTTTTGCTCAAAGCCGTCATTGCGAGCGAAGCGAAGCAATCCAGAGCAGCGACGCGGCGCTGGATTGCTTCGTCGGCTCCGCCTCCTCGCAATGACGGCGGTAATTCCGATCGCTCGCTTTGCGAGCGTCAGGAATGACAAGGAACCAAACAAAGCGGATCCCATATGAGACGGCACACGGCTTGAAGCCCAGCCATCAGCGGCGCTCCCTTGTCTCTTTTCGAGACGGAAGCGAGCCGCTCTTGGTCAAACCTGGGAAATTAAGCCATGTCTCGTTTCAGTCTTTCGATTAATGATTCCTACCGGCGCCCAGTAGCAGCCGATCGCTATGGTCGAAGCGTCCGGCGTGTGGAAGGCGTCCACGTCATCGGCGAAAGCCAGCTCCTTCCGCTCCTGGTCAAAGTCGCCCTGGCGCTCGCCCTTCTCGCCGCGGCGACCACATCCATCGCCGTCTGGCGCCTCTTCGCCTTCCCGCATTGACGCGCAAACAATCATCCCCGGCTGGGCGAAAACCCAGCCGGGGATACAAAAAGAGTGCCTTGTTTGGGAAGTATATACGAGCTTGACCCAAATCCGGGATGGGATAGTGTCTTCTCACTAAAGGAGACACCTTGTGGTTACGAATTTCGATAGCCTGTTCGATCTAATGGAAGCGTTCCCGGACGAGCAGGCTTGCATCGATCTTCTGCGCGCCATTCGTTGGCGCGACGGCGAGTTTTGCCCCTACTGCAAGCGCAACAGAATCTACCATTTCAGCGACCGTAAGACGTTCAAATGCGGCGAGTGCCGCCAGCGCTTCTCGATCAAAGTCGGCACGATCTTTGAGGACACGAAATTGCCGCTCCGCAAATGGTTTATGGCGATTTGGATGATTGCCAACCAGCCCAAGAACATTGCCTCGACCACGCTGGCGAAAGACCTGAAAATCACGCAAAAAACGGCGTGGTTCGTCCTTCACCGCCTTCGCCATGCGGCCCGCACACCTTCGTTCAATGCGCCCCTGAAGGGAGATGTTGAGGCGGACACGACGTTCGCTGGCGGCAAGGAAAAGAACAAGCACGCCAGGGACCAGAAGGGTGACACACAGGGCGGCGCTAGCAAGGTGGTTGTGCTCAGCATTATCGAACGCGGCGGCGAGCCTAGCGCCAAGCATGTGCCCGACCACAAGGCTAAAAATCTTCAAGGCAAGGTGCGCCAGAACGTCGTTAGGGGAGCAGCGGTTCTGACTGATGAGGACAAGGCGTATGTTGGTCTTGGGAACGACTATACTCATCCAGCCGTTAACCACAGCGCTGGAGAATATTGCTGCTTGGCGGCTTCGCTCATACGAACTCAATCGAGTCAGTGTGGGCTTTGCTCAAGCGCCAAATCATCGGCGTACATCCTTGGGTGTCGCCGGAGCGCCTCCGCCGCTACGCGGCTGAAACGATTTGGCGCTACAACCGTCGCGGCAGGAAAGTGACCCCGCGAGTGGACGCGATTTTTCCCTGCGTTCGGGGGCACCTAACTTACGAGGCTCTGGTAGCATGACCGAGTCAAAAAAGACGAAGAAGACAGAGAACACCCCATTGATTGGGATTGATTTATCATTTGGCGAAGCTCTAGAGCGGTTTTTGCAAACCGACCCCAAAGAGCTAGCTTCTGCAATCGAAAAAACCAAAAGGCGATCAGATGAAATCGAGCGAAGCGCCGCAGAACGACGCGAGCGGCTCAGATCAGCCGCAAAAGGACCAGCAAAAAAGTTCAGTCTTTGACTTCCTTTATCACGACGCCCGTCGCGTCTCGTCTTTCCTTGCTCAATTTTCCGATTACGGGCACCTTCTTTCTGTGAAGGCAACCGAGGCAACTGGGCAAGCCTCGACAAAGAGATTCGACACCTCTGTTTCTGGCGCTCTCCCTATCGTCGCTAATGCAAAGGGGGAATGGCAACAATCGACGACCGACGACGAACGCGATAGTGCTGAACGCACATTTGACCCGATTTGGGCAAACGCCCTCAATCTGCTCGCCTTTTTGTCAGAGCGTGAGCTGATTGAAAGAGATATAACGGCTGCGAGAATTGGGCAGTTTATCCTCGTGTCTGGACGCCTTGACCTTATTGATCTCGGGATATTTCGGGCAGCTTGGGAAAACGCGAAGGTAAAAGAAGTCATAGTGCATGGCGCTGCGGTCGCCGCAAACGTCGCGCCGAAGAACCGAAATGAGCGGCGAAGGGCCGAAAAGCAAAAGCCCACAGCGGCTACCGAAGCAGAGCTTGCAGTGGAGATGATGGCAATGATGCCGCACTCGGCGATAGCCGCTGTTTCCAGTGGCCCACATGCGGCGTGGTGCGTTCTTCGCGACGAATGGCTCACCGTTCCTGCCGCCGACATCTTGTTAAAGCACGGCGTCAATGTCGCCGGCGAATGGAGCATGCTTGGCATTCTTGATGCGATGCCCGATCAGCCAAATATTGAAATAGAACCTGGAATTTTCAGCCGGAATATTGATTACTTTATCTCTGGCATGAAACTTAGCCAGATGGCGATGCACTTCGCCGGGTTCGCGGGACCTGCAAGGCTCCTTCTTGGTCGCCCAGAGGAATCCTATGGGATCACGCCGCTTCTGATCTTCCGACAAGTCTCGTAGATCAAACTCAGAGCGCACTCCTCTTTCTGCGAAAGAATGCGCTCCAGCTTTTTGACTCTGCGCGCTAGGCCATCGGCGAGGCCGCATCCTCCGGCGCATCGTCGTCCTTCAGCCGCGAGAGCGCGCGGCGCAGCTTCGTCAAGGCGCGGCTTTCGATCTGGCGCACGCGCTCCTTCGAGATGCCCAGCTTGTCGCCCAGCGTTTCGAGGGTCACGAGATTTTCGGTCAGACGGCGCTCCTGCACGATCCGCAGCTCACGCTCCGAGAGGATCGCGAGCGCATCGCGCAGCCAGCGGGCGCGTCGGTCCGAGTCGAGCGTCTGCTCGACCACCTCGTCGGGGAGCGGCGCGTCGTCGACGAGGAAATCCATGCGCTGAGCGGAGCCCGCCGACTCGTCGTCGACGAGCTGCGCATTGAGCGAGACGTCGGAGCCGGAGAGACGCGAGTCCATCATCTCGACATCGGCGACCGACACGCCCAGCGTCTCCGCGATGCTCTCATAGGCGTCGCCCGCCGTGGCGGCTCCCGGCTCCCGCGACAAGCGGGCGCGCAGGCGGCGCAAGTTGAAGAAGAGCGCCTTCTGCGTCGAGCTCGTGCCGCCGCGCACGATCGACCAGTTGCGCAGGACATAGTCCTGGATCGAGGCGCGGATCCACCATGTGGCGTAGGTCGAGAAGCGCACGTCGCGCTCCGGCGCGAAACGGGCGGCCGCTTCGAGAAGCCCGACATGGCCTTCCTGCACCAGATCGGCGATCGGCAGGCCGTAGTGACGGAATTTCGCCGAAATGGCGATGACGAGCCGCATATGGGCGGCTGTGAGCTTGTGCAGCGCCACGGGGTCCCCATGGTCGCGCCAGGCGACCGCGAGCCCCCTCTCCTCTTCCCTTTCGAGGAATGGGGCGTCCGCCGCAGCCTTCATAAGTTCTCTGCCAAGACCGGGAAGATACGCCATGGTCAAATCTCCACAGCGCGCTATCTCTCGGGCATCATTTCGCGAGATATCCGCGCATTTTGAACAACTCTAGGCGTTCAACACGCGGCGCCCCGGTCCTGTTCCCCCAGGAGCGGCGATCACTCCGTTACGATTTTGTAACGTTCTCCGGCCACAACCGGCTCGCTTTCATCCAAACCATTGAGCAATCTGAAATATTCGAGCGGGCGGTTGGGCGTCGTCATCCGCGCCGCAAGGCTTTCCGCCGTATCCGCGGTCCCGGCCGTGACGATGGAGAGCTTGAGCCCATGCGCCTCGCGCGCCTCCTCCGGCGTGATCCGCCGGAAAGTCGCAATCGAGTCCATGAATTCCTTCTCCGCCTGGTCGGTGAGAGCCCTGGCGGCGAATATCAAGCGGTAGAGATATTCGCCGGATTGGATCACGGCGAGGCGGAAGTTCCATTCCCCGGCGCGCGCCACGGCGGTGACCGCCGGCAGGCCGTTGACGTCGATCTTCCGCACGCTGGACGGCAGCAGACCATCCACCCAGCCGGACGCCACATAGGCTTCGAGACTTTCTGACGGCGGATTTCTGACCGTGTCGAGCCGCAGCGCCTCATTATCGGCCTGCCGGACGCCGAAGACCGCCTCGCTGGAGTTCTCCAGCAGGAAGCCCTCGGGCGCCGCAAAGGCGAAGCGCAGGCGCGGATGGGTGAATTTCCGGTCGCGGACGAAGCCCTCCATCGGATCGTCGCCGAAAGCCACGCCGTTGATCGCCGCGAGATAGCCGGCCCGGTCGCGGTTCCCTATGCCCGGCGCGCCGATCTGTCGGGCGACTGTAATGGCGCGGGTCACGCGCTCGGGGGTGGAGGGGTGGGTCGAGGTGATGTCGAAGCCGGAATCTTTCCGCTTCCCGTAAAGCGCCGCGCGCAGCTCGGACGAGCGGCCGAGCGCCGTCAGGAAGCGCGCCGCGCCGTAAGGGTCGAAGCCGGCCCGGGCGATCACCCTGACGCCGGTTTCGTCGGCGTCGATCTCCTGCTGGCGGGAGAAGCTCGCCACCGACAGGCGCTGCTTCGAGCGCTCTTCCTCGCCCTTTTGCCGGCTCTGGATCACGGTCGCCGCCTGTGAGATCAGCGCCGCCTCGCGCTCCTTTTCGGCGCGCAGCGCGCTGTGGCGCAGCGTGACATGGCCGATTTCATGCGCCATGACCGCCGCCGCCTCCGAGGCGTCGCCGGCAAGGGCCAGGAGCCCGCGTGTGACGTAAAGATTGCCCGAGGGCAGCGCGAAGGCGTTGACGACCGGCGTGTTGAGGATCGTCACCTTATAGGCGGTCTGACCGGGCGTCTCGCTGGCCTGCGCGAGCTTGACGAGAATATCGTTGAGATAATGTTCGGCGGCGACGGCCTGATATTCGCCGCCAAATTGCGCGAGCAGCTCCTTGTGCTGGACCGAGGAGCGGTTATCCGTCTTGGAGAGCGCCGGCCGCGTGGGCGGGGTCGGCGTGGGCCCGAAGAGCTGGCCCTGCCGCTCGAGCTCGGCGCAATTGGCGAGCGCGACCGCGCAAGCGACGGCCAGGGCCGCCCGCCTCAGGAGGTCACGGCGTCGCGTCAAGGATTTCGATCTCGGCGGGCGTTGAAATCGCCATACGCGGCCCAAAGCCTGTCTCAATAAGTCCTCGCACGCGCGCCCGCCGCCCGATCAGCTTTGGGGGTTCGATTCCCGATGCGGCAAGAATAGCCAAATCGCGCCGCGAAATCACGACCGAGAAATCGTCAAACCGTTTTTTACCGAAATTCAAATAGATAGCGCCAGCACTTTGGCCGACGCCGTGGATTTTGCCCTCGACGATCGCCATTCCCTTGCGGTGCAGCAACGCCGCGCCGCTCTCTTTGGCGCCGGCGTCGATCGGGCGCATCTCCGGATCGGCCCAGAGACCTCGCGATGCGTCGCGCGCCGGGGCCTCGGCCGTAAGATAAGCCTGGGCGCAGGGCGCGGCGGGCGGATCGGGCCGGAAACGCGCAAGGCCCTCCTCCAGCAGAGCCGCCCCGACCGAGACGAGCGGCGCCTCGGCCCCTGCCCCGCTCGCGGCGAAGACCCGGGCTGGAAAGCGGCCCCAGCGGTCCGCCGAACCGGCGAAGGCGCCGAGAAAGACGTCTTTGCCGGTGAGCCATTCTGATAGCCGCTCATGCGCCGCGGCGCGACGCGCGCGGACGTCCTTGGCGGGCGGCCCCGGGAATTCGAGCCCTGCGAGCGCGGCGCGGCGGCCGTCGTCGAGGAGAAGGTCGAAGTCTTCGTCCACCAAAGCGACGGTTGCGGGCGTCGCGTTTTCGAGCGAGCAGGCGCCGGATTCGGGGGCCGGCGAGAGCGCCCAGGCGCGCGGCACAAGAAAAACGACGCAGAACGCCGCCGCCGCGCATGGCGGAGAAAAGGCGAAGCGGCGACGGCCGCTGACGTTCTGTTTCATCAGCCTCATGGCGCCAGATTAGCTTACGCTCGAACAACGGCAACGCCCGCCGCAATTACGCCCAAACAGGGCCTATGATGCGGCGCCAGAAAGCCAGCTCCGCCGGCTTTCAGCGCGGCCGTTTCACCCCCATATCTCGCCCATGATCACTCGCATCGCCCTTTTCGCCGTCCTCTTTCTCAGCGCGGGCGCCGCGCGCGCCTATGATCCCTATGGGCCGGCGCGGCCGGAGTCGGACCTCACCCTTGCGCAGGGCTACAACCGCCCGCCCGCCGATATCGATCTGCCGCCCGGCGACATCGACACTGGCGCCGCCGAGCCAGGCGCGCTGGTCACGCGCATCGATCGGCTCGAACGCGACATTCGCCGCCTGACCGGCCAAAACGAAGAGCTGCAGCACAAGGTGCAATTGCTGGAGGAGCAATTGCGCGCCGCCAAGGAGGCCGCGCCGCGTCCCGCCGACCCGACCGCAACGCATCCCGCCGCCGCGCTCCCGCCCGTCGCCGGGGCGCCGAGCCCGGCGACGACAGGCATGCGCCGTAGCGACGCTTTCGATCCGGCGAATGATCCTTCCGCGCCCGGCGCGCCCAAGCCGCTCGGGACGACCACGCCTTCCGCGCCCCTCGCCAATCCGCCAAAGACCGTGGCGGGCTCGGTCAGCAGCGCGCCGCCGGTGCGCGAAGCCGGGCAGCCGCTCGACATCGCCCATGGGCGCCTCGTCGGCGACCAGCCCTCGACCTTGCCCGAAATCGCGCCCGCTCCCCCGGCCGCCCCACCCGGCCCCAAGGAGGAATATGAAGAGGCTGTGGCGACGCTCAAGGCGGGCAAGTTCGAGGCGGCTGAGAAATCGCTCGAAACATTCCTCACCAAAAACCCCAAGAGCAAATTCGCCCCTGCGGCGACCTTCAATCTCGGGGAGAGCTTCTTCCTGCGCGGGCGCCATCGCGAGGCGGCCGAGAAATATCTCGAGATTTCGCAGAAATACGGGCAATCGGCGCAGGCGCCGGACGCCCTGCTGCGGCTCGGCCAATCGCTCGGCGCCATGGGCGCGAAGGAACAGGCTTGCGCCTCCTTCGGCGAGATCGGCATGAAATATCCGGGCTCGGCGCCGCGCATTCGAGACGCGGCGCAGCGGGAAAGCAAGAAGCTGCAATGCTGACGCGCGGCCGCCCTTGACCTTGGATAAAGCTGCCGGCGCCTTTGCGCTGCTGGCGCCCTATGAGAGCCTGCTGCTCGCCGTCTCCGGGGGACCGGATTCCGTCGCGCTGATGCTGCTGTGCGCGCAATGGCCGGAGCGCGCCTCCCATGAGATTGCAGTGGCGACGGTCGACCACGGCCTTCGCGCCGACGCTCGCGCGGAAGCCGAACAGGTCGGCGAATGGGCCCGCAGTCTCGGCTTTGCGCATCATCTCTTGAGCTGGGAGGGCGAAAAGCCGCAGACCCGCATTCAGGAGCGCGCCAGGGCGGCGCGCTACGCCCTGCTCGCCGATTGCGCGACAAGCTTGGGCTCCGGCGCCATTGTGACGGCGCATCACGCCGACGACCAGGCGGAAACGATTTTGTTTCGCCTGACGCGCGGCTCGGGCGTCTCGGGACTGGCGGGGATGGCTCCGCGATCCAACGCGCATGGCGCCCCGCTTCTGCGTCCGCTTCTGGCCTTCCCGAAGGCCGAGCTGGTCGAGATCTGCGAGAACGCCGGCCAGCGCTATTTCTGCGACCCCTCGAACGCCAACGACGCCTACGCCCGCGCCCGGCTGCGCAAGCTCATGCCGCTGCTTGCGCAACAGGGGCTCGATCGGACGGCGCTTCTGCGCCTGGGCGAACGCGCCGCCCGCGCCGAGGCCGCGCTCGCCTCCTGCGCCGCCGCCGCTCATGAGCGCGCGCTCACGGAAACTGCCCCGGCGCTCGCCGGATTCGATGCGGGCGCTCTCACGGAGCTGCCGCTCGACATCCTGCAACGCCTCCTGGCGCGCGAGATTGCAAGGCTCGCGCCGCAGGCGCAACTACGCCTCGACAGGCTGGAGCGGGCGGCCGATCGGCTCTCCCGGGCGCTTCGCGAAAAGGCGCCACTTCGGCTCACCATCGCCGATCTTCTGATCGAATCGGACGGTAACAACGTCACCTTGCGGCCGGCGCCGCCCAGGCGTTCCGCCTAGGCCGGAACCGTAAAGACGCTCGACCTTTACGGGGCCTCCCTTGGCAAGAAACATGGGCGCGCCTAGATTAATTCGAACTTGGGAAGCGCGTCCCTCTCGGGGGAATCCACCCGCGCGAGGCGCTCCCGTCACGGATAACCAAATGAACGCAAACTTCAGGAACCTCGCCTTGTGGGCCATCATCGGCCTGCTGGTGGTGGCGCTCGTCATGCTGTTTCAGCAGCCCGGCCAGCGCACGCCAATCCGGGACATCTCCTTCAGCGAGCTGCTGACGCAGATCGATCAGGGCCGCGTTCATGACGTGACCATCGCCGGGAACGAGGTCGCGGGCCATTTCAACGACAATCGGCCCTTCACGACCTATATCCCGAACGAAGCCAACATCATTCCGCGCCTTCAGCAGCATAATGTCTCGATCAGCGCCAAGCCGCTTTCCGACGGCTCGAGCTGGTTGATGACGCTGCTGTTGAACGCGCTGCCGCTGGTCGCCTTCCTGGGCGTGTGGATATTCCTCTCCCGCCAGATGCAAGGCGGCGCCGGCCGGGCCATGGGCTTCGGCAAATCCAAGGCGAAGCTGCTCACCGAGTCTCAGGGCCGCGTCACCTTCGAGGACGTCGCCGGCGTCGACGAGGCCAAGGAAGATTTGCAGGAGATCGTCGAGTTTCTGCGCGATCCAGGCAAGTTCCAGCGGCTCGGCGGGCGTATTCCGCGCGGCGTGCTGCTCGTCGGCCCGCCCGGCACGGGTAAGACGCTGCTCGCCCGCGCCATCGCCGGCGAGGCGGGCGTGCCCTTCTTCTCGATCTCGGGCTCCGACTTCGTCGAAATGTTCGTCGGCGTCGGCGCGAGCCGCGTGCGCGACATGTTCGAGCAGGCGAAGAAAAACGCGCCCTGCATCATCTTCGTCGACGAAATCGATGCGGTCGGCCGTCATCGCGGCGCCGGCCTTGGCGGCGGCAATGACGAGCGCGAGCAGACCTTGAACCAGTTGCTCGTCGAGATGGACGGCTTCGAGGCCAATGAGGGCATCATCCTCATCGCCGCCACGAACCGCCCGGACGTGCTCGACCCGGCGCTGATGCGTCCCGGCCGCTTCGACCGCCAGATCCAGGTGCCGAACCCGGACTTCATCGGCCGCGAGAAGATCCTAAAGGTCCACGCCCGCAAGGTGCCGCTGGCGCCGGACGTCGATCTCAAGGTCGTGGCGCGCGGCACGCCGGGCTTCTCGGGCGCCGACCTCATGAACCTCGTCAACGAGGCGGCGCTGCTTGCGGCGCGGCGCTCGAAGCGCATCGTCACGAACCAAGAGTTCGAGGACGCGCGCGACAAGATCATGATGGGCGCGGAGCGCCGCACGCTCTCCATGACCGAGGAGGAGAAGAAGCTCACGGCCTATCACGAGGGCGGCCACGCTTTGGTGCAGCTCACGGTTCCCGGCGCGATGCCGATCCACAAGGCCACGATCATCCCGCGCGGCCGTGCGCTGGGCATGGTGCAGGGCCTGCCGGAGCGCGACCAGGTCTCGCAGACCTTCGAGCAGCTCACGGCGATGCTGGCCATCGCCATGGGCGGCCGCGTGGCGGAGGAGCTGGTGTTCGGCCACGACAAGGTGACGTCGGGCGCGGCCTCGGACATTCAGCAGTGCACGCGGGTGGCGCGCGCCATGATCACTCAGCTCGGCTTCTCGGATAAGCTCGGCACGGTGGCCTACGCCGAGCCGCAGCAGGAGCAGTTCCTGGGCTATTCGCTCGGGCGCCAGCAGAGCCTGTCGGAGCAGACGCAGCAGACGATCGACGCGGAAGTGCGGCGTCTGGTGCAGGAGGCTTACGACAAAGCGACGCAGATCATGACCGAGAAGCGCGCGCAGCTCGACATGCTGGCCAATGGCCTCTTGGAGTTCGAGACGCTGACGGGCGAGGAGATGAAGGGTCTGCTCACCGGCAAGCGCCCCGTGCGCGAGGACACGAGCGCTCCGACGCCGCAGCCCCCGCGCGGCTCGGCTGTGCCCACGACCGGGCAGAAGCCGGAGCCGGATGTCGGCGGGCTCTCGCCCAACCCGGTCTAAGATAAAATGGCCCGGCGAGATTCTCGCCGGGCCTCTGAGAAAGTGGCGGTGACGCCCCTCGCGCTTCGAGACGCCTGCTGCGCAGGCTCCTCAGCATGAGGGGCTTCTGCTTCTACCCCAAACACTTAGCCTCATCCTGAGGAGCGAGCGAAGCTCGCGTCTCGAAGGACGGGGCCGCCTCGGAGGTTTGTTAACAAACTGAGGGCCCGGCGAGACGTCGCCGGGCCTTTTCCTTTGAGCGCCGAAGCGTTCATACGAGATCCGCTCGATTAGTTCGGCGTCATCGCCGGACGCGCGGCAGTTTGGACACATAGGAAGGAAATCACCGCCGTCATTGCGAGGAGGCGGAGCCGACGAAGCAATCCAGCAGGGCCGCATCGCCGCCCTGGATTGCTTCGCTTCGCTCGCAATGACGGGTTCCCCAGCGCTTTTGGGCTCTGGATTCCGGTCGGGCTTTTGCCCCCCGGGAATGACAAGCGCCAGTGCGAGCAGTTCAAACGGAAATGGCGTCAAACCCTTCCCGGCCGCAATGTCACGACATTGGCGAAGAAGCGCAGGCCGATATCGCGCTCCTGCCGCCAAACGGCGCGCGCCGTGCGCCGCTCCTCGGACTTGTCGATCACAAGATCGAAGACATCCGGGAGCGCGATCTGTTGGTCCCATTGCACGCGCGCGCCCCCCTCGCTGAGGTTGCGGACGACGCAGTCGAATGTCGATCGCTCGAAAAACTCGATCCGCCCTCCCAGCAAAGTGCGCCGTCGCAAAGATGTCCGCCGCTCTTCCATCAATTCATCCTCTCAAATCACGAGTGGCCCAGAGTGAAACGAAGGCGGCCTCGTCGGAATCCGACAAAAAGACGCCTACGTCACCTTAGCGGCTCCTCGGGAGGGAGAGAGCGAAAGACTTTCTTAACCCTAACGGCCCTTAACGATCCTTGGCTTACCCGATCAGCTCCTGCACCGTCTCCGCCGGACGGCAGAGCGCCGCCTTCTCGCCGAAGAGGACGATCGGCCGCTCGATGAGGATCGGATTTTTCTCGATCGCGGCAAAAATCTCGTCCTCCGACACGGCTGGATTATCGAGGCCAAGCTCCTCATAGGGCGTCCCGCGCTTACGGAGAATGTCGCGCACGCTCTTGCCCATGCGTTTCAGCAGCCCTTGCAGGGTCTTTCGATCCGGCGGCGTCTTGAGATATTCGACGACCTCGGGCTCGTGCCCGGCCTCGCGCAGAGCGGCGAGGACTTTGCGCGACGTGCCGCAGGAAGGGTTGTGGTAAATAACGACCCGCATTCAAGCATCCTTCTCGAAGTCAAGAGCGACCTAAATTTACCTGATGGTCCAAATTGTGGAATACCGTTGAATACGGTATCGGGCAGAATGTTTTGGCCACATCGAAGCCCAACTTTGCGTGACCTTGTGCGCTTATCCCACGAAAAGGAATACAGATGGCGCGTCATTATTTCGGAACGGACGGCATACGCGGCCTCGCCAACGTCAAAATAACGCCCGAACTGGCGCTCAAGGTCGGACAAGCGGCCGGCCTCATTTTCCAGCGCGGCGAGGGCCGCCATCGGGTGGTCATCGGCAAGGACACAAGGCTCTCCGGCTATATGATCGAATATGCGCTGGTCGCCGGCTTCGCCTCGGTCGGCATGGACACGCTGCTGCTCGGCCCGATGCCGACGCCCGCCGTCGCCATGCTCACCCGCTCCATGCGCGCCGATGTCGGCGTGATGATCTCCGCCTCGCATAATTCCTTCGAGGACAATGGCATCAAGCTCTTCGGGCCGGACGGGCACAAGCTCTCCGACGAGATCGAGAGCGAGATCGAAACGCTCCTCGACAGCGATCTCGGCCGCAAGCTCGCGGCCTCCACCCAGCTCGGCCGCGCCCGCCGCATCGACGATGCGCGGGCACGCTATATCGAATTCGCCAAACATACGCTGCCGCGCAATCTGAGCCTCGAAGGCCTGCGCGTCGTGGTCGATTGCGCCAATGGCGCCGCCTATAAGGTCGCCCCCGAAGCGCTTTGGGAGCTGGGCGCCGAAGTGATCTCGATCGGCGTGGAGCCGGACGGCTTCAATATCAACCGCGACGTCGGCTCCACCTCGCCGCAGGCGCTGCGCGAGAAGGTGCGCGAATTGCGCGCCGACGTCGGGATTGCGCTCGACGGCGACGCCGACCGCGTGATCCTCGTCGACGAAACCGGCGCCGTGATCGACGGCGATCAGGTGATGGCCGTCGTCGCTCGAAGCTGGCGCGACCAGGGGCTGCTCGCAAAGCCCGGCATCGTCGCGACGATCATGTCCAATCTGGGCCTCGAGCGCCACCTTGGCGCCATGGGCCTGACGTTGGAGCGCACCGCCGTCGGCGACCGCTATGTGATCGAACGCATGCGCAAGGAGGGCTACAATGTCGGCGGCGAACAGTCGGGGCATGTCATCCTCTCCGATTATTCGACGACCGGCGACGGACTTGTGACCGCCATGCAGGTGCTCGCCGAGGTCAAGCGCAAGAACCGGCGCGTGAGCGAAATCTGCCATTGTTTCGAGCCCTTGCCGCAGGTGCTCAAGAATGTCCGCGCGCAGAAGGTGATGCTCGAGAAGAAGTCGGTCGTCGTGGCGATAGACTCGGCGCGCGCGCGGCTCGGCAACGCCGGGCGCCTGATCGTGCGGCCCTCCGGCACGGAGCCGGTGATCCGGGTCATGGCCGAGGGCGATGATCGCGATCTCGTCGAGACGCTGGTCGCGCAGGTTTGCGACGCG
Source organism: Methylocystis iwaonis (assembly GCF_027925385.1). Taxonomy (NCBI): domain Bacteria; kingdom Pseudomonadati; phylum Pseudomonadota; class Alphaproteobacteria; order Hyphomicrobiales; family Methylocystaceae; genus Methylocystis; species Methylocystis iwaonis. Next base: position 2,303,038 of record NZ_AP027142.1, read on the forward strand.
CTGAAGGAGCCCGCGGAAGCGGCCTGAGAAAAAAAGCGGGCGCGGGGCGTTTGAGACGCCCCGCGCCGCCTTTCAAAAGCCGTTATGCTTTACAGAATTAGCCAAACTGCCGGTATTTTGGGTTAAGTGGTAAGGTTAACTCGCCTTTAAGCGGTTTCGGTCATGTTTACGCCCGATGGCTACGCGCCACGGGTCCGCTTCGCGGCCCTCTTTACGTAAAGGGGAAGTAATCATGGGCCGTATATTCGCCCTCCTTTTTGCGGCCGCAGTTCTCGCCGGCGCGACCGCTGGCGCAAACGCCGCCGATCTGCTGCCGCCGCCGCCACCGATCGAACCGCCGCCGCCCGTCGATCTCGGAGGCTGGTATCTGCGCGGCGACGTGGGCGTCGGCGCCACCCAGATTTCAGACTGGAACTATTCGCTACGCCCGGGCATCGACGGCGCCGGAAATGTGGTGATCCCCGCCGGTCCGGTCTGGAACACTCACCGAAGCATCGGCGACACGGCCTTCGCGGGCGCAGGCGTCGGCTACCAGTTCAACAACTGGGTTCGCTTCGATCTGACCGGCGAATACCGCATCCAATCCGCCTATCGCGCCACGAATTTCTTCGCCTTCCCGGGCTGCGGCTCGGCGTGTAGCGGCTTCGACAATTACAACGCCAATCTGGGCACCGCCCTGTTCCTGGCGAACGCCTATGTCGATCTCGGCACCTGGTATGGGCTGACGCCTTTCATCGGCGGCGGCGTCGGCGCGGCCTTCCACAATTTCTCCGGCCTCACGGACGTCGGCTTCGGCGTCGCCAATGGCGGCTATGGCGTCGCCGCCGATACGAATGCGACGAATTTCGCCTGGCAGGTGACAGGCGGCCTCGCCTTCGCGGTGACGCCGAACCTGCGGCTGGAAGTGGCGTATCGCTACCTCGACATGGGCAAGATCACGAGCGGTCCGATCTCCTGCAACGCCCTGCCCTGCTTCGGCGAGCGCCACTCCTTCAACGTCGCCTCCAACGACGTGCGGGTCGGCTTCCGCTACATCATCCCCTCGCTCACGCCAGTGCCGATGATGGCGCCGCCGCCGATGCCCCCGCTGGTGCGGAAATACTGATCTCTCCATCGAACGGCGCGGGCGCTCCCCGCGCCGTTTTTTGTTGTGCGCGCCTGAAGGCGCGCGGTCCGGGGGCGCCAATTTGGACCGCGCGCCTTCAGGCGCGCCGCAAAAAGCTATTGTCATGACCGACGATCACAAAGGCTGGCATTCGCGCGGCTATCTTCCGCATTTCGACTCTCCCGAAAGCATTCAGCACATTGTCTTCAGAACGCTGGGCAGCCTTTCAAAAGCCGTGGTCGACGCCCTCCCCGCCAGCGTGGATCGCAGGCGTGAAATCGACGCCGCGCTCGACCGCTGCGATGGCCCCCGGCCATTGGCCGACCCGCAAGCGGCGAAAACCGTCCAAAACGCGATCCTCCATTTTGATGGAGACCGCTACCGCCTGCTTGCTTGGTGTGTCATGCCCAATCATGTCCATGTCGTCGTGGAAGCCTTTGCAGGCTTCCCGCTCGGCGGACTGGTTCGTAGCTGGAAGGCGTTCAGCGCTGCACAAATCAACCGCGCGCTAGCGAGGCGCGGGGCGTTTTGGGCGCCTGACTATTTCGACCGTTATGTCAGGGATGAGACGGACTTGGCGACGACGATCGACTACGTGGAGAATAATCCAGTCGTCGCCGGGTTGGTTTCGACCCCTGCTGATTGGCCCTGGTCCTCTGCAAGCGTGATGCGCGCCTGAAGGCGCGCGGTCCCGGCGCCAATTGGACCGCGCGCCTTCAGGCGCGCCGCATATCCAGCTATATTGCAAAGATGCCCTTGTCCGACCCCGACATCCCCGCCTCCGACGGCCCCCTCACCAACGCCCCGGAAATCAGCGTCACGGAACTCGCCAATGCGCTCAAACGCACGGTCGAGGACCGTTTCGGGCGGGTGCGGGTGCGCGGCGAAATCTCGAATTATCGCGGGCCGCACGCCTCCGGCCACGCCTATTTCTGCCTGAAGGACCAGGGCGCGCGGCTCGACGCCGTGATCTGGAAGGGGACCTTCATGCGCCTGCGCACGCGGCCGCAGGAAGGGCTCGAAGTCGTCGCGACGGGGCGCATCACCACCTTCCCCGGCAAATCCTCCTATCAGATCGTCATCGAGTCGCTGGAGCCGGCGGGCGTCGGCGCGCTGATGGCGTTGCTCGACGAGAGGCGCAAAAAGCTCGCGGCCGAGGGGCTGTTCGACGAATCACGCAAGCGCCCCCTGCCCTTTCTGCCCAAGGTCGTCGGCGTCGTGACCTCGCCGACCGGAGCGGTCATACGCGACATTCTGCACCGGCTGAACGACCGCTTCGCGCGTCATGTGCTGGTCTGGCCGGTGCGCGTGCAAGGCGAGACCTCGGCGGCCGAAGTGGCGGCGGCGATCGACGGCTTCAACGCCTTGCCGGTCGACGGCCCGGTTCCGCGCCCGGACGTTCTCATCGTCGCGCGCGGCGGCGGCTCGCTCGAGGATTTGTGGAGCTTCAACGAGGAGATCGTCGTGCGCGCGGCCGCCGCCAGCGCCATTCCCCTGATCTCCGCAATTGGCCATGAGACCGACACCACGCTGATCGACTTCGTCGCCGATCTGCGCGCGCCGACGCCCACGGGCGCGGCCGAGAAAGCCGTGCCGGTGCGCGCCGAGCTTGCCGAGCATCTCGCGGCGCGGGCGCGACGACTTGCGATGGCGAAGACGCGGGCCGTCGAGCAGCGCCGCCTGCAGCTTGCGACCTTCGCGCGCCTGCTGCCGGCGCCCGAGCAATTGCTGCAGACGCCGCGCCAGCGGCTCGACCGCGCCTCGGAGCGCCTGCGCGCGACGCTGCGGGCGCACCAGGACGGCCGGCGTCTCCAGCTCGCGCGGCTCGCGCATGTGCTCTCCCGCCATTCGCCGCAGGCGGAGCTGGCCGGCCAGAAAGAGAAACTCCGGGGCCTGGGCGCGCGGCTGAAGGCCGGCCTCGACGCCCGCGTGGCGCTGGCGCATCACGAGAACAAGGGGGCAAGGCGGCGCATGGAAAGCGCCGCCGCAAGGCTCCCGCAGGCGATCGCGGCGCTGATCGCGCGCAAGAATGAGCGCCTGGAGCGGCTTGCGCGCCTGCAGGATTCCCTCAGCCACAAAGCCGTGCTGGCCCGAGGCTTTGCGCTGGTGCGCGACGAGAGCGACGCGCTTGTCCGCAGCGTCGCGCAGGCGCCGGCGGGCGCCGCCCTGAACATCGAATTTGCCGACGGCCGCATCGCCGCGCGGGCGGGAGAAGCCGACGCGCTGACGATAACGCCCGCCTCCCGGAAAAAACCGCGCAAGACGCCGGGCGGCGATCAGGGCTCGCTCTTTTGAGCTAAGCCCGTCATTGCGAGCGAAGCGAAGCAATCCAGGGCGGCGATGCGGCCCTGGATTGCTTCGTCGGCTCCGCCTCCTCGCAATGACGGCGGAGAGTCCCTGCGTGTCCAAACGGCGAGCGTCGGGTGATGGCGCCGAACCAATCGAGCGGATCTCGCGTCATTCCCGATGCTCGCGAAGCGAGCGGTCGGGAATGACAGACGCCCGAGTGTTCGAGCTATTCGAAGCGCATCTGGAAGGCGACGATCTCGCGCTGCATGGCCGACCGCGGCAAATAGCAGAAGACATTGGTGGAAACCTTAGCCTCCTGGCAATGCTCGTGGACGTCGGTCCAGTCGTAGCCGAGAGTATCCATGCAGGCTCTGATCGTTTGGTGGATCAACCGGGGATTGTCGCGCCGTTCCAGTGGATTATCGCGCTCGACCTGGAACTCGCAGTCCGTGACGTCGATCTTCTGACCTTCGAAATAGCGCCCGCTGATGTCGCTGGTGACGAACATCGCTTCCGTGGCGAGAATAAAGACGAGGCCGAAAACAAGAGCGAGCCTTTCCTGTGTCTTGGACTTCAGGAAATGGACATCGAAGAGCGAGAAAACGCCGATGACGAGCAAGCCGCCGCCCAGGATCAGGGTGAGCGGCGTGAAGAACGGCGCTATTCCCTCATTCATCTTGTCCTCCCGACTCGCCGCCGATGGATAATGATAGTCAGACCGGGGCCGCCGGCAAGAACGATGGCGGGTTCTAGGCAGGGACACTGGGGCTTTTTGACAAAAGTCACCGTGACTTTGTCGCGCGCCGAGGGCCGGGCGATGGCCGCGGCGAGCCCGAGCGCGGCCGTTCATATTTCGTTAACCATTTAACTTTTTAGTAAGGATGAGGCGAATTCGATCGAATGCCACGGGATTTCCACACCTTCGATTAAGGTTGCCGGAACCTTCGCTTAACCATGCGGGACTAGCACTATCCGCAGTTGGTTTACCGTAACAGGAGTTCCTCGATGATCCTTTCTGCTGGCGCCCGCTGCGCCAAATTCGCTGTCGCCATGACGGCGGCCCTGGCCATGACGGCCTGCGCGAAAAATGCGGCGGACGAGGCCGGCGCCGACCTCGCGGGGGGCGCGGGCGGCCGCGGCGGGATTGCCCGCAACGGCGTCGCGACCCCGGGCAGCGCGCAGGACTTTGCAACCAATGTCGGCGATCGCGTTTTCTTCGAGACGGACTCGACCGATTTGACCGCAACCGCCCAATCCACGCTCGACCGTCAGGCGGAGTGGCTCAATCGCTACGGCCGCTACAGCTTCGCCGTCGAAGGCCACGCCGACGAACGCGGCACGCGCGAATATAATTTCGCGCTGGGCGCCCGCCGCGCCGAGGTCGCCAAGAACTATCTGATCTCGCGCGGCGTCTCCGCCTCGCGCATCCGCACGGTGAGCTACGGCAAGGAGCGCCCGGTCGCGGTGTGCGACGATATTTCCTGCTGGTCGCAGAACCGCCGGGCCGTCACTTTGCTCGCAGGCGGAAATTCCTGATCATAAGATCAAAACGCGCTTGCGTCGGCGGCGCTGTTGCGGCATGAGAGGCGCGCGCTGACTGGCGCACGCAGGAGTGTAGCTCAACTGGTAGAGCACCGGTCTCCAAAACCGGGGGTTGGGGGTTCGAGCCCCTCCACTCCTGCCATTAAATCAAATATTCGCGCGGCGGCCCAAGAATAACAGCGCCCGACGCGCCTCCGAACGACCGCCCTCGGCTTCCCAGCGCTCCGAATTCGGATTTACGAGCAGAGTTCCTGCGTCATGGCCGCGCTTGTCGCGGCCATCCACGCCGCGCCGACGCGGAAAGCTGAGAACATGAGCGGAACAACGCCGCTTCTTCTCCCCGCGCGTTGTAACGTCCCGGCGTGGATGCCCGCGACCAGCGCGGGCATGACGGCTGCATAGGGTTTGATGCTTGGCGTCGCGTTTGTGTCTTTGGCCGGCTGCGCGACGATCGTTCGCGGGACGATTCAGACAGTCGCCATCAATACCCCGGGCGTGCCGGGCGCGACCTGCACATTGACGTCGGGCTCCATTGGCTCGCAGGTTGTGACGACCCCGGGCGTCGTTACGCTCGAGAAGGGATCGAGCGCCGTCACAATCCGCTGCTCCAAACCTTGCTATAATGACGGCGTTGGCGCCCTGGCCTCGAACACGGACACCATGGCGGCCGGCAACGTCCTCGCCGGCGGCGTCATCGGTCTTGGCGTCGACGCAGCAACGGGGGCGATGAACCAATATGCGCCTCAGGCCGATATCGTCATGACGGAAGACGGATCATGCCATTCGGGCGCGCCGGCGCCCGCCTCGAAGCGCCGCCGGTGAGGGGTAATTGTCGGCCGGCCCCAATCCAATGAGCTGCGGCCGAAGCATTTGAAAGCGCGCGCCAAGGCGGCGCGCGTTCCCGCAAAGGCCCAGGGTGGACCGGTATAGCTAACCAACTCAACAGGTTGGCGGGTGGCTCCCCCAAGCAGCGATGAGGCTCGCTATCCGTGGGTCCCCGGTAAACTGAAGCAGGGGGAACTCCAAATGTGCGTGTGGGAACTCTCGCAAAGCGACCACACTCTTCCTGAAGACGTGAACATGCCAGGTCTGAGAACCTAATGGCGGAGAAGCGAAAGCTTCTGGATTGAAGACTGCCACATTCGCTCTTGTCATAGGATCTCGCACCGACAGAAAGCGCAGCAAATCCGCGCGGGCCTCGCGAGCAAAGTCGGCAAAGTTCTGACAGGGCTCGTAGTGAACGGGGTCGGTCCAAAGCTTTTCGGCGCTCGAAAATGGGCGCGCCGAAAGATCGAGCGAGCGTCCGGAGCAGATTCTGACTGAGAACGCCGAATGTTCCAAAGCCTTCTGCGGCAGCGGGGTCTGCGGCGACTCTGAGAAAAACAGAAGCTTATAGAACGCAATTTCAGCGACAGCCGTCTCGACCTCCTCGGCTGCATAAAAAACACCTTGAGTTTGTCCTTCCCGGCGAAATCGAGAGCCGCGTTTCGGCGGGGGATATCTGAAAGGCGTCGCCAATAAGTAATGGAGGTTTCTGAATTCTGGCGGAATGATCGGTTTGGTCTTGTCGATCAAGTCTTCAAGCACTCTCTGCTCGTCGAGACTGTCGACAAGCGGGAGGGTCGCAATCAGGTACTGGGCCTCTACCAGCCTCCAGCACTCATGCGCGTATGATTTGAACTCAGACGATAGCTCGGCGGGCGTCCAGATAGGAAATGACATTCGTCAAACCACTTACCGATTGAATGAGGTCAATAGGCCGTCCGCCAAGCGCCAAGTTGTCATTCCTGAGCCAAGCCCCCGCGACCGCCTTGTCGCCGCCGACAAGCGCATCAAGAGAGCGAAAAAGCCGGACGAACAGCACCGCTAACTGAAATGGCTTAGAGCGAGGGTCGAGCTGTAGCTCCCCCGCCCTCATGAGCGAAATGTCCCGGATGCCTACTCCAATGACTTGGGCGACCACGTCTTCGGGGATTTCGAGGCTTGCCGACGCTCTTACGACAGCCTTCGCGACGATGGCGCCGTCTTGCCGGTCCGCTGTTGCGCAATCTGGATGCGTGCCCATAGCCGAATCCTCTGCAAAAACATTAGTGCAAAAAAGTCATTCGTGAAGCCCAATTTGTGCCCAAGTCAATGCTTGGTGAAAAGCGCCCCAACGGCGCACTGACGTTTGCGCTGCGCCCGGTTCCACCTCGCGCATATTGCGCCGCGCGCGCGGAGCGCCAGATTTCTTGCAGGCGGCAAGACGAAAGGCGTCCCCATGGCCCAAGGCATCCACTTCACAGGCGCCTATGCGCCGATCGCATTGCCGGGCCTCGTTCCGGGGGGATGGTATCTCGGCTTCGCCTGCAAGCGCTGCCGGCAGCATTTCGCCGTACTCAATGACCCGTCCGATGGGGCGCCGCTCGAACTATCGGGCTCGGCGTCCTTCACGACGGCCTGCCCGAACTGCGACGTGCAAAGCGAATATTCGACGGCCGATCTCGTCCAGTTTCAGGCTGCCCAGGGCGGCCCATCCTCCACGGCTTGAATGGCCGCGCGTGGTCTCGTCAGGGTCTTCTTCTAATCCTTCGGCTTTCGCCTATTCGCGAATGCTGAAATGATATGTTGCGCAAGCGAGCTTCCGTCGACGCGCACGCCGGAGAGCCCGCTCTCCTTTCGCACATCTTTCACCCGCCTTCTGATGGTCGTCCCGGCCATTGCGTCGTTTTTCAGCGGCGTCGTATAGCGGCAGCCCTCGAAGAAATAATGCGTGACCTGGCTCCAGCGCGATCGGGCGGCGTCAACGCGCGGCGCGCCGCCGTGCAGGAGGTTCGAGGCCCAGATCAGCGCCTGTCCCTTGCGCGCGAGAAAGGTTTGCCGCTCGACGCCCAGGGCTTTTGGCAGCGCGTCATGCAGATGGACGAACTTCCGCACTGCGGCGTCGGGCGGGTCATTCGCCAGCGACACGCCGATGTGCTCATTGCCGTAGCTCGGCCAGACATGCGACCCGGGATAATAGTAAAGCGGCCCCGCATCCGCACCCACGTCCTCGAGCGCGACCCAGACCCCGCACATGAAGCGCTCAGGGATGGCGCTGAAGTGAATATGGTCGCTATGCGCGGGCTGCTGCGTGCCGATCGGGAAATTCAGCGTTTGAAAGGGAAACGCCGTCTTTCCGTAAAGGGCGGAAAGAAGATCGAGAATGGCGTCGTTGCAGGCGATGTCGCGCACGTCCCGGTCGAACTCCCAGGCGTCCTGGATACGCGCGCTCATCGGGCAGGCGGCGGGGTCTGACCATCCGAAACGCGCCGCCAGACGGTTTTTGATCGCCTCGGCTTTTTCGTCGAATCGAGCGTCGGGAAAGTCGATGACCGCGAAACCATGGTCGTGCAATTGCTGCGCGATGAGCTGATAGCTTTCCGGCAGCGACGAAATGTCCCGGGCGAAAAAGGGGCTCTCGATCAATGGCACGCCCGGCAATAAGTCCTTCGTCAACATCGCTGATCTCGTCGCCGTTATGAAACTGCGCCATCCTAGCAGGGCGGCGCCCTCCCGCCCAACCCTCGCCCGCCACCCGGGCGCGGGCTTGCTCCAGGAAGGGGCGATCCTATCTTCGGGAAGCGTTATCCGGCGCAAGAGCTACGAAATTTTGGGAGGTTGCCGATGAAGAAATTCGTATTGGCCACGACCTGCGCCCTCGGCGCCACCTTGCTGGCGCCGCTGGCTCTCGCCCAGGCGCCAGCGCCAGCGGCGCCCGCCGGGCCCGATTGCCCGGCGCAGGCGTCCGCCAAGAAACTGGCTGGCGCGGCGCTCAACAGCTTCCTGAAAAAGTGCGAACGCGACGCAGCGACCGCCTCCTGCAACACGGCGGCCGCGGAGAAGAAGCTCGCCGGCGCCGCCAAGACGAGCTTCACGAAAAAATGCGTGAAGGACGCCACCGAGAAAAAGCCGCAGTGACCTGAGTCGCTCGCGGAACCAAGATTTGGAGCGTACGGCGGCGCAAGCCGCCGTCCCCGTTTTGGGTGCGCGCCGCCCGCCGCGGCGCTCGGAATCGGGGTTAACAAACTGCGCAACCGCGTCATGCCCGCACTTGTCGCGGGCATCCACGCCAGGACATTGCGACACGCGGGGAGAAGAAGACGCGGCGTTATCCCGGCTCATGCTCTCAGCTTTCCGGGTCGGCGCGGCGTGGATGGCCGCGACAAGCGCGGCCATGACGGCGGAGCGGAGCATCTCTGCTGGTTAACCCCAATTCGGAGCGCTGCCCCGTCGCGCCCATTTGCAGCCACCCGCCCCTTGAGCTAACTCTCGCGCTTCCCGCGGCATCGTTCCCCTGAGCCTATGACCTATCGCGCGCCCGACATCGCCTCCTTCCGCCGCATCGTCGTCAAGGTCGGCTCGTCCCTCCTCGTCGACCCCAAGGAAGCGGCGGCGAAGCGGCGCTGGCTGACGCGGCTCGCCGACGACATTGCGACGCTGCACCGGGGCGGCGCCGACGTTCTGGTCGTTTCCTCCGGCGCCGTGGCGCTGGGGCGCAGCGTGCTCGGCTTTCCGAATGGCGCCCTGCCGCTGGAAGATAGCCAGGCCGCCGCCGCGATCGGGCAGATCGCCCTCGCCCGCCTCTGGGCCGAGGCGCTGCACGAGCGCGGCCTGATCGCCGGACAGGTGCTCGTCACCTTCGGCGATACGGAAGAGCGCCGCCGTTATCTCTATGCGCGCGAATGCCTCAACCGGCTCATGTCGTTGCGCGCCGTCCCGGTGATCAACGAAAACGACACGGTCGCGACCGCCGAAATCCGCTATGGCGACAATGATCGGCTCGCCGCCCGCGTCGCCACGATGGCCAGCGCCGATCTTCTGGTGCTGCTCTCGGACGTCGACGGTCTTTACACCGCCCCGCCCGCCTCCGACCCCAGCGCCCGGCATATTCCGGTCTTGCCGCGTGTGACGGCGGAAATCGAGGCCATGGCCGGCGGCGCCGCCTCGCAATATTCGCGCGGCGGCATGCGCACCAAGATCGAAGCGGCGAAGATCGCCACCACCGGCGGCGCGCATATGGTCATCGCGGACGGGCGCGCCGAGGCGCCGATCGAGCGCATCGCCAAGGGCGAGCGGTGCACCTGGTTCCTCACGCCGTCGAACCCGGTGACGGCCCGCAAGAAATGGATCGCCGGCTCGCTCGAGCCCAAGGGCGCGGCGCATATCGACGAGGGCGCGGCCAGGGCGCTTCTTGCCGGCGCGAGCCTGCTGCCGGCGGGCGTCACGCGCCTCGAAGGCGGCTTTGCGCGCGGCGATTGCATCGTGATCCGCGATCATCGCGGCGGCGAGATCGGACGGGGCCTCGTGACCTATGACGCCCTCGACGCGGCGAAAATCATCGGCCGCTCGACCAGGGACATCGAATCGATCCTGGGCTTCAAGGGTCCGGACGAGATCATCCACCGGGACGATATGGCGCTTGCGGGCGAGTGATATTCGCGACGCTCCCGCCGTTTGGACACGCAGGAAACCACCGCCGTCATTGCGAGGAGACGGAGCCGACGAAGCAATCCAGGGCCGCATCGCCGCCCTGGATTGCTTCGCTTTGCTCGCAATGACGGGCTCTGGGCAAAACCAGCGCTTTTGTGGCTCCGGCTTCCCGGTCGGGCTTTCAGCCCCGCCATCTTGCAAAACTTTAACACGGCGGCGCTGGCGGCCGCACTTGGCGGGCGCGCCGCCTTCCCCCATATTCGACTCGCCGCGCCTTTCGGGCCGGTTCCTATGTGGAGAGACTGATGTCACCGGAAGAACGTCAACTGCTCGTCGGGCTGTTCGAGCGCACGAAGAGCGCCGCCAACGGTCCACGCGACCAGGAGGCGGAAACTTTCATCAGCGAGCAGGTCAAGCAGCAGCCGGCCGCGCCTTATCTTCTGGCGCAGACGGTGATCGTGCAGGACCAGGCCCTGCAGGGCGCCAATGCGCGCATCCAGGCGCTCGAAGCACAGGTAAAGGAATTGCAGTCGAAGCCCGCCGGCGGTTTTCTCGGCGGCCTCTTCGGCGGCGGTCAGCAGCGGCAGGCTCCGCCGCCGCCTCAGGCCGCGCCGAGCGGACCGTGGGGCGCGCCGCCTCAGGGCGGCCGCAATCCCGTTGCGGGCGGCTACGCCCCGCAGGGATGGGGCCAGCAGCAACCGCAGGCGCCGGCCGGCGGCGGCAACAGCTTCCTGCACGGGGCGCTGGGGACAGCGGCGGGCGTCGCAGGCGGCGTGCTGCTCGCTGACGGCATCCGGAGCCTGTTCAGCCATGGCTCGGGCGCCGGCGGGATGGCCAATCTCGGCATCGGCTCGGGCTTCACGCCCACCGGCGAGACGACCGTCATCAACAATTATTACGGCGACGAGCCCGGAGCCCCCGGAGCCTATGACGCCGGCTACGACCCGGGCTACGACGACTCGGGCAATGTCAGCGACGCGGGCTATAGCTCGGACCCCGGCTATGACGACGGGGGCGGCTTCGACGACGACGGCGGCGACGGCGGCTTCGACGTCTGAGCCACGCCGACGGGAACCCAGGGCCTGAGGCGGACCTTTACTGGCTCTGGATTCCTGGTCGGGCCTGCGGCCCTCGCAAATACGGACCCGCCGGGCGACCGGCGGGTCTTTTTGTTTACAAACCTCCGAGGCGGCCTCTTCCTTCGAGACGCGAGCGTGCTCGCTCCTCAGGATGAGGCCTAAGTGTTTGGCGCAGATGCAAAAAGCCCCTCCTGCTGAGGAGCCTGCGCAGCAGGCGTCTCGCAGCACGAGGGGCGTCACAAGCCTGATCCGCCGGCCGACCGGCTAAAAGCCCTGTGCGCCATCGCACGAACTTTCCGCTCCAGAGCCCCTAAACCTCATTCATCGAATGAGAGACAGAAGGGGCCTGGACATGAACCGCACCGAAACCACCCGCGAGATGCTTTCCCGCAAATTCGCCTCGCGCCCGATGCGGGCCGCCGTCGCGGTGAAGATCGCTTTCTTGATCCTCGGCGCCGATGTGAGCTTCGCGGCGGCCAAGGCCTATTTCCACGCGCCCGCCGCCCCGGCTGTCGGCGCCAGCGTCTCGGCGGTCGCGCCCTTCATCCTCCCGGTCGAGGAAAAGGCGGAGGTCCGCCCGGAAGCCGCCCCGCAGCCCGTGGCCGTCGCCAGCGCCTCGACCTGCCACGAGGTGCTGACCCAGACCGACGACGGCTATGGCGTGCGCGGCTCCGTCACCCGCATCGTTTGCCGCAAGGCGCTGTGAGGGCGGCTTACATGCCGCCGATACAGACGTATTTCATCTCCAGATAATCATCGATGCCATAGCGCGAGCCCTCGCGGCCCATGCCCGAATGCTTGATCCCGCCGAAAGGCGCGGCTTCCGAGGTGAGGATGCTTTCGTTCACCCCCACCATGCCGAATTCGAGCTTCTCGGCGACGCGGAAGATGCGCGCGATGTCGTTGCTGTAGAAATAAGACGAGAGGCCGTAGGGCGTGGCGTTGGCCAGCCGGATCGCCTCCTCCTCCGTCTCGAAGGCGATCACCGGCGCGACCGGGCCGAAGGTCTCCTCGCGGAAGATCAGCGCGTCGGCAGAAACTCCGCCCAGCACCGTCGGCTGGAAGAACAGGCCGCCGAGCGCATGTCGTGCGCCGCCGGTCAGCACTTTGGCGCCATGCGCCACGGCGTCGGCGATATGGCGCTCCACCTTCTCGACCGCCGCCTCCTCAATCAACGGGCCGACATCGACGCCCTCCAGCACGCCCGCGCCCACCTCCAGGGCGCTCGCCGCCTCGGCGAGCTTTTGCGAGAAGGCGTCGGCGACGCTCTTCTGCACGAGGAAGCGGTTGGCCGACACGCAGGTCTGCCCGCAGTTCCGGTATTTGGTGGCGATGGCGCCTTTCACGGCGCGATCGAGGTCAGCGTCCTCGAAGACGATGAGCGGCGCATTGCCGCCGAGCTCCATCGAGCATTTCTGCACATTGTCCGCGGCCTGGCGGAGGAGAATCTTGCCGACCTCCGTCGAGCCCGTGAAGGTGAGCTTGCGCACGATCGGATTGCGCGTCAGCTCCTGCCCGACGGGAACAGGGTCTTTCGCGGTCACCACATTGACGACGCCCGCCGGCACGCCCGCGCGCTCAGCCAGCTCCGCCAGCGCAAGGGAGGAAAAGGGCGTCAGCTCCGCCGGCTTCACAACCATCGTGCAGCCGGCCCCGAGCGCCGCCGAAACCTTGCGCGCCAGCATCCCCGAGGGAAAATTCCACGGCGTGATGGCCGCCGTGACGCCGATCGCCTGTTTCAGGACAAGGAGGCGCCTGTCCATCCCGCCCGGCACGATGTCGCCATAGACGCGGCGGCCTTCTTCGGCGAACCAGTCGATATAGGAGGCGCCATAGGCGATCTCGCCGCGCGCCTCGAAGAGCGGCTTGCCCTGCTCCGCCGTGATGATGTGCGCGAGGCGCTCCTGCTCTGCCATGACCAGATCGAACCAGCGGCGCATGATCTGCGCCCGCTCCTTCGCCGGACGATCGCGCCAGATCGGCAGCGCCCTGGAAGCCGCCTCGATCGCCTGCCGCGTCTCGGCGGCGCCCATATCGGGCACGGTCCCGAGCGTCTCGCCCGTGGCGGGATTGGTCACCGCGAAAACCCCGCCGTTATTGGCTGCGACCCATTCGCCGCCGATAAAAGCGCGCTGTTTCAAAGAGAGCTCGTCGACCTTCATACGCCGCAACCTTCGTCCTCGCGCCAGATGGCGCATATGCAGCCAGTCGTTGCCTCGCCATACGAAGGGCTGGTCAGATTCGTCGATCTAGCAGGAATTTCCCTGAAAATGCGGAAGGCGCTTTTCCGTGAGCCTGCTCAGCGCCTCTGATACAGGACAGAAGGGGTCCGTTTTCAAGAAAAAATACATCTTCGTGAATTAGCAATTTTTCCAAGATTTCTCACCCCCGCCCGAAAGAGGCGTCCATCCCTGGCAGATTGCGCCCGAGCGCGCGCGATGCAACCGAGCGAAATTTCTTGAGCCCTACCCGAGAGAAGACCGTCGCCATCGTCCAGACACAGGCGGAGAACGCCGGCGCACAGGAGATCGCCCGCCAGCTTGCCAATGGCTTTGCGGCGCGCGGCTGGCGGGTGCGGCAGATTTTCTTCTTTCGACGCACCGAGAGCTTCGACGCCGACCCCAATGTCTTCTTCTGCGCCAAAGAACGGCCGTCGACCGCCTTTGGCGTCTTGAAGCTGATCGGCGCGCTTTACAGCGAGTTTCGCCGCGAGAAGCCGGACGCCGTCGTGACCCTTCAGCACTATGGGAATCTGATCGGCGCGCCGATCGCGCGTCTTGCCGGCAAGTCCGTCGTTATCGCCAATCAGTTGACCTCGGCGCAGCTCGTCCCCGGCCCTGTCGCGCTCGCCGACAAACTCATGGGCGCCATCGGCTTCTACGACCATATCGTCGTCAATTCCGCGCAGACCGAGGCGGAGTATCGTGACTATCCGTCGTCCTATGCGAAGCTGCTGACGCGCGTCGATCATGGGTTCTTCGACAAGTCCTCGCCGCTTGCCAAATCCCAAGCGCGCGCGCGGCTCGGTTTGCCGCAAGAGGTTCCCTTGCTCGGTTGCGCGGCGCGGCTGCATCATTTGAAGCAGCTCGATCTCGCCATACGCACGCTCGTTGAAAACCCGGATCAGCATCTCGCGCTCGCCGGCCAGGGACAGGAACGCGACAATCTGGAGGCGCTCGCCGCCGCGCTCGGCGTCGCCGATCGCACGCATTTCCTCGGCGAGCTCGGGACGGCGCAAATGGGCGCGTTTCTCGCGTCGCTCGACTGTTTCGTCTTCCCCAGCGCCGCCGAGACATTCGGCCTCGCCCCGGTAGAGGCGGCGCAGGCCGGCGTCCCGGTCGTCGTCAATGACATCGAAGTTTTGCGCGAGGTGCTCGCAGTAGACGGCGAGCCTTGCGCCATCTTTGTCGACGCGCGCGACACGAAGGCTTTTGCGGCAGCGACGCGGCGTCTTCTCTCCGACGCGGAACTCTCCGCAAAGCTCACCGCCGTCGGGCGGCGCCTGACCGAGCGCTATCCCCTCGACGCCATGATCGAGGATTACGTGCGCCTCGCAGCTTCGGCATGACCTACCGTCACATTCTCATTATCGTCGCCGCCTCGCGCTTCATGCGCTGGCACGAGCGTTTGCGGGATTCCCTGGCGCAACGCTGGCCGCAAGCGGAAATCGCCTTTTGTTTCGACCCTCGGGAGGATGATCGTCCCGCTTCGCAGACGCAGCTTCTCGCGCTCGAGCGCATGCTGCTGCGCCGTAACAAGCCGACGCTCTGCGACCATCTGCAGGCCGCGCCGCAGAACGCGCCTCCGGCGTCCGGGGCCGATATTGTCATCGATCTCATCGGCGACGCCTCTTCGACCTGCGCCGCGCGCGTCCTTCGCCCGCTGTACGACGGACAAAAAACGGACCAGGGCGCCGTCGCCGCCATACTCTCGGGCGCCGCGCCGACCCTCGCCGTCGAGGACGCCGCGACGGGGGCGATTCTGGTGGAGGGCCTTCCTTCCTTCGAAGCCGCCGACGGTCTCATCGGCGGCCTGGAAGCCGTCTATTCACGCATCTGCGTGCTGATCGAAAAAGCGCTGGCGACGCCGGACAGCGCCGTCGCGACTTCCGCCAGCCACAGCAAGAGACGCCCGCGCGCGCTCGCGGCCTTCGCCGCATGCAACCTCGCCCATGAATGCGCGCGCTGGCTCTACCATCTTTGCTGCCACTCGCCGCATTGGCGGATCGGCTGGCGCTTTGTCGACGGTCCCGGCGTCATCGAAACCGGCGATCTCTCCGGGAGCAAATGGCGAGCCCTGGCGGATGAGACGACGAGCTTCGCGGCCGATCCCTTCCCGATCGACTGGCGCGGCCAAAGGGGCGTGTTCTACGAGCGTCTCGATTACCGCCGGGGCGTTGGCGACATATGCTTCCAGCCCTTCGACGATACCGGCCCTGCTGGCGCGCCCGTCGAGGCCCTGAGCGAATCCTGGCATCTCTCCTATCCCTTCCTCATCGAGGAGGATGGCGCGCTCTATATGGTCCCGGAGGCTTCGGCCTCGGGCGCGATCACGCTCTACCGTTGCGTGGAATTTCCGGCGAAATGGGAGCCGGTCGCGACGCTTGTCGAAGGCGTCGAGGCTGCCGACGCCACGATTTTCCGCCACGGCGGCCGGTATTGGATGACCTCCGTTGTGCGCGATGGCTATGGCGGCTACTCCGACACGCTCGCCATCCATCACGCGCCGAGCCTCTTTGGGCCATGGGAGGCGCATGAACTCTCGCCTGTGCTGGTGGATTCGCGCGTGGCGCGGCCCGCTGGCGCGGTCGTTTCGCATAATGGCGCGCTGTTGCGGCCCGTCCAGGACTGCTCGAGCGGTTACGGCAAGAAGCTCGCTATCATGCGCATCGACGCGCTCGATCCGCGCACCTTCCGGCAAACGCTTGTCGCCCATCTCGGGCCGGGCGGAGATTGGCCGGGAAACCGCCTCCACACACTGAATCGCTGCGGCCGCCTGGAAGTGATCGACGGCGCGATCCTCACGCCGAAATACACGCCGTTACGGCGCGTGCTGCATCGGGCGATCGACGGTCGCGGCTTGGATGCGTGAGACGCGCGCGTTGCGAGCGCGACGCCTGGTATCATTTCCGTTTGAATAGCTCGCATTGGCGCTTGTCATACGAGCTCCGCTTGATTGGTTTGGTGTTGATCCCGATGCTCGCAAAACGAGCGATCGGAATTACCGCCGTCATTGCGAGGAGCAAAGCGACGAAGCAATCCAGCGCCGCATCGCCGCCCTGGATTGCTTCGCTTCGCTCGCAATGACGGGGTCTGAGCGCAGCGCTTCTTATGGCTCTCGATTCCCGATCGCTCGCTGCGCGAGCGTCGTGAATGACACCAAACCAATCAAGCGGAACCCGCATTACGCCGAATAGGCGCGGCGCGCGATGCGCGCCCGCAGATAGGGGAAGACGCTCATCACGCTGGTGTCGGCGCCGACCGCGCGCTTGCAAATGATGGACAGCGCCATGAACAATGGCGCATTGACGAGCGCAAAGGCCCATGCCGCGCCGAGGCTTCCAAAGAGAAATGAGAGCATCGCCGTCAGCGTGAACCGCAACAGCGTCGCGGCGGTGATGATGCGCGAATAAATCTTTTCATGCCCGGTCGTCAGCAGGATCACCGACGCCGAGCCGCTCGACGACATGATGAAGCAAGCGGTCGATAACACGACCAGCGTCGGATAAACGGCCGAAAAACGCTCGCCGAAGATCATGAGGATCTCGTGCCCGAAGACGTAGATCAACAACAGCAGCGGCGCGAGCATCGCCGTCGAGACCAGCACGAGCGAGCGCAGGATATCCTGCAGCTTCTGCGTCTGTCCGGAGAAGTGCAGGCTGGCGCTTTGCGACATCGAATAGGTGTTCAAACCCGTCAGCACCATGATGAACACATTGGCGATGCGCGCGGCGACGAAATAATCGCCCGCCGCCTCCGGCGACGCCAGATAGCCGATGATCATAACGTCGAAATTGGCGCTGCCGGCCTCGACCACCGCCGATTGCCACATCGCAAGGCCGCGCGGCAGCCACTGCCGACGATCGGCCTGGTTCGCGCGCTCAACGGGATGCGCTTTATAGGCGGCGCGCACGTAGCGCAGCGCCGCGGCGAAAGACAAGATCTGCCCGATCCCCGCCGCTGTGAAGAATTCCGCCGGGGTAAGCCCCTGATGCAGCACCGACCATATGACGACGATGAGGAGCACGACGCGCCAGACGAGCTCCCGCGTCACTTCGGACACGACGAAATTCACGATCACGCGCGTGGAGTGAGAGGAATAATGAAGCAGCGTCTGGGCGACGAGGAAAAACGCGCCGGCGAGCAGCGCCGTTCGCGCAAGGCTGGGAAAGAAGAAGGGCGCCAGAACCAGCATGCCGCAGGCGAATACAAGCGCCGAAGCGACGATCATGAACCAGCCGTAGCGATAGGCGCCCCAGGCCTGCGCATAATCGCTTTTGCCGGCATATTCGCCGAAGGATCGGGCGATCAGCGTATCCTGCCCGAAGCAGGCGGCGACGGCGAGGAAGCTCAGGGCGTTGAACCAGATGGCGAGGCGGCCGAAGTCGTCCGACGTCATGCCCCTGGCGGCCATGGTGAAGACCGCCACCGTCAGCAGCGCGCCAGAAGCTTTGATCGCCATGGCGGCGACGGCCGACACGGCTGTCTTACGCGCCAGAAACCGCGCCGCCAGAGACCGGAGAGAAAGAGCCATCAACGACGCACCTCGAGGGCGATAGGTCCAGTAAGCGGCGCGTCCGTTTCAAAGCCTCCGCCCAGGCGTTTCAGGCGAGCGCCCAAGTGACGGGTAAGCTATACCCGTGAATAGACCGTTTGCATTTTCAAACGACTGTAGCGCCAGAGGCCGTTTACGCGATATTAGTCGACGCTGGGAAAAGATGGCCGGCCTGGATCGGGGGATGTTCGATGCGCGCGTCCAGCCCCGCGATGACTGTCTCCGCTAAACGCCGCCAAAACCCGCCGCGCGCCGCCGGCCGCCCAGCCGCCGCGCGGGCTCCCTGGGAGGATGTGCTTCGCGGTTTTGCGATCGCCTTCTTGCTGACGGGCGCGCCGATTGCGCTCCACATCGCCTCGCAACCCGTCGCGCTTGTTTTCTGTATCGTGGCTTCGATCCTCGCTGCGCGGGTCTTCGAGCAGGACGTGCCGGTCATCGTCCTGGTCGCGAATATTTTTCAAAATGTCTTCATTTCTCTGGCTTCGGTGAACTATTCGAGCTTTTCCGACATCGAGCTTCTGAAAAGCTATAACTTCGTCACGACGATCGTCTGCTATGCGGTGGTCGCCTATGGCTATCTGCGCGAGGCTGGCGCGTTCTCGCCCTTTGTGACGCGCATGATCCTGGCGTCGGCCGGCGTTCTTGCGATCGTCGGCGTCTATTTCATTCTCGGCCTGGCGATCAACCCGCGCAGCGCCGTCATTTATCTGCGCAACATCAGCCTGCCGCTCTTCATCTTCCAGAGCTTCCTGATCGTCGGCGTCCGGCACCGCATTCCGCTGCCGCAGACATTGGTCGTGCTGCTGTGGCTGATCATGGCCTGCTGCTATGTCGAGCTGCTCGCAAATGACGCCTGGCTCACATTGACCAACGGGTTTTACTATCTTGATCTCTTCACAGAGAAGCGCATGCTCAATGTCGATGAGATCAGAACCGCGGCCCAACAGGGCATGGTGATCACGAGCCCGCTCGACTATGGCCGCACAAATCTTTTCAACACGTCGCTGACCGCCGATCTCGGCATTCAGGTGCAGCGATTGAATGGGCCGAACTTCAACACGATCAGCCTTGCCTATCTTCTCTCGATCCTCATCGCCTTCCTCGCCGTGAATGGCTTTCCGCTCTCGGCCGCGCTCGCCATGCCGCTGCTGCTCGCGACAAGCGCCAAAGGACCGCTCATTCTTGCGGTGGGATGCATCGGCTTCGTCGCCGCCGCCAAGCGCGCGCGCTCCAACGCGCCGATCCTCGCATTGGGAGCGGCGCTCGCCGTCTACGCGATCCTCGTCTTCATCACCGGCTATGGGAGCGGCGATTACCACGTCATCGGCTTGCTGGGCGGCCTCAACGGCTTCCTCAAGCTGCCGATCGGCCACACCCTTGGCGAGGGCGGCAATCTGTCGATCGAGGATTTTTCGAAGCTCGATTGGAGCGCCTTCCAAAGCGCGGGCGCGTCGGAAGTCGCGGTCGAAAGCGCTTTCGGCGTGCTGCTGTTTCAGATGGGCGTTTGCATCGTCTTCGTGATTGGCTTTTATCTCTGGATCGCCCGCTGTAGCTGGCGGCTCTTTCTTGTCGTGCGCGCGCCTGCGCTGGCTTTCGCCGCAGGCGGACTACTGATCTGCCTGGTCAACGGCCTGTATCAGGAGGAGGCTTATTTCGTGCCGCTGTCGCTGCCCGTCATCATGGGGCTCGTCGCGCTGACGCTCGGCGCCACGGATCGCGCTTTGTCGCCGAGCAGCGCCTGAACAACGCCCTCATCGATAACGCCCAAGTCGTCGAGTAGACCGAAGGACGTGTCATAGTCCCAATGCGCCCAACCGAAGCCCTGGGCCTCGACGGCGGCCCGGGTCGCCGCGAGCCAAGCCAAGCGATCGGCGCGTTTCGCCTTGTCTTTCAGAACGCCGAATTCATTGACGATCACCGGCGCCGAATGCTGCGCGCTCCAGCGCCCGAGCGCGGCGAATTGCGCTGAGATAGCGTTAGCGTTCCAGGCTCGCGCGGCCATGTTGCGCAGCTCATTGGCGAGGCCCGCGTCGCCCTTCTTCTCCGCCGCGCGTGCGAGGGCCAATAGCGTCGGATCGCCCGCGGCGCTGGGAAAGGGAACGCCCCCTCCGCGCCCCCATGGCGCGTTTTGCTCCCAAGTCGCGCCTTGGTGCGTGAACATCATCGGATCGTAGAAATGACAGACATATACGATCCGGTCGTCGGCAAACGGGCGCCAGCCGGCGAGCGCTTCGATCCGGTGATAAGGCGCGGGACCGGCGAGAATATATGTCTTCGGCAGGATCGCCCGCACGACCATCGCAAGCTGCTCGGCGAATGGTCGCCAGATGTCATCTGTGGTCGCGGGCTCGTTCAGCAACTCGGCAAAAATTCTTTCCTGCGGCCATCTTCCGATGCGCTTTGCGAGTATCGGCCAGCCTTCCAGCAACGCCTGATGGGCGCTCTGCGGGTCGCGCTGATGCAAAGCGTTGAAATCCGATGCGGGGTGCAGATCGACGCTCACCGAATAGCCGATCCCGAGCAGACGCTCGATCGCCCGATCGAGATCGTCGAGCGCGCTCGCGATCGTCGCGGGCCCCGAGAAGCGCGCCAGCATATATTCCGCGACGACGGGGAGCCTGACATGGGTCATGCCAAGCGTGCGCAATCGCCGCAAAGTCTCTTCTCTCGGAGACCGGCCGGCGCGCGCGGGCGCCTGATCGGGAAGATTGAAGCCTTTGGCCAGATTTGGCGCAAGTGCGCCTGCGCGCTTGCCGGTCTCGGCGCCTGCCGCCGTGGAAAGGCCCGCCGCCAGCGGGAGAAGCAGGGCCTCGCGCCTCGACAATCGCGTCTTCACAATCGCTTCCGTAACGCATGGTTAATGAGTTGCATATTCTATTGGGCCCGCGTCTCTGGGTGAACTGGTTTAGATGACGAATTTGCGCGCGACAAAAAACAGCCAATCTACGGATCGCGCGGGCGCCTCCGATGGCGTCCTGGACCTGTGGCGCGAACCGTCGCGGCGCGCCTATGCGATCATCGATCCCGGCGCCGTCTGGCTCTTCCTGCGTCGCAATGCGCTTCGCATCCTGACGGCCTCGGCAATCGCCTCCGCAGTGCTGTTCGGCGCCTCGATTTTTATCTTCAAGAAATATACGGCGACCGCAATTGTCATGGTCGACCCGCGCAGCGCGCGCGTCACGAAATCGGGCGGCGTCATTTCCAACATCGGCGGCGACGCCATCGCGATCGAAAGCCTCGTGCAGGTCGCCAAGGGCGAAGGTTTTCTCGCCGAGCTGGTCGATGCGCTGGACCTGACCAAGGACCCCTATTTCGGCGGAAAAGGCGACGAACCCGAGGCGAAGCGTCTTTCGACGGTCGAGAAACTGGCCTCGAAACTCGCCATCGCGCGCCGTGGCACGACTTACGTGATCGACGTCACCGCCGTGACGAATTCGGCCGAGGCGAGCGCCCGGCTCGCCAACGCCGCCGCAAAGCAGCTCGTCGTCGATCAGAACGACTTGCGCACCGGCGCAAGCTCCAAGACCGCGCAGGAAATCGAAGCGCGCCTGACCGAGCTTCGCGGGCGCGTGAACCGCGCCGAAGAAGCGGCGGCGGAGCTGAAGGCGCGCCTGAAAGTCACCGATGCGGGCCAAGGATATACGCTTCTCGAACGCCGCATCGCCGAACTGAATCAGCAGCTCGTCCTCGCCGGCGCCGGCGCGGCCGAAGCGCGGGCGCGGTTCGAAACGCTGAAAAAACTGGGGCCGAACGCCGGCGAGAGCCTGCCGCAATCCCTCCAATCCCCCGTGCTCGCCACGCTGCGCGGCGATTACGCCCGGCTCTCCAGCCAATCGGCGGATCAAGCGACCGTGCTCGGACCGCGCCACCCGGAAGTCCTGAGACTGAACGCGCAGATGGCCGATCTGCGGCGGCAGATCAGCGCCGAATTCACCCGGATGATCGCCTCCGCGAAAACGGCTTTCCTCGAAGCCCAGGAGCGCGAGGCCGACCTTTCGCGCCAGTTGAAGGCCGCGCAGACGGAAAGCGGCGAGCTTGGTCCGCAAATGGTCAAGCTCGGTGAATTGGAGCGCGAAGCCAAGGCCGAACGCGATGTCTATGAAGAGCTTCTAAACCGCCAGCGCGAGCTTGCTCAGGTCAAGGGGCTGGAGCCCAGCGACATCCGTATCGTGTCGCCGGCGACCCCGCCCACGAAGACCTCGCCGAGCCGCATCTTGCTCGCCATCGGCAGCGCCGTCCTCGGCCTGATTGCGGGGCTCGCTTACGCCATCGCGCGCGAATGGCGGCAGACGACGCTACGCACCGCCTCGCAAGCCGAAAGGCTCGGCGGCGCGGGCGTCCTCGGCTTCCTGCCGCTCATGGGCGCGGCGCCGGCCCAGGAGCCAAGCGACGACACACTTCCAAATCTCACCCCCTGGCTCGCGGAAATCTGCGCAGATTTAGCCCCGGACGCCGGCGGCGAGAGCGTCACTTTGCTGATTTCGTCGACGCGCCGGGGCGAAGGGCGCTCGACCATCGCCGCAAATATCGCGGTCTATCTCGCGCAGGGCGGCGACCGCGTTCTGCTCATCGAGGCGGACAAATCCGACCATGTGCAAAAGCCGGGCTTCGGCCTTCTGGACATTCTCGATTCCGGCGAAAACTTGAGAAGCGCGCTCGTCGATCAGGCGTTCGGCGGATATACTTTTCTTCCCTATGGCGGCCGCACGGTGGCGCGCGAAAGCTCGATCGGGGGGCTCATGAGCGGCTTGACGCTGCGCGCGACCCTCAATCTCGCCCGTCGCTGGTTCGACGTCATCGTGATCGATGGCCCGCCGGCGCTGGAGGCGCCGCATGCGCGTTTTCTGGCGGCGCAGGCGGACAGAACCGTCTTCCTCGTCGAATGGGACAAAACGAGCGCCGCGGAGGTCGACGCCGCGCTGGAGCGGCTGGATTTGAACGAGGTCGCCGTCGTCTATAACAAGGTCGACGCGAAACGGTTGCGCCTATACGATCCCGAACAGTCGCAGCAGATGACCGATCTCGCCACCGCGGCATAGCGCCGATTGTTTCCTTCCTTTATCGAAGGACGAAGGGTCAGAGCGGACCGCGAGCCTTCAGGCTCGCATTCCACGGCGAGCCTGAAGGCTCGCGGTCCAAAGCCCCCTCCCCTCTCTCTATCGGTCGAATGGCATAAAGTCTGGCGGCCCCGCCAAAAACCGACATAATTCAGGGAGAATCATGAAGGGCGCGCCAGCGACGCCCGTCCCCCTGCCCGAGGTCAATTTGGCTGATCGTCCCTTCGCCTATCCGCTCTCCCGCCGCGGTCTGATCCGATCCGGCGCGCTCGGCGCCGCCGCCCTCTTCGCCCCTTCTGGCTTCGCCAAAGACGCAAAACAGGCTTCCGCTACGCCTGCTCTGGCGCCGGGCGAGACCGAGAGCCATGGGCTCTCGACCTTCGGCGACCTCGCCCTGCCCGCCGACTTCACGCAGTTCGGCTATGTCAGGGCGGATGCGCCGAAGGGCGGGCAGCTCACGCTCACGACCCAGGCGTCGACCTATGACTCGCTCAACGGCTTTATTCTGCGCGGCACGCCGGCGCAGGGCGTCTCGATCATTTTCGACAGCCTGCTCACGGCGAGCTTAGATGAGCGCGACGCCTATTACGGCCTTGTCGCGCGCGCCGTGCGCGTCTCGCCGGATAAGCTCACCTATCGGTTCCTGCTGCGCAAGGAGGCGCGCTTCCACGATGGCTCGCCGCTGACGGCCGAGGACTGCGCCTTCTCGCTCAATATCCTCAAGAGCAAGGGCCATCCGATCATCGCCCAGATGCTGCGCGATCTGGTCTCGGCGGAGCCCGAGGCGGACGACGTTCTCGTCGTCAAGCTGGCGCCGAGCCGCACGCGCGATCTGCCGCTCGTCATCGCCGGACAACCGATCTTCTCGAAGGCCTATTACGCCAACCGCGCCTTCGACGAGACCACGCTCGAGCCGCCGCTCGGCTCGGGCGCCTATAAGATCGGCGCTTTCGAGCAGGGCCGCTTCAACGGCTTCGATCGCGTCGCCGATTATTGGGGCAAGGACCTGCCCGTGAACGTCGGTCAGAACAACTTCGACCACATCAAGTTCGAATATTTCGGCGACAGCAATGTCGCCTTCGAAGGCTTCAAGGCCGGAGCCTATACGCTGCGGGTGGAAGACACGGCGCGCCTCTGGGCGACGGGCTACGACTTCCCCGCCGTGCGCGAAAAGCGCGTCCTCAAGGAAACCTTCCAGAATAACCGCATCCCCGGCATTCAGGGCTGGTGCTTCAACACCCGCCGCCCGATGTTCAAGGACGCCCGCATCCGCGAGGCGCTCGGCTACGCCTTCGACTTCCAATGGGCGAGCCACAATCTGATGTATGACGCCTATAAGCGCGTCACTTCCTATTTCGAGAACTCGGACCTGGCGGCGACCGGCGAACCCGACGCCGCGGAGCTCGCTCTGCTCGAGCCGTTCCGCGCCGAGCTTTCGCCGCAGGTCTTCGGCCCCGCGCCCATGCCGCCGGTTTCGGACGGCTCGGGGCAGGATCGCAACCTTCTGCGCAAGGCCAATGAGCTGCTGCTGGCGGCGGGCTGCGTGCGCAAGGGCGAGAAACTGTTTCTCCCCGACGGCAAACCGCTCGAATTCGAATTCCTCGACCGCTATAATCTCTTCGAGCGCATCACCCTGCCCTTCATCAAGAATCTGAAGCTGCTCGGCGTGACCGCCACCTTCCGCGTAATCGACAGCGCGCAATATAAGCAACGGATGGAGACCTTCGACTTCGACGTCACGGTCGACAACATGCTGATGAGCCACTCGCCGGGCGAGGAGCTGCGCAATTATTTCGGCTCCGAGGCCGCGACCTTCAACGGCTCGCGCAATCTCGCCGGCGTTTCGAGCAAGGCGATCGACGCGCTGATCGACAAGGCGCTCAAGGTGGAAACGCGCGCCGAGCTCGTCACCGTCTGCCGCGCGCTCGACCGCGTGCTGCGCGCCGGGCATTATACGCTCTTCCATTATTATACGCCGGTCGACCGCATCGCCCATTGGGACGTCTTCGGAAGACCCGACCAGCCGCCGAAATATGAGGTGGGCTATACCTCCACCTGGTGGTGGGACGAAGAGAAGGCCAAGAAAATCAACTTCGCGGGACGGTGATGGTGGTTCGCCGATCGATCGGGACTCTAAGGCAGGACCGACCAAGCTCGCCACCGTCCAATACCTCCCCTTTACGGGGAGGTCGGCGGCCAAAGGCCGCCGGGTGGGGTTCTCGCCGCCAAGACTCGGGCCGGGGCGGACCCCACCCGACGCCGCTTCGCGGCGCCACCCTCCCCGTAAAGGGGAGGGAGACGCTCACGCCCAGCCTTCGCCTGATTGCCCCAGGCTTTCGGCCGACTGGAATGGTTCTGTTTGAACAGCTCGCATTGGGGCTTGTCATTCCCGGCGGGCTGAAAGCCCGACCGGGAATCCAGAGCCACAAAAGCGCTGTTTCTGCTCTGGATTCCCGATCGCTCGCTGCGCGATCGTCGGGAATGACACCGATCCAATCAAGCGGATCTCGCACGACATCCGAACGGGAAATATAGACAAATGGGCGCCTATATCGCGCGACGCGTGCTGCTGATGATCCCGACCATTCTCGGAATCATGCTCATTTCCTTCGCCATCGTGCAATTCGCGCCGGGCGGGCCGGTCGAGCGCATCATCGCGCAGCTTCAAGGCTTCGACGTCGGCGCGACCTCGCGTTTCTCGGGAGGCGGCGGCGACGTCGGCCATTCGGGCGGCGCACAGGCGACCGGCGGCGCGGCGGACACCTCGTCCAAATATCGCGGCGCGCAGGGCCTCGATCCGAAATTCATCGCGGAACTGGAAAAACAGTTCGGCTTCGACAAGCCGGCCTGGGAACGCTTTCTGCTGATGGTGAGAAACTACGCCATGTTCGATTTCGGCCGCAGCTATTTCCGCGACGAAAGCGTCATCAAGCTCATCGGCGAGAAACTTCCCGTCTCCATGTCGCTCGGCCTATGGATGACGCTTCTCTCCTATTCGATCTCCATTCCGCTCGGCATCGCAAAGGCGGTCCGCGACGGAACGCGGTTCGACGCCTGGACCTCCAACGTCATCATCATCGGCTACGCCATACCGAGCTTCCTCTTCGCCATGCTGCTGATCGTGCTCTTCGCCGGCGGCTCCTTCTGGCAGATTTTCCCGCTGCGGGGCCTCACATCCGATGATTTCGGGCAGCTCTCTCTCTTGGATAAGGTGAAGGATTATCTCTGGCATATCGTGTTGCCGGTGAGCGCCATGACGCTCGGCGCCTTCGCCACGCAGACCTTCCTGACCAAGAACTCCTTCCTCGATGAAATCCGCAAGCAATATGTCCAGACGGCGCGCATGAAGGGCCTGACCGAGAACCGCGTTCTCTACGGCCATGTCTTCCGCAACGCCATGCTGATCGTCATCGCCGGCTTTCCGGGCGCCTTTGTGCACGCCTTTCTAACCGGCTCCGTGCTGATCGAAACGATCTTCTCGCTCGATGGGCTCGGTTATCTCTCTTTCGAAAGCATTGTGAACCGTGATTATCCGGTGGTGTTCGCCAATCTCTATATCTTCGCCTTGCTCGGCCTGGTCGTAAATCTGATCTCCGACCTCACCTACACATGGATCGATCCACGGATCGATTTCGAGACGCGCGAGGTTTGAGCCGATGAGCGTGATCGACACAGACACAAGGCTTGCCCCGCCCATCGCCCGCAACGGGCTGCTGCGGCTTTCGCCGCTCGACCAGCGCCGGCTCGCCAGCTTCAGGGCCAATAAGCGGGGCTATTGGTCCTTCTGGATCTTCATGACGCTCTTCGTCATGTCGCTCCTCTCCAACATCCTCGCCAACGACCGGCCGATTGTCGCCTGGTACAAGGGCGAGCTTCTATTTCCCGCATTCGTCTCCTATCCGGAGGAGAAGTTCGGCGGCTTCCTGGCGCGCACGGATTATCGCGATCCGGTGATCGCCAATGAGATCGAGGCGCATGGCTGGATGCTCTGGCCGCCGATCCACTATTCTTACGACACGCATAATCTCGAGCTGCCGGTGCCGGCGCCCTCGCCGCCGACCTGGATGCTCACGCAGAAGCAATGCGAAGCCGCCGTCGCCAAGGGCCTGCACCCGGGCGAAGCCAACCGCGGCTGCGCGGCGCTGGAATATAACTGGCTCGGCACGGACGATCAGGGGCGCGACGTCGTCGCGCGGCTCCTTTACGGCTTCCGTATCTCGGTGCTGTTCGGGCTCATCCTCGCGACGATCTCCTCCGTCGTCGGCGTCGCTGCGGGGGCCATACAGGGCTATTTCGGCGGGCGCGTGGATCTCGTTTTCCAGCGCTTCATCGAGGTCTGGTCGTCGCTGCCGCAGCTTTATCTGCTCATCATCATCTCGTCCTTCCTGACGCCGGGCTTTTTCGTGCTGCTGGGAATCCTGCTGCTCTTTTCCTGGGTGTCGCTCGTTCACGTGGTGCGCGCCGAGTTCCTGCGCGCGCGCAACTTCGAATATGTGAACGCCGCTCGGGCGCTGGGGCTGTCGAATTTCCGGATCATCGTGAAACATCTCCTGCCCAACGCCACGGTGGCGACGCTGACCTTCCTGCCCTTCATCCTCAATTCGTCGATCACGACGCTGACGGCGCTGGACTTCCTCGGCTTCGGCCTGCCGCCCGGCTCGCCCTCGCTCGGCGAATTGCTGCTGCAAGGCAAATCCAACCTCCAGGCGCCGTGGCTGGGGCTTACCGGCTTCGCGATCATCGCGCTCATGCTGTCGCTGCTCGTCTTCATCGGCGAGGCCGTGCGCGACGCCTTCGATCCGAGGAAGAATTTCCAATGATCCGTGGTAGGATGCCGCAGGAGGCCAAGGCCATGAACAAGATTGTGCGACGGCACTTCCCGGCGGAGAAACTGCCAGAAGAGCTGAAAGCCGGCCTGGACCCGTGCTCTCAGGTTACCGTCACGCTGGAAGCCGAGGATCGCCCCGAGAAGGTCATGTCCCTGGAAGAAATGTTCGCCTTGCGCCGAGACGTGTATGCGTCTCGGCGCGAGATAAATGCGGACATCGACGCCATGCGCGACGAATGGGGCGCACCCTGACGTGCCCGCGCCTCTGGTCTATATGGACACGAACGCATTTGTCGCCGGGTTCGAATTGCCGCAGAACGAGGCCGAGCCTGTCCAAAACCTCCTCGTCGCCCTGCGGGGAAGGCCGCTCTCAGTCGTAACGAGCGAACTCACGCTTGCAGAGCTTCTTGCCCCTACATCACGCGCCGGGACTCTCCCCTTGGGGGTGAAGCGTCGCCTGTATCTCGACCTGCTTGTCTGGAGTCGTCTCGTGGATTTGCGCCCGATAACACGAGAAATCCTCATCGAGACGGCCGACCTGCGGCAGGCTGCGCCTCACCGCTTGCCAGACGCTATCCATGTCGTTACGGCGATCCACACGCAATGCGACTTCTTCCTATCCGGCGACAAGCGGATCAAACCGCCGGATGGCATGGCTTTGGTCGAGCCTGACAGGTCAGGAGTCGGCCGCATTCTCGACGCTTGGTCCAACAACTCGTGAGCGCCGATGAACGAATTTAAAGCGACGCCCATGAACGCCCCCCTCCTCGACGTCCGCGACCTCTCGGTCGCCTTCCTGCAAGGCGGGCGCGAAACCATCGCCGTGGATCGCGTCTCCTTCTCGCTCGAACGCGGCAAGACGCTGGCGCTCGTCGGCGAGTCGGGCTCGGGCAAATCCATCAGCGCCCTCTCGATCGTGCGGCTCCTGCCGCCGGGCGCCATTGCGACGGGCGAGGCGCTCTTTGGCGGCGAAGACATGCTGAAAGTCAGCGACGGCGCGCTTCGCGCCGTCCGCGGGGCGCGCATCACCATGGTCTTTCAGGAGCCCATGACCTCGCTCAATCCGCTGCATACGATCGAGCAGCAGATCGCCGAAATCCTCGAGCTGCATGGCATGCGCGGGTACGAGGCCTTGCGCAAACGCGTCGTCGAGCTGCTGACCGAGGTTGGCATCCCGAACCCCGAGGCGCGGCTCGGCGCCTATCCGCACCAGCTTTCCGGCGGCCAGCGGCAGCGCGTCATGATCGCCATGGCGCTCGCCAATAAGCCCGACCTCCTCATCGCCGACGAGCCGACGACGGCGCTCGACGTCACCGTGCAGGCGCAGATCATCGCGCTGCTCGAACGTCTGCAGCAGACCTATGGCATGGCGATCCTGTTCATCACGCACGACCTCAATCTCGTGCGGCGGTTCGCCGACACAGTCTGCGTCATGCAGAAGGGCCGGATCGTCGAAAGCGGCGACGTGGCGAAGGTCTTCGAGACGCCGAGCCATCCCTATACGAAAGCGCTGCTCACGGCCGAACCCAAGGGCGATCCCATCGTCGAGGACGAGAAGGCGCCGATCGTGGTCTCGGCCGACAATCTGCGCGTCTGGTTCCCGATCAAGCGCGGCTTCATGCGCCGCACTGTCGATCACGTAAAGGCCGTCGACGGCGTCAGCGTCACGGTGCGCGAAGGCGGCACGGTCGGCGTCGTGGGCGAGTCCGGCTCCGGCAAGACGACGCTGGCGCTCGCCATGCTCCGCCTCATCCGCTCGGAGGGGCCGATCGTCTTTCTCGGCGCGCGCATCGACGGCAAGAGCGTCGCCGAAATGCGCCCGCTGCGACGCGACATGCAGGTGGTTTTTCAAGACCCCTATGGCTCGCTGTCTCCGCGCATGTCGGTCGCCGATATCGTCGCGGAAGGGCTCACCGTGCAGCGGCCCGAGCTGACGCTCGACGAGCGCCGCGAAATCGTCGCGCGCGCCTTGACGGAAACCGGCCTCGATCCCGCGACCATGGATCGCTATCCGCATGAGTTCTCGGGCGGCCAGCGTCAGCGCATCGCCATCGCGCGCGCCATCGTTCTGGAGCCGAAATTCGTCGTGCTGGACGAGCCGACCTCCGCGCTCGACATGACCGTGCAGGCGCAGATCATCGACCTGCTGCGCGATCTGCAGAGGCGGCGCGGCCTCGCCTATCTCTTCATCAGCCACGATCTGCGCGTCGTGAAGGCGCTCGCCGGCGAGCTGATCGTGATGCGGCACGGGAAGGTCGTCGAATCCGGCCCGGCGGCGAAGCTCTTCGCTGAGCCGGAAAGCGACTATACGCGCGCGCTCTTTGCGGCGGCCTTCCGCGAAAAACCGGCGCTCTCCGATCGAGAGCTCCCTTGATCTCCGCTGTCGCCATGCTTGATCGCCGCCGCGGGCGCTGCGACAATCCCAGGCAGAGTTCGAAGCGATTCTTGGACAATAGAGGTTCCTATGAGCGCCCCCGCTGAAGAAGCTGCGGCAATTATCAGATCGCGTTGCGACATCGGCGCGGTCGACAGCGCGATCATTTTGAGCCGTTTGTTTTTCAGCTCTGCTGATATTGGCGAGCGCGTCGCCACCTTCGCCTATGCCGAGCTGCCGGGCTTTCCTGTCGCTCCTGGCCTTGAGGACGGCGAGCTGATCGTCTCCATGGTCGACGGCGCCCCGGCGGTGCTGCTGAAGGGAACCTCGACCTTCCACGAAACCGGCGATCCGAGCCTCATGGCCGGACCGATGGAGACCCTCGCGCTTCTGGGCGTGCGCAGCGTGCTCTGCACGGGGCTCGTTCAATCGGTGCAGGCCGACCTCGTGCCGAGCAGCATCGTGCTCGTGACCGACCATATCAATTTCACCGGCCTCAACCCGCTGATCGGCGCGCCGGCCGACGGCAAGGCCGTCATCAATATGAACGACGCCTATGACAAGCGCCTGCTGCGTCGCGTGAAGGCCGCCGCGGGAAGCGCGGGCGTTTCACTGCACGAAGGTATTTTGATGTGGTTCTCCGGCCCGAGCTTCGAGACGCCGGCCGAAGCAAAGGTCGCACGCCAGCTCGGCGCCGATCTCATCGGATGGAACATCGTTCCCGAGGCGATCCTCGCGCGACGCTACGGGATGCTCTTCTCCGGCGTCACGGTCGTCACGGATTTCGGGGCGGGCTTCTCCAACGGCAACCCCTCGCCCGATCTCACGCGCGGCCCCGCGGTCGCCGGCGTCGTCGCCTGCAAAAGGCTGCTGCGCAATTTCTGCAAAATCCGCTGAGGGGTTACGAGATCGGCTCGATTGGATCGCTGTCATTCCCGACGCTCGCGCAGCGAGCGATCGGGAATCCAGGGCAACATTAGCTACTATTGCTCTGGATTCCCGGTCGGGCTTTCAGCCCGCCGGGAATGACACAGCCCAATGCAAGCTGTTCAAACGGAAATGGTATTACTTCTCATCAGGCCTGCGTAAGGCGAGCATCGTCGCCTCGATCGTCTGCACCGCCACGCCGTCCTGATTATAGGTCGAGGCCTCAAAAGTGACGTAGCCCCTGCCCGTTTGCGAGCGGGACGGTCGGAGTTTTGTAATCTCGCCCTCGATATGCAAGCGATCGCCGGGGCGCACCGGCCGCTTCCACGAAATCCGCGTATCCGTCCCGATGACGCCGCCGGCGAAAGCCAGTCCGCAGAAGTCGAGCAATAGACGCAAGGTCAAAGCGCCCGTCTGCCAGCCGCTGGCGATCAGGCCGCCGAAGAGACTCTCTTTGGCCGCGTCCGGATCGACGTGGAAATATTGCGGATCATTGTCACGTGCGAAGCGGATGATCTGCTCCTGCGTCACCTCGACGGCCTCGGAGCGCAAAGGCTGGCCGACGTAAAGATCATCGAAGAAAACTACTTTCGTCATGCCGCTATCTCGCCAAACGCTTCACGCTCGTAATATCGCCGGCCCCGGCTTCGAGATTTCGCGCCCGCACGAGATCGAGGGGCTCGCTGGAGACGAGCATATGCGCGCCATTGGCGTGTAGCAGCGTCGTTGCGTCGCGCATGATCCCGACATGGCCCTTCCAGAAGATCAAATCGCCGCGCATGAGCGGCGCGCCGATGTCCACGGGCGCGCCAAGTTGCGCCTCCTGCATGTCGCTGTCGCGCGGCGCGGACTTGCCGGCCGCGGCGAGCGAGATCTGCACCAGGCCGGAGCAGTCGACGCCAATCGAGGATTTGCCGCCCCAAAGATAAGGCGCGCCGATTAGCGTCTCCGCGACAGCGACGAAATCGGACGCGGTCGCGTCGAGCGCCGCAAGATGTGGACGCCAGATGAAGCCCAGATCGCGCGTGACAAGGAAATTGTCGCGCGCATCGACGATCTCGACCTCGGCGGAAAGAGGCAAGGCCAGAAGCGGCGGCTGCTTGATGCTCGCCGCCGGATAGACGAAAGTGCGCGGCACGCAGACGCTATGGGTGGGCTCGCGCAAGGCGCTCCACAGCGTGTTGGCGGCGATCCAACCGACGTAACCGTCGCGCGCGAGCTGCGCCCAGGCCCAGCCCTCCTCCTCGTCATAGACGGTGACGCGCTCGCCATAGAGCGCCTGCGTGTCGATCGGGCAATCGGGGCGCGGTTCGCGGCGCAGATCGACAACGCCCTCTTTCACTTCCATTACGGCGCCTTCGACGAAGCGCTCGGCCGTGACGCGGCCCTTCAAATGAGCCGCGGCAATGTCGGGACGCGCGGGGGTGAGCCGCCGGTCGAATGTCTCGCTCACGCCGTCGCCTTCTTTTTCGCACGCGTCTCGATAAGGTCGTAGAGGAGACGCGCGGCCTGCGCCTCGCCGCCCTCGGGGCGTCCGGGTTTGGTGGAGGGATTCCAGCAATAGACGTCGAAATGCGCCCAGCGGCTCGGATCGCTGACGAAGCGCCGCAGGAACAACGCCGCCACGATGGACCCCGAGAAGCCGCCGCTCGTGACGCTCACGAGATCGGAAATCTTGCCGTCGAGCCCGCCGTCGTAATTCTCCCAGAGCGGCAAGCGCCAGACGGGATCATTGGCGCTGCGCCCGCAAGCAGCAATCTCATCGGCGAGGGCGTCGTCGCCCGTATAGAAAGGCGGCAGCTCCGGCCCCAGCGCAACGCGCGCCGCGCCGGTCAACGTCGCGAAGTCGAACAAAAGATCTGGCTGATCCTCGCTCACATAAGCGAGCGCGTCGGCGAGAATGAGACGCCCTTCCGCATCCGTATTGCCGACCTCGACAGTGAGCCCCTTGCGGCTGCGATAAATATCGCCCGTGCGGAAAGCGTTCGCGGAAATAGAATTCTCGACGATCGGCAGCAGCACCCGCAGCCGAATCGGAAGGCCGGCGTCCATCAGCATGGCGGCCAGAGCCAGCGCCACGGCGGCGCCGCCCATGTCCTTCTTCATCAGCGCCATCGCTGAGGAAGGTTTGATGTCGAGACCGCCCGTATCGTAGCAGACGCCCTTGCCGACGAGCGTCACCTTCAGCCCGTCTTCGGGCCCATGGGCGAATTCCACGAGGCGCGGCGCCTGGGCGGAAGCACGGCCTACCGCGTGAATCAGCGGAAAATTCTCGACGAGCAGCGCATCGCCGACGATCGCGCGCGACGGTGCGCCAAATTTGGCGGCAAGCGCGAGCGCCGATTCGGCGAGCGCCTCCGGCCCCATGTCATTTGCCGGCGTGTTCACGAGGTCGCGGCCAAGCGCGACTGCGCTCGCAATGCGCTCGATGCGCGCGCGATCTATGCCCTGCGGCGCGCAGAGACGCGGCTTTTCGCCTTTCGGCGCGACATAGCGCGAGAAGGAATAGCTTGCGAGCAGAAAGGCGAGCGCGGCGGTCTGCGGGTCGGCGACGTTCTCGCCAAGACGATAGAGCCCGGCGGGCAAGGACGCGGCGAGCTTGCCGGCGAGGAAGGGGTCGCGCTTTTTGGCGTCCGGCGCCTCCACGCCAAAGAAGACGCGCGCTGGGGCGCCGTCGAGCGCGGGCGCAATCAGCAGGGTTCCCGGCTTCGCCTCGAATGCATTTGCGGCGGCAAGCGCAGCAACCGCCGCCGGCAAGGTCTCCCTCACCTGCGGCCACCGGCTCTTATCAACGAAGTCGATCGCGATCGCCTCGGTCGACCAATCCTGAAGCTTCATCGTCATCGGCGCGTTTAGCCTCCGTTAAGCATCCATTAGGGTTAACGCTTTATTGCTCGCGTCTGAAGCTTTCTCACAAGACAACGGACCAGATTCGCCGTGCAAAAGGCGCTCTCCCCTACCGCGAAACCGCTCCGTCTCTGCGCCGTCGCCATTGCCGCACTCATTGGGCTCTCCGGCTGCAACAAGACCTCTCTCGGCGACATCACCGGCTCCATCGGCCGCCCCTCGACCACGCTGCCGACGGACGAAGGACAGCTTCGCCGATTCGCCGAGGAATGGGGACAGCGCTACGACCGGAGCCCGAAAGATAAGGTGACGGCCATGACCTACGCCAGAGCCTTGCACGCGCTGGACCAGAATGCGCAAGCGGTCGCCGTGCTGCGCGGGCTCGCCATCGTCTATCCCGAGGATATGAAGGTGCTCGGCGCCTATGGCAAGGCGCTTGCCGACGCCGGCAACGTCAAAGAGGCGGCGGAAGTCCTGCAAAAGGCCCATACGCCCGAGCGGCCCGACTGGTCCGTTCTCTCGACGCAAGGCTCGCTCGCCGATCAGCTCGGCGACCACGAGGCGGCGCGCGGCTATTACGAAGCGGCGCTGAAGATTCGCCCGAACGAGCCGACGGTTCTTTCCAACCTCGGCCTTTCCTATGCGCTGGCGAAAAACCTGCCGCGCGCCGAAGAGACGCTGCGCCTCGCCGCGAATCAGCCCGGAGCCGATATGCGGGTGCGTCAGAACCTCGCCCTGGTGCTGGCGCTGCAGGGGAAATTCTCCGAGGCCGAAGAATTGTCACGCCGCGATCTCTCGCCGATCGACGCCGCGCAGAACGTCGCCTCCATCCGCCAGATGATCTCGCAGTCCGACACCTGGCGCGACATCCAGACCGGCGGCGCCGGTCGTGGAAACGCGGGAACGAAGGGCGCCGCAGCGCGCTAAAGGCGCGGCCTCCAAAAGCGAAAAGGCCCGGCTTTTCAAGCCGGGCCTCAGTTTGTTGACAAACCTCCGAGGCGGCCTCGTCCTTCGAGACGCGAGCGTCGCTCGCTCCTCAGGATGAGGCCTAAGTGTTTGACCCAGATGCAGAAGCTCCTCATGCTGAGGAGCCTGCGCGGCAGGCGTCTCGAAGCACGAGGGGCGTCAATCCATCACGTCGCCAGAAAGCCGAAAGGCCCGGCCTTTCGGCCGGGCCTCTCGTTTCGATCTAACCGATCAGATCAGTATTTCGCGACGATCGGAGCCGGAGCGCCCCAATTGAAGTGATAGTTCAGGCCCGCGCGGACGATGTGGCCGTTGAAGCGGGTGGTCGTCTGCGGAGCGACGCCCGTGAAGTTGCCGACAGCGGCGACCTGGCCGACGTTGACCAGCGCATTCTGAGCGACGGTTACGTTGCCGAGGTCATAATAGAGATATTCCACCTTGGCGGACCAGTTCGGCCAGAACATCCACTCGACGCCGCCGCCCGCGGTCCAGCCGACGCGCGTGTCGGAGAAGGCCGCGTTCGAGAAATAGGCGTTGCCGACGTTGCCGACCGGATTGACAGTGAACTGCTGGAAAACAGAGCTGTTGAGCGTCACGCCGGCATAGGCCAAGCCGCCCGTGCCGTAGAGCAGCAGAGTCGGCGTGGCGAGCCAGCCGAGACGGCCGCGCACCGTGCCGATATAGTCGATGTTGCGGCGGGCGCTGGAGATGCTCACCAGCGGGCCATTGATGGAAGTGTTGGCGATCCCGACGCCGGAAACGTTGTTGCTGCTGCCCGCAATGCCCTGGATGTCAGCCTCGACGCCGACGACGAAGCGGTTATAGAACTGCCAGTTGTAGCCAATCTGGCCGCCGCCGATGAAACCGCCCGAGTTGGCGCTGAGCGAAGAGGACGCAAGCGCGGCGGAAACCGGCAGAGCCTGCACGCCGCCAGCCGAACCGTTGCTGAAAATCGGATATCCAACGGTGTTGATGGCGTTGCTGCTCGCCCAGGTTCCGCCAGCGTTCAAGCCGACGTAGAAGCCCGTCCACAGCGGAGCCGGCGGGGGCGGCGGGGGGAGGACCGGCGGGCCCTTGCGCGACGGAAGGTCGGCCGCGAGCGCGGAGCCGGCGGTCAGCGCCAGAGCGGCGACCGAAAGAGCGACTTTTTTCATTCCAGCCTCATATTTCAAAAACAAAGGTCGGAGACGCGCCAAAGGCATGTCCTCGAGGAAGCGCCAGGCTGGGCCGGAGAAGCAATCCCTCCACGCCAAAGCCTTCGCCACTAATCAGCAGGCGCCCCTGCTCATTGTCAACGAACTCCATGCGCCAAACCGCCCCCGCGCGCCATTTAGTCCCGGACCGTTGCACGGGAGACACTATGCCGCCTGTCAATGAGGCAGGAAATCGCGGGCGCCGGCATCCAACGGCTCGATCCTCACGAATCGGGCGCAGCGACACGGCGCGCGCGAGAAATCCACAGGCCGCCTCGGTTTCCTCAAAAACGAGCAGATTGGGACGCCGGGGGCCGCCACTCTGCTTGCCAAGACGGGGCGCTTTGGCATATGTCCCATTCACGCGCGACGCAGCGCGAGCGGAGACGTGGCCGAGAGGCTGAAGGCGACGGTTTGCTAAATCGTTATAGGGGAAACCCTATCGTGGGTTCGAATCCCACCGTCTCCGCCAGTTGCCGCCAATCCTCCTCTACGGCCCGTTATTCTGCGAGATTGCTACGCGGACAGCTC